>NZ_DASTMA010000028.1:0-134843 GCF_035714405.1 Sphingomonas sp. | reverse complement strand
AGCCGGTTCTGGTCAACCTATGGGCGACCTGGTGCGGCCCCTGCGTGGTCGAGATGCCCAGCCTAGACGCGCTCGCCGCTCGGAACCCGCGCGTCCAGGTGCTTGCGCTCAGCCAGGACATGAACGGCCAGGAGAAGGTCGACGCCTTTTTCGCAGAACGCAAGTTCGCCAAGCTCGAGCCCTACATCGATGCCGAGCTTTCCATGATGTCTGCCCTCAAAGTCGATACGCTTCCCACGACCATTCTTTACGACTCCCAAGGCCAGGAAGTGTGGCGGATCACGGGAAGGGAAGATTGGACGAGCCCAAGGGCCGCCGCGGTGATCGAGGAGGCACGCTCGATCAGTCCCTCAGCAGCTCGTTGATGCTGGTCTTCGAACGGGTCTGGGCATCGACGCGCTTCACGATCACGGCGCAGCCGAGCGAGGGTCCGCCATCCTTGGCCGGAAGGCTTCCGGGAACGACCACCGAATAAGCCGGCACCCGGCCGATCATCACCTCGCCGGTGGCGCGGTCTACGATCTTGGTCGAGGCGCCGAGAAACACCCCCATTGAAAGAACCGCGCCTTCTTCCACGATCACGCCCTCGGCCACTTCCGATCGGGCACCAATAAAGGCATGATCCTCGATGATCACCGGCCCCGCCTGCAGCGGCTCGAGCACTCCGCCAATGCCGGCTCCGCCCGAAATGTGGACGTTGCGCCCGATTTGCGCGCAGCTGCCGATCGTGGCCCAGGTATCGACCATCGTCCCTTCATCGACATAGGCGCCGATATTGACGAAGCTCGGCATCAGCACCACGCCGGCAGCGACATGGGCCCCATGCCGGACTACCGCGCCCGGCACCGCACGGAAGCCGGCGGCCCGGAACTCGGCCTCGCCCCAGCCCGCCCATTTCGAGGCCACCTTGTCGAAGCCGCCGGGCATCACGCGATTGTCGTGGAGGCGAAAGGAGAGCAGCACCGCCTTCTTCAGCCACTGGTTGACCCGCCAGCCGCCCGACCCGTCCGGCTCCGCCACGCGGGCGGTGCCGGCATCGAGCATCGCCAGCGCGCGGTCGACCGCGAGCCGCACCTGCCCGTCATTATCGGGCGTCAGCTTGGCCCGATCCTCCCATGCCGCATCGATCGTCCCAACCAGATCCTCGCTCATGCGTCCTCCAAGATGTCGTGCAGCCACGGGCCGAGCTCCGCGACGGTATAGTCGATGAAGTGCCGCTCCGACCCGGGCGCCTGCTCGCTGCCGTTATCCACCCATACCGTCGTCATCCCGATCGCCTTGGCGGGCGCCAGGTTGCGCGCCATGTCGTCGACGAACAGCGCCCGTCCGGGAGCGATGCCATGCGCGGCGCACAGGCCCTCATAGGCCGACGCCGCCGGCTTTGGCCGCAAGGCCATCGCATGCACGTCGTGCACGGCCTCGAAGCTTGCGCCGAGCCCCAACCGCTCCAGCACGCGTGCGGCATAGGGTGCATCGCCATTGGTGAAGACCAGCTTGCGCCCCGGCAGCCGCGCGATCGCGGCGGCAAGCGGCGCGTCATGCTCCAGCACGTCCATCTCAATGTCATGGACGTCGGTCAGGAAATGGTGCGGGTCGACGCCATGCTCCGCCATCAGTCCGGCCAAGGTCGTGCCGTGCGCGTGGAAATACCCCTTCTGCAGCGCCCGCGCCGCCGCCGCGTCGAGGCCGAGCAGCCGCACGATGTAGTCGGTCATCCGCCGGTCGACGGCGGCAAACAAATTGGCCCGCGCCGGGTACAGCGTGTTGTCGAGATCGAAGATCCACGTTTCGACATGGGTGAGCGCCGGCGGCATCGCCCGTGGCTGTAGGATTAGCTTGGCAAGCGGGCAACCCGCGCTGGTATGGCGCGTTCACATAGCGTAAACCCTTGGCTTCGTAGGAAGTTCTTCCATCTTTTAAGGAGTTGCGGGGCGATGTCGACCCGGACGTGGCTGCTGCGCGGCGCGGCGATGAGCGTTTCGGTAACGCTCGCCGCGTGCGGCGGCGGCGGCGTCAACAGCACGCCGGCACCGCCGATCGCCGCCACACCGGCGCCACCTCCTCCACCGACCCCCACGCCACCTCCTGCCCCGACGCCGACACCCACCCCAACCTCCACGGTCGCCAACGACACGGCGGAATATCGCGCCACGGTCGGCGCGGTAAGCATGAGCGCCCTATCGGCCTACAATGCCGGTGCGACGGGCGCGGGCGTTGGCCTGGCGGTGATCGACAGCGGTATCGACCTGTCCAGCGCGGAGTTCGAGGGCCGGCTGTCCGGGGCTTCGCAGGCATTCGCCGGCAACACGACGATCGACGACGAGGGTGGCCATGGCACCGCGGTGGCCTTCACGGCGGCCGGCCGCCGCAATGCCGCCGGTACGCACGGCGTGGCGTTCGGCGCGACGGTGATCGCGCTGCGCGTCGATCGTCCGGGCAGTTGCGCAACGCCGGATACCGAGGAGACCGAGGGCGGCTGCCGCTTCGGCACCAACGCGATTGCGCAGGGGGTGGACGCCGCCGGCGCCGCCGGCGCCCGCGTCGTCAACATCTCGCTCGGCGGATCAGACATGCCGGTCGCACTGCAGGAGGCGATCGGTCGCGCCACCGCCGCCGGCATTGTCGTGGTGATCGCGGCGGGCAATGACGGCACCGACAATCCCGATCCCTTCACCAACGTCGCCAACACGCCCAATGCGAGGGGCGCGGTGATCGTTGCCGGCTCGGTCGGGGCGGAGGGCGCGATCTCCTCCTTCAGCGACAAGGCGGGCACCGGCGCCGCCACCTATCTGACTGCGGTCGGCGAGCGCGTCCGCGCGCCCGACGAGGCGGGTACGCCACGGCTCTGGTCCGGCACCTCGTTCGCCGCGCCACAGATCACCGGCGCGGTGGCGCTGTTGGCGCAGGCGTTCCCCAACCTCACCGGCGCACAGATCGTGACGCTGCTGCTCACCACCGCGCGCGACGTCGGCGCACCGGGGACCGACGCGATCTACGGCCGGGGCATCCTCGACCTCACTCGCGCCTTTCAGCCGGTCGGCGCTACCACGGTGGCCGGTGCGACCGCTGCGGTATCGACCGGCGGCAGCAATGGCTGGACTTCCGCGCCGATGGGTGACGCGCGCTCCGCTGGGGTGGGCGCGGTGATCCTGGACGGCTTCGAACGTGCCTTCGCGATTGACCTGGCGCAAAGCCTGACGCGCTCCGGCCCTGCCCGCGCGCTCGCCCCTGCCCTGCTCGGGAACACGCGCCAGACCAGCATCGCGATCGGCGGCACCGCGGTGGCGATGACGCTCGCACCGACCCGGACCGGCGCCGCGCTGGCGGCCACACGACTCACCGGCCGCGATGCCGACGCAGCGCGCGCCATCGCCGGTTCGGTCGCGCAGCGGCTGGGCAGCAGGACCAGTGTCGCCTTGGGCTTTCGCCAGGGCGCGGCGGCGTTGACGGCGCAGCTCGGCGGCGCGGCCGAGCCGGCATTCCTGGTGGCGCGCGGCGACACCGGCTTCGATGCCACCGCGACGTCCGCTGCCGCCGTCCGCCATCGGCTCGGCGGCTGGGGTGTCACCGCTGCCGCCGAGGCTGGCGACATACTCTCGCCCCGCGACCGTGCGCTCCCCGCCATGCGTTCGTGGCAACGCAGCCCCTATGACCGCTTCGCGCTCGCGCTCGACCGCCGCATTGGGCCGGTCACCGCCACCGCCGCCATGACGCGCATGGCGGAGCGCGACACGCTGCTCGGCAGCCGGCTCGGCCCCGCCTTCGGCAGCCCCGGCGCGACCAGCTGGTTAGCGGATGTCGGCGCGCGCTTCGACAGCGGCGGTTGGACCCTGGGCGGCAATCTCCGCCAGGGCTGGACGACCGCGCACCTCCACGGCCTCACCGGCACCGGCCGCCTGCGCATCAACGCGTGGTCGGCCGACATCGGCAAGGCGGGCGTGTTCGGCCGCGACAGCTTCGGCCTGCGCATCGCCCAGCCGCTGCGCGTCGCTGGCGGCGGGCTCGACCTGACGCTGCCGACGCTGTGGGATTATGCCAGCCGCAGCGTCAGCACCTACACCACGCAGCGTCTCAACCTCGCCCCCACCGGCCGTGCGCTCGATGTCGAGGCGCGCTACCTCTTCCCGCTCGCCGGCGGCGCGATGGAGACCAATCTCTACTGGCGCCGCGATCCCGGCAACGTCGCCGCGATGCCCGACGACATCGGCGCGGCGCTTCGCTGGTCACGCGGCTTCTGACTCCCCACATGGTGGGCATGACCAAGCTCGCCTTTCTCGATCTCGTCCCCGTGGTAGAGGGCGGCACTGTCTCCCAGGCGTTGACCAACGCAGCCGATCTCGCCGCCCATGCCGAGGCGCAGGGCTTCACCCGCTATTGGTGCGCGGAGCATCACGGCATGCGCGGCATCGCCAGCGCCGCCACCGCCGTCGTGCTCGCACATGTCGGCGCCGCGACCAGCACCATCCGGATCGGCGCCGGCGGTATCATGCTCCCCAACCACGCACCGCTGGTAATCGCCGAGCAGTTCGGCACGCTCGACGCACTGTTCCCCGGCCGCATCGACCTGGGCCTCGGCCGCGCCCCTGGGTCGGACCAGCGCGTCGCTCATGCGCTCCGGCGCACACTGGCGAGCGATGCCAACGACTTCCCACGCGACGTGGTCGAGCTGCAAAGCTATTTCGCCGACGACGGCAGGACGGGCATCGTCGCGACTCCCGGCGCTGGCGCCAAGCCCGAGATGTGGATCCTCGGCTCCAGCCTGTTCGGCGCGCAGCTCGCCGCCATGCTCGGCCTGCCCTTCGCCTTCGCGTCGCACTTCGCACCCGACGCGCTCGACCAGGCGATGGCGATCTATCGTCGCGATTTCCGGGCATCCGAGCAGCTGGAGCGGCCGTATGCGATGGCCGGCTTCAACGTCTTCGCCGCCGACACGGCGGAGGAAGCGGAGCTCCTCGCCTCGTCCCAGCAGCAGGCTTTTGTAGCACTACGCACGGGCAATCCGCGCCAGCTGCCCCCACCTGTCCTCGGCTATCGCGACAGCCTCGGCGCGCAAGGCGCCGCGATCCTCGACCATGTCCTGCAATGCTCGGCAGTGGGAACGCCGGACATGGTCGCGCGCGGCATCGCTGCTTTCGTCGCGCGCACCGGGGTCGACGAGGTGATGGTCGCAAGCAGCATCTATGACCACCCAGCCCGCAAGCGCAGCCTGACGCTGACCGCGCAGGCGATGCAGGCGATGAAGCTCGCGGCCTGAACCCAGCAACCTGCCCGGCGCCCGCGGAACAGGTCACCCTAACGTCCTCCTCAAGCCGCCCTGGCTTGCGCGACCGCCAGCGCCCGCTCCACATGCGGCAGGATCCGTCTCGCAACGATCCCGATCGCCTCCGCATTCGGATGAATCCGATCGCGCAAGGTCAGCGCCGGATCGCCCGCCACATCGGCGAGGAAGAACGGGTACAGCGGCACACCATGCGCCTTCGCAAGCGCAGGGAACACACCGTTGTAACGCTCTGCGAACGCGCCCAGAAAGGGTGGCGCCCACATGCCGGCGAGCAGCACCGGGATGCCGCACCGGCCAAGCTCGCGCAGGATCGCATCCAGATTGTCGCGCATCCGCTCCGGCGCGATGCCGCGCAGCAGGTCGTTCGCCCCCAGTTCGACGATCGCGAGGTCCGGCTTCGCCGACAGCCGCGCCAGCACTCGCGGCAGTCGCGCCAGTCCGCCGGCGCTGGTGTCCCCCGAGACGCCGGCATTGACCACCGTCGCCTGTGGATGCCGCTCGCGCAGCAGCACCTCCAGCTGGCGGGGAAAGGATTCGTGCGGTTGCAGGCCGTAGCCGGCGGTCAGGCTGTCGCCGAGCGCGAGGATATACGGGTAAGTCATTGCGCCAACATGGGGGCGGCCAAAAACTTTGGTAGGGATTGAAGCAGCTTGCTCAACGCCTGCCCTAACCTGGGTTGCCCCGTGCTTGCGCGCGGCGCCCAAGTCGCGCAACGAGCGCGCCGATGTTGCAAGCGGGCGATAATGTCTGGCGCGTGGTCCGCGCCGATCGCATGGCGGTGATCGTTGATGCCGACCGCTATTTCGCGCTCGCCCGCGACGCGCTGCTCAAGGCGGAACGCCGCATCCTGCTGGTCGGCTGGGATTTCGACGCGCGCATCGTGCTCAGCCAGGACGGCGAGGGGCCCAAGCAGGTCGGCGACCTGCTGTACTGGCTGGTGGAGCGCAATCCCGACCTCCACCTCTATCTGCTGCGCTGGGACCTGGGTGCTGTGAAGTCTCTGTTCCGCGGCCGTACCGCCTTTACCCTGCTCAAGTGGATGCGCCACCCGCGCATCACCGTGCGGCTCGATGGACACCACCCGCACGCCGCGTCGCACCATCAGAAGATCGTCTCGATCGACGATCGCCTCGCCTTTTGCGGCGGCATCGACATGACCGGCGATCGCTGGGATACGCGCGCCCATCGCGACCATGATCCCGGCCGCAAGCGCCCCGGCGGCCGCCCCTACAAGCCCTGGCACGACGCCACCACCGCCGTCACCGGCGAGGCCGCGCGCGCGGTGGCGGAGACCGCGCAGCGGCGCTGGTCGCTCGCGGGCGGCGGCGAACTGCCCGCGCTCGATGTTCCGGGTGATGGTTGGCCGACGGGCCTGGAGGTCGACTTCGAGAACGTTCAGGTCGGCATCGCGCGCACCGAGCCGCAGATGGACGATTGTTCGCCGATTCACGAGGTCGAACGGCTGTTTCTGGCGCAGATCGCGGCGGCGACCCGTTGGCTGTATTGCGAAAGCCAGTATTTCGCCTCGCGCCGCATCGCGGAGGCGATCGCGCGCCGGCTGGAGGAGCCCGACGGTCCCGAAATCGTCGTCGTCAATCCGCTGACCGCGCAGGGCTGGCTCGAACCGATCGCGATGGACACGGCACGCGCGCGGCTGGTGGAGGCGATCCGTCGCCGTGATCGGCACGACCGTTTCCGCCTCTACCATCCGTTCACCGCCGACGGCGAGGCGATCTATGTCCATGCCAAGATCACGATCGTCGACGATTGCTCGCTGCGGGTCGGCTCGGCGAACATGAACAACCGCTCGCTCAGGCTCGACACCGAGTGCGACGTGGTGATCGATGCCGCGTTGCAGGACCGGCCGGTGAGCCCCCGCATCGACGCGATCCGCGACGACCTGCTCGCCGAGCACCTCGGCACGACCCCGGACCGCGTCACGGCGCTGCTGCAGGAGACCGGCTCGCTGATCGCCACCGTCGAGCAGCTCCGCGGCCCCGGCCGCTCGCTGCGCCCCTATGAGGTGCCCGATCTGCCGGCGGTCGAGAAATGGCTCGCCGACAACGAGGTGCTCGATCCCGAGAACCCCGACGAAATGTTCGAGCCGTTCAGCGGCAAGGGCCTGTGGCGGGGACGCTTGCGCCGGACAAAGAGCTAGGCGGAACGAATACAACATCTTCCGCGGCGGAGGCCCGGAGCCCAGTCGCCACGCACTTGGTAGGAGGGGATGCCCCCGACGCCACTGAGCAGCCCAAAGCTGGACCCCGGCCTCTGCCGCAGAAGAGCGAGCAAGCTGCCCCCTAACTCGCCGCCGGCAACCGCAATCGCACCAGCAGCCCGCCCAGATCCTCGCTCTCCTCCAGCGACACCGTGCCCTCATAGATCTCCGCCACGTCGCGCACGATCGCCAGCCCCAGCCCCGTCCCCGGCTTCCCAGTATCAAGCCGGACGCCGCGATCGAAGATGCGCACCCGCTCCTCCTCGGGGATGCCGGTGCCGTCGTCCTCGACCAGGATCTCCACGAATCCCGCCTGCGCGCCAACCGTCACGAACACGCTGCCGCCGCCATATTTCGCCGCGTTCTCGACCAGGTTACCGAGCATCTCGTCCAGGTCCTGCCGCTCGACATGAACCTGCAGGTCCTTCGACCCTTCGGCGTCGATGCGGACATGGCGGTACAGCCGCGCCACCGCGCGCTCGACCGATTCGACCGATGGCCACACCGCCGCGCGCGAATGCGCCGACCCGCGCCGACCCACCGCCCTGGCACGGGCGAGATGATGGTCGACTTGCCGCCGCATCGTCCGTGCCTCACGGACCACCGTGTCGGCGAGATCGTCCGCCCCCGCCGTCGCCGCGTTCATGATGACGGTCAGCGGGGTCTTCAGCGCATGCGCGAGGTTGCCGGCATGCCGCCGCGCCTCTTCTGCCTGCCGCTCGTTGTGCGCGATCAGCGCGTTGAGCTCGTCGACCATCGGCGCGACCTCGATCGGCATCGCCGAGGACACCCGGTTCGTCCGCCCGCTGCGCATCCGCGCGATCTCCTCGCGCACCTTGCGCAACGGCCGCAGGCCATAGACCGTCTGCAGCGCCGCGAGCACGATCAACCCCAGTGCCAGCAGCGCGAACGAGCGCAGCAGCGTGCGCCGCAACACCGCGATCGACGCGTCCAGCCCGTCGCGGCTCTCCGCCACCTGAAACCGCCAGCGCTGTGCGGAACCCGGCAGCGTCACGTCGCGCTCGACGACGCGCAACTTCTCGGGCGCGAACTGCCCGCTGTCATAGGAGTGGACGGCGGTGTCGTTATGCGCGGAGCCATAGGCCAGCCGTCGATCCCACAGCGAGCGTGACGGATAAGGCTCCTGCCCCCTGGCGCTGACCTGCCAGTACAGCCCCGACCCCGGCTCCAGAAAGCGCTGGTCCGCCGGCTCGCGGGTGTTGAGTACCTCGCCCTCCGGTCCGATCTCGGCCGAGACGATCAACGAGGTCAGCACATATTCCAGTTGATCGTCGAAATTACGCGTCACCGCGGTGGTCAGCACCCGGTCGAGCGCATAGCCCCCGCCCGCCAGCAGCACCGTAATCCACAGCGCCGCGATTCCGATCATCCGCCGTTGAAGGGAACCGGTGGGCTTGGTGGGTTGATTAGGGTCAGTCACCTGACGCGCGCCGATCTTCAACTCTTCCCCGGCGAAGGCCGGGGCCCAGTTGCAACGCACTCAGTCGGAACGTTTACACGCCGGCCCCACGCAGCCCGAAACTGGGCCCCGGCCTGCGCCGGGGAAGAAGAGGGACGCGGCGAGGGCACGAACCTCAAGCGTCCGGGTCTTCCAGACTATAGCCCAGCCCGCGGATCGTAGTGATCACATCCTGCCCCAGCTTCTTGCGAATTCTGGTAACGAACACCTCGATCGTATTCGAATCTCGATCGAAATCCTGGTCGTAGATATGTTCGATCAGCTCGGTCCGGCTCACCACCTTGCCCTTGTGATGGAGCAGGTACGACAGCAGCTTGTACTCCTGCGCGGTCAGCTTCACCGCCTCGCCCGCCTTGGTGACCTTGCCCGAGCGCGTGTCCAGCCGGACCTCGCCCGCGGTCAGCTCGCTCGACGCGTTGCCCGAGGCGCGGCGGATCAGCGCGCGCAGCCGAGCGATCAGCTCCTCGGTCTGGAACGGCTTGGCGACATAGTCGTCGGCGCCGGCGTCCAGCCCCGCCACCTTGTCCGACCAGCTGTCGCGCGCGGTCAGCACCAGCACGGGCATGGTCCTGCCCTCCTTACGCCAGCGGTCGAGCACCGTCAGCCCGTCGATCTCCGGCAGGCCGAGATCGAGCACGACCGCGTCATAGCTCTCGTTCGAGCCGAGATAATGCCCCTCCTCGCCATCGGTCGCGAGGTCGATCGCGTAACCCGCCGCCTCCAGCGTATTCTTGAGCTGCTGGCCGAGATTAGGCTCGTCTTCGACAATCAGGACACGCATGAAAAGGCTCCCCTAGCGCCCGGTGCGGCCGAGGATCTGCCCCGAACGGCCATCCACCTCCACCCAGATCACCGCGCCATTGCGCAGGAACTTGAGCGTGTAAATGCCGGTGCCCCCGTCGAAGTCAAAGCCAATATAGTCTGCGCCGCGCATTGACGGCACCACCCGGCTCTCGATCTCGCGCAGCGGCAGCATGCGGCCTTCGCGCCGCTGCGTGAAGACGTGCCACTGGTCGCCGCGATGCTGCGCCACGCGCTGCCCGTCGGGCATCGGCGCCGCCAGGGCGAGGAGACTCAACGCAAACAACATGTGGGCCATCTAGCTAGGGCGCTTTGAACCCACTGTGAATAGGGCAAAAGCGTGGCAGGCGGCCACGTCGGGCTGACTCACGCAAGCCCGGCCGGCAGGCGGCGTGTGTCGCCCCCTCGCACCTTCCCCGGCGAAGGCCGGCGCCCAGTTGCCCTGAGCGCTCTGATGAAGCGATGCCCTCTCCACGATGACGGAGGCCACTAGGCCCAGACCTTCGCCGGGGAAGATCACCTTGGCGCAACGGGGTGACCAACGCGCAACCCGCCCCTACATGCCCGCGCATGGCGGCACCCATCCTCGCATACGAACATCTCGGCATCATCCAGGGCTCCGGCTGGCTGTTCCGCCATCTCGACCTCCACCTCATGCCCCGCGACCGGCTGGCGCTGATCGGGCGCAACGGCGCCGGCAAGTCCACCCTGCTCCGCCTGATCGCCAACGCCGTCGATGCCGACGAGGGCCGCCGCACCATCGTGCCCGGCACCCGCGTCGTCATGCTCGAACAGGAGCCGAGCCTCGCCGGCCACGCGACGCTCGCCGACTATGTCCTCGCCGGCGACGACGCGCCCGCGGCGCACGAGGCCGACGCCATCGCCGATCAGCTCGGCATCGACCTGACCCGCGACGCCGCCACCGCGTCCGGCGGCGAGCGCCGCCGCGCCGCCATCGTCCGCGCGCTGGCGATGGACCCTGACGTGCTGCTGCTCGACGAGCCCACCAACCATCTCGACATCGTCGCCATCGCCTGGCTGGAAAGCTGGCTGGAGCGGTTCACCGGCGCGTTCGTGGTCATCAGCCACGACCGCACCTTCCTTACTCGCCTTACGCGTCAGACGCTGTGGCTCGACCGCGGTACGCTGCGCCGCCACGAGGTCGGGTTCGGCGGGTTCGAAGCGTGGACCGAGCAGGTCTATGCCGAGGAACAGCGCAACGCCGAGCGGCTCGACGCCAAGCTCAAGATCGAGGAGCACTGGCTGCAGCGCGGCGTCACCGGCCGCCGCCGCCGCAATCAGGGCCGCCTTGCCAAGCTGAAGGACATGCGCGCCGAACGCGCCGCGATGATGGGGTCGCAAGGCGCCGCCAACCTCGCCATCGGCAGCGACGACGTGCGCACCAAAACCGTGATCGACGCAAAGGGGGTGAGCAAGGCGTTCGAAGGCCGCACCATCCTGCGCGACTTTACCCTGCGCGTCACCCGCGGCGACCGCATCGGCATCGTCGGCGCGAACGGCGCGGGCAAGACGACGCTGCTCAAGCTCCTCACGGGCGAGATCGCGCCCGACACCGGCGAGGTCAAGCTCGCGAAGACGCTCGACGGCGTCATCATCGACCAGCAGCGCAAGCTGATGGCGCCCGACAAGACGGTGCGCGACGTGCTGGCGGACGGCGGCGACTGGATCGAGGTGCTGGGGGTCAAGAAGCACATTCACGGCTATCTCAAGGAGTTCCTGTTCGACTCCAACCTGGTTGAAGCCAAGGTCGGCACGCTGTCGGGCGGCGAACGCTCGCGGCTGCTGCTCGCCCGCGAGTTCGCGCGCCATTCCAACCTGCTGGTGCTCGACGAGCCGACCAACGACCTCGACCTGGAGACGCTCGACCTCTTGCAGGAGGTGATCGCCGACTATGACGGCACGGTCCTGATCGTCAGCCACGATCGCGACTTCCTCGACCGCACCGTAACGGTGACCGTCGGGCTCGACGGAACCGGCAATGTCGACATCGTCGCCGGCGGCTACGAGGATTGGGAGCGCAAGCGCAAAGCTTCCCTCCCGCAAGCGGGAGGGGCTGGGGGAGGGTCTGTTCGGAAATCGCAGACCAAGGCACCCGTCGCTCCCGCTCGCAAACTCTCCTACAAGGACCAGCGCGACTACGACCAATTGCCGGCCCGCATCGACGAGATCGACCGCGCCATCGCCCGCGACGAAAAGGCGCTGGCCGATCCCGACCTCTATGTCCGCGACCCCAGCGCCTTCGCCCGCCTCACCGCCGCGATCGGCAAGGCGCGCGCCGAGAAGGAAGCCGCCGAACTCCGCTGGCTCCAGCTGGCTGAGGAGGTCGAGGCGCTGGGCTGAGCCGCTCACCACCCTCCTGCAGCTCACCGCTCCCCGGCGGCCGTCGGGAGGGCAGAAGCGAAACTTCCCTGTCCTACAAGCCACGGCCGAGGGTAGCTTCGCCCGGCTCTTTGACATCACCGAAACAACAGCGCCGGCAGCCGCTTCGAGCGGCGGCCAGCCGCGCACGAGCGTTACCTACTGTTACCTAGTTTTAGCGAACCGGCGGACGTTGAGACGCAATCACTTACTCAACATTCTCAACATTCACCCGATCGAGCGCCCAGCCCGGCCGGCCAGCTCGACGACGAACTGCGCCGCGACACGCCCCGATCGGCTCCCCCGCCGCTGCGCCCATTCCAGCGCCTCCGCCGGCTGCCACGCCAATCCATGCGCCTGCGCATCACGCGCGACAATCGCCAGATAGCCGTCCTGATCGAGCGCATGAAAGCCGAGGCTGAGCCCGAACCGGTCCGCCAACGCCAGCTGATCGTCGGCCGCGTCGCGCGGGTTGATCGCCTGCTCCGCCATGTCGCGGGGCAGCAGGTGGCGGCGGTTGGCGGTGACCAGCAGCCGCGCGTTCCTTGGCCGCGGTTCCGCCCCGCCCTCCAGCAGCGAGCGCAGCGCGCGCGCGTCCCCCGGCGCATCGACCCCGACATCGTCCACGAACACCGCCATCGGTCGCGCGAGGCCGGCCAGTTCTCCGAACAGCGCCGGCAGCGCGCCGATCTCGCCCGCGACTACCAGCGCCAAGGCCGGATGCGCCCCCTGCACCGCCGCCACCGCCGCCTTGGCGAGCGCCGATTTGCCGCTGCCTCGCGCACCCCAGAGCAGGATGTCATGCGCGGCATGGCCCTGCGCCAGCCGCGTCAGGTTAGCGAACAGCGCGTCGCGCTGCCGATCGAGTCCGAGCAGCCGATCCAGCGGCAATGCTTCGAGCAGGATTGGGTGCAGCCGTCCCGCGCGCCAAGTATAGGCGGCATGGGCCAAGAGGTCCGCGGGCGCGAGGGGCGGCGGCGACAGCCGCTCGAGCGCGGCGGCGATGCGTTCCAGTGCGTCCATCCGGATCGCGTCTAGCCCAGCCTCCGCCGGTGCGCGAGATAGACCGGGTGCCCGGGTGCCAGCGCCAGCGCTTTGTCGAGCAACTGCCGGGCCCCCGCCACCTCGCCGGCCTCGGCCAGCGCCACACCATAGGCATCGGCGACGCCCGCGTTCATCGGCTGCAACCGGTACGCCGCCCGCCCATACAGCCGCGCCACCGCGCCGTCGCCATCGCCCGCATAGGCGAGTGCCAGATCGGCGAGCAGGCCCGCGTCGCGGTTGCCCACCCGTTGCCGCACACCCTCCAGCGTCTCGATCGCCGCCGCCCAGCGTCCACTGGCGACCTGCCAACGGCCGAGCAGCTTTCGCCCGGTCAGGCTCTGTGGGTTCTGCCCCAGATACAGGGCCAGCGCTGCCGCCGCATCGGCCGGCTTGCCCGCGCGGCCCAGAGCATCGACCAGCCTCAGCGCGGTCGGCTCGTCGAACTGCAGGTCGGCCGCACGCTCGAACGCGGTCGCGGCCTCGACATGACGCCCCGCCGCGGACAGTGTGTCGCCCCACGCCAGCAACGCCGCCGGATCACGCGGCGCCGAGGCGGCAAGCGCCTGTGCCCGGGCCAGAGCCCCCGCCCGGTCGCCCGAGGTCATCAGCCCACGGATCACTCCCAGCGCATAGGTGGGGTCCTCCGGCGCGGTCGCCGCACCGGCGACCAGCGCCGCCAACGACTCGTCCGGCGCGAACAACCCCGCGGCCCCCTGCGCGCCGGCCGCCGCGCGGTCGAGGAACACCGCCGCCTCGCCCCGCTCGCCCGCCGCTTCCCAGGCCCGGGCGACCAGTGTCAGTGTATAACCATCGGCGTCGCCCCGCAGCGCGAGCGGTCGCAGCACGTCCAGTGCCCCGCGCGGATCACCCGAACGCAGCAGGGCCGCGCCCAGCAGCCGCCGGCCGGCGACGTTCATCGGCTGTGCCGCAACCAGCCGCCGCCACCGCGTCACCGCCTCCTCGCCGCGCCCGGTTGCCGCATCCAGGCTCCCGCGCAGCAGCAGCACGCCCGGCGTGCCCTCGAGCGCACCGCCCGTCGCCGCCAGCAGCCGCCGGGCCAGCTCGACCTTGCCCGCGCGCGCCGCGATCACCGCCTGCAGGTACAGCGCCGGCGCGCTGCCCGGCTTCGCCAGCAGCGCCTTGCGGGTCGCCGCCAGCGCCTCCGTGTAGCGCCCGGCCTCGCCGAGCGTCGCCGCCTGCTCGATCAGCGTGGGCGGGTAGTACGCATCGCGGCGCAACGCCGCCTCGAACCACGGCAAGGCGGCGAGCAGCCCGAACTGAGCGCGTATGACCTCTCCCCGCAGCGTCAGCGCGCGCGGCTCGCCCGGCGCAAGCCGCGCCGCCATGTCGGCCGCGTCCGTCGCGCCGCCCATCTCACCCGCCGCCAGCCGCACCTGCCCCAGCGACGTCCAGGCCGCTGCATCGCGCGGCTGCGCCCGCACGCGGTCCTCCAGCAGCGCCTGCGCCGCCGCGCCCTGCCCCTGCGCCGCCAGCGCCTCCGCGCGGACACGGACGGCATCCGCGCCTTGCGCCGCCTGCAAGGCTCCCGCCGCATCGCCCTGCAACAGCCGCGCCTGCGCGGTCAGCACGCGCGGCACGCTCGCGCCGAGGTCGCGCACCCGCCCCAGTTCGCCCTCGGCCGCAGCCCCCTCGCCCAGCTCCAGCAACGCACGGGCGAGCACCAGGTGCGCCGCCGCCGATCGCTGATCCGCCTCGATCGCGCGCCGCGCATTGTTGCGCGCGGCGCTGTAATTACCGGCCTGCAGCGTCGCCTGCGCCTCCGCCAACGCGGCCTTGGCATCCTGCGGCGGCGTCCGACTCGCCCACAGCAGCGCCGCCAGCAGCGCCACGGCCAGCAGCAGGACCGCGCCGAGCCGGATCTGTTGCTGGCTGGGTCGGGGCACGTGCAGCCGCGCACGCTTCCGCTTGGGACGAAGCAGGGGATAGGCGCTGACGTCAGGCATGGAGATCGTAGCTTTTCAGGAGGTCATAAAGGGTCGGCCGGCTGACGCCGAGCAGGCGGGAGGCGCCGGAGATGTTGCCGTCCGCGCGCGACAGGGCCCGCGCGATCGCCTTGCGGTCGGCCACCTCGCGCACGGTGCGCAGTTCGATCGGCTCGCCGCCGTCGGCGGTGCCGAGGTCGAGGTCCGCCGCGGTCACCCGCTTGCCCTCAGCCATGATGACGGCGCGCTTGATGCGGTTCTCCAGCTCGCGGACGTTGCCCGGCCAGCGCCAGCCGTCGACCGCCGCCCGCGCATCGGGCGCGAGCCCCGTCACCTGCGGGTTCAGCGAAGCGGCATAACGGGCGACGAAATGCTGGGCGAGCAGCGCCGCATCGCCCGTTCGTTCGGCGAGCGCCGGGATGCGCACGACGATCTCGGCGAGGCGATAGTAGAGGTCCTCGCGGAACCGCCCGTCGGAGACCATCGCGTCGACATCCTGGTGCGTGGCGCAGACCACGCGCGTGTCGACCGGGATCGCCTTGCGCCCACCGACCCGCTCGATCACGCGCTCCTGCAGGAAGCGCAGCAGCTTGACCTGCAACGCCGCCGGCACGTCGCCGATCTCGTCGAGGAACAGCGTACCGCCCGCCGCCTGCTCGACCTTGCCGACCACGGTCTTCACCGCGCCGGTGAAGGCGCCGCGCTCATGCCCGAACAGCTCGCTCTCCAGCAGCGGCTCGGGGATCGCGGCGCAATTGATCGCGACGAACGGCCCTGCCCGCCGGCGCGAGGCGTCGTGCACCCCGCGCGCGAGCAACTCCTTGCCCGTCCCGCTGGCGCCCAGCAGCATGACCGAGACGTCCGCCGGCGACACCCGCTCCAGCGTCCGGATCACGCCCGCCATTTCGGGCGAGGCGTAGACCATGCCGCCAAAGCCGCCCGGCGCGACTCGTGCGGCCAGCCGCCGGTTCTCGGCCTCCAACGCATGGACGTGGAAGGCGCGCGCAACGATCAGGCCCAGCTGGTCGATGTCGATTGGCTTGGCATAGAAGTCCCAGGCTCCATCGGCGATCGCCTGTAGCGCCGACGCGCGTTCGCCATGCCCGGAGGCGACGATGATCTTGGCGTCGGGCCTGATCGCCTGGATGGCAGCCAGTGTCGCGAAACCTTCCGCCGTGCCGTCCGGATCAGGCGGCAAGCCGAGGTCGAGCGTCACCACCGCCGGCGCATACTCGCGCACGGCTTCGAGCGCCTCTGCCCGATCGCCGGCAACCACGACCTCGTAGCCGTCATAAGCCCAGCGCAATTGGCGCTGAAGCCCCGGATCGTCCTCGACGACGAGCAGCACGGGCTTGCTCATGCAGCCTCCTCCAAACCAGGCGCGGCCGGCAGGACGATGCGGAAGCGCGTCCCCTCGCCCTCGCGGCTCTCGACCGAAAGGCTGCCGCCCATCGCACTTACCAGTTGCCGCGCCTCGAAGGCGCCGATCCCGAACCCGCTCGGCTTGGTCGAACTGAACGGGCGGAACAGCTCGTCGCGCATGAACGCGGCTGACATGCCGTGGCCACGATCGGCGACTTCGATCACGACGCGCTCCACATCCGCGCTAACCTTCAGGCTTACCGGCTCGCCCTCGCCGCTCGCTTCGATCGCGTTCTGGACGAGATGCGTCAGCACCTGCTCCAGCCGTTGCGGATGGCCGTGCGCCCAGAGCGGCGCGGACTCGACGGCAATGGGGTGCTGGGCACGCCGCTCGCGCGCGACGCGGGCGGCCAATGCCCCCAGGTCGACCGAGGCGAGCGGCTCGGCGGGACCGCGATCCTGGTGCGACAGGCGGGCGAGCAACGTCGTCATCCGATCGGCGGAGTCCTTGAGCGTCGCGACCATGTCGGCACGGAACTGCGGGTTGGCCGCGTGCCGCTCGGCGTTGCGCGCGACCAGCAATTGCTGGCTGACCAGGTTCTTGATGTCATGCAGGATGAACGCGAAGCGGCGGTTGAACTCCTCGAACCGCTGCGCCTCCGCCAGCGCGCGGCCGGCGCGATCCTCGGCGAGGTAGCTCGCCGCCTGTCGCCCGGCAACGCGCAGCAAGTCAAAATCCTCCCAATCAAGCGCCCGCGCCATGGGTGGCCGGGCGAGCAGCACCGCGCCCGCCAGCACCTCGCCATGGACCAGCGGCACCAGTGACCAGGCGTCGGCGCGCGCGAGCACCCAGGCGGGAAGCAACGCCGCATCCGCCGGGGCCTGCCCCCGCCGCACCGCATCGAGCTCGACTATCCGACGCGTCTCCAGCAGATGCGCGGCAAGCGGGGCGTTGCACGCTTCGCCCGCGTCCCACTGCCACGCCGCGCTTGCGCTCAGCTGGCCGCCATCGGCAGTCAGCAACAGGCCGGCCGGGGCATCGAGCAGCCGGGCCACGGCAGTGATCACCCGTCGTTCGAGCGGTTCGCCGGCGGTTCCGAGCGTGTCGGTGAAACGTTGCCATTCGACCCGATAGTCATAGCGGTGACGAAACAGGTGCTTGGCGAGCTTCACCTTGACCCAGGCACCCAGCCACGAGGTGGAGATCAACGTCAGCAGCGCCGCCGCCGCGCCGATCACCACGCCCGCCTGCAGCGCGCGCGCATGCTCGCCGCCCCACGCCGCCGCAACCGCCGTCAGGCAGGCGACAAGACCGAGGTAACAGACCAGCGCCATGGCGATCAGCGCGTTGGTCGCCGCCGGCCGCGACAGCGCCAGCGTCCATCGGTCGCGTCGCTGCACCGACACCGCCAGGAACAACGCCACCGCGACGGCGGTCAACCCGCGTGTCGCGACCAGCCCGCCACCCCAGTTCGGCTGCGCATAGGCGACCGCGAACAGTAGCAAGTCCCCTCCCCATAGGGTCGCCAGCCCCGCTGCGATCGGCCTGATACCGCTTCCCGCCGAGGCGCCATAAAGGTGCCGCGCCAGCACCAGCGCGCCCGCTGTAGCCATCATGCGGAACACCAGCATCGCGGTCGCGAGCTCGTCCTTCACATTCGACGAGGCGGTTTCGGCTTGTGCAATCGCCAGCCCCAGGCCGGCGACGATCACCGCACCGACCGCCAGATACACAGCACTCAGCGTCCAGCCGCTGGTCGGTTCGCGTCGCACGAGCGCGAAGGCGAACCCGAGCCAGGCGAAGTTGCGAAATGCTTCCATCACCCGAGTGCTGAGATCGCCGGGGCCGATCCCCGCGACCGCCAGCGCCCACAGCGCCGACAGGCCGAGGGCCGCGGCAAAGGCGACCGACGGCCAACCGCCGCGCCGCCGCCGCCACTCCGCCAAGGCACCAGCGGCGAACAACAGCGCCGCCAGCGCATAGCCCCAAAGGATGAGCTGGGCCGTCACCGCGCGCCTGACGGCCAGAGCACGACGCGCAACGTCTGCAACAGGATCAGCAGGTCCAGAAAAGGCGAATAGTTCTTCGCATAATAAAGATCGTATTCCAGCTTGTGGCGCGCGTCCTCGACCGATGCCCCATAGGGATAGTTGATCTGCGCCCAACCGGTGATGCCCGGCTTCACCATGTGGCGTTCGGCATAATAGGGTAGCTGCTGCTCGAGTTCGTTGACGAAGTGCGGCCGCTCCGGGCGCGGTCCGACGAAGCTCATCTCCCCCTTCAATACGGTCCAGGTCTGCGGCAGCTCATCGATGCGGACCTTGCGGATGAAGCGCCCGACGCGGGTCACGCGCGGGTCGTCCTTGGCTGCCCATTGCGCCTTGCCGGCCACCTCGGCATCGACCCGCATCGAGCGCAACTTCAGGATATCGAACGCCTGATTGTACAATCCAACACGACGCTGTCGGTAGAGAGCAGGCCCCTTGCTTTCCAATTTGATCGCCAGCGCCGCGAGCAGCATGAGCGGCAGCGTGAGCACCAACAGCAACAGGCTCGCGACGATGTCGAACGCCCGTTTGACGACGCTGGAGATCATCCGCCCCGACGCGAAGCCGTCGGAGAAGATCAGCCAGGAGGGGCTGACGCTGGCGAGATCGATCCGCCCGGTCTCGCGCTCCAGGAAGGTCGATATCTCACAAACCTGAACCCCTGCGGTTCGGACCCGCAACAGGTCGCCGAGTGGCAGGGCATTGCGCCGCTCCTCCAGCGCCAGCACCACCTCGGACGCGCGCAGGTCGGTGACATACGCGCCGAGATTGGTGATCGCTCCACGCGGTACGGCGTCTGGCACGGCTTGGGTGGGTTCACCCATGGCGACGAACCCCGCGGCGATGAAGTTCGCGCCCGGCTGCATCGCCAGTTCGCGGATCTGCGCGGCCCGGCGTCCGGCGCCGAGCACCACCACGCGACGTCGAAAGGTCTCTCCGCCCAACAGTCGCCCGAGGAGCGCGCGTACGCTGACCAGCGACACGCAAGCGAACACCATCGAATAGAGGAGGTTGGACCGCCAGAAGCTGATCGACGGCAGCATGAAGTAAAGCGTCGAAAGGAACAGCACGCCCAATGCAACCGCCACCGCGAGCCTGGCGGCCGCAAAGCGAAGCGACAGGAACGAACCGACCCCGTACGCACCGACCGCGACCAGCGACACCTGCAGCGCAGTGGCGAAAGACAGGAGCTGCGGCAGGCGATCGGTGACGGGCGGCATGTCCATGCCGATCTGGTATGCCCGCACCGCCCAGCCCGCTTCCGCCGACAAGAGCAACAGCGCCGCGTCCACCAGCCCGAGCATCAGCACGGCGTGGGGCACATAATGCTTGAACAGCCTGATCATCGCGCCACTCGTGTTCCCGCCAAGGTGTCAAGCGAACCGACACCCTGCCGGCGCTCCTACGCGGGCATTGGCAAACGAAGCGTGAAGGTTGGTCTGTTGGCTGATCTGCATTAGAGCTGCGCCATGAGCGTTCGTCAGATCATCCCCGTGATCCTCTCCGGCGGATCGGGCACTCGGTTATGGCCGATGTCCCGGCCCGAGCGTCCCAAGCAGCTGCTGGCGCTCACCGCCGAGCAAACCATGCTTCAGCTGACCGCCGGCCGGACCATCGGCGACGCCTTCGCGGCGCCGGTCGTGGTGGCGAACGCCCGGCATGCCGATCTGGTGAGCGAGCAGCTGACCGCGGCGGGTATCGTAGCGCAATGCGTGTTGCTGGAGCCGGTCGGCCGTAACACCGCGCCGGCGATCGCACTCGCGGCCTTGGCGACGGGTGGCGGCGAGGAAGCCTTGCTGGTGATGCCGTCGGACCACGTCATCGCCGATGTCGACGCCTTCCACGCCGCCGTCGCGCGCGCCTTGCCGCTGGTCGCGCAGGGCTGGCTGGCGACCTTCGGCATCGAACCGCAGGCACCCGAGACCGGCTATGGCTGGATCCAGCGCGGCGATGCGATCGGAGAGGGTGTCTTCCGCGTACGCCGCTTCGTCGAAAAGCCCCCCCGCGATGCGGCCGAGGCAATGCTCGCGGCAGGCGATCATAGCTGGAACGGCGGCATCTTCCTGTTCCGCGCCGACATGTATCTTCAGGCGCTGGCCCAGCACGCGCCCGCGATTCTGGTCGCTGCAGAGGCGGCGATGAGGAAGGCGACTACGCAAGGTTCTCACCTGATCCCCGATGGAGGCGAGTTCGCCGCCTGTCCCGACGAATCGGTCGACTATGCCGTGATGGAGAAAGCCGATCGCGTCGCGGTCGTGCCCGTGGCGATGGGTTGGAGCGATGTCGGCAGCTGGGATGCGCTCCACGCAATCAGCGATCGCGATGCGGCCGGCAACGCGCATGGGGGCGATGTGGTCGCGATCGACACGCGCAATTGCCTCGTCCGCAGCGACGGAGTTCGCGTCGCGCTGGTTGGCGTGGAGGATCTGATCGTCGTCGCCGCGGGCAACGACGTGCTGATCCTGCCGCGCGGGCGCAGCCAGGAGGTCAAGAAGCTGACCGAGTTCCTCAAGAACAGCTAGCGGGCGGCGCGATCCGGGCCGGGGGGATGACGCGGACGCTGTCGATCGACCGGATACGTCCAGCGACCGCTGCCGGCGCTGCCTCATCGCCCAACAGGACATAAAGGCGCGTCGGCACGAGCCGTCCGGCGCGGAATGCCGCAGCGTCGGCGGCCAACCGCCGGCGCGTCGCGAGCGCCAGACGCGACGAATAGGTGTAGCGCGTCGGGCGGCAGGCGAGCACGGCTCGCCAGCTGATCTCCTGCATCAGTTGCAGGTCGCGGAATGGCTCGGCCGGCTCGAACTGCACGTCCCCTGCCTGTGCGATCAGCCTTTGCCAGGCTGGATCGGTGGTACGCGCATAGACTTGGCCGCTATCGGCCCGCGCGCTGGTGGCTCTGACGGCGCTCAGCATCGGTGCGAGATCGACGACCTGCAACGCCAGCGCGCTGGTCAGCACCAGCGCCGACTTGCGCCATGTGGTCGCGCAGACGATCGCCGCGAAAGCAAGGGTGTAGGTCAACGGCCACAGCAGCCGTCCCGACGCCCGAACCGGATCGAGCGCATCCACGAGCCAGCCCGGCAGCCCGCCGAGAAACAGCGGCTGTCCACGCCAGACCGGCGCCGGTCCGATCGCCACCAGCGCCAGGACGGCATACGCCGGCAACAGCCATGCGAGGCGGCTCAGCAAGGCGCGGCGTTGCTCCTCCAGACGTCCGGTCGCGACCTGCAGCGCGGCGAGCGCCACCAAGACGAGAAGTCCGGCGCCGAGATAGTTGAAGCCCTCGAACCCTCGCCCCTCCGGCATGGCGGGCGAGGAGAACGACAGCGCCGTGTAGCCGGGGTTGGCCGGGTTCCACCAGGCGTCGAGCGCCGCGGGAAACTGGCCATAGCTGTGGGTGGAGCCATAGGGCCCGCCGAACGCGTCGTTCAGCCATAGCAGTGCCAGCGCAGGTAGCAGCGCCGCGGCCGCACCAGCCAAAGTCTTCAATCGATCACGTCCGCGGACCCACTGCTCCAACAGCGCGCTCGCCCAGACGGCCGCGACCATCAGCAAAAAATAGCTGTGCACCAGCGCCGCCACCGCCAGAATCGCCGCCCACCAGGCCGGCCGCGCAGCCCGGCCCGGGTCCACATAGACCCACAGCGCCCATAGCAGCAGCCACTGCGCGCACAGGCTGGGATGGCCGTAGCGGTTGAACAGCACCGGCATCGCCGCGAGCACCGCCACGCCCGCCCAGGCGGCGATCGGCTCAGCGGCGTAGCGGCGGATCAGCGCCGCCGCGAACCCGACCTGCAGCAACACGCACAGCAGATACCAGGCACCGAGGAACTGCGTTCCGGGGGGCAGCAATCCCGACCAGGGTTTGAGCAGCAGGCCCAGCAACGGGATGCTGTCGGTGAACAGCAGCGTGGTGCCGTCCGGCGCCAACAGCAGCGACTGATGCAAGCCGGGGCCGCCCGCGCGCAGGTAAGCGGCGAGGCCCAGTGCGCTTTGCCCGCGATCCTCACCGATCAGCAGCCAGCCGACGTTGGTGGGCCACAGCACCGCCGGGTGCATCCACGCCAGGTAGAGGAGCGCGCCCATGACGAGGACGGACAGCGGAAAGGCGGCACGGCGCATCGTCGTGTTCTTTGCGCCAGCCATGGTTAACGGATCGGACCAGCCTGTCAGGGGATGTGCGAAGTTGTCGAAGTTGGCGGCATCAGCGCCAATCGTCGGCCGAAATCAGTCTCAAGGAACTCTTCACGGCGAGAAGACCGGCGCCGAAGAGCGCGAATTCGCTTGCCATGCCGGCAGGATATCATGCCGAATCCAACAAAAGAAGGGTCGGAACGCTGGTACGCTCCGACCCTTCTCATGATGGTATCGACCCGGCAAAGCCGTGCCGTGACGTCAGGCGAGACCGGCGAACGACGCCTGCCTGCTCGCCGTTCTGATCTCGTGTCGCGGGCAGCTTTCGCTGCCCGCGTGCGAAATCAGAAGTCCATGCCGCCCATGCCGCCCATGCCGCCGCCGCCCATCGGCATTGCCGGCTTGTCCTCGGGCATTTCGCTGACCGCCGCCTCGGTGGTGATCAGCAAGCCGGCGACCGACGCCGCGTTCTGCAGTGCCGTGCGCACGACCTTGGTCGGGTCGATCACGCCGGCCTCGACCAGGTTCTCGTACTTCTCGGTCTGGGCGTTGAAGCCCATCGTCGGGTCGTTGCCCTCGAGCAGCTTGCCCGAGACCACCGCGCCGTCGTGCCCGGCGTTGCTGGCGATCTGGCGGACCAGCGTCGTCAGCGACTTGCGCACGATGTCGATGCCGCGCGTCTGGTCATCGTTGGCGCCGGTCGTGCCCTCGAGCGCCTTGGTGGCGTAGAGGAGTGCGGTGCCGCCGCCGGGAACGATGCCTTCTTCGACGGCCGCGCGGGTCGCATGGAGCGCGTCGTCGACGCGATCCTTCCGCTCCTTGACCTCGACCTCGGACGCGCCGCCGACCTTGATGACCGCGACACCACCGGCGAGCTTGGCAAGACGCTCCTGGAGCTTCTCCTTGTCGTAATCGCTGGTCGTGTTCTCGATCTGCTGCCGGATCGCCTCGGTGCGGCCCTTGATCGCATCGGCTTCACCCGCACCGTCGATGATGGTGGTGTTGTCCTTGTCGATCGTGACGCGCTTGGCCGAGCCGAGCATCGCGGTGGTCACGCTCTCCAGCTTGATGCCGAGATCCTCGGAGATCATCTCGCCCTTGGTCAGGATCGCGATGTCTTCCAGCATCGCCTTGCGGCGATCGCCGAAGCCCGGCGCCTTGACGGCCGCGACCTTGAGGCCGCCGCGCAGCTTGTTGACCACCAGCGTGGCGAGTGCCTCACCCTCGATGTCCTCGGCGATGATCAGCAGCGGGCGACCCGACTGGACGACGGCTTCCAGGATCGGGAGCATCGCCTGCAGGTTCGACAGCTTCTTCTCGTGGATCAGGATGAACGGATCGGCGAGCTCGACCGTCATCTTCTCCGGATTGGTGATGAAGTAGGGCGACAGATAGCCGCGGTCGAACTGCATGCCCTCGACGACGTCCAGCTCGAAATCGAGGCCCTTGGCCTCCTCGACCGTGATGACGCCTTCCTTGCCGACCTTCTCCATTGCTTCCGCAATCTTCTCGCCGACGACGGTGTCGCCGTTGGCCGAGATGATGCCGACCTGTGCGATCTCGGACGAGCCCGAGACCGGCTTGGAGCGCGCCTTCAGGTCCTCGACGACCGTGATCACGGCGAGATCGATGCCGCGCTTCAGGTCCATCGGGTTCATGCCGGCGGCAACCGACTTCATGCCCTCGCGGACGATCGCCTGGGCGAGCACGGTGGCGGTGGTGGTACCATCACCGGCGTTGTCGTTGGTCTTCGAGGCCACTTCGCGCAGCATCTGCGCGCCCATGTTCTCGAACTTGTCCTTGAGCTCGATCTCCTTGGCGACGGTGACGCCGTCCTTGGTGATGCGCGGCGCGCCGAAGCTCTTGTCGATGACGACGTTGCGGCCCTTGGGCCCCAGCGTGACCTTGACCGCGTCGGCGAGGATGTCGACGCCGCGCAGGATGCGCTCGCGGGCGTCGCGGGAGAATTTCACGTCCTTGGCTGCCATGGTGGCTACCCTTTCAAATCTGGAAGTTCACGATGTACATGCTACGTCAGAGCCGGAAGCGGCCCCGACGAAGGTTCAGCCGACGATCCCGAGGATGTCCGACTCCTTCATGATCAGCAGGTCCTCGCCGTCGACCTTGACCTCGGTCCCGGACCACTTGCCGAACAGGACGCGGTCGCCGGCCTTGACCTCCAGCGGATGGACCTCGCCGGACTCGGAGCGCGCGCCGGTGCCGGCGGCGACGACCTCGCCCTCCTGGGGCTTTTCCTTGGCGGTGTCGGGGATGATGATCCCGCCCGCGGTCTTCTCTTCAGCCTCGACGCGGCGTACGAGAACGCGGTCGTGCAACGGACGAAAGTTCATGGAGGCGTGTCCCTCTAACGTTTGTGACAGGTTTTTGGCACTCACCGGAGTCGAGTGCCAGCAGGGCGCATATGTGACGCGCGCCACCGTCCGTCAACGGGGCTGAACAGAAATTCAGCTTGGCAGCAGGCCCAGCCGACCGCGCGCGGACCAACGCCAGATCAGTAGCACCGACACCACCGCGAGCCCCGTCGCCAGCCCCCACCAGATGCCGACCGCGCCGAGCGGCGTACGAAAGCCAAGTAGCGCGGCGGTGCCGAAGCCGATCACCCAATAGCCACCCAGCGCCACCAGCATCGACACGCGCGTGTCCTGCAGGCCGCGCAGCACGCCCTGCGCGACCGCCTGTGCGCCGTCCATCAGCTGGAACACCGCCGCCACGCCCAGCAATTTGATCGCGAGCGCCTCGGCGGCGGCGGTGTCGGGCAGTTCGCGATCAAGATATACGGCGACGAACAGCCCCGGCACCGCCCAGGTGATCAGCGCCGTCACCGCCATCACGCCGATGCCCAGCATCAGCGCGGTGTTGCCGGCGCGCGCGATCCAGCGATGGTCGATGGCGCCATAGGCCATGCCGACGCGGATCGTCGCCGCCTGCGCGATGCCGAACGGGATCTGATAGATCACCGCAGCGACGTTGAGCGCAACGGCGTGGGCAGCGACCTCGACCGGGCCGATCAGCCCCATCAGCAGCGCCGCGCCGCCGAACAGCCCGCCTTCGAAGGTCCAGGTCGCCGCGATCGGCGCGCCGAGCCTCGCCACCTCGCCCATGCGCGCCCAGTCCGGCCGCCACCAGCGACCCCACAGCTGGAAACGCCTGAGCCGCCGGTCCAGTCGGAAGATCGCGGCATAGGCAAAGCACATCGCGATCGACACCAGCACACCCGCGAGTGCGGAACCCTCGAGCCCCAGCGCCGGCATCCCGAGATGGCCGAACACCAGCGCCCAATTGCCCAGTATCGCGACGCCGAGCGCGAGCGCGGTGACGACAAAGGCCCAGCCTGCTCGCCCGAGCGCCGCGGCGGTCAGCCGCATCAGCCCGGAAGCGACCGCGAAGGGCACGCCCCAGGCGGCGATGCGCAGGAACGCGCCCGCGCGCGCCGCGACCACCGGATCCTGGCCGAGCGCGACGAACAGCGCCTCGCCCTGCCACATCAGCAGCATGATCGGGCCGCTCGCCAGCGCGCCGAGCCACAGCCCGGCGCGGAACGAGCGGCGGGTGTCGCGGACCGCCCCGACCCGCCGGCCGATCCCGGCGGCGATCAGCGGCTCGGCCGCCGAGGTGAGCCCGATCAGCGCCCAGCACAGGACGTTGAACAGGAACACCGCGAGCGTCGCGGCGGCAAGCTCGGTGGTGCCGAGCCGCGCGACGAACACGACGTCGACCGCAAACACCGCCATATGGAGCAGATTGGCGCCGACGATCGGCGCCGCGAGCCGGGACAGCGCGCCGAGTTCGGCACGCGCGGACGCGGGGGCATGGCCGGCCTGCGGCGAAGGGGCGCCGGGGTGGGCCATGCGGGGGCTGTTAGCCGAGCAGTCGGAGGTTCACCACCCTGCCCTACCCTCCGCCGCGGAAGAGCCGGTTCGCGCCTATACCGTCATCCGCTGTGTGCCCGGATAAGCGAAAAGGAGATCGGCGTCGTCGCCCGACCGCACCGTTTCGCGCCCCGTCACCGTTACGCACTCACCCGCGCCGAAGGCGACGCCGGCCACCTCGCCCGCGCCCTTGATGACCACCAGCCACCCGGTCCGCCCTTCCTCCAGCACCACCTGATGCTCGCCGCCGGCCCAGCGTTCGAGGACGAATTTCGGCCCCTCGACCTTGATCTGGCGGCCGGCGCCGGCCGGTCGCGGCGCGGCGATCGGGTGGTAGGGCTCGGCCTTCGCCACCGCCATGCCGTCGTCCAGATGCAGTTCGCGATCGCTGCCGTAATCGAACAGGCGATAGGTGGTTTCCGAATTCTGCTGCACCTCGATCAGCGTCAGTCCGCCGCCGATCGCGTGGATCGTCCCCGACGGACAATAAAGGAAGTCGCCGGCCTTGACTGCTCGCCAATCGAGCAGCGCCTCGATCGTGCCATCGCGCGCGGCCTGGGCGAGCGTGGCCTTGTCGGGGTGCCCCTTGGTGCCGAGCGCGATGGTCGCGCCGGGCTCGGCGGCGAGAATGGTCCAGCACTCGTCCTTGCCGCGTGGCAGGCCGCGCGCATGGGCCTGCTCGTCGTCGGGATGGACCTGGATCGACAGCTTCTCGCCCGTGAACAGATATTTGACGAGCAGGTCCGGCGTGTCGTCGCCCGGCGCCTTGTACCAGACTTCGCCCACCGGCTGGTCCGCGGGCGCGGCATCGGCAAAGCCGGGCCACAGATCGTGCCGGCCCCAGGGCTTCTCGACGCGATGAGTCTGCAACAGGGTGGCGGGCATGGCTTCCTTTCGGCTCGGCGCGGCAGCGGCAAAGCGGGTCTATGCCTCACCCGCGGCGCGCGCTAAAGGCCCTACCCATGCGTATCCTACGATCCCGTGCCCTCACCCTCGCGCTTCTCGCCGCCGTTGCACTCCCGCTCGCCGCCTGCGCCGGTCGCGGCGGTGCCCGTGGCGACACGCCCTATGTCGCGCGTGATGTCGGCACACTTTATTCGGCGGCGAAGACGCGGCTCGACCAAGGCCGTTACAAGGAGTCGGCGGCGCTTTTCGACGAGGTCGAGCGCCAGCATCCCTATTCGGTCTGGGCGCGGCGCGCGCAGCTGATGAGCGCCTTCTCCTATTATCTCGATCGGGACTACACCAACTCGATCCAGTCGGCGCAGCGCTTCCTGGCGGTGCACCCCGGCAACCGCGACGCGCCCTATGCCTATTATCTGGTCGCACTCGGCTATTACGAGCAGATCCAGGACGTCACGCGCGACCAGAAGATCACGCGCCAGGCGCTCGACTCGCTGGGCGAGCTGTCGCGACGGTATCCGAACAGCCGCTATGCCGCCGATGCGCGGCTGAAGGTCGATCTGGTCAATGACCATCTCGCCGGCAAGGAGATGGAGGTCGGACGCTTCTATGCGACGCGGGGTCAGTGGCTCGCCTCGTCGCTGCGCTTCCGCAACGTCGTCGAACAATATCAGACTACGACCCACACGCCCGAGGCGCTGATGCGGCTGGTCGAAGCCTATCTGTCGCTGGGTGTGCCGATGGAGGCGCAAAAGGCCGCGGCGGTGCTGGGCGCGAACTATTCGGGCACGACGTGGTATGACCGCGCGTACAAGTTGATGCAGCAGCATCCGGGTCAGCAGCTCGCCGCCGTGCAGGCGGGCGCCGCGATCCCGCCGGGGACGCCGGGTGCGCAGGCGAAGTCGCTGCCGGGTGACGCCGGCACCGGCACGGCGACTGCGGACGCGCCACGCAGTACCGATGCCACGACCACGGCACCTTCCGGTGCCGACGCCGGACCGGCGACGACCACGCCGGGGAACACCGCGCCGAGTACGACGACGCCGACACCGAACTGAGGCTTTGGCACCCTCCCCCGGCGGAAGCCGGGGCCCAGATGCTGTTATCCTAATAAGATTGCCGCTAAACCCCGGCGCGGCCGACTGGGCCCCGGCTTTCGCCGGGGAGGGATCAGGGGCAAGCTCCAAACGCAGGGACGCCGGTTCCCCTCCCGTTCCCCGACAACCCGCGCTATATGCCACCGCGATGCTGACCGCGCTTTCCATCCGTGACGTGGTGCTGATCGAGGCGCTGGACTTGCAGTTCGACGCCGGCCTGGGCGTGCTGACCGGCGAGACCGGCGCGGGCAAGTCAATCCTGCTCGACGCGCTCGGACTGACGCTGGGCGCGCGCGGGGATACCGGGCTGGTCCGGCACGGCGCGACGCAGGCGGTGGTGACCGCGAGCTTCGAGGCTTCCGGGGAGGCGCTCGCCGCGCTGCTCGCGGACAGCGGGCTGGAGGTCGAGCCCGGCGAACCGCTGATCGTACGCCGGCTGGTCAAGGCGGACGGCGGCAGCCGCGCCTTCGTCAACGATCAGCCGGCGTCCGCGGCCTTGCTGCGCGAGCTGGGCACGCATCTGGTCGAGGTTCATGGCCAGCATGACGATCGCGGACTCCTAGCGCCCGCCGGGCATCGGGCGATGCTCGACCGGTTCGGCCGGGTGGACATGCGGCCCACGGCAGACGCTTGGCAGCGGCTGCGCGCCGCCGAGGGGGCGCTGGCGGCGGCGCGGGGCGAGATCGCCACCGCTCAGGCGGACCGCGACTGGCTCGAGCACGCCGTCGCCGAACTGGAGGCACTCGCCCCGGAACCCGGCGAAGAGGAGACGCTCGCCGACCGACGGCGTGGGATGCAGCGCGCGGAAAAGGTCGCCGACGATCTCGCCACGGTGGCCAAGCATCTGGAGGGCTCGGATGGTGGACTTGCGCGCCTGCGCCAGGCGGCGCGGGTGCTGGAGCGGATCGCAGCCGATCATCCCGCGCTGGCCGATGCTCTTGGCGCGGTCGATCGCGCGGTGATCGAAGGCGCGGCGGCCGAGGACCAATTGCGCGAGGCGGCGCGCGCGCTGGAGTTCGATCCGCGCGCGCAGGAGGCGGACGAGGCGCGGCTGTTCGAGCTGCGCGCGATGGCCCGCAAGCACCGGGTCCAGCCCGACGATCTCGCGTCCCTCGCCGAAGACCTGCGCGGCAAGGTCGATCGGTTGGACGCGGGCGAAGAGGGCATGGCGGCGCTGGAAGCAGCCGTGGCGAGCGCGCGCGCAGAGTATGCGAAGGCGGCGGCGGCGCTGACCACGGCGCGGGCGGAGGCAGGCGAGCGGTTGGATATGGCCGTCGCGCGCGAGCTGAAACCGCTCAAGCTTGACGCGGCGCAGTTCCGCACCGCGATCAGCGGACTGGATGAGGATGGCTGGTCCGCATCAGGTCGCGACCGGGTCGAGTTCGAGATCTCGACCAACCCCGGCGCGCCCTTTGCGCCGCTGGTCAAGATCGCCAGCGGCGGCGAGCTGTCGCGCTTCGTGCTCGCGCTCAAGGTCGCGCTGGCCGAGCGCGGGGGCGCACGGACGATGGTGTTCGACGAGGTCGATCGCGGCGTCGGCGGTGCGGTCGCGTCGGCGATCGGCGAGCGGTTGCAGCGGCTGGCCGAGGGCACGCAGCTGCTGGTCGTCACTCATAGCCCGCAGGTCGCCGCGCGGGGGGCACAGCACCTGCTGATCGCCAAGAGCCACGATGGCACCGTCACCCGCACCGGCGTGCGTGCGCTGAATGAGGACGAGCGCCGGGAGGAGATCGCACGGATGTTGTCCGGCGCGGCGGTGACTGCGGAGGCGCGGGCACAGGCCGACCGGCTGTTGGAGGCGGCATGATGGGCAGCGAACTCACCTCTCGCGCCCATCGCCGCGAAGCTCGGATCGCGCTGGGCATGCTCCCAGTCGGGGCGACGATCACCATCGTGTCGGTGATTGCGTTCGGCGCTGTCGTCCTGCTCGCGCTCGCCGCTCCCATTCGAGGCGGGCCATGGCTGTGGACAATGCTGTGGGCGCTGGCCGCAGCGGCAGCGGCGGTGCGAAACATACTGGCCGGAATTGCAATCATGGCGGCGTTCGACTGGCGTCCGGTACCCGGCGTGTTGCTGTGGAGCGGCGTGGTCGTCGCCGGATGGCCGGGCTGGTGGCTCGGCTGAGCCTTGCGGGGGGTGGACGCCCTCCCCTACCGTCTCTGTCATGACCGCGTTGCCGACCACCGAGACCGACGCCGCCGCCGCGCTGGAGCGGCTGGCGGGCGAGATCGCGCACCACAACCGGCGCTATCACACCGAGGATGCGCCTGAGATCTCGGACGCCGAATACGACGCGCTGATGCGACGCAACCAGGCGATCGAGGCCGCCTTCCCGCAGCTCGTCCGCACCGACTCGCCGAGCCGCCAAGTCGGCGCCGCGCCGGCTGGGCATCTGGCCAAGGTCGCGCATGCGCGGCCGATGACCAGCCTCGACAATGCCTTCAGCGACGAGGAGGTGCGCGAGTTCGTCGCCCGCGTCCGCCGCTTCCTGAAGCTCGGCGATGAGGAGCCGGTCGTGCTGACCGCCGAGCCCAAGATCGACGGGCTGTCCTGCTCGCTGCGCTATGAAGGTGGCCGGTTGATCCAGGCGCTAACCCGCGGCGATGGCGCGGTTGGGGAGGACGTCACCGCCAATGTCACGACGATCGGCGACATCCCGCAGGCTCTTGCCGGCGATGCGCCGGCGATCTTCGAGGTCCGTGGCGAGGTCTATATGGAAAAGGCGGCTTTCTCCGCCCTCAACGCCCGCCTGCTGGCCGAGGGTGGCGAGGGCGCGCGCCAGTTCGCCAACCCGCGCAACGCTGCCGCCGGTTCGCTGCGACAGAAGGACGCGAGCGTCACGCGCGGTCGGCCCTTGCGGTTTCTGGCGCATGGCTGGGGCGAGGCCGGGGCGCTGCCGGGCGATACCCAGTCGGCGGTGGTCGCGGCGCTGCGAGGTTGGGGTTTTCCGATCGCCGAGGGCTTTCGCACCTGTTCGAACCTCGAAGAAGCGCTGGAGGCCTATCGCGCGATCGAAGCCGGGCGGGCAGACCTGGCGTTCGACATTGACGGAGTCGTCTACAAGCTGGACCGACTCGACTGGCAGGCGCGGCTCGGCATCGTCGGCCGCGCACCGCGCTGGGCGATCGCACACAAATTCCCGGCCGAGCGCGCGCAGACGACCTTGAACGCCATCGACATCCAGGTGGGGCGCACCGGCAAGCTGACCCCGGTGGCACGGCTGGAGCCGGTCACGGTCGGCGGCGTGGTCGTCACCAACGCGACGCTGCACAACGCCGACGAGATCGCGCGGCTGGGTGTCCGGCCCGGCGACCGGGTAATCCTGCAGCGCGCGGGCGACGTGATCCCGCAGATCGTCGAGAATCTGACCCGCCAGGAGGACCGGCCCGCCTTCGCTTTTCCGGACCATTGCCCCGCCTGCGGCAGTGAGGCGGTGGCCGAGGCCGGGGAGGTCGACATCCGCTGCACCGGCGGGCTGATCTGCCCGGCGCAGCGGCTGGAGCGGCTGCGGCACTTCGTCAGCAGAGGGGCGCTCGATATCGAGGGATTGGGCGAGAAGACGCTGGTCGAGTTCCTCGATCTTGGCTGGATCGCCGAGCCCGCCGACATCTTCCGTCTGCGCGAGCACCGCGAGGCGCTGATCGGGCGTGAGGGCTGGCAGGCGAAGTCGGTCGAGGCGCTGCTCGCCGCGATCGAGGCGAAGCGCACGCCCGATGCGGCACGGCTGCTGTTCGGGCTCGGCATCCGCCATGTGGGCAGCATCACCGCGCGCGACCTGATGAGGGCGTTCCGCACCTTGCCCGCGCTGCGTGAAGCGGCCGAGGGGGCGCGCGGCGACGATCCGGATGCGCTGCACCAGTTGCAGTTGATCGACGGCGTCGGTCCAAGCGTGATTGCGGCGCTGGGCGACTTCTTCCACGAGCCGCACAACCGCACCGCCTGGGACGACCTGCTCGGCGAGTTATCGCCACCCCCCTTCGTGGTCGCGAGCCGCGACTCGGAAGTGAGCGGCAAGACGATCGTCTTCACCGGCTCGCTCGAGACGCTGTCGCGCGACGAGGCCAAGGCGCAGGCGGAGGCGCTGGGCGCGCGGGTCGCGGGCTCCGTTTCCGCCAAGACCGACCTGATCGTCGCCGGCCCCGGCGCCGGATCGAAGCTGAAGAAGGCGGCCGAGCTGAACATTCGGGTCATCGACGAAGCGGGCTGGGCCGCGATCGTCGCCGCCGCCGGCTGACAGGTGATGCCTTTTTGCAACGCAACATGGATTGAGTCGTGAGCAGGTGGTCAATCACCTAGCCGCTGTCACGGAGTCGCAATATTAGGCGGGCACGGGCGCGGCATTCGGTGAAGCGAACAGAGCCGCTCCAGCCAGAACTCCAAAGGGTGTAAATCCATGCGAAATCAGTTCCTTCTGGGTGCGGCCATCGCCGCGCTCGCGATTCCCGCTGCGGCGTCGGCCCAGGAGACGACGTCCACCATCCGCGGCACCGTTACGGCGAACGGCGCACCCGTAGCCGGTGCGACGGTGGTCGCCATTAACGTGCCGTCGGGCACCCGGTCGGAGACGACGACGGGCGGCGACGGGTCGTTCAATCTGCCCGGCCTGCGCGTCGGTGGTCCGTTCACCGTCGAGGTCACGAGCCCGTCCGGCAACAAGACCGTGACCGACATCTTCACGGTCGTTCAGCAGGCCTTCGACCTGCCGGTCGAGCTGGCCGCTGCCGAGGACGCGGGCTCGACTGCGGGTGAGATCGTCGTGACGGCCAACTCCATCCAGGGCGCCGGCACGACCTCCGACGGCCCGCAGACGGTGCTGACGCAGGAGGATGTACGCCGCGTCGCCTCTGTGAACCGCGACATCCGCGACATCGAGCGCCGCGATCCGCTCGCCAGCCTCGATCTGTCGAATACGCGCGCCGTCAGCTTCGCCGGCGTCAATCCACGCTTCAACCGCTTTACCATCAACGGCGTCCAGGTCGGCGATCAGTTCGGCCTGAACTCCGACGCGAACCCGACCGGCCGTGGGCCGGTGCCGTTCGACGCGATCGCACAGGTCTCGACCTCGTTCGCGCCCTATGACATCCGCCAGGGCAACTTCCAGGGCGTCGCCATTGACACCGTGCTGCTGTCGGGCACCAACACGTTCCACGGCACCGGCTTTTACTCGCAGAGCCGCGACGAGCTTCAGGGCAAGCGCATCGGCTCCAACACGCTGGTGCTGCCGGACTACAATTCCGAAACCTATGGCGCGACGCTGTCCGGCCCAATCATCGCCGACAAGCTGTTCTTCATGGTCTCGGCCGAGCGCAACACCGATCCGCGGCCGTTCACGCCGTCGACGGCCGCGCAGGTCACCGGCCTCAACCAAGGCGTCGTGGACGCGATCACCGGCATCGCGTCCAGCGTGTACAATTACGACACCGGCGGCATCCTGAGCATCAACAATCAGCGCGACGAGAAGATCGTGGGGCGGATCGACTGGAACATCGCCACCGGCCACCGCCTGTCGCTGTCGTACGTCAATGCCTATGAGTCGGCGCAGGTGTTGCAGAACACCAACGCCAACTCGACCACCACCCCTTCCCTAGGTCTCGAATCCAACGCTTATGAGCGCTCGGTGCTGGTGCGCGCGGGCATCGCGCAGCTGAATTCTGAGTGGACCGACAACTTCTCGACCGAAGCGCGTTTCCAGTACAAGTCGCAGCGCACCGGCCAGAACCCGCTGCGCGGCCGTGGCTTCGCCGAGTTCCGCGTGTGCACCGACGCGGCGTCGGTGGGTTCCCTGACCGCCTGCTCGACGGGCATCCCGATCGTCGCGTTCGGACCGGATATCAGCCGTCAGACCAACGAGCTGTTCAACGACACCTGGGGCGGCTCGCTGCAGGCGCGCTACGTCTCGGGCGGCCATGATGTGAAGGCGCTGTTCGAGGTCACCGCGAACCGTACCTTCAATTACTTCCTGCAGCGCACCAGCGGCGCCTATTACTTCGACTCGATCGCGGATTTCCGCAACCGGTCGGCGGCGAGCTTTGATTTCGCGAATGCGGTGTCGCTCAACCTTCCGGACGTGGCGGCGGACTTCCGGTACCAGCAGTACAGCTTCGGGCTTCAGGATACCTGGGACATTACCGACACGCTGCAGGTCAATCTGGGCGTTCGCTATGACGTGTTCGCGCAGCGGTCGCCGGTCGCGGCGAACAACGCCTTCTTCAACCGTTTCGGCTTCTTCAACACGCAGACCTACAAGGGTCTGGACAACTTCCAGCCGCGGTTCAGCTTCAACTGGCAGCCGCCGATCGATAACCTCCGCATCCGCGGCGGCGTCGGTGTGTTCGGCGGTGGCTCGCCGGACATCTATCTGTCGAACAGTTATTCCAACACCGGCGTGCTCTCCAACCGGCTGACCACGGTCCAGCGCGCCACCGGCGCGCCGGGTGCGGTTGCCGGCTCGCAAAATACCGCGACCTGCACTGCGCCCTACACCGGCGCCAACGCCGCGTTGTGCCAGGCGGCGTTGAACGGGGTGACCGGGACCAACATCCCGGCGGCGGCGAACACCTTCCTGTCGACCAACACCGCGTCGCTGCTGACCGCGCCCACAAACGCGCTGGCGCAGGACTTCCGCCTGCCTTCGGTGACCAAGGCGACGTTGTCGGCCGACTACAAGCTATTCGGCTTCAATCTCGGTGCCGACTATATCTTCAGCAAGACCAATGAGTCGGTGGCGTTCACCGATATCCGTTCGATCCGGATCGGCAGCCTGCCGGACGGTCGCCCGCGCTACAACGCGACGACGCTGTATAACGGTCAGATCGCGACCACCGGTCTGGGTACCGACACCAACCAGGACATCCTGCTGTACAACGACAGCCGCGGTCGCACCCATATCGGCGTGGTGCGCTTTCAGAAGGAGTTCGACTGGGGCCTGTACTTCGGTGGCAGCTATGCGCTGCAGGACGTGAAGGACGTCAGCCCGGCGACCTCGTCGACGGCCTCGTCCAACTATGCCAACGCCGCGATGGCGGATCCGAACTTCGCGACCTATGGCAAGTCGTCGGATGAAACGACCTGGGCGTTCAAGTACAATATCGGCTTCGACCACGCATTCTTCGGCGACTACAAGACCACGATCTCGCTGTTCGGCGAGACCCGATCGGGCCGACGGTACAGCTTCACCATGCAGGATCCGGGCGGCAACCGTTCGCCGGTCTTCGGTACCGTGACCAACATCGGCACCAACGGCAACACCCGCTTCCTGATGTATGTGCCGACCGGCACGACCGATCCGCTTGTCTCCTACGACTCGGCGGCGACGCAGGCGGCGGTCGACGGGCTGATCGAGCGGACCAACCTGAAGAAGTACCGTGGCGGCATCGCGGCCAAGAACATCGCCCGCAACCGCGCTTTCACCCGCATCGACCTTCACCTGGAGCAGGAGTTGCCTGCATTCATCGGCAACAGCCGCGTTTCGGTGTTCGCGGACATCGAGAACCTGCCCAATCTGCTCAACAGCAACTGGGGCGGGCTGCGTCAGCTCGGCTTCCCCTATCAGTCGGCGGTTGTGCAGGTGCAGTGCCTGAGCGCCCCCGTCGCGACGGGTACGGGCGTGGTCAACATCGGCACGACGGCGGCAAACAACCCGACCGGCCTGCCAGCGGTAGCCAACACCAACTCCACCCAGGCTTGCGCGCAGTATCGCTACTCTTCATTCCGTGATCCGGCGGTGGCTGAAATCAGCCCGAGCATTTCGAATTCGCTCTACCTGATCCGCGTCGGCGCGCGCTTCTCCTTCTAAAGGGCCGCGCCCGAAGGGGTCTGATCGGGCTGCCGCTCTGACCGGAGCGGCGGCCCTTCTTGTGTCCGGCACCCTTCCGCCATGCGCACCTCGCCCTTATACACCGCGCCGTGGCCACCCTTGCCCCCATCCGCCCGCGCACAGCGCTCAACGTCCGGCCGTTCTTCGAGGACAAGAGCCGCGCGTTCTGGACGCTGCAGGCGGTCGGCTGGGGCGGGTATCTGATCGTCCGCGAGGCGGCGTCGATCTCGGGTGGGCCGTCGATCGAGGTCGTCATCCCGGTGCTGATCGAGGCGATCCTGGGCTATTGCATCACGCTGCTGCTCTCCACGCTGTACGGCTATTACCGCCGCCTGCCGCGGGTCGCGGGCATCTCGCTGACGGTGGCGACGCTGGTCGGCGCGACCCTGCTCTACGCCTTTCTGGTCGCCTTCGCCTTTTCGTTCATCAGCATGAAGGGCTATGGCGTCAGCCTGGCGTCGTTCCTCAGCGCCTTCTACATCTGCTTCACCGTACTGGCCGGCTGGTCCGCGCTGTATTTCGGCATCAACTTCTACATTCTGGTCGAGGAGCAGATCGACCAGATGCGCGACCTGGAATTGCAGGCGAGCTCGGCGCAGTTGGCGATGCTACGCTATCAGCTCAACCCGCATTTCCTGTTCAACACCCTCAACTCGATCTCGACGCTGGTGCTGCTGAAGCAGACGGAGCGAGCCAACGCGATGCTGTCCCGGCTCAGCTCGTTCCTGCGCTACACGCTCGCCAATGAGCCGACCGCGCATGTGACGGTCGCCCAGGAGGTCGAGACGCTGAAGCTGTATCTCGAGATCGAGAAGATGCGGTTCGAGGCCAGGCTGCGACCGCAGTTCGACATTGATCCCGCCGCCGAGCGCGCCCGCCTGCCCTCGCTGCTGCTGCAGCCGCTGGTCGAGAACGCGATCAAGTACGCGGTCAGCCCGCTCGAGGAGGGCGCGGACATTCGTGTCGAGGTGCGGCTCGCCGGAGAACGCGTGCGGATCACCGTATCCGACACCGGCCCGGGGTTGCGCGACGGCGCGCCGCCGCCCAGCCTTTCCACCGGGGTCGGGCTGACCAACATCCGCGAGCGGCTGGCGCAGGCCTATGGTCCCGACCAGCGGCTGACCACGCACTCGACGCCGGCGGGCGGATTCTCGGTCTCGATCGAGATTCCGTACCAGCTGGAGGACAGGGAGGCCGCATGACCAAGCTGCAAGGCGCCGTTCACTTGGGCGCCGTTACATCGCCGACCTGCCCGCAACCAGACGAGGCCGCATGACCATCCGCACCATTCTCGTCGACGACGAGCCGCTTGCCATCCAGGGGCTGGAGCTCCGCCTGCAAGCCTTCGACGACATCGCGATCATCGACAAATGCATCAACGGGCGCGAAGCGATCCGCGCGATCAAGACCCATAAGCCCGACCTCGTCTTCCTCGACATTCAAATGCCGGGCTTCGACGGCTTCTCGGTCGTACAGGGGCTGATGGAGGTCGAGCCGCCGCTGTTCGTCTTCGTCACCGCCTATTCCGACCATGCCCTGCGCGCGTTCGAGGCGCAGGCGGTCGATTACCTGATGAAGCCGGTGGATGAGGCGCGGCTGGCGGACACGCTCGACCGCGTCCGGCTGCGACTGAACGAGAAGCAGAGCGTCGGTGAGGCGGAGAAGCTGAAGGAGGCGCTTGCCGAACATGCCCCCGACGCCGCCGCCGATCTGGCGGGCGAGGGCATGGCCGGGGGGGGCGAGGTGTCGTCGAACCGTTTCGAGAAGCTCATCAACATCAAGGACCAGGGTCAGATCTTCCGCGTCGACGTCGACACGATCGAGCTGATCGAAGCGGCGGGCGACTATATGGTTATCAAGACCGGCGACAACAGCCTCGTGCTGCGCGAGACGATGAAGGATCTGGAAAAGCGCCTCGACCCGCGCCGGTTTCAGCGGGTCCACCGCTCTACCATCGTCAATCTCGACCTGGTCAAGCAGGTCAAGCCACATACCAACGGCGAATGCTTCCTGGTCCTGAACTCGGGCGGCACCGTGAAGGTCAGCCGCTCCTACCGCGACGTGGTGGCGCGCTTCGTCCACTAACCGCATTTGTAAGTAGTGGCGGCGTCCGCACGGGCCTAGTCCCATCCGGCCGGGTGGGACCGGCAGGGGACGATCATGAGAACCATCCGCATCGCGACGGTGAGCTTCGGCCTCACCGCCGCCGCCATCGCGCTTGCTGCCGGGACGCTGGCGAACAGCGGCTCGGATCAGGTCAAGGCCGGCAGGATCGTGTTCTCGACGCCGGCCTAAGCGTCGGTCTCGACCTCGTCCTCCGCGCCCGCGGCCGGGCGCTCGAACCACGCTTCCACCGGTCCGCTCAGCTTGAGCGTCAGCGGGCGGCCGTGACGATCGACCTTCTTGCCCAGTGCGACGCGGATCCAGCCATCGGGCAGGCTGTACTCCTCGACGTCGTGACGCTGCGCGCCCTTGAAGCGGATGCCGATGCCGCGCTCCAGCGCCGCCTGATCGAAGTGGGGCGAGCGCGGGTCGGATGAAAGCCGGTCTGGAGGGGTGTCGGTCATCCCCATCCCTTAGCCAGAGCACCCGTGCTCAGGCCACAAAAAAGCGGCACGCGGTCTCCCGCGCGCCGCTCCTTGATCATCCGGTTCAGTTACAGATGCGGACGCGGACGCGACGGCCGTAGTAGGGGTCGTAGCGACGCTCGGTCCAGCAACGCGGCCGATAGCTCTGGCGGTAGTTGTACGCGTAGGGCTGCTGATAATGGTAGGCGCGCGGCGCGTTGTAGTAGCCGCGATCATAGGCGTAGCCCCGGTCGTAATAGCGGTCGCGGTTGCCCGACGCGATCGCCGCGCCCAGGCCCAGACCGACGATGCCGCCGATGATCGCGCCCGCCGCAGCGTCACCGTTGCCGCGATGATGCCGCCGGTAGTATTGCGCTTCCGCCGGGGCCACCGCCACCAGCGTGCTCGCGGCCAACGCGCCGCCCAGAACCGTCTTCGTGATCAATCCAGTCATGGCAGACCTCCTACTCGATACGCTAGGGTCTCCGATGCCGTCGAACAAACGACGCCGCGACCTTGCCTGGACTTCTACTCGAGTCGCGCTGAACCGGCCCGGAACACGTTGTTAAGCCACGGTTTAGGAGAATGCGTTGGGATATTGGCTGCTCAAGAGCGAGCCCGCCTCCTATGGCTGGGCGGACCTGTGCCGTGACGGAGGGACGGAATGGGACGGCGTCCGCAACGCCGCCGCCGCGGGGCACCTCAGGCGCATGGTGGAGGGTGACACGGTGCTGATCTACCACAGCGGCGCCGACAAGGCTGCGGTCGGCATCGCCCGCGTGTCGCGCACCGCCCGGGAGGATGGCGGCGATGTACGCTGGGTCTCGGTTCGGATCGAGCCGGACCGCCCCCTCCCCCGCCCGGTCACGCTGGCGGCGATGAAGGCGGAACCGGCGCTCGAAGGAATGGCGATGCTTCGGCAGTCGCCACTGTCGGTGTCGCCGGTGAGCGAGACGGAATGGAGAGCGATCCTGAAGCTCGCCGACGGCTGATCGGTTAAGCACGGCTTCGGGTGTCCCGCTGAAGGACACCCCCGGTCGGCCACTGGCGCACGGCCACGGACGCAGGCACAATCAAGCGCATGGCGGGTATCTCCTTCTGGTCGGCGGCGGCGGCGCTGGCTGCTTTGGTTATCGTCCCCGCGCACGCGCCTACCGCAAAGACGATCCGCCCCGCGCCGAGAGCTCAACCCGCACCCGAGGCGCTGATCGTCAGGCGGGTGCTGCCGATCGGACCGATCAAGTTCGGCGCGCATCACTGGGACGAGGCGGGCGCACCCTCAACGGGGCAGGTGGTCATCACCGTCGACCTCGCGGCGCAGGTGCTGTCGGTGTTCCGCGACGGCTATGAGATCGGCGCGGCGGCGATCCTCTACGGCGACGACGAGAAGCCGACGCCGCTCGGGCGCTTTCCGATCACCCAGAAGGACGCCGATCACGTCTCCAATCTCTACGGCGCGCCGATGCCGTACATGTTGCGCATGACCAATGACGGCATCTCGGTTCACGGCACGAGCGTGGAGTGGGGCTATGCGACGCATGGCTGTATCGGTGTGCCCGTTCCGTTCGCGAAGAAGCTGTTCGGCGCGGTGAAGCTGGGCGACGTGGTGATCGTGACGCGTGGCAAGGCGCTGGCACTGGGGCAGCCGATCACCGCCTGAGCGCCCGCACGGCCAGGCGGGCGGGCGCCGACCCTTCTTCTCAGGGGCGCTCGGCCACGACGATATCCTGGAAGGTGACCCCATCCTTCCGCCCGCTCCAGCTCCCGAACCGGATCGGCTCGAGGAGCCGAAGCCCGGCCTCGGCATAGAGAGCCCGCACCGTTTCGAGCGGGAAAGCGATCGCCTCCTCCGGCACGTCGCGATTGGCGACGAACCCTGCGCCTTGCGGATGAACCACATTCTGGGCGGCCCGGCCGCCGGCGACGTTCGCCTTGGCCTCGTCGTCCAGAACGAGCCAAGTGATGAAGGAGCGGCCGCCAGGCTTCGTCACGCGGGCGATTTCTGCCAGGTAGTTCTTGATGTCCTCGTCCAGCATGTGGGTGAACACGGAGGTAAGGAAGACGAAATCGAACGTCGCGTCCGGATACGGGAAGTCGAAGTCCTTGCCCTGCAGCTTGCCTTGCGGATTATACTCCTTGCTGAAAACATCGACATGCCGGAATTGAAAGTTGGGATACCGGGAACTGATGTTCTTCTGACACCATTGCACACCGCTGCGGACGATATCGAAACCCTCCAGGCGCCCTCCCCCTGTGAGGTAGGTGGTCAGCGGCACCGCCATGCGGCCGATGCCGCTGCCCACGTCCAGCACCGCGTCGGACGGCTTGAGACCCCCGATTTCGATGAACAGCTTCCTGAACTCCGCACCGGCTGCATCGAAGTCGCCACTGCCGACGAAACTGGCACGGCGCGGGGGGCGAAGGCCGTCATTTCGACCGCTGATCCGGTCGTACCCATCGAGCAGAGAGGCCTTGCCGAACGAGGCTGTCCGCCAGACCAGTCGCGGCGTCAGTTTCGCAGCGTGGTCTTCAACATCGGTCCTTTCAGCGCGGAACATCGGGCCGTTGGGCCCAGGTTGCCTCCGATAGCCGCACTCACGCCAGCGTTGAAGTGCGTCGCGCATGAGAAGCTGGGCGGGGTGCGCGCAATCCTACGCCGCGAGGCCCATCACGCCGGCGGGGCGGGTCGTCACGGCCTGCCGCGCCGCGCCGCGCGTAGGATGGCGGGCAGGTCGCGGTACAATCGACCATAGGCGCCCAGCGTTTCGTGCACCTCGCGCATCGACCGTCGCATAACGGCACGGCCCAGCCGGAGCCCCGGTTCGGCCAGCAACGTCGCCGCGGTCACCGCAACGGCCGAGGCGAACGAGAAGTGCTTGAAGCCGTACAGGACACGGCTGCGCAATGCATAGAAGAGTCGTTTGGCCTTGACCTGGTCCGACGTTCCGCCTCCTCTGTGGAACGCCCGCGCCTCGGCCAGATAATGAACACGCCACCCGGCGTCCTGGACCCTGGCCGAAAGGTCGACATCTTCCAGATAGACGAAGAATCGTTCGTCGAACCCGCCAAGGCTGCGGAACAGCTCCGTTCTGATCAGGTAGAACGCGCCGATCACATGATCCACCTCGCGGCTGTGCAGGTGGTCGAAACGCACCGCCCGTTGCGCGTGCGTGAACATCGTGCGGGGCGATGCGCGGTCGGTGCTATGATGATGGACGTCCCCGTCCTCGTCGATCAGCTGGATCCCGAGTACGCCAATGTCGTCGGCCTCGGGTGTAGCCATGAAGGCCACGGCCCGCGACAGTGCGTCCGGCAGCACGGCCGCATCCGGATTGAGGAACAGCAGCAGCGGGGCCGCAGCGTCCGCGGCGCCGAGGTTGCATGCGCGGCCGAAGCCGAGGTTCTCGCCCGCTCTGATGATCCTCAAGGAAAGGCCCGGAACCTCGAAATCGGCTGACCCATCGGTAGACCCGTTATCGACCACGACCACGGAGCGTATCAGTCCGTCACCAAAGCGCGCCAAGGATTGGAGGCAGGTTGCCAGCTGATCGCCGGCGTTCCAGTTGACGATCACCACATCGACCGCCTGTCCATGGGCGGCGGGAGAGTTGTCCTGGCCGGCCGCCGCCATAGTACCGGTCATTCGCTCAGATACGCAGGAAACGTCGGGCCAGGTATCCCAACCGCGCCTTCAACGAACCTTGTTTCAAGCTGATGTCGTGCTTGTCTCGCGGCAGGTAGCGCGTGGTGGTCGCACGGCCCCGGATACGCTCCGCCTCGGGCTTGCCATGTGAATAGTAATACATGGCGATGCTGGTCCGCGGATAGTTGTCGGGGAACATCAGCGGGTCGGGATGGCCGTGCAGCGTCAGATCGTTGGTGTTGAAGATCACCAGGCGATTGAAGATCGGCTCGACCGAGACCGGATCCCGCAGCTCCAGGTCGGAAAGGACCAGTTCGCCGCGATAGGCTGGCTGCCAATCCTTGTTCAGGTAGAGCAGGATGTTGATCCGCCGATCGGCCTGCAACCTGTCGTGCCAATTAAAGTCCGTGTGCATCTTCAGGAACCCCGTCCGGCGGGTCATGTGGATGCCCCCACCCTCCAGCTCGGGATCGCCGAACAGGTCGGCGATGCCGACGATCTCCCCAAGTCTGGCGATGAATTCATCGGAGTTGAAGTAGGAGATCAAACGGTGGGTCTGCGGACCGAACGCAGCCCAGTCGGTGCACGCGACCTTCAGCGACTGGGTGATCCCGTTGCTGGCGTCCTTGTTGGCGGCCGTGAGACGCGCCTCCTCATGCACCTGATCGGCGAACTGGCCGTCGAGGAAGTCGTCAATGATCAGATGCGGGTACGGAGTCGCGGCCTGATAGGCGGCGCGAAGGCGTTCAGGCTCGGCAAGAGCATCCCGACGGAGCATCTCCTCGCTCCGAACCAACGTCGCCATCGCTCGCTCCTGTGTCTCGATCCGACCGCCGCATAGTCGGTGTGCGGCTCTGGTTACAATCTAGAACGCCAGCCAAGCCCTTCTGCGAGCCAGCAGTTTCGTCAGTCACGCTCACAAGGGAATGCCCGATTGGGCATTGCCACGCGCCTATCCGCGCGCCCGTGCCGCTCGCAAGCTGCCGTGCGCCGCAGCCAGGCTGGTGTAACGTGATGATCGTGTTGCGCGGCAAGGCGGCACGACCGGCCAGCCGATAGCACGGCGAGGCAGCTCAGCGACGCTCTCGTTGTTTCGGCAGATAACCGGCCACGGTGGAGCAGATCGCGGGATCGCGGTTGGCGAGCACCACGATCGTCTCTCCTGCGCGTGGGTAGCGGCGCAGCTCCGCGCATGTCCCGGCGCCGCCGCCCGCCTGTCCCCAGTATTCGCCTGTGCCCAGGCCGAGTCCGCCCGCCGGCGCTGCGGCGACGGCCTGGGCCAGCAGCGGCTTGGGGATCAGCTTCCCCTCGTCCAGCGCGGTCGCGAAACGCAGCAGGTCGCGCGCGGTGCCGACCTGCCAGCCGGCGGCGAAGCCGGCGAGCGGCTGTGCGACACAGTTGCGCTGACGCTGCCCGGCAAGCGTGACATAGCCGACCGCCAGATCGGTCGCGCCGGTGCCGCAGGGCGTGTGGTCGGTCCGGGTCATGCCCGCCGCCGCGAAGACGTTGCGGGCGAGGTACGCCTCGAATTGCTCGCCCGAGAGCACCTCCACCATGCGGCCGAGCACCACATAGCCAAAATCGCTAGGTTGCTGCTGCGAGCCCGGCTTGAACGCAGGCCCGCGCGCGCCGAACGCGGCGACCATCTCGGCCGCCGTGCGATAGCGTCCGCGGTTGACCGCGTTCTCCACGCCGAACAGCGCGATGTCACCGGCGCCGGCTCGATCGGCGAGCAACTGCCGCACGGTGACGTTGCGGAATTTGCGGTTGGGATAGTCCTTCAGGACCTGCCCGACCTTGGTGTCCAGCTTCAGCTTGCCCGCTGCTACCTGCTGCAGCACCGCCACCGCCGTGAACATCCTGCCGGCCGAACCCAGGTTGAAGCGGGTATCGGTGGTCAGCAGGTCCGGCGCGCGCGCGGGGCTGCGCTCGTCCCGCTTGCCGTACGCCTTCTCGAACACGACGCGCCCGCCCTGCGCGACCAGCACCACCCCCGAAAACCGGTCGCCGAGCGTCACTCCGGTAAGGAAGCCGTCCAATTCGCCCAACGCAATCGGATCGACCGTCGGCGCATCCTGCGCGGAGGCCGGAGCGGCGAACGCCAGCAGGGCGGTCGCGCACAGCTTTCGCGCGATGTTCACGCCATGCCTCATGCCGCTTGCTTCTGTCGCCCCGCGCGCTTGCGCTCGTGGGGATCGAGGTAGCGTTTGCGCAGGCGGATCGACTTGGGCGTCACCTCGACCATCTCGTCGTCGTCGATATAGGCGATCGCCTGCTCCAGCGTCAGCCGGCGCGGCGGGGTCAGCCGGATCGCATCGTCCTTGCCACCCGAGGCGCGAAAATTGGTGAGCTGCTTGGCCTTCATCGGATTGACTTCGAGATCATCGGTCTTGGCGTTCTCGCCAATGATGATGCCCTCGTACAAGGGGTCGCCCGGCGCCACCATCAGGATGCCGCGCTCCTCCAGGAAGCCGAGCGCATAGGCATTGGCCTCGCCGGTGCCGTTGGAGATCAGGACGCCGTTCTTGCGGCCTTCGATATTGCCCTTGTGCGGCCCGTATTTCTCGAACAGCCGGTTCATGATGCCGGTGCCGCGGGTGTCGGACAGGAACTCGCCATGGTAGCCGATCATCCCGCGCGAGGGCGCGGAGAAGGTGATCCGCGTCTTGCCGCCGCCCGACGGCCGCATGTCGGTCAGCTCGGCCTTGCGGATTGCCATCTTCTCGACGACCGTTCCGGAATACTCGTCGTCGACGTCGATGATGACGGTCTCGTACGGCTCGGTGCGCTTGCCCTGCTCGTCCTCGCCGAACAGCACGCGCGGCCGGCTGATGCCGAGCTCGAAGCCTTCGCGGCGCATCGTCTCGATCAGCACACCCAGCTGCAACTCGCCGCGGCCCGCGACCTCATAGCTGTCGCGATCGGCGGCCTCGGTCACCTTGATTGCGACGTTGGATTCCGCCTCGCGGAAAAGGCGGTCACGGATCATCCGGCTGGTGACCTTCGACCCCTCACGCCCCGCCATCGGCGAATCGTTGACGGCAAAGCGCATCGACAGCGTCGGCGGGTCAATCGGTTGCGCATGCAGCGGCTCGGTGACGCTCGGGTCGCAGATCGTGTTCGACACGGTGGTGGTGGTCAGCCCGGCGATCGAGATGATGTCGCCGGCATTGGCCTCATCGACCGGCACGCGCTCCAGCCCCCGGAACGACATGATCTTGGACGCGCGGCCGGTCTCGACGATGTTGCCGTCGTTGTCGAGCGCGTGGATCGGCATGTTGGTCTTGACCGAACCGGAGAAGACCAGGCCGGTCAGGATGCGGCCGAGAAAGTTGTCGCGGTCGAGCAGCGTCACCAGGAACTTGAACGGTCCGGCCGGGTCGGCGGACGGCGGCGGCACATGGTCGACGATCTTCTGGAACAGCGGCGTCAACGTGCCCTCGCGGACGTCCGCGTCCTCGCTGGCATAGCCGTTGCGGCCGCTCGCGAAGAGCACCGGGAAGTCGAGCTGGTCGTCCGTCGCCTCCAGGCTGACGAACAGGTCGAACACCTCGTCCAGCACCTCCTGGATGCGCGCGTCGGAGCGGTCGACCTTGTTGACGACGACGATCGGGCGCAGACCCAGCGCCAGTGCCTTGCCGGTGACGAACTTGGTCTGCGGCATCGCCCCTTCCGCCGAGTCGACCAACAGGATGACGCCGTCGACCATCGACAGGATGCGCTCCACCTCGCCGCCGAAATCGGCGTGGCCGGGCGTGTCGACGATGTTGATCCGCGTCCCCTGCCACTCGACCGAGGTGCATTTCGCCAGGATCGTGATTCCGCGCTCCTTCTCCAGGTCGTTGGAATCCATCGCGCGCTCTTCGATGCGCTGATTGTCGCGGAAGGTGCCTGACTGGCGGAACAGCTGGTCGACGAGCGTGGTCTTGCCGTGATCGACGTGGGCGATGATCGCCACGTTGCGGAGGTTCATTGCGTATCCTGATTGCTTGGCATGGAGCGCGGGCGCCCCGGGTCGCCGTCGCGCATAGCCGAATTGCTGCGTTGCGGGAAGGGTGGCTAGCCGAAGTCGACGGCGGAGAGATCGCGGGCGCCGTGGAGGACGCGGATGAGGTCGATCCCGGTGTCGGCCGGACGATAGAAGATCAGGTAGTGCCAACGGTGATGCTGCGAAGGTTTGGCGCGAGCTCGAAACGAGGGCTTCCGATCCCGGAAGTTTCCGCGAGGAGGTCCAGTTTTGTCTCGATCCGCGTCAACAATGCGTCGGCAGCGTCATCATTGTGCGCCGCAACGTAGGCCCAGAGCTCCACCAGGTCGCGCTTCGCAAGCGGCGAGCGGGTGACCCGGCTCAGCGGCGCGCCTCCCAGGCTGCACGTGCTTCCCGCCTGATCGCGTCCATGTCCAGCGGCTCGCTCGGCCCGCTTTCGAGCCCCTCCTGGATCAACGCGCGTAGCCTTGAGAGCGGCAGCCCCGTCTCCACGTCGATCCGATCGCCGGGCTCCAGGATGACCCGGTCACCCTCGCGACTGATCCGTACATCGTCGGTATCGAAGCGATAGCCGTCCGGCAGCGCGACGGACTGGCCGTCGGCGGAGCGGACGATCTTCACCATCTCGTTTATCGGCAACCTCCTGCAAGTCCGCCCATCTACGCTCGAAGGCTGCGAATGTCATGGCGGGAGTTGCGGGGAGCATTCATGCGTCTTAGCTACGCAACACACTTTGCGATCGGCGCGCTTCGCCCTAAGGTTCGTCGATCCGAATGCTGGAGCTGCACACGAGATGGCGACCACCACCACCGACACGCTGACCGCTGAACCGACGCTGACGCTGACCCCGCCCGATCCGGTGCCGGTGGTGCAGGCCACCAAGGCCGCCGGGCTGGTGCCGGTCTCGGCCGACGCCAAGTCGAAGCTCGACGAGCGGGTCGACACCTTCATCGCCGAGCTGATCGCGCAGGACGTCAACTCGCCCGAGTTCGGGCGCCGTGTCGACGCCATCACCGGCATGGGGCAAAAGGAGATTCGCGACGCGGCGGGTCAGTCCAATCGCTTCCTCGACCGGCCGATCCGAGCGATGGATCAGGAGAATGGCGTCGGCAAGGATCTGGCCCAGCTGCGCCGCGTGGTGGAAGATCTCGACCCGGGCAAGAAGGGCAACCTGACCGCGCCCCAGAAGCTGTTCGGGATCATCCCGTTCGGCAACAAGATGCGCAACTATTTCGACAGCTACAAGTCGAGCCAGACGCACATCAGCTCGATCCTGAAGAGCCTCGCCAGCGGCAAGGACGAGCTGCTGATGGACAACGCCGCGATCGACACCGAACGCGCCAACCTGTGGGCGGCGATGGGCAAGCTGGAGCAGATGATCCACCTGTCCAAGACGATGGACCAGGGGCTGGAGGACAAGGCCAACGAGCTCGACCATACGGACCCGGCCAAGGCCAAGGCGATCCGCGAGACGGCGCTGTTCTACACCCGTCAGCGTACCCAGGACCTGCTAACGCAGATGGCGGTGACGGTGCAGGGCTATCTGGCGCTCGACCTGGTCAAGAAGAACAATGTAGAGCTGGTGAAGGGCGTCGACCGCGCGTCGACCACCACCGTCTCGGCGCTCCGCACTGCCGTCACCGTCGCGTCGGCGCTGACCAACCAGAAGCTGGTGCTGGAGCAGATCACGCAGCTCAATACGACGACCGCGAACATCATCGATTCGACCGGCAAGCTGTTGAAGGACAACACTGCGCGCATCCACGAACAGGCGGCCTCGGCGACCATTCCGCTGGAGACGCTGCAGCGCGCCTTCCAGAACATCTATGACACGATGGATGCGATCGACACCTTCAAGCTGAAGGCGCTCGACTCGATGAAGACAACGGTGACCGCGCTCGGCAACGAGGTGGAGAAATCGAAGGGCTATATCGCCCGCGCCGAAGGTGCCGCGCAGGGCAAGGTCGGCGGGCCGAGCCCGGCACAGTTCCAGCTTGAGGCGTTGTAGGCGCGCATGAGCGACGTCGACGACCAGATCGCCCGCGCGCGCGCGTCGATGGAGCGGATCTCCGCCGAATATGGCGACCAGATCCGCCACACCCGCCGCCGCGTCCGGCGCAAAGCGACGGGCGTCGGCAAACGGCTGGCGCTGATCGCGGCGGTCGATGCCGCCATCCTGATCGCCGCCGCCATATTAGGTGCGGTGATCGGCGGGCTTGGGCTGTTCGGCGCGCTGGGCGTATTCATGCTGCTCATCGCGGCGACGCTGCTGATCGCGATGGCCCCCGCCGCTCGGCCCGTCACGGAGGAGAAGTTGAAGCAGGTCGAGCTGACGGCGCTGCCTCGCCAGACCGAACGCTGGCTGGAGGCGCAGCGCCTGGCCCTGCCGGCCCCAGCGGTGCGGCTGGTCGATTCGATCAGCCAGCGGCTGGAGACGCTGCAGCCCCAGCTCGCGCGCGTCGACGACAACACCGACGCGGCGTTCGAGGTGAGGAAGCTGGTCGGAGAGCAGCTGCCCGCCTTCATCAAGGATTACGAGCGCGTCCCCGCCAACCTGCGCGGTGTGGACCGCAACGGCCGCAGCCCCGACCGCGAACTGGTCGACGGGCTAAAGCTGATCGAGCAGGAGATCGGCGACATGACACAGCGGCTGGCGGCGAGCGACCTCGACCAGCTGCAGACCCGCGGGCGCTACCTAGAGCTGAAATACCGCGACGAGAGCAAGGGCTAGCTGGGGACACCCGGCCGCGCTTCCACCGCCCGCGCGTCCACCGGCTCGCCGCAGACGGAGCAGGTGAGCACGGAGCGAAAGTCGTGGCCGCATACCGTGTGGCGGTGAAGCACGGGCGGCCCTGTCGCGCCCGCATAATGCGCGTCGCCCCAATGGACCAGCGACAGCACCACCGGGTGTAACGCCAGACCTTTTTCGGTCAGCCGATACTCGTGCCGTATGGGCCGCTCTTGATACACCACCTTCTCCATCACGCCATCTGCGACCAGCCCGCCGAGGCGTTGTGCCAGCACACGACGGGCGATGCCCAGCCGGCGCTGGAAATCATCAAAGCGACGTACCTTCAGGAATGCCTCGCGCAACACCAGCAGCGTCCAGCGATCGCCGACCACCGCCAGCGCGCGCGCCAACGAACAGGGCTCGGTTTCCAGCTCTCGCCATTGCATCGTCCGATCCTGCCGTTGACTCGGTTCCAAATCAAGATGTAGTCCGTCTCTTTTGGGAACTTAAGGACGGCTGCATGATGGAACGGCAGGCAAGTGTCGCGATTGTGGGCGCAGGGGATTTCATCGGCGCAGCGATCGCGCGCCGCTTCGCGGCGGAGGGGTATCGGGTGCATGGCGGCCGTCGGCAGGGCGAGAAGCTTGAGGCTCTGCAAGCGGAGATCACTTCGCGCGGCGAGCGCTTCCAGGGTCACTCGCTCGATGCCCGACGCGAGGACGCGATCACCGCCTTTCTCGACGCCGCCGACGCGGACGCACCGCTGGAGGTGTGCATCTTCAACATCGGGGCCAACGTCCAAGTCCCGCTGCTCGACACCAGCGAACGCGTCTTCCGCAAGGTGTGGGAGATGGCCTGCTATGCCGGTTTCCTGACCGGGCGCGAAGCGGCGCGGCGGTTGCTCCCGCATGGACGGGGCTCGATCTTCTTCACCGGCGCCACTGCGTCGCTTCGCGGCGGCAAGGGCTATGCCGCGTTTGCCGCCGCAAAGGCGGGGCTGCGCGCACTCTCGCAGTCGATGGCCCGCGAGCTGCACCCGCAGAACATCCACGTCGCGCATCTGGTGATCGACGCCGGGGTCGATACCGCCTGGGTTCGCCAGCGGATCGCCGAGCGCGACGGCCAGGCCGCGGTCGACGCGATGGCCCCGGACCGGCTGATGAACCCGGCCTCGATCGCCGAAGCCTATTGGCAGCTGCACCGCCAGCCGCGTGACGCCTGGACCCACGAGTTGGACCTGCGTCCGTTCGGGGAAAGCTGGTGAGCATGGCCCCCGTCTTCCTGTTCGACTTTGGCAGCCCGAACGCCTGGTTCGCGCACCGACTCATCCCCGACATCGAGGCGCGCACGGGCGCCCGGTTCGTCTATCGTCCAGTCCTGCTCGGCGGCCTGTTCAAGCTGAGCGGCAACCAGGCGCCGATGATTGCCTTTGCGGGTGTGCCGAACAAGCTGGCCTATGAGCGCCGCGAGACCGAGCGCTTCGTCGCACGGCACGGATTGACCCAGTTCCGCATGAACCCGCATTTTCCGGTCAATACGCTGATGTTGATGCGCGCGGCGGTGGCTGCCGAGCTGGCGGGGCTCGGCGCACAGTATAACGAGGCGATGTTCCGTTACATGTGGGAGGAGCCGCGTAAGCTCGACGATTTGGCGGTGCTGGCGGCCACCATGGCGGAGGTCGGCCTCGATGCGGAGCAACTGCTCACCGCCGCGCAGACCCCGGCCGTGAAGGCGCGGCTGGCCGCCAACACGCAGGCGGCGCACGACGCCGGCGCGTTCGGCATCCCGTCCTTTCTGTTCGGGGACGAACTGTACTTCGGCAAGGAGCGGCTGCGCGATGTCGAGGAAGCGCTGACGCACCAACCATGACGGTGGCTTAGGTCCAGCGGCTCAGAGTACGTATCGAAGCCTAAGGCGCGCTCGCCAGCCGCTCCGCCCGCTCCGCCAAATGCGCCACCGCCGCACGATGCAGCCTGGGCGTACTCGCCAGCACCCCGAACGCCTGCGGGCGCGGCTTGTTGAACACCAGCGGGAGGCCCAACGCGTCGGTCACCCGCGCGCCGGCCTCGCTGGCGATCAGCGCGGCGGCGGCGATGTCCCATTCGTGGCCCCATCGCAGCGTCGCGATCAGGTCCGCCTCATCCGCTGCGACCATCGCCATGCGCAGCGCGATGGAGTTGGGCTTGTGAACGGTGCGGAACAGCCGATCCGCCTTGGGCATCGCGTCGGCAGGGATGCGCGCGCCCTCAAGCCGGGCGCGGTCACCGGCCTGGAGCCGTTTCGTGTTCCGCCAGGCACCCCGCCCCAGCGTCGCACGCCACACCTGCCCCCGCGCCGTCGCGTCGAGCACGCCGAGCACCGCGCGGCCGTCCTCCACCAGCGCCACCGACACGCACCAGCCGTCGCGCCCGCGGATGAAGTCGCGGGTGCCGTCGATCGGATCGACCACCCAGACGCGCCTGCACGCGAGCCGGTCGGGCGCGTCCGCCGTCTCCTCCGACAGCCAGCCCGCGTCGGGCAGCAGCGCGCTCAGCCGCTCGCGCAGCAACGCGTCCACCGCTAGGTCGATCTCGCTGACCGGGCTTCCGCCGGCCTTCTCCCACCGCTCGAAGTCGCCGCGCCAGCTCCGCATCGCCAGCGCGCCCGCCTCGGCCGCAATGGCCGCGACGTCGGCGAGCAGCTCAGCCGCCGGCAACGGTCATCCCGTCCACGCGCAACGTCGGCACGTTGATGCCATAGCGGAACTGCAGGTCGTTGGCCGGCGTCAGCTGCCGGAACATGGCGAGCAGGTTGCCGGCGATCGTGAACTCCGCAACCGGCCCGGCGATTTCGCCGCCGACGATGCGAAACCCAGCCGCGCCGCGGCTATAGTCGCCCGTGACGCCGTTGACCCCCTGCCCGATCAGCTCGGTGACATAGACGCCCTCGCCGATGTCCTCGATCAGCGTCGCCACCGGCAGCAGTCCGTTCTCCATGTAGAGGTTGGAGGACGACACGCCCGGCGACCCCGCACCACCGCGCGCGGCATGGCCGGTCGGCTCCAACCCGAGTTGACGGGCCGAGGCGGAGTCGAGCAGCCAGGTCTCCAGCATCCCCTCCGCCACGATCGTCATCGGCGACACCGGCAGCCCCTCGCCGTCAAACGGCCGAGAGCGCAGCCCGTTGGGCCGGTGCGGATCATCCTGCACCGTCACGCCGGGTGCGAACACCTCCGTACCCAGCGCGTCGAGCAGGAAGCTCGTCTTGCGGGTGATCGCCTGGCCGCCGATCGCGCCGATGAGGTGGCCGAGCATCGACGCGCCAACACGCGGATCGAACACCACCGGCATCGGCCCGCTCGCCACCTTGCCGGGGTTGAGCCGGGCCACCGCACGCTCGCCGGCGCGGCGGCCGATCTCGGCGGGTGCATCGAGATGGTTGCGGCGACGGGCGGCGTGATGGGCATAGTCGCGCTCCATCCCCGCGCCCTCACCCGCCAGCACGCTCGCGGACAGGCCATAACCGGTGGTCGCATAGCCTTGCGCGAAGCCGTGTGAGGTCGCCAGCGCCCAGACGTGACGCGAGGCGGACGCGCCGCCGCCCTCGCTGTTGGTGACGCCCGACACGGCGCGCGCGGCATCCTCCGCCTCCAGCGCCAGCGCCTTGAGCTCGGCGGGTTCGACTTCGCCGCCGTCATCCAGATCGAGCTGCGGCGGTGCGCCGTGGAGCAGCCGATCGGCGGGCGCGAGGCCGGCCCAGGGGTCTTCGGGCGCCTCGCGCGCCATCGCGATCGCGCGCTCGACCAGCGTGTCGATGCCGGCGGACGCGAGATCTGAAGTGGAAACGCTGGACGACCGGCGGCCCACGAACACGCGCAGGCCCAGCTCCTCGCCCTCGGACCGGCCGACATCCTCCAATACGCCCAGTCGCACCGACACATCGGTGGAGGCGTCGGCGGCGTATACCGCGTCGGCGGCGTCGGCGCCGGCTCGCACGGCGCGCGCGACGATGTCAGCGGCGCGGTCGCGGGCTTGATCGGTGGTCAGCATGGCGAGCGACTTAGGCGGCGTCGGCACGCCGCGCTAGGTGCCCACCACCACGCAGGCGAGGAAGACGAGCAGGCCGGTGAAGCGGTTGGCGCGGAAGCGGTGCAGCGCACCGCCGCCGTCATCCGGCTTCAGCGTCAACGCCTGCCACGCCAAGTGCCACGCCGCCGGGAGCAGCGCCACGGGCGCGAGCGGATCGGCGCGCACCTGCCAGATCGCGAGCGCCCACAACGCCACCGCCAGCCCATAGAACAGCACCACACCCGCGCGGACGTGCCGGCCCAACCGCAGCGCGGACGAACGGACGCCGATCAGCGCGTCGTCCTCGCGGTCCTGCAGCGCATAGATCGTGTCGTACCCGACCACCCAGGCGATAGCGCCCGCATAGAGCAGCAGCAGTGCGATCCCGAAGCCGCCCGTCACCTCCACCCAGCCGACCAGCGCCGCCCAGGAGAAGACGATGCCCAACCACGCCTGCGGCCACCAGGTGATCCGCTTCATGAAGGGATAGGCCGCGACCGGCGCCAGGCTCGCGACCGCCACCCCCGCCGCTAGCGGGCGAAGCTGCACCAGCACGATCAGCCCGACCAGGCACAGCGCCGCCAGCCATACCCAAGCGGCGCGTACCGACACCAGCCCGCTCGGGATCGGCCTGGTCCGGGTGCGCACGACCTGCGCGTCGAGGTCGCGATCGACAATGTCGTTGTACACGCACCCCGCGCCGCGCATGGCGATGCTGCCGATCAGCAGCCAGACCAGCAACGGCCAGTGCGTGAACGCCCCGCCCGCCAGCGCCACTGCCCAAGCGCCGGGCCAGAACAGCAGCCACCAGCCCACCGGCCGATCGAACCGCGCCAGCAAGGCGAAGCCACGCAGCCTGCGCGGAAGCAGGCCGAGAAGGCCGGGATGTTCGGTGTCGGGCGTAGTGACGAGGTCGGCCATCCGCTTGCTATAGCCGTCTTCCGGCCGCCCGCCCTTCTTTCTTCCCGGCGAAGGCCGGGGCCCAGGCTCGAGCTGCTCGGAGGGAGTGGCATCCTCCTGGCCCGCGAGCGGCAACTGAGCCCCGGCCTTCGCCGGGGGAGAGAGTAGGCGCGGGGAAGAGCGTGATCGCCGGGGTGGCTAGGCAGGCTGCGAAGGCTTATCTGCGCCGCTGTGACCGGAACCGCCCCCTGATGATCGGCCTCTCGGTCGCGGTCGGCCGCTTCATCGAGGCGTTGTTCTGGGCGATCCTGCGCGTTGCCGGGACCGTCACAGCCGGCGTCTTCGCGGCCGCGTTGGTACTGACGGTCGTCTTTATCCTCATCCGCCGGATCGTCCGCAAGCGGCGCAAGGCCTGATGCCGGCCACTCCCGCCTGGCCCCCGCAATCGACCCCGCGGCTGTTCGTCGACCGCGAGCTCGCGCCGGGTCCCCTCTCCCTGGACGGCGCGCCCGCGCACTATCTCGTCCAGGTCATGCGGCTCAAGGCGGGCGATCCGGTCAAGCTGTTCGACGACCGCACCGGCGAATGGCTCGCCACTGTCGCTACCACCGGCAAGCGCGACCTCCATCTTGACGTGACCGAACGCCTGCGGGAACGCGAGCCGGTGCCCGACCTGTGGCTGTGCGCCGCGCCGCTTAAGAAAGGACGGGTCGACTGGCTGGCCGAGAAGGCGTGCGAATTGGGCGTGGCGCGGCTGGTGCCGGTCGTCACGCGGCGCACCGTCGTCGACAAGCCCAACGCCGATCGTCTGCGCGCGCACCTGATCGAAGCGGCGGAGCAATGCGGTCGCACGGCCCTCACCGCGCTGACCGAGCCGGTCAAGCTGGCGGCGCTGCTGCGCGACTGGCCGGCCGAGCGCACCCTCTTCTTCGCCGACGAGACCGGCGGCACTTCGGCGCTCGCGGCCATGCGCGCCCACCCCGGCCCCGCCGCGATACTGATCGGGCCCGAAGGCGGCTTCGACGCCGACGAGCGCGACACGATCCGCGCCCTGCCGCAGGCCGTCGGCATCAGCCTGGGCCCCCGCATCCTGCGCGCCGACACAGCCGCCGCCGCCGCGGTCAGCCTGTGGATGGCGGCGACCGGCGACTGGTGAGCCACTAGCGCCCCTCCCCGTCCCCGCCTAAAGCGCGGCGATGACGACCAAGACCGACGCGCCAAAACACTCGCCGGTCATCGACTCGCGCGACCAGTTGATCGCCAGCTTCGCCCGCGGCGAGAAGCCAGCCGAGCGCTGGCGGATCGGCACCGAGCACGAGAAGTTCGTCTACAGCCACGCCGACCACCATGCCCCCTCGTATGACGAGCCCGGCGGCATCCGCGACCTGCTGATGGCGCTGACCGAGTTCGGCTGGACGCCCGTGCTGGAGGGCGGAAAGGTCATCGCGCTGACCGGCGCCGATGGCTCCGTCAGCCTGGAGCCTGCGGGCCAGTTCGAGCTGTCGGGCGCGCCGCTGGAGAATTTGCACGAGACCTGCGCGGAGACCGGCCGTCATCTAGACCAGGTGAAAAGCGTCGGCGAACGGTTCGACATTGGATTCCTGGGCCTCGGCATGTGGCCCGACAAGGCCCGCGCCGAGCTGCCGGTGATGCCGAAGGGTCGCTACGATATCATGCGCCGGCACATGCCGCGCGTGGGATCGCTCGGGCTCGACATGATGCTGCGTACCTGCACCATCCAGGTCAATCTCGACTACGCTTCCGAAGCCGACATGGTGAAGAAGTTCCGGGTCGGCCTGGCGTTGCAACCGCTCGCCACCGCCTTGTTCGCCAATTCGCCGTTCACCGAGGGCAAGCCCAACGGGATGCTGTCGTTCCGCAGCCATATCTGGTCCGACACCGATCCGCACCGCACCGGCATGCTGCCCTTCGTGTTCGAAGACGGCTTCGGCTACGAACGCTATGCCGACTACGCGCTCGATGTGCCGATGTACTTCGTCTATCGCGACGGCCGCTACATCGACGCCGCCGGGCTGTCGTTCCGCGACTTCCTGCGTGGTGAACTGTCGGTGCTGCCGGGCGAGAAGCCGACGCTCGACGACTGGACCGACCATCTCTCCACCGCCTTTCCCGAGGTCCGGCTCAAGACCTTCCTGGAGATGCGCGGCGCCGATGGCGGCCCGTGGAGCCGCATCTGCGCGCTGCCGGCACTGTGGGTCGGGCTCTTGTACGACCAGGGCGCGCTCGACGCCGCGTGGGACCTGGTGAGGGACTGGAGCCTCGAGGAACGCCAGACCTTGCGCGACTCGGTGCCCAGGCTCGCGCTCGACGCGCCGCTGCCGGGCGGCGGTCGCTTGCGCGACATCGCCGGCGCGGTCCTCGACATCGCCCATGCGGGGCTGGCGGCGCGCGGCCGTGGCAATTTCGCGGGCGACAACGAGACCGGGTTCCTCGATCCACTGCGCGAGATCGTGCGATCGGGCAAGGTGCCGGCGGAGGTTCTGCTGGAGCGCTACCACGGTGCATGGGGCGGCGACGTGTCACGGGTGTACGAGGAGCTGAGTTTCTAGCTTCCGCGCATCCAACGCAAGAAGCGCGGCACGAGGCCGCGGCGCTCCATCCATTCCGAATAGGTGCGGTAGTTGGGGTCGAGCGCCAGATGCCGCTCCTCCGTCTTCGCCCGCCACCAGTAAATCCCGCTCACTGCCCCGAGCAGCAGCGTCGCGCGCGTAGCGTCGACCCAGCTGCCGAGCGTCAGCACCGGGATCGTCGAAAGCCACCAGAACAGGTTCTTCGACAAATAGGCCGGGTGCCGCGACCAGGCGTACGGCCCATGCGTGATGATGCCGCGATTGGTAAGGTTGGAAAAGCGCGGCCCGAACGCCACCGTCGCCCCGGCATAGATGGCGGTCAGCGCGACCAGCGTTGCGCCAATCAGCCAGAGCAGCCATGGCTGGCCCGCGAACCAGTGCGTCCAGTCGCTGGTGCCAGGATGATAATCGAGGGGTCCGCCGTCCTGCATCAGGATGAAGGGCGGATAGCAGATCAGCGCCGCCGCCCACGCCGCCGCGAACGGATTGGCCGAGCGGATATGGCTATCGAGCGGGCGGAAGGTCAGGATGTACCCGACGCTCGCGAACGCCACGTCGAGCGTGAACATGAAGGTGACCAGCCAATTGGTCAGCGCCACGGGATCGCTCCACAGCCCGGCCATGTCGCGGCGCACGAAGTCGCCGAAGCCCGGCGGCACGATGGCGAGCATGAAGGCGAGGAAGAATCCCTTCACCGCCCAGCTGCGCAGATGCGCGAAGATCGCCTCCGGCTCGACGCCGGGCTGTCCGCACAGCCAGGCGCCCAGATGCCAGGTGCCGTCCTTGGGTTCGATCAGATAGCGGTCGAGCCACAGCACATATGGGACGCTCAGCACCAGCACGACCGGCGCGGCACGGGTAAAGCACCACATCGCGAACGCGAAATTGCCGTCCCAATAGAAGCGCCCCGTCGCATAGATCAGCGCGATCGCGGCAAAGGTCGCGAACAACCCGGCGAGCTTGACCAGGCTCACGTCCAGCGTCTCCCGCCAGGATCGCGCGAGGGCCCAGTCGATCCCGGTCGAGGACCGCCGATGCACTTTGTCCACCGCCAGCGACCAGAGGATCATCGGCAGCCCGCAGGCGACGAGGTTGAGCAACGCTGCATAGGGCCCGTCCATGCCGAAGGCACGGGCAAGTGCGCACCAGCCGACCACGCCGATCAGCCCGGCAAGACCGGCGCCGGCGCTGACGGCGGACACCGGACGCGGATCGGCCACGGCTTGGGCCAGAGCGGGGTCGTGATACATGCGCCACCCCATGCCTATGAGTGGTAAGTATCCGGTGAAGCATTGCGCGGGGTGCGCGGCGCGTTTACAACCTATGACAATCAAGAGAGGGGCTTTTCCAACGATGTCCGTGACTTCCTTCCGCCGGCTGGCGCTCGCCGGCGCCGCGCTCGTGCTCGCCGGCACCGCCTCCACCCAGACGACGCAGCCGATCCGCTATGGCGAATTCGGCGTCGACCTGTCGGCCCGCGACACGGCGGTGAAGCCGGGCGACGATTTCTGGACCTTTGCCAACGGCGCCTGGGACAAGCGCACGCCGATTGCGGCGGACCGCGCGTCCGCAGGAGTCGGCGTGGTGCTGGTCGACCAGGCCGAGCTGCAGGTCCGCACGATTCTGGACGACGCGGCGAAGAACCCGGCAGGGGTCGGCGCGGGCGCGCAGCAGCTAGGCGACCTCTACGCCAGCTTCCTCGACACCGCCGCGATCGAGCGCGCCGGCACCGCGCCGCTGAAGCCCTATTTCGCGAAGATCGACGCCGCCAACGACAAGACCAAGCTACAGACGCTGTTCGCGACGCCCGGCTATGCCTCGCCGGTCGAGATCGGCCAGCTGCCCAATCCCAGCGATCCGACCCAGTATGTCGCCGCCGCCAGCCAGGGCTCGCTGGGCATGGGCGGGCGCGATTACTACATCCTGCCAGGCGAGAAGTATGACGGCTATCGCGCCGCCTACCGCGCCTATGTGGAACGGATGCTGACGCTCGCCGGTGTGCCGGATGCGTCCGCTCGCGCCGACCGGATCATCGCACTCGAGACTCAGATGGCGAGGGTCCATTGGTCCCCCATCCAACAGCGCGACCTGATGGCGATGTTGAAGCCGATGGACGCCGCCGGCCGCGCCAAGCTCGCGCCCGAGTTCGACTGGCCGCTGATGCTCAAGACCGCCGGCTATGACCGGTTCCCGGTGGTCATCATGGCGACCTCGACCGCGCTGACCGAGCTTGGCAAGATCTACGCCGCAACGCCGGTTTCAACCTGGCAGGACTGGTCCAAGTTCCTGTTCCTCCGCGCCAATTCGTCGATGCTGCCCAAGACATTCGACGACGCCACCTTCGCCTTTTACGGCAAGACACTCTCCGGGCAGGAGGCACAGCGCGACCGCTGGAAGCGGGGAATCGGCCTGGTCAACGGCGTGCTCGGCGAGCAGATCGGTCAGATCTACGTCAAGCGTCACTATCCGGCCGAGAGCAACGCCAAGATGGCGGAGCTGATCGCCGACCTACGCGCCGCCTATGGCGAGCGGATCGCGGCCAGCCAGTGGATGGACGAGACCACCCGCACCAAGGCGCTGGCGAAGCTCGCCGCGTTCGACCCGCGCATTGGTCACCCGGTCAAGTGGATCGATTATTCGAGCCTCAAGATCGTGCGCGGCGACCCGCTGGGCAATGCGCAGCGCGCGGGCGAGTTCCAGCATCAGCTGGGTCTGTCACGGCTGGGCAAGCCGGTCGATCGCCAGCTGTGGGACATGACGCCGCAAACCGTGAACGCTTACTATAATCCGCTCGCCAACCAGATCACCTTCCCGGCTGCGATCCTGCAGCCGCCGATGTTCGATCCCAAAGCCGACGCCGCGGTCAACTACGGCGCGATCGGCGCGGTGATTGGCCACGAAATGGGTCACGGCTTTGACGACCAGGGCAGCCGCTTCGGTCCGACCGGCAAGTTCGAGAATTGGTGGACGCCGGCCGCCAGCGAAGCCTTCAAGAAGCGTACCGTCGTGCTGGTCAGCCAGTTCGACCAGTATGAGCCGATCCCCGGCACCAAGGTGAAGGGTGAGCTGACGCTGGGCGAGAACATCGGCGACCTCGGCGGCGTTGAGGCGGCCTATGGCGCCTACCAGAGATACCAGGCCAAGCACGGCAAGGCGCCGGTGATCGGCGGTCTGACGGGCGACCAGCGCTTCTTCCTCGCCTATGCGCAGGCCTGGCGCTCGAAGGCGCGCGAAGGTGCGCAACGCGCGCAGCTCCTCACCGACCCGCACTCGCCGGCTTATTATCGGGTCAACGGCATCGTCCGCAACGTCGACGCCTGGTACACCGCATTCAACGTCAAGCCCGGCGACAAGCTGTACCTGCGGCCCGAGCAGCGCGTGCGTATTTGGTAACGTGCAGCGAGTCAGCCGGCTACGTCCGGCTGACTCGCGCAAGCGCGGCCGGCCTCGGCGCACGCCGGGGCTCGACGGCGCGGCCCTTCGGCTGCCTGTAGGCAGGCGCTCAGGAGAGCCTTTGCCGCGGCGCCCCTGCGCTCCTCGCCCCGTCGAGAAGCGGGCGGGGAGGAGCGGGTGGCTTTGTTAGCCGACACCACGCTACAGCCGCTCCATGTCGCAGATTTCCGGAACGCTCGGCCGCATCGCCGCGATCACCCGGTTCCCGGTGAAATCAATGGCGGGCGAGCGCCTGGAAGAGGCCGAGTTCGACTGGCAGGGGCTGGAGGGCGACCGGCAATACGCGTTCGTGAAGCGGGGCGACCGCTCACGCTTCCCATGGCTGACCGGTCGCGACGTGTCGGCGATGGTGTTGTGCCGCGCGCGCTATGCCGACCCCGCTGCTCCGCGTACCGCCGCCGTGACGGTCAGCACCCCGGCCGGCGACTGGCCGTTCGACCACCCCGCCCTTTCCGACTGGCTGGAGGAACAGTTCGGCAGGCCCATCGACCTGATCCAGCTCGGCATCGGGGCCTATGACGCGATGCCGGTATCGGTGCTCACAACCGCCACGCTTGCCGCACTGGAACGGAAGCATGGCTCGCCCCTCGATCCCCGCCGCTTCCGCGCCAACATCGTGGTGGAGAGCGACGCGCGTGAGGGCAACTGGGCGGGGCACCGCCTGCGCCTGGGTGGCGAAGAGAACGCGGCCGAGCTGCAGATGGCCGGCCTCGCTCCACGTTGTGCGATGGTGACGATCGACCCGGACACTGCAGTGCGCGATGCGGGCGTGCTGCGCACCGTGGCACAGGCGTTCGACAACCGGGTGGCGTGCTACGCCTCGATCGCGCGGCCTGGGCTGGCAAGGATTGGGGATGAGGTGCTGCTCACCTAACGAGCGCCGCGGCGAAGCCGCGTCGTCGGTCATCGCCTGCGCGACGCCGGCCGAGCTTGCGCGTCTCGTCGCCAGCTCCGCTGGCGTCGTGCGCGCCGCGCTGGAGCGGGTGAAGGGAATCGAACCCTCGTCATAAGCTTGGAAGGCTTCTGCTCTACCATTGAGCTACACCCGCGCAGCGGAGGGCTGGTGGACAGGGCTGGATTCGAACCAGCGTACGCTTGCACGGGCAGATTTACAGTCTGCTGCCTTTAACCACTCGGCCACCTGTCCGGATTGCCGCTCCGCCGAAGCGAAGCGGCCCCATGCCGAAGCGCCCCGGCGCTGTCAACGCGGGCCACGCCCCCTTGCCCGCGCGGGCGCGCCCGCATAGCAGCCGTGCAACCGTTCACGAGGGGAACCCGATGCGTCGCCTGCTGCTCGCCACCGCCATTGCCGCCATCGCCCTGCCCGCCGCGGCGCAAGACCGCGCGAGTGTCAACGGCATCATCGACGAGGGCACCAACCAGAGCCAGGTTATGGTGACAGCGCAGCACCTGACCGACGTGATCGGCCCGCGCCTGACCAACTCCCCCGCCGCCAGGCGGGCGGAGGACTGGACGATGGCGAAATTCGTCGAGTGGGGCCTTCGAAACGCCCGCAAGGAGCCGGTGCCGTTCGGGCGCGGCTGGTCAATCGAGCGCTCCTCGGTGCGCATGGTCAGCCCTCGCCCGGTCCAGCTCACCAGCATCCCGATCGCCTGGACGCCGGCCGGCAACCTGACCGCGACGGTGATCGTCGCGCCGATCGCGCGCGAACGCGACTTCGCGAAGTGGCGCGGTCAGCTGCGTGGCAAGATCGTGATGATCTCGCAGCCCGGCACCGGCGACGAACCGACCACGGGCGATTTCAAGCGCTACACCGGCGAGGACCTCGCCAAGCTCGATCGCTTCGAACAGCCGCGCTACGATCCCGACGCTGCGGACCGCCGCGTCAAGCGCGCGGATTGGGCGCGCAAGCTCGACGCCTTCCTCAAGGTCGAGGGCGCGGTCGCGTACGCCACCAAATCCTATCGCGACGGCAAGCTGGTGACCGGCGAGGGCTATCAGTTCGCGGTCGGGGAGACCCCGTCGATGCCGGGCGTCGAGATCGCGGCGGAGGATTATCGCCGCCTCGCCCGCTTGGCGAAGGTCGGCCCCGCGCCGACGCTGGAGGTGGTGCACGACGTCCGCTTCCACGACGCCGACACCAACGCCTACAATGTCATCGCCGAGATCCCGGGCACCGATCCCAACGCCGGCTATGTCATGGCCGGGGCGCATCTCGACAGCTGGGTCGCGGCCGACGGCGCCGCCGACAATGCGGCCGGCTCGGCGATGATCATGGAAGCCGCGCGTATTCTGGTGAAGACCGGCGCGCGCCCTCGCCGCACCATCCGCTTCGCGCTGTGGGCGGCGGAGGAGCAGGGGCTGCTCGGCAGCCTCGCCTATGTCGAGCGCCACCTGGCGCGGCGCGGCAGCGCGTCCGACCCGCAGCTGAACGGCGAGAAGCTCTATTACGGCTGGTCGAACCGCTGGCCGATCACGCCGCTGCCCGGCCACCGCGAGCTCGCCGCCTATTTCAATATCGATAACGGCTCGGGCAAGCTGCGCGGCCTGTACGCCGAGCGCAACCCGGCGGTGGTGCCGATCTTCCGTGAGTGGCTCGCGCCGTTCGCGTCGATGGGTGCCTCGACCGTTGCGGTGCAGCCGACCGGGGGCACCGACCACGTCTTCATGCAGGCGGTCGGCATCCCGGCCTTCCAGTTCATCCAGGATCCGCTCGATTATTTCCCGCGCATCCACCACACCTCGGTGGACACGTTCGACCATCTCAAGGCCGACGACATGCGCCAGGGCTCGATGGTGCTCGCGCATGTGCTGCTCAGCGCCGCCAACGCCGAGCGTCCGCTGCCCAGACCGCCGGTGCCGCAGCGGCCGGTGACCACCGATCCTTTCGCGACGCCGGTGAACGATGACGATTGAGGGCCGCATTGTCCTCCCTCGCTACGCGGGGAAGGTGGCGCGCGCGGAGCGCGTGACGGAGGGAGCGTTGCCGCAGGTGGATCGCGCGCGGAGAGGCCCCCTCCGCCGAGCGGCTACGCCGCGCGCCACCTCCCCCGCGGAGCGGAGGAGGATATGAAACGCCGTGGCCACCGTCCGTCGATCGGCACCGCCAACCGCCCGCGGTTCTGGGGCCGCCACGCCGTCACCTCGGCGCTCGCCAACCCGGAGCGCACCGTGCGCAAGCTGTGGGGCACGCGCGAGGCGCTGGGCGCGCTAGACCTACCGCCCGGTTTGCCCGTCACGTTCGCCGAAGTGACCGATCTCGGCCGCCTGGTTCCCTCCGACGCCCCGCATCAGGGGCTGGTGGCGGAGGTCGATCCGCTGGAGGAGATGTGGCTGGGCGACCTGCTGGAACACGGACGCGGGGATCGGCGCCCGCTGGTGGTGCTCGATCAGGTCACCGACCCGCACAACGTCGGCGCCATCCTGCGCTCCGCCGCCGCCTTCGACGCGCTCGGCATCGTCACGCAGGACCGCCACGCTCCGCCCGAATCCGGCACCGTCGCCCGCTCTGCCTCGGGCGCGCTGGAGACTGTACCCTGGGTCCGCGTCGTCAACCTCGCCCGCGCACTCGACGAAATCGCGGAAGCCGGCTTCTGGCGCATCGGCCTGACCGGCCACGCCACACAGACGCTCGCCCACGCCCTGAATCCACTGGGCGTCGATCGAACCGTCGCGATCGTGGTCGGGGCGGAAGGCGAAGGCATGCGCCACAACACGCAGACGCATTGTGACGAGCTGGCCAAGCTGCCGATCTCGTCCAAGGTCGAGAGCCTCAACGTCTCCAACGCGGCCGCCATCGCACTTTACGCTGTTGCCTCACGACAAGATTGACTACAGTTGTAATCGACGGCATGTCCGGTCCGACCGCGCGGGTGGTGCGCTTGGCCGGGAGGGCTCTTGATGGCTTGGTTCATGCTGATCGCGCAGGCGTTGGCCGCAATGTCGCCCGCGGCTTGCGCCGAGGCGCTGGGGGCGGTCCCCTCCGCCAGGGCCTGCGCCGCCTCGCAGGTCGGTCTCGCACTCGCCAACACCCAGGCCGAGGCGGAACGGCTGATCGCCGACGCCAAGGTTGGTGAAACCCGCTTCGCGGCAACCTTCGGACGCTCGCCGTCGCGCTACCCGATCCACGCCTTCTCCGACCCGACCGCCATTGCGCCAGGGCAGGCGGCGCTGCGGCGGCTGGGCATTGTCGCGGTGCTGCCGGTCCCCGCGGCGCAGTTCGTAGCCCAGCAGCGGGCCCGTGCCGCGGCGGCGGTGGCGATGGTGCGCGGCGGCACAATGGTCGTCAGGAACCCCGCGTCTAGCGACGAGCCGCGCAACCTCGACGACCGCGACCACATCCCGCATGAACTCGCCCACCTCTGGTATGGCGAGCTATTCTGGACGGATGTCGCGCGGCCACCGCGCGACCGCTATGGCAGCGCCGCGCCGGACTGGCTCGACGAGGCGGCGGCGATCCTGATGGAATCCGACACGCGCGCGGCCACGCACCGCAACCGTTTTTCCGACGGTCGCGACCCCGACCGCGAACGCGCTGCGGCGATCCCGCCCGAGATCCCGCTCGCCGACCTCATGACTATGCCGCATCCAGTCAGCGACAGGCTGCCGGCACCCGGCGGTGCTCCCGGCCCGATCCGGCTGACCAGCGCGCCGTCGCTCTTCTATGCCGAAATACGCGTCCTGGCGGATTACCTTATCGAGCGCAGCGGTGATCGCCGCATCTTCGCTGCGATCAGCGACGGCATGCGCCAGGGCGGCAGTTTCGCCGAGTGGCTCGCCCGCGACGGCGCCAGGCATCGTCTGCCCGCCACGCTGGCCGGGCTGGATGCCGACTGGCAGAGGTGGCTGCTCGAGCATTACGGTCCGCCGGCCTGAGGGGAACCGGCTAAGGCCGTTGCCGCATGATCGCATCCAGCGCCGGCGCGTCCTCGAAGGGCTCCAAATTCGGGAAGCGAAGCCCGCCGTCGAACGCAATTTCCGTTCGCCACACGCGCTTGCCCTTGGTCAGCGTCAGCTCGATGTGGTCCTGCTCCGCCACCGCCCGCTTCAGCGTGTCGGGATCGAACTGTCGTCCGCCTACCGCGGTGATCGTATCGCCGATCGTCAGCCCGGCGGTAAAGGCGGGGCCGTCCCACAGCACGTCGCTCAACTTGCCCTGATTATTGGTGACCAGTCCCAGCGAGAAGGTCAGGTCGACCAGCCCCTGCGACCGGTCCAGCGCCGCCTGGTACTCGTTGGGCCGCTCGCGATAGCATAGGCGATAGCCACCTCGCTCCAACCCGCCGAGCGGCGCGTGGCGGTGGGTGTTGGTGAGCGCGTCCTCGAAGAAGTCCTTCCAGTCGAAGGAGTGCAAGGTCTCGAGCGTCCGCACCACGTCCTCGAACCGATAGGGCTCCGACTCCCACTTGCCGGCGGCGCCGCCGAAGAACGCGCGGGCGAAATCGTCGAGCGTGCACCTTCCATCGGAGTCGGCGCGCAGTCGGGTATCGACGTCGAGCCAGATCAGTGCCCCCTCGCCATAATAGTCCTCGCTACGCTGCCAGCTCGGCCAGGGCAGCGGCGCGCGTGCGGCGATCTCGGGATCGCGCACCGTGTCGATGGTCGGCCGCCAGCGGCTGCCCGGCCGGATGTCGTAGCGCGCCGCCGCGTAGGCCAGCGAGCCGAGCGCCATCGCCGGCGTCCATAGCCCCGACCGCGCGGCCAGCACCGGCGTCCAATATTGCGTCAGCCCTTCATAGACCCACAACAGGCTGTTGCGAATCTGGCGCTCGAAACAGGGCTGCCAGGAGTCGGCGCCGCGTCGTCCCTTGCCGTTCCAGCTGTGCAGATATTCGTGCGACACGGTGTCACGGTGAGTGACGTTGTCCGTCCATTGCATGAAATAGTCTGCGACGCTGACCGCCTCGAAACAACGGTGATGCTCGATCCCCGCCCCGTCCATCTCGTCGCTGAGCGCCAGCAGCATCTCGAACCGGTCGAAGCGGCGGCTGCCGAACAGCCGGTCCGCCTGCTCCACCACCGCGCGATGGGCTGCGATCTGGTCGGACGTCGCATCCAGCTGATGCGGCTGGTCGGCGGCGACGCTGAGCCCGACATGCTCGTCCAGCGCGAAACGGCGAAAGTAGCGGCCCGCCAGCACCGGCGAGTCGATCAGTGTATCGAGCGCAACGGGCGCGAACCGGCGTTCCGCGCCATCCTGCTCCTCCATTTCGAGGATACAGGCATGTTCCCAGTCCTCGGGCAGACGCACGCTGGCGGCGACCTCGATCTGCCGCGCGTAATGGCCCGCCGGGTAGAGGAGTACGGTGTTCCAGGGCAGGAACAGCATGTCGGGTGTGCAATGGACACGCCCCTGCGACGCGTCCGTGGGCGACAGATACTGGAACTCGGCCTCGATCGCCGCCACGCCGGGCGGCGCGTCGAAACGGAAGCCATTGACCACCGCCGGGTGCCGTGACCAGCCGATCGGCTCCCCGCCCGCATGCAGCACTAGCCCGGCGAACAGCTCGATCGGCGCTTGCGGCGCGTGAAAACCCGGCAGCCATTTGGGGTAGAGCAGCACGGTCGGCCCCGGCTGGGCGATCGGAATGATTTGGTGGACGCGAAAGATACCGCGTTGCACGTCAGTCGCGTCGACGCGCAGACGCAGTGTGCCGGGGTACGGCGCGTCGACCGGCTCGGGAATGCCGGGTGGCTCGGGCAAGGGCTGCGGCGGCGAGGGCTCACCCTGCTGCCGCGGCGGACCGGGCAGCGACTGGTGCAGCTCGTGAGGGTCCGCGTCGGCGAGTAGCCAGTTCATGTCAGGACATGCCGATCATGGCTTCGGCGCACACCAACCTCGCCACCGTCTCGCCCTCGGGAACCCTGACGTCGATATGCCCCTTGGCGTCAATGCCGCTACGTTCATCTTCGAAGGCGTCGCGAAGTCGCGTGTTGGCATAGGCGAGCGCTTCATAGACGTTCGCCGCCTCGATGCTGGTGTGGTTGAGCGCCTCTCCGGCACGATCGCGAATGCATAGTGAGAACAATGGCATGGGCTAGAAACGTCGCAGCCGAGACGAGGGTTCGGGTTGGCTGACGAATGATAGTGTGATTTCCTCGGAATAAGCGGCCCCTTGCGGTCAACGCGCGGCGAAGGCGAGCACCGAACGATTTTGGTAAACGGCACCCGGGTCGAGCCGGATCGACGGGAAATCCGGCCGGTTGGGCGCGTCGGGGAAGTGCTGCGGCTCCATCGCGACGCCGTCGCCGGCACGATAGGGGTTGCCCCGCTTGCCGTGCGTCGTCCCGTCCAGAAAGCCGCCGGTATAGAGTTGTAGGCCGGGTTGATCGGTGGAGAATTCGATGGCGCGGCCCGACAACGGGTCCTCCAGCCGCGCCACCAACCGCACGGCGCGTGCCGCATTGTCCGGTAGCACCATGTTGTGGTCATAGCGCCGCGCGACCGCGGCCCGCTCGGCCGTTGCCCCCGTATCCGACCCGATGACGCGGGGCTGCCTGAAATCGAAAGCGGTTCCGGCGACCTTCCGGGGCGGACCGACCGGAATCAGATCAGCGTCGACTTCCAGATAAGCATCGGCGGCAAGGGTCAGGACATTGCCGAGCGCGCCTTCCGGCGACCCTTCCCCCGCCGCGTCGAACAGGGCGTGGTTGGTCAGGTTGACGATCGTCGGCCGATCGGTCGTGGCGCGATATGCAATGGTCAGGCGATCCTCGTCGTCGAGCGTATAGCGGGCCTCCACTTCGACCCGGCCCGGATAGCCTTCGTCGCCGTCGACGCTCAAATGCGACAATGTCACGGAGGCTGAGGTCGCAAGCTCTGTGACCCCGTCCACCGCCCAGAGCGCCCGGTCAAACCCCGCCTCGCCGCCATGCAGATGCGCTTTGCCGTTATTGCGAGTCAGGCGATACTCGATTCCATCGAGGACGAAGCGGCCGCCGGCGATGCGGTTCGCGACCCGGCCGACCGTTGCGCCGAGATAGTCGCGTCCCGACAGATAGCCTTCCAAGGCCGGGTAGCCGAGGACAACGTCGGCCATCTCTCCGCGACTGTCCGGCCCGACCAAGGCCTGCAGCGTGGCGCCGTAGCTGATGATCGTGGCCGCCGTCCCGCGCCCGTTCGTCAGCGTGATCGCTTCGACTGCGTCGCCCCCTGGCATGTGCCCGAAGCCTCGCCGCGTGATCCCCATCATCGCATCTTCCTCTTGTCGCCCGCTTCGGACACGCGCAGAACTAGCGAATTGTCAGACAAATCACAAAAGGGGACGTAGCGGTGGTCGATCTCGGGAAACGTGCTTTGCTGAGCGCGTCGCTGCTGGCGCCGATCGCGCCGCGCAGCTTTGCTCAGGCGGCTGCTCCCGTCGCGGCGCCCGGGCAGTTCGATCTCTCCGTCGCCTCACTCAAACAGTATCAATGCCCCGAGTGGTTCCGAGACGCCAAGTTCGGGATCTGGTCGCATTGGGGTCCACAGGCGGTGCCGCGCGTCGGCGACTGGTATGCGCGCAACATGTATATTCCAGGGCATCCGCACTACGACCACCACGTCAAGACCTACGGTCACCCCTCCAAGGTCGGATACAAGGACATCATCCCGCTGTGGAAGGCGGAGAAGTTCGACCCCGACGGGCTGATGGCGCAGTTTCGCGCCGCGGGCGCCAGGTATTTCGTGTCGATGGGTGTCCATCACGACAACTTCGATCTCTGGAACTCGAAACACCATCGCTGGAATTCTGTCGCGATGGGGCCCAAGCGCGACATCGTTGGCGACTGGCGCAAGGCGACGCTGAAGCACGGACTGCGCTTCGGCGTGTCCGAGCATCTCGGCCCAAGCTATGCCTGGTTCTACCCCAGTCACATGTACGATCAGGTCTGGCCGCTCGGCGGCGTCGGCTATGACGGCAACGATCCCGCCTACGCCGACCTTTACCACCCGCCGCATGACGAGCCGTTCCGCTGGGGCCGGTCCTGGTATGCGAACAATCCCGTCTGGCATCGCAAATGGTTCGACCGCGTCCAGGACCTGATCGACAGTTATCAGCCCGATTACCTCTACACCGATGGCGGCATTCCGTTCGGCGATGTCGGCCGGACGCTGCTGGCGCACTTCTATAATCGAAACATGGCGCGGCACCGGGGAAAGCTGGAAGCGGTCTATGCATACAAGGATCTGGGCACCGGCGAATTCTATCGCGAGGCGGGCGTACAGGATGTCGAGCGCGGCACCTTCAAGGGCATCAACACGCTACCCTGGCAGACGGACACGTCGATCGGCGACTGGTACTATAGCGAGAACTTCAAATACAAATCGACGACCGAAGTCATCCACATGCTGACGGATGTGGTCAGCAAGAACGGCAACCTGCTGATCAACGTGGTACAATATCCCGACGGCAGCCTGCCGCCCGAATGCGACACGTTCCTGGCGGAGATGACCGCCTGGATGAAGATCAACGGCGAGGCGATCCACGGCACGCGGCCTTGGACCGCCTATGGCGAAGGCCCGACCGAGACCGTCGAAGGCGCGTTCAACGAGAAGGCCATCTACACGCCCCGGGACCTGCGCTTCACTACCAAGGGGCAGGCACTCTACGTCACCGTGCTAGGGGTGCCGACGGGTGATCTCGCCGTCACCGCGCTGGGCAAGAACGCAAGCGCCGCTCGGCCGATCCGATCGGTCAAGCTGCTCGGGTCGCCGACGCCGGTCGCCTTTTCGCAGCAGGACGGGGCATTGGTCCTGCGCGTACCCGAGGAGTTGCCGTCCCGACATGCCAGCGTATTCAAGGTTAGCTTCGCCTAACGCCCCTTGCATGCCGGGCCAGTTCTAGGCATTTGTCTGAGTAAATCGGGTGGGCGGACATTCTCGTGAACGATGACAAGAACGGTGGCGGACGCAGTCTGAGGTCGCGCGCGTGGTTCGACGATCCGTCGAACGCCGACATGACCGCGCTGTACCTCGAACGTTACATGAACTTCGGACTGTCGCTCGAGGAGCTGCAGTCGGGCAAGCCGATCATCGGCATCGCGCAGACGGGCAGCGACCTGAGCCCATGCAACCGCCACCATCTGGTGCTCGCCGAGCGGGTACGCGAGGGCGTGCGCGACGCCGGCGGCATCGCGATCGAATTCCCCGTCCATCCGATCCAGGAGACCGGCAAGCGCCCAACCGCCGGGCTGGACCGCAATCTGGCTTATCTCGGGCTGGTTGAGATCCTGTACGGCTACCCACTCGACGGCACGGTGCTGACGATCGGCTGCGACAAGACCACGCCGGCGTGCCTGATGGCGGCGGCGACCGTCAACATCCCGGCCATCGCGCTGTCGGTCGGGCCGATGTTGAACGGCTGGCACAAGGGCGAGCGCACCGGCTCGGGCACGATCGTGTGGAAGGCGCGCGAGCTGCTGGCAGCGGGCGAACTCGATTATGCCGGGTTCGTGAAGCTGGTCGCGACCTCCGCGCCCTCGACCGGCTATTGCAACACCATGGGCACCGCGACCACGATGAACTCGCTGACGGAGGCGCTGGGCATGTCCCTGCCCGGTTCCGCCGCGATCCCCGCGCCCTATCGCGACCGTCAGGAATGCGCATGGCGGACCGGGCAGACTATCGTCGAGATGGTGCTCGCCGACCGCAAGCCGTCCGACATCATGACGCGCGAGGCGTTCATCAACGCGATCCGGGTCAACTCAGCGATCGGCGGTTCCACCAACGCGCCCATCCACCTGATCGCGATCGCGCGGCATCTAGGGGTCGATCTCAACCTGCAGGACTGGCAGGCATTCGGGCGCGACCTGCCCCTGCTCGTTAACCTCCAGCCCGCCGGCGAGTATCTGGGGGAGGACTACTACCGCGCGGGCGGCGTCCCCGCCGTAGTTGCCGAACTGATGAAGCAGGGGCTGATCCACGAGGGTGCGCTGACCGTCAACGGCCGCAGCATCGGCGACAACAATCGCGACGCCGTGATCGAGGACGAGCGCGTGATCCGCCCGTTCGACGCGCCGTTGAAGAACGAGGCCGGGTTCACGGTGCTGCGCGGCAACCTGTTCGACAGCGCGATCATGAAGCTGAGCGTCATCTCCGACGCGTTCCGCGCCCGCTATCTCTCCAACCCGGAAGACCCCGACGCGTTCGAGGGCACGGCGGTCGTGTTCGACGGGCCCGAGGATTATCACGCCCGGATCGACGATCCCGCCACCGGCATCGACGCGACCAGCCTGTTGTTTATGCGCGGCGCCGGCCCGATTGGCTATCCGGGTGCCGCGGAGGTGGTGAACATGCGGGCGCCGGTGCGGCTCATCGAAGCCGGGATCGAGGCGCTGCCCTGTATCGGCGACGGGCGCCAGTCGGGCACCTCGGGGTCGCCGTCGATCCTCAACGCCTCGCCCGAAGCGGCCGCGGGCGGCGGACTGGCCCTCCTACAAACCGGCGATCGCGTGCGCGTCGACCTGAAGCGCGGCCAGGTCAACGCACTGCTCGAACCGGGTGAGCTGGAGCGGCGACGCGCCGCGCTGGAGGCGGCGGGTGGCTTCGCCTTTCCCGCCAGCCAGACGCCGTGGCAGAAGATCCTGCGATCGGGGGTCGATCAGCTCGGCGAGGGGATGGTCCTGCGCGACGCGGTGGAGTTCAAGCGCATCGCCCAGACCCACGGCATCCCCCGCCACAATCACTGATGCCGCAACCCCGCGTCATCGCGCGCGATCACCGCGACCTGCTCGGCGAGGGGCTGTGGTGGTCGGCGCGCGAGGACAGCGTCTATTGGACCGACATCCTCGGTCGCAAACTCCACCGGCTGCGACTGGAGGGCGGGCAGGTCTCGCAATGGACGATGCCGGAGATGATCGGCTGGATCATCGAGCGAGAGGGCACACCCGGGTTCATAGTCGGCCTGCAAAGCGGGTTCGCGCGCCTGACGCTCGATCCCCTCACGCTGATGCCGTTCCACGATCCCGAGCCGGATTTGCCGGACAACCGCATGAACGATGCCAAGGCCGACCGCTGGGGGCGGATCTGGGCCGGGACGATGCCGGTCACTGCCGATCGCCCGAGCGGGGCGCTGTATCGGCTCGACCCCGACGGCCAAGTCGCCTGCATCGAACGCGACATCATCATCGCCAACGGCCCGGCGATCTGCGAGCGGACTTCGGCGCTGTTCCACACCGACACCGGCCGCGCGACGGTGTACCGCTTTCCGATCGACGCGCGCGGTGAGCTTGGCAAATGCGAGCCGTTCCTCGTCTTCGACCCCGCGCAGGGGCGGCCTGACGGCATGACGATGGATGCCGAAGGCGGATTGTGGATCGCCTTCTACGGCGGCGGCCGGGTCAGCCGCTTCACGCCGGACGGCGAGCTTGATCGCTCGATCGCGCTACCCGCCAGCCAGATCACCAACTGTGTCTTCGCGGGCGAGCGGCTGGATCGCATGTTCGTCACCTCCGCCGCCGCCGGCGCGGAGCACGAGCCGCTGGCGGGCGCGCTGTTCGAGATCGAGCCGGGCGTGAGGGGCCTCGCGCCGCACCGCTATCGCGGCTGACGCTCAGTCCTCGAATGCCGCCACCTGCCGGCGGCTGCCGAGCATGAACGCATCCGCGACCAGCCTGAACGGCGCCAGATCGACGTCCAGTGATCGCGTCGCCACCAGCTCTGCGAAGCGCCGATAGAGGCCGGGATATTCGGCATCGGTCGCATCGACCAGCGTCGTCCCGTCGACCGCCAGCTTCGCGCCGCCGCCCGACAGCAAAACCGTCGAGCCCTCGGCTTCGATCGCGATCTCCCAGATCTGGTCACCCGTCTGCAGCCAGTCGAACGTCGCCTCGATCGGGGTCGCCAGAGCGTCGGCGAGCGAAAGGCGCGCGGTAATCGGGGCGCCGCGATTGGCCGGATAGTCGAGCGCCGCCGCGGTCAGGAAGATGCGATGAGGATGGATCGCGGTGATCGCCGACAGCGCGTTGATCCCCGGATCGAACACGCCGAGCCCGCCCGGTTCCCAGATCCACGCCTGGCCGGGATGCCAGCGGCGGACATCCTCCTTCCAGCTGATTGTCACTCGCTCGATCCGGCGGTCGGCGAGCCACGAACGCGCCGGCTCGATCGCGGGCGCCTCGCGCGTGTGCCAGGTCGCGTACAGGGCGACTCCCTGCGCAGTGGCGGTGGCGATCAGGTCGTCGATCTCGGTGACGCTCGCGCCCGGCGGCTTCTCGAGCATGACGTGCTTGCCGGCGTCTAGCGCCTGACGCGCGATCGCATGACGACCCTGGGGCGGCGTACAGAACGACACCGCCTGCACATCGTGTCGCTCCGCCAGCAACGCCTCGATGCTCGGATAAGCGGGTACGCCCGGCAGCGGCGCATGGCGCGTGACGCAGGCGACCAGATCATATGCCGGGTTGGCGGCGAGGGCGGGGATATGCTGGTCGCGCGCGATCTTGCCGATCCCGACCAGCGCGATGCGGATCGGCTCGCTCACAGCGCGCGCAACGCGACGGCTTCGGCGGCGTCGACCGTGAGCGTATTGCGCAACGGCAGCGTGAAGGGATGCGCCTCGATCTCGAACACGTCGCCCGGCTCTGTCGCTATCCCGTCGGCGAACGACAGCGTCGCGGTGCCGAAGAAGTGGACATGGACGTCGCCGGGCCGCCGGAACTGCGCGTACTTGAAGTGATGATGTTCGAGGTTCGCGATCGTGTGCGACATGTTCGCCTCCCCCGACAGGAACGGCTTTTCCCAGATCGTTTGGCCGTCGCGCAACACCCGGCTGGTGCCGCGCACGTCATCGGGCAACGTACCGATGAACAACTCGGCACCCAGCGATGCATTGCGCAGCTTGGAATGGGCGAGCCAGAGATAGTTGCCGCGCTCGGTCACATGATCGGAGAACTCGTTTGCCAGTGCATAGCCGAGCCGCACGGGCGTGCCGTCGGCGTCGATGACGTACAGGCCCGCGATCTCCGGCTCCTCGCTGCCGTCGAGCGCGAACGCCGGCGACGATAGCGGCGCGCCGGTGGCGACCAGCGCGGTGCCGTCGCCCTTGTAGAACCATTCGGGTTGCGCACCGACCTCGCCCGGCGCGGGCTTGCCCCCCTCGACGCCCAGCATGAACATCCGCATCGAATCGGTGACGGTGCCGCCGGCGGCCGCCTTGTGCATCTGGTCGCGCCCGGCGGCGGAGCCGAGATGCGTCAGGCCGGTACCGGTCAGGTGGCAATGGGCGGTATCGAGATGGTCGATCGGCGCGAGCACGCGGCGCTCCGCCATCGCCGCGTCCACATCCACCGCCGGCCCAAGCCGCGCCCGGGCCGCGTCGAGCAGCCCCTGGCCCGATGCCAGTGCGGAAAGCGCCAGGTCGTAAGTGCGCTCGAAACCCTCCACCCGTCGCGTGTCACCGTCGCGCAGGGCGACGATCCGCTGGTCCTTGGGATCGATCAACTGGATCAGGCTGGCCATCGTCAACCCCTCCGCGCGCCGTCGAACCGATGCGCGATACCGGCCTGGCCGCCCTCGCGCAGCACCGGCGGCAGCAACGCATCGGGGAAGTCCTGGTAGCAGACCGGCCGCAGCCACCGCTCGATCGCCAGGGTGCCGACCGACGTGGTGCGACCGTCGGAGGTCGCCGGGTACGGCCCGCCATGCACCATCGCGTGCGACACCTCGACACCGGTCGGCCAGCCATTGGCGATCAGCCGGCCGGCGATGCGCTCGAGCGCGGGGATCATGGTCGCCACCACCGGTTCGTCGACGGCATCGAAGTGCAAGGTCGCGGTCAACTGGCCCTCGACATGCGCGATGACGGCGCGGAGCTCGTCCGCGTCGGCGCAGCGCACCACCAGCGACGCGGCGCCGAACACCTCCTGCGATGCCTCGGCACGAGCGATGAAGGCGCGCGCCGGCATCGCGAACAATGCCGCGCGCCCGCTGTGCGGCCCGCCGGTTGAATCGGCTCGGGCGAGCGCCATCACGTCAGGTAGCGCCCCCAGCCGCGCCACGCCCGCCTCATAGGCCGCGTGGATGTCGGGGGTCAGCATCGTCGCGGGCCCCGCTGCGACCGTGGCCGCCGCCGCGGCGTCGAGGAAGCGGTCGAGGTTCGGGCCCTCGATCGCCAGCACCAGGCCGGGGTTGGTGCAGAACTGCCCGGACCCCAGGGTCAGTGATGCCACGAACGCCGCGCCCAATGCCTCCGCGCGGGCCGCGAGCGCGCCAGGGAACAGCACCACCGGATTGATGCTGCTCATCTCCGCATAGACGGGGATCGGCACCGGCCGGGCGGCGGCAATCTTCATGAGCGCCAGCCCGCCGCTGCGCGAGCCGGTGAAGCCGACGCCGGCGATGCGCGGATCGGCGACGAGAGCGCTGCCCAGTGCGTTACCCGTGCCCAGCAGCAGCGAAAAGACGCCGGCGGGCAGTCCGCAGGCGTCGACCGCGCGCGTGATCGCCTGGCCGACCAGCTCCGATGTGCCGGGTTGCGCCGGGTGGCCCTTGACGACGACGGGACAGCCCGCCGCCAGCGCCGAGGCGGTGTCGCCACCCGCAACGGAAAAGGCGAGCGGGAAATTGCTCGCGCCGAACACCGCCGCGGGCCCGATCGCGATCGTGCGCAGCCGCAGGTCGGATCGCGGCATCGGCTGACGGTCCGGGATTGCCGGATCGATGCGGACACCTTGCCAGCCGCCCTCGCGGACTTCGGCGGCGAACAGGCGGAGTTGCCCCACGGTGCGCCCTCGCTCGCCGGTCAGCCGTGCAGCGGGCAAGCCCGACTCCGCCGCCGCACGCTCGAGCAACGGGTCGCCCAGCGCCATGATCTCGTCGGCGATCACCTCCAGCAGGCGCGCCCGGACCTCCGGCGCGGCATGCGCGAAGGTGTCGAACGCACCCTCTGCCGCAGCACAGGCGAGCGCCACCTCTCCCTCCCCGGCACCTGCATATTCGGGTTCCAGCGAAGCACCGGTCGAGGGATCGATCGCCCTGAACGGGTGACCGCCGCCGGCCGGCGTCCCGGCAATGATGGATTGACCCGTCAGCATACGACCACGTCCCCAAATCTCGTCGCGACAACGCTATCGCCAACCGCCACCGGGCAACAGCGCCTTTTGTCTGATTAATCGAACTAAGGTCACTTGCACCCCGCCAAACGCTTGTCTATCGTTTTGTCTGAGTAATAGCCGACGGAACCTTCACAGGCGACAGATCGGCGAACACAGGGGAGAGGGTATGACGCTTTTCAGGCAGCTCGCCGTTACGGCATCGGTTCTAGCATTGACGACCGGGTCAGGCGCGTGGGCGCAGACCACGCCGGCGAGCCCGGCCGAGGGCGCGCAGGGCAGCGTCGCGGCCGGCGGCACACAGGCCACCACCCCGCAGGAAGAGAGCGACGACGTTGCCGACGTCGTCGTCACCGGCATCCGCGCCAGCTTGCAGGGCGCACAGGACATCAAGCGCAACGCGACCGCGGTCGTCGATTCGATCGTCGCCGAGGATATCGGCAAGTTCCCCGACAACACCGTGTCCGACGCGCTGCAGCGCGTGACCGGCATCCAGGTCGCGCGTGGCGGCGGCGAGGTCAATTCGGTGCTGGTGCGCGGTCTGCCCAATGTCGAGACGCTGATCAACGGGCGCGAAGTGTTCACCGGCACCGGCCGCGGCGTCCAGCTGCAGGATATCCCGGCCGAGCTCGTCGCGGGCGTCGACGTCTACAAGACCACCACTTCCGACCAGATCGAAGGCAGCGTTTCGGGCACGATCGACATCCGGCTGCGCCGGCCGCTCGACTTCGACACCGGCTTCACCCTGGCAGGCGGCGGGCGCGCCTTCTACAGCGACAAGCGCGACAAGTGGAGCTATGTCGGCAGCGGTCTGATCAGCAATCGCTGGACAACCTCCGGCGGACAGGAATTCGGCATCCTGATCGGCGGCTCGTACAACGACCGCAAATATCGCGACCAAACCGCGTTCAACTTCGGCTTCAACCCGCTCAGCGCCGCCGATCCCACGCTGATCCCAGACACGGTCGGCGGGCTGGTGACCGACGGCAATCGTCAGCGTCCCGCGGTCAATGCCTCGTTCCAGTGGAAGCCGAACCCGGACCTGGAGATCTTCGCGGACGCCTTGTACACCGGCTATCGGCAGAACTACGACGTCAACTTCTTCGTCGGCCTGCCCAAGGCTGGTGCCGTGACCGTCAACACGCGTCGCACGGGGACGGTCGGCTTCGACGAGCCGTCAGTGCCCAACCGGGTGCTGCGCCCGGTGGCCGGGACGATCACGACCCGCGACAATTTCACCATCACCAGCAAGCAGGCGTTCGACCAGGTCACCGATGGTTATCAGTTCAACGTCGGCACGCGATTCAACGCGGGTGACGCGGTCGTCTCGACCGAATTCACCTATAGCAAAAGCGACGTGTTCAGCCGCGCCATTATCGTCGACACCGCGTTCGTGATTCCCCGCGTCGACTATAATTTCGATGTCGGAGGTACGCCGAGCATCGCGTTCAACGGGTTCAATGTGACCAACGGCGCCAACTTCAACCTGCTGACGCTGTTCGATCAGCGCAACGAGGCGCACAGCGACCAATATGCGTGGCGTGGCGATGTCACCTACAACATCGACGGCGGCTTCCTGAAGAATCTGAAGTTCGGCGCGCGCTATGCGCTGCGCGAGGGCGACTCGGCGGCGGCGAGCAACGCCCCATATGGGCTGAACTTTACGCCGGTCAGCGGCTTTGCGGGCATCATCACCAACGCGCCCGGCGATATCATCGGCGGCGCGCTGGGCGTCGACGGGTTCGCGTTGCCGAGCACCGACTACATCAACACCAACCTGGATCGGCTGCGCGCCCTCGCCGGCCGACCGGCCGGTGCGCCGCCGTTCGACCCCCCGTCGGTATTCTCGCTGCGCGAGTCGGTCTATGCGGCGTACGCGCAGGTGCAGTTCGGCAATGAAAGCGAAGCCTTTACCGGAACCCTCGGCGCGCGCCTGGTCAACACCGTGACGACGCTGGACGCGATCCAGGTCACCAACCTTCCGACCGGCCCGGTCCTCTCGCCGACCACCGGGCGGCGCAACGAGCTGAACATCCTTCCCACCCTGACGCTGAAGTTCCGGCCCATGGAGGACGTGGTGCTTCGCGCGGTCGCCGGGAAGGCGATCTTCCGGCCGCAATTCGCCGAGCTCAATCCCGCGATCAGCCTCACGCCGACCTCGATCACCGGTGGCAGCACGGCGTTCGGCACCGGCGCCGGCGGCAATCCCGACCTCGCGGCGGTGAAGTCGGACAATGTCGACGTGACGGCCGAGTGGTACATGTCGAGCACCGGCTCGATCACCGTGGCGGGCTTTTACAAGAAGCTGAGCAACTACATCCAGACCTCGACCAGCGTCGAACCGCAGGTCGCCGCGGGCGGCGGTCTGCAGAACTTCCTCATCACCCGGCCGCGCAACACGGCCAGCGGCGAGTTGAAGGGGGTGGAGATCGCGGCGACGCAGTTCCTCGACTTCCTGCCCGGCGCGCTCGGCGGGTTCGGCGCGCAGGCGAGCTTCACCTATGCGGACGGATCGTTGACCGATGCCGCCGGGGTCGAGCGCGCGATCACGCCGCTGTCGAAATACTCCTACAACCTCGTTGGCATCTACGAGAAATACGGTTTCTCGGCGCGGCTCGCATACAACTGGCGCTCGTCTTACACCGACAGCTATTCGGCGGTGGTCCCGGACGGCCGGATCGTCGTCAAGCCGCTCAGCTTCCTCGATTTCTCCGCCAGCTACGCGATCAATGACGCGATCACGCTGACCATCGACGCGACCAACCTGCTCGACGAGAAGTACCAGGACAGCTTCGGCACCAGCGGTATCACGCCGCGTGATACCAGGTTGTTCGACCGGACGTTCGGCGCGGGCGTTCGCGTCCGACTCTGAGGCGGTACTGGCAGGCAGGAGGATGGGTGTGCCGATCAAACGTTGCGCAGCAGTCGCGGTCGCCGGGCTGATGCTCGGCGCCCAGTCGGCACCACCTGTTCCGCCCTCGCCCGCACCCACGACCAGTATCAACGATCGCATGGCGGGGGACATATCGCCCGTCCACGATCCGGCGCTGATCCGCGCCGGCGACACCTGGTACCTGTTCAACACCGTCAGTTCCGAGAACGAGCCGCCGGGCCTGATCCACATCCGCACGTCGAAGGATCTCGTCACCTGGACGAAGGTCGGCGCGGTCTTCGCCAAGCTGCCCGAATGGGCCAAGACGACCGTTCGCGGCACCAAGGGGCTATGGGCCCCGGACGTCGCCTTCGTAAACGGGCAGTATCGGGTATACTATTCGGTCTCGACCTTCGGCAGCAATCATTCCGCAATCGGCCTCGCGACCTCGCCGACGCTCGACCAGCGCTCGCCCGATTACAAGTGGACCGATCAGGGGCTGGTCTATGCATCGACGCGCGCCAGCGATCACAATGCGATCGACCCCAATTTCATCGCCGATCGCGAAGGTAACCACTGGCTATCGTTCGGCAGTTTCTGGACCGGCCTCAAGATGATCCGCCTTGACCCCGCGACCGGCAAGCCTTCGACGACCGACAAGACGCTCTATCCGATCGCGCGGCGCGCCAGCCCCGGCGCGGTCGAAGCGCCGTTCATCATCGACCGGGGCGGATATTATTATCTGTTCGCTTCCTTCGACTCCTGCTGTCGCGGCGCCGCCAGCACATATTACACGGTGGTCGGCCGGTCGAAGGCCGTGACCGGCCCCTATGTCGATTACGATGGCAAGCGGATGATGCAGGGCTATGGGCAGGTCGTGCTCCACGCCAGCCTGGACAAGACGCGGCGCTTCCGTGGCCCAGGTCACCCGGGCATCGCGCGCATTGGTGATCGCGAGATCATGGCTTGGCACGCCTATGACGCGCGCAACAAGGGTGTGCCGACGCTTCGCATCGCACCGATCGGCTGGACCAAGGACGGCTGGCCCGTCATCGCTCAATAAGCTTTTGGCTCACGCTGCGGCGGGTTGATCGGCGCCGGTGGTGTCGCGATAGGCCTGTTCGACGAGCGTGGTCATGGCAACACGGGCGGCGACCGCGTTGCCCGCGCGGACGGCCTCGAACACCTGGCGATGGTCGGGCAGCGGGTCGCGGCGAAGCGGGCTGCGGCGTTGTTTGAAAATCGTGGTCCATTCTACCGCGGCGCTGACCCCGCTCGTCAGCGAGGTCAGGAAGGCATTGCCGCTGGCGTCGAGCAGGGCGGCGTGGAAGCGCTGGTCGGCGGCCCGCCCCTCCTCATGCGCAAGCGTGAAGCGCTCCATGCCGTCCAGCGCATCCGCCATCGCCACCAGCTGATCGTCGGTCCGACGCAACGCCGCGAGCGCCGCGGCCTCGGGCTCGACGATCCGGCGAAGCTCGAACAGGCTGTTGACCAGATGCTCGTCCGGTTCGGATTTGAAGATCCAGGCCAACACGTCCGGGTCGAGCAGGTGCCACGCCGCCCGCCCGCTGACGGAGGTGCCCATCTTGGGCCGCGACGAGACGAGGCCCTTGGCGGCGAGGATCCGCATCGCCTCGCGATAGGCGGTGCGCGAGACGCTGAGACCCTCGCTGGCGGAAATCTCGCCGTCGAGGACATGGCCTGGGGCGAAACGGCCGGACACGATCGCCATCCCGATATCGCGCGCAATGGTGCCGTGCAGCCGCAGCGCAGTCGGCGCCTTGACGCGGTTCGCCATTAGCGAGCGATCGATCCCATCACCTGATCTAATCGGCGTTCGGCCTGCGGCGCAAGCCGCTCACCGCGTCGCCACGACGATGACGTTCCACGACAGCGGCTTCAGCTCGGCGGTGATCCGATGCCCGGAGACCCGCGCCGTGTCGTTGGTCGCGGGCGTGACCCGGTCGGGGTTGTCGCGATCATTGATGGCTTTCAGGTCGTGGTGGTGAAGCTCGGTCGCAAGCTCGAGCGTCATCGCCTCGCCGGCGCCACGCAACGCGACGGTGAGCTCCATCGGCGCATCGGCGCTGCGGTTGAGCGCAAAGATCGTCGCGCGGCCGGTTTGCGGATCATGCACTACGGCATGCATCAGCACCGGCACGTCGCCGTGCGCGAGCGTCGTGACCATCGGACCGTCGCTCTGGGTGCGCAGCGTGTTGCCGTGCGCGTGCCGCGACGCGAGTGCGAAGGGGTGGAAGATGGTCTGACGCCAGGCCGGCCCGCCGGTATCGGTGTGGATCGCGCCCAAGACGTTGACGAGCTGGGCGAGGCAAGCGACCTTTACCCGGTCGGCATTGTTCATCAGGACGATCAACGCGCCGCCGACGATCAGTGCGTCCTCGGCGTTGTAGATCTCGTCGAGCAGGTCGGGCGCCTGTGGCCAGCCTGGCTTCTTCAGGTCGGAGGGCCCGTGCGCCTTGTACCAGACGTTCCATTCGTCGAGCGACAGCATGATGCGCTTGGTCGAACGGCGCTTGGCGGCGACCGCGTCGGCAATCGCCGCGACCGACTTGATGAAGCCGTCGAGATCGTCGAGCGCCGACATGAACTTGGCGATGTCGTCATCATCGTTGCGGAAATATTGGTGCAGCGAGATGTAATCGACCTCCTCGAAGCAATGCTCGAGGACTTCATACTCCCAGGCCGCATAGGTCGGCATCGCGCGATAGGAGGAGCCGCAGGCGGCGAGCGACAGGCCATCGCTGACCATGCGCATCAGCTTGCCGGTCTCCTGCGCCGCGCGGCCATATTCGGTCGCGGTCTTCTTACAGATCTGCCACGGTCCATCCATCTCGTTACCGAGGCACCAGAACTTGATGTCGTGCGGCTTCTCATAGCCGTGCGCGCGGCGCAGGTCGGACAGCGCGGTACCGCCCGGGTGGTTGCAATATTCGATGAACTCCCGCGCCTCGTCGGGTCCGCGGGTGCCCATGTTGACCGCGAACATGGGTTCCACATCGACGATCCGGCACCAGTCGATGAACTCGTTGGTGCCGAACTGGTTGGTCTCGGTCGATCCCCAGGCGAGGTCCAGGCGCACGGGCCGCTGGTCTTTGGGGCCGACGCCGTCCTCCCAGTTGTAGCCGGACAGGAAGTTGCCGCCTGGGTAGCGCACGATCGTCGGTCCGAGCTCGCGCGTCAGCTCGAGCACGTCGCCGCGCAACCCGTCGGCACCGGCGGTAGGATGCCCGGGCTCATAGATGCCGCCGTAAACGCAACGGCCCATATGCTCGACGAAGGTCCCGAAAATGCGCCGATCGAGCGGCGCGACGCTGAAATCGACATCGGCGATGACGGAAGCCTTGATCATGATATTCCTCAGATATTGTCGAGCAGGTCGTTGATGCGGCGTTCGGCGTCGGCGAGCGCGCGGTCGATCGTCTTGTTGCCGTTGATCGCCGCGGCGGACTCCTCGCCGATGATCGTCTCGATCGGATACTGACGCCGTACGCCCGCCGGCAGCGGCGCGCCGACCCTGGTCAGCGCGGCATAATTCGCGCGGTGCGGCAGGGTCGTGAAGCGCGGGCTGGCGATGACGTCGGTGAAGGTCGGCAGGTGGCCGGTCCGGGCCCAGTCGGCCTCGTGGTCGGCGAGGAAGCGCATCAGCCGCAGCACCGCGGCGCGCTGGGCAGGGGTCCGCCGCGGATTGGTCGGCATCACCCAGACGTGACCGTCGACATAGCGCGCGGGCGACGCGCCGAACAGCTGCGGGTACGGCGCGACGGCATAGCCGTTGCTCAGCGGCTTGCCCTTGGACTTGGACTCCAGGTCGAACGCCCCGACCATCCAATTGCCCGTCAGCAGGACGCCGCCGCCTCCGTTCAGAAAGCTCGCGGTGGCGGCCGAATAGTCCTGGTTGCGCGTGGTCAGTCCGCGATCCCTGATCTCCTTGAACAGCGAGAGATAGGCTTTGGCCTCGGGCGTGCGCAGCCGGATCCGCTTGGGATCGGCAAAGAACCGCGCGTCCTGCTGCATCAGGAATGTGTAGAGGTTGCGCGCGTAGGTCGCATATTCGTTGGCGCTGATCTGGACGAGATAGGGTTTGCCCGTCGCACGCTTGAACTGCTCGGCCTGGCGCAGCAGCTCGGGCCCGTTGCGCGGCAGTATCGGCTTGCCGTTCCGGACCAGTCCGGCGCGGCGGAACTCGTTCATGTTGATGTGCCACAGCGGCGCCCAGTTATCGAAGGGCAGGCCATAGATCCGGCCGCCCAACGTCACCGCGCGCGCCGCCGCGGGGGTGAAGCGCGCCGGGTCGATGCCGGCGGCGACCAGTTCACCGCCGATCGGCGTCAGCAGCCCGCGCGCCTGGAAATCCGGCAGCACGGAGACGTGCATCGTCACCAGGTCCGGCTCGTCATTGGCGGCGAGCTGCGCGGTGAGCTGGTCGTAACCGGGCCAGAAGACGATGTTGGTCTTGACGGCGATGTCCGGATTGTCGGCTTCGAACTTGTTGACCAGCGTGGTGATGATCCCGCACTCGCCCTCTGCCTTCGCGACATCGGTGCTGCGGCCATATTGCGCGTCGCATGCGCCGAAGAAGCGCTGCAGCGTGATCTGGGTGCGCGGGTCGGGTGTGCCGCCGCAGCCCGGCAGCGTCGCGAGGAGGAGGAGGAGCCACGGCCACCTCATCGCGCGGCGGCGCCCTGGACGGCCTGGACGATGTACTTCTGGAAGAAGATGTAGACGATCAGGATCGGCAGGCTCGCGAATACCGCCTGCGCCATCAGGAAGCCGAGCCCTTCGGTCTGCGCGAAGTTCATCTGGCTGGCGGCGATCCCGACCGTCAGCGTGAACATATCGGCGCGGGTGGCGGAGATCAGCGGCCACCAGTAATCGTTCCATCCCGTGACGAAGGTGAGGATGCCGAGCGTCGCCTGCGCCGGGATCGTCAGCGGCAACAGGACGCGCCAGAAGATCTTGAACCGCGACGCGCCGTCGAGCAGCGCGGCCTCGTCCAGTTCCTTCGGGATCGCACTGAAATACTGCGTCATCAGGAACACGCCGAACGGCGCGGCCAGGTGCGGCAGGATCAGCGCTGGATAGGTGTTGTGGATATCGAGCGCGCTGAACATCTGATGCCGCGCCAGGATCACCGCCTGTTCCGGGATCGCCAGTCCCAGCAGCACGAACACCAGCAATGCCCGCCGTCCGGGGAACTCCAGCCGGGCAAAGGCATACCCCGCCAGCGACGACAGCACGAGCACACCCGCGGTCATGCCGAGCGACACGATCAGGCTGTTGGCGATCCAACCGAACACCGCCGACTGGCCGAAGATGGTGCGGTAGTTCTCCAGGGTATAAGGCGCACGCAACACCGACGAGGTGCTGACCATCAGCTCGGCATTGGGCTTGAACGACAGCGCCAGCACCCAGACGAGCGGCAACAGCATGAGCACGGCGGCGAGCACCACCAGCGCGAAAGCCAGCCTGCTGCGTCCGTGCATCAACGCCCCGGCTCCCGTCGCCGCGACACGGCATATTGCGCCGCGGCCGCCGTCAGGATCAGCGCGAACAGGACCTGCGATGCCGCGGCCGCATAGCCGAGGTCCCAGCGGCGGAACCCCGCCTCATAGATGAACAGCACGATCGGGCGCGAGGCGTTGTTAGGCCCGCCCAGCGTCATGATCTGCGCCTGCCCGAACACTTGGAACTGCAGGATTACTTCGATGATCAGCACCAGGATGAAGGTCCGGGAAATCGACGGGAGGGTGATGGAGACGAGCGTCCGCCACCGGCTCGCACGATCCAGCTTGGCGGCCTCGTACAGCTCGCGCGGCACCTGTTGGAGCGCGGCGAGGAACAGCATCATCGGCAGACCGATGCACCACCAGATCGTCGTCACCGCGATCGCTGGCAGCGCGAGTGCTTCGCTGTCGAGAAACGGGATCGGCGGGATACCGAACGGCGCCAGAAGCGCGGTGATGAGCCCACTGTCCGGCAGGAACACCATCCGCCAGACCAGCGTCACGATGGTCACCGACAGCACCGTGGACGCGAAGAAGATGCCGCGCAGCACGGCAGCCGATCGCGTCTGGCGGTTGAGCACCAGCGCAAGCCCCAGACCAATCAGTGCCAGCGCCGGCACGGTCAACAGCACGAAGTAGAAGGTGTTGCCGACGGTCCCGTGGAACGAAGCGTCGCCGGCGAGGCGCGCATAGTTGCGCAAGCCGACGAACCCCTCGGACCCGAACAGGTCCGCCTTATAGAAGCTCAGCCCGATGCCCGCGACCAGCGGGTAGACTAGCAGCGTCACATACACCGCGAGAAATGGGGCCACGAAGGCCAGATTGCGCCACTCGCCGCGGCTTCGGGCGTCAATCATCGTCGAGACCGGCATGATGACTGCGGCCCGCCGCATCGAACAGGGTCACGGCGGTCGGATCGATGCTGATCGCGACCTGATCGCCGACCGCAACGCGACTATCGCCCCGGTCGGTGGCCATGATCTGAGGCCCCGCTCCACCCTGCCCCGTCGCAAGCTCGACATGCACCAATGTGCGATCGCCGAGCCGCTCGACCACCCGTGCAGTGCCCTCGATCGGACCGCCGCCACCGACCGTGACCGCTTCGGCACGCACACCCAACGTGACGAAGCGCGCCGGATGCCGCAAACCGGCCAAGGGGAGGTCGATAACGATATCCCTACCGATCAGCGCACGTGCAGCCGTGCCGTTGGCCTCCACCGCGGCCGGCAGTAGGTTGATCTTCGGCGATCCGACGAAGCCGGCGACGAAGGTGGAATGCGGCCGCGCGTAAATCTCCATGGGCGTGCCGATCTGTTCGATACGGCCGTCGTTCAGGACGACGATGCGGTCGGCCAGCGTCATCGCCTCGACCTGATCGTGGGTGACGAAGATCATCGTCGAGGCCATGCGCTGATGCAGCTGCGCGATCTCCACGCGCGTCCGTCCGCGTAGCGCCGCGTCCAGGTTCGACAGCGGTTCGTCGAACAGGAATACCAGCGGCTCCTTGACGATGGCGCGACCGATCGCGACGCGTTGCTTCTGACCGCCGGACAGTTGCCCGGGCTTGCGGTCGAGCAACTGCTCTATCTCCAGCACCCGCGCCGCGTCGGCGATCCGCCGCTCGATCTCGGCGGGCGCGAGACGGACATTGCGCAAGCCGAACGCCATGTTCTGACGGACGCTCATATGCGGGTAGAGCGCGTAGTGCTGAAACACCATCGCGACGCCGCGGTCGCCGGGAGCCAGCCGGTCGACACGGCGACCACCGATCGAGATGCTGCCGTCGTCGACGGTCTCCAGCCCCGCGATCATGCGCAGCAGCGTCGACTTGCCGCATCCCGACGGGCCCAGGAAGACGACGAGTTCGCCGGACCCGATTGCGAGCGAAAGGGCGTCGATCACGCGGACCGCGCCATAGCTTTTGCTGACCGTGGTCAGCTCGACGCTCGCCACACCCTCTCCCCAAACCAATTGTCTGAGTAAAAGCCGGGCCGCTCTCCGCTGTCAAGCGGCGGCGTGATCTTCGGGCATGGCGGCGTCGGCGCGCGGGCGCCTGTGTCAGTCCTCTTCGGCGATCCGGACCTTCAGTCCGTCGAGCTGCGGCCCGAACTGGATCTGGCACGAAAGCCGCGAGGTCGCGTCGCGCTCGCTGGTCGAGTCGAGTAGATCGTTTTCGTCCTCGCTCATCGGCTTCAGCTTGGCGAAATGTTCGGGATCGACATGGACGTGGCAGGTCGCGCAGCTGCAATTGCCACCGCAGAGCGCCAGGATCTCATCGATCCCCGCGTCGCGGATGTTCTCCATCACCGACAGTCCGGTCTCGCCGTCGAGGACGCGTTCTTCCCCATCACGCAGGACGACGATAAGCTTGGGCATGATTGTCTCCACCAATGATGCTTCGCGCCATGCCGTGCCCCCAGGGGGCGATCAAGCATGAACGCCGAGCAGATCAGGACGAGCCTCGACGCGCTCGCCGCGGTCGAGCCCGCCTTTGCCGCGGGGATCGCGCGCGTCGGCTATCCCGGTCCCCGCCTGCGCGAACGCGGCTTCGCGACGCTGCTCAGGACTATCGTCGGGCAGCAGGTTAGCGTCGCCTCCGCCGACGCGGTGTGGCGCAAGCTCGACGCGGCAGTCGGCGACGCTACCAGTCCGCAACGCGTCGCCGCCGCTACCGACGAGCAGCTCCGCGCCGCCGGGCTGTCCCGGCAGAAGGCCGGTTACGCCCGCAGCCTGGCGGACGAGGTTACCAGCGGCCGCCTGCCGCTCGCGGCGCTGCCCGCCGACGACGAGGCGGCGATCGCGGCCCTTGTCGCGGTCAAGGGCATCGGTCGCTGGTCGGCGGAGATCTACCTGCTCTTCGCGGAAGGTCGTTCCGACATATGGCCCGCCGGCGATCTGGCGGTGCAGATCGAGGTCGGACGGCTTCTCGGCCATGAGACCCGCCCATCCGAGAAACAGGTGCGCGCGCTTGCCGAAGCGTGGCGCCCGCATCGCGGCGCGGCGGCGATCTTTGCATGGCACCATTACAACACCGACATGAGCGTGATCTGAGTTGCTTGTGACCGCCCGCCGCTTGCGCCAGAAGGTCCGCCGATGACGCCCACCGCCACCCCGCTCGGCCGCTCGCTGTCGGAGAGCTTCCGCACCGTTCCCGTGCCGGCTGGCCGCGTCGGGATCGGCAATCTGCGGGCCTATATCGGTCCCGGCTTCCTGGTTGCGGTCGGCTATATGGACCCTGGCAACTGGGCGACGGACATCGCCGGCGGGTCGGCGTTCGGCTACACGCTGCTGTCGGTCATCCTGTTGTCCAACCTGATGGCGATCGTGCTGCAGGCGTTGTCGGTCCGATTGGGCGTCGGCGCAGGACTCGATCTCGCCCAGGCATGTCGCGCGGGCTATTCGCGGGCGACCTCGTTCGTGCTTTGGATGCTGGCGGAGGTGGCGATCATCGCCTGCGACCTAGCGGAGGTGCTGGGCACCGCCATCGCGCTCAAGCTCCTGTTCGGCCTGCCGCTGCCCTGGGGGGTGGCGATCACCGCGCTCGACGTGTTCCTGATCCTCGCGCTGCAACGCTATGGCTTCCGCAAGCTGGAAGCGTTCATCATCGGCCTGCTGGCGCTGATCGGCGCGTGCTTCGTGTTCGAGCTGATCCATGCGCAGCCCGCGTGGGGCGCGGTGCTCGGGGGGCTGGTGCCGCGGCCGGAGATCGTCACCGACCCGGCCAAGCTCTACCTCGCGATCGGCATTCTCGGCGCCACGGTGATGCCGCACAACCTCTACCTCCATTCGTCGATCGTCCAGACCCGCGCCTTTGACGACAAGCGCCAGGCGATCCGCTGGGCGACCGTGGACTCCACGCTCGCTTTGGGGCTGGCGTTCTTCATCAACGCCGCGATCCTGATCCTCGCGGCGTCCGCGTTTCACTTCAACGGCCGCACCGATGTGGCCGAGATCGACGAAGCGTATCGACTGCTGACGCCGACGCTCGGCGTGGCGGGCGCCAGCGTGGTGTTCGCGATCGCACTGCTGCTGTCGGGACAGAACTCGACGGTGACGGGCACACTCGCCGGTCAGATCGTGATGGAGGGGTTCCTCGACCTCAAGCTGCCGGTCTGGCTACGCCGCATGGTGACGCGGCTGATCGCGATCGTGCCGGCGGTGATCGTGGTGGGCGCGGCGGGCGATCAGGGTGCCACCCAGCTGCTGATCCTGAGCCAGGTGGTGCTGAGCCTGCAGCTCCCCTTCGCCGTGGTGCCCTTGGTCTATTTCACGGGCAAGAAGCAGCTGATGGGCGACTATGCCGCGCCGCGCTGGCTCCAGCTCCTCGCCTGGTTCATCGCCGCGGTCATCATCACCCTCAACGTCACGTTGCTGTGGGGGATGCTCTAGCCCAATATTCGTCGCGCAGCTGGCGCTTGTAGAGCTTGCCGGTCTCATGGCGCGGCAGCTCGGCGCGGAAGTCGATGCGACGCGGGCATTTGACATGCGACAGGTGCTCGCGGGCGAAGGCGTTGAGCCGCTCCGCCAGCGCCGGCCCCGCCTCCGCCATGTCGCGCGGCTGGACGATAGCGACGACCTCCTCGCCCATCTCCTCGTGCGGCGCGCCGATCACCGCCACGTCGGCGACGTCGGGGTGCGTGACAAGCAGGTTCTCAAGCTCGGCGGGGTAGATGTTCACGCCGCCCGAGATGATCATGAACGACTTGCGGTCGGTGAGGTACAGATACCCCTCCTCGTCCAGCCAGCCGACATCGCCCAGTGTCGTCCAGCCGTGCCGGTTGGCCGCCGACGCGGTCTTCGCAGGGTCGTTGTGATAGGCGAAGGCGCCGCCGCCGGCGAAATACACCGTGCCCTCGGTCCGCGGCGGCAGCTCGTTGCCGTCGTCATCGCAGATCTTGGTCTGCGCGGTCAGGTTGCGGCCGACGGAGCCCGGATGCGCCAACCACTCGGCGGACGAGATGGCGCAAAAGCCATTGCCTTCGGTGCCGGCGTAATACTCGCCGATGATCGGTCCCCACCAGTCGATCATCGCCCGTTTGACCGGCAGCGGACAGGGTGCTGCGGCGTGCCAGACGGCGCGGAGCGAGGACATGTCGTAGCGATGGCGTACGGCCTCGGGCAGCTTGAGCAGGCGGATGAAGTGGGTCGGCACCCATTGCGCGTGGGTCACGCGATACGTCTCGATGGCGGCGAGCGCGGCTTCGGGGTCGAAGCGCTCCATCACCACCACCGTGCCGCCAAGCTGCTGCACCGCCATCGACCATCTGAGCGGCGCCGCATGGTAGAGCGGGGCCGGCGACAGATACACCATGTCGGGCGAGAAGCCGTAGAGCCCCTGCCCCAGCCGCAACAGCTGCGACGGAACCTGCCCGAACGGCTCGTCGGGCAGCGCATGGCGCACACCCTTCGGCACCCCGGTCGTCCCCGACGAATAGAGCATGATGCCGCCGGGCCGCGGGTCGGAAATGAGCGTCGCCGGCTGTGCGTCGCGTGCGGCTTCGTAGGACGGATAGCCTGGCGTGGCGCCGTCCACCATCAGCGTCTGCACACCCGGGATCAGCGGCTTCAGCGCCTCGGCCAAGCTCGCGACACCGTGGCTGGCGATCAGCAATCGACAGCCGCCGTCGCGGACGATGTATTCGGCCTCCGCGGGGGTCAGCTTGGACGAGATGCAGGTGCAATAGACGCCAGTGCGCTCTGCCGCCCACATCACCTCAAGATAGCGGGCGGAGTTGTCCATCAGCACCGCGACGCCCTCGCCGGGCTGCAGCCCCAGCGAACGGATCAGATGCGCGCCCTGATTGGCGCGGGCGTCGAGCTCGGCATAGGTCACCGTCTCGCCCGTCGCCGCCATGATATAGGCGGGCTTGTCGGGGGTGGTCTCGGCATGCCGTACGGGATGCAGCATCGGCTCTCCTGAGACGCCTTTACCGGCGCGCTTGTCAGGCATAACATTCGTTATGCCTCCCAGCGTGTCAAGCATCGCCAATCTCGCACGGGCGCCGGACCTGACGCCGCGCGACTGGCTGGAGGCGGGGCAGACGTTGCTGCGGCGCGGTGGGCTGCGCGCGCTGAAGCTGAGGCCGCTGGCGGAGGAGCTGCGCGTGTCGACGGGCAGCTTCTATCATCATTTCACCGACTTCGACGCCTATCAGGGGCGGCTGGCGGAGTATTTCGCGGATACGCAGATCAGCGAGCTGGTCGAGGCGATCCGCCGCGCCGAGGCGGAGCCGGTCGCGCGCATCCGCCTGCTGGCGCAGACCGTCCGCCGGCGCGGGCTGTCGCGGCTCTCGATCGCGATGCGCGCCTGGGCGGAGAGCGACCCGCGCGCCAAGCAGAGTGTGGAACGGCATGACGACATCGTGCTCGGCTTCCTGACCGATTGTGTCGCGGCCAACGGCTTTGACCGCCATGACGCGGCGGTCCGGGCCTATGCGCTGATGATGCTGGGCCTTGGCAAGCTGCACGCGCCGCACCTGCACATGCCGACGCTGATGGAGGAGCTGATCGGCATCCTCGCGCGCCGCGCATGAGGGCGCTGGTCGTCGGATCGCTGAGCGAGGACCTGTCCGGCGTGGCGCTGAGCGAGGTTCCGGAGCCCGTGCGCCAGCCCGGCCAGTTGCTGGTGCGGGTGCGCGCCGGATCGTTGAACTATCCCGACCTGCTGATGTCGCGCGGCACCTATCAGCTGAAGCCGCCCCTGCCCTTCACGCTCGGCATGGAGATGGCGGGGCAGGTCATGGCGGCGGACACGGACAGCGGCTTCCGGCGTGGCGACCGGGTGGTGGCGGGCACCCGGCTCGGCAGCTTCGCCGAGGTCGTCGCGGTCGACGCGGCCGCGGTGCGGCGGGTGCCGGACGGATTGTCCTTCGGCCAGGCGGCGGCGGTCGGCGCGGCGTACCTCACCGCCTATGTCGCGCTGGTGGCGCTCGGGCGGATGCGGGACCAGGAGTGGGTGCTGGTCCATGGCGCCACCGGCGGCGTCGGGTTGGCCGCGGTGGACCTTGCCAACGCGATGGGCGCGCGCGTGATCGCCACGTCACGGTCGAGGGACAAGCTGGCGATTGTGTCCCACGCCTATCCGATCGCGGCCGGGCTGGACGCGGGCGACTTTCGCGAGGCGGTGAAGCTGCTGACCGGCGGCGGCGCGGACCTGGCGTTCGATCCGGTCGGCGGCGACGTGTTCGACCAGTCGACCCGATGCATGGCATTCGGCGGGCGGCTGCTGGTGGTGGGCTTCACGTCCGGCCGTATCCCGAGCGTCCCGGTCAACATCCCGCTGATCAAGGGCTTTTCCGTCATCGGCGTCCGCGCCGGCGAATATGGCCGGCGCGATCCCGTCGCCGGGCGTGCCGCCGCCGATGCCGTGTGGGCGCTGGCGGCCGAGGGCCGCATCCGGCCGCGCATCCATGCCACCTATCCGATCACCGAATGGCGCGCGGCGTTCGAGGCCATGGCGGCGGCGACGCACATCGGTAAACTGATCATCGAGCCTTAGAAGGACATGCCCGTGGACGCTTACGATTACATCATCATCGGCGGCGGCTCGGCGGGCTGCACGCTGGCCGCGCGGCTGACCGAAGACCCCGACAACCATGTGCTCCTGCTGGAGGCGGGCGGGCGCAACACGAGCATGCTGGTGCGGATGCCGGCGGGTGTCGGCGAGCTCATCAAGCAGAAGAGCGCACACAATTGGGGTTTCTGGACCGAGGCCGAGCCGCACCTGGACGATCGCCGCCTGTGGTGGCCGCGCGGCAAGGGGCTGGGCGGCAGCTCCGCCATCAACGGCATGATCTATGCGCGCGGACATCCGCTAGATTACGACGAGTGGCGGCAGCGCGGGCTGACCGGCTGGGGGTGGGACGACGTGCTGCCCTATTTCCGCAAGCTGGAGCGGCATCATCGAAGCGACGCACTGCACGGCAATGAGGGGCCGCTGCATATTTCGCCGGGCGAGAGTGATAGCCCCTTCAACCAGGCGCTGATCGAGGCCGGCCGCCAGGCCGGATTTCCTGTCACCAACAATTTCAATGGCGCTCAACCGGAAGGGTTCGGGCCGTATGACCTGACCATCTCCAACGGTCGCCGCTGGAGTGCGGCGGCGGCGTATCTGCAGCCGATCCGCGAGCGCAAGAACCTGGAGGTCGTCACCGACGCGCATACCACCCGCATCCGCATCGAGAGCGGCCGTGCCGTCGGCGTCGACTATGTCGTCGGCAAGCGCCGTCAGCCACACAGCGCCGCCGCGCGGGGCGAGGTGCTGCTCTGTGCTGGCGCGGTGCAGAGCCCGCAGATCCTGCAGCTGTCCGGCATCGGCGACCCCGAGCGGCTGCGCGCGGCCGGCGTCGAGGTCGTCCATGCCTTGCCCGGGGTCGGCGAGAACCTGCAGGACCATCTCGACATCATCATGAACTGGCGCAGCAAGGGGCTGCAAAGCGTGTTCGCGGTGACGCGCGGGCTTCGGCAGCTGACGGTCGGCCTGCGCTACCTCTTGCGCGGCAGCGGACCGGGGCGGCAGAACTTCCTGGAGGCAGGCGCCTTCATCCCGTCGCGGCCCGGCCTGTCGCGACCCGACATCCAGATCCACGGGGTGCTCGCGATCATGCGCGACCATGGCAAGGTGAAGGCGACCGAGGACGGCTTCTCGCTCCACCTGTGCCAGCTACGCCCGGAAAGCCGGGGGCGGATCGGCGTCCACTCGCCCGACCCATTCGCCGACCCCAAGATTGAGGCGAATTATCTGGCGACGCCCGAGGACCGGCGTGTGCTGCGCGAATCTGTCAAGATCGGCCGGCGCGTGGTCGGGCAGGTGGCATTGGCGCCGTATCGCGGCGACGAACTCGCTCCCGGCGCCAATGTGGTCAGCGACGCGCAGATCGACGCCTGGGTCCGCGCGACCGCCGAGACGATCTATCACCCGGTCGGCACCTGCAAGATGGGGACGCGCGACGACAGCATGGCCGTCGTCGACGCGGAGCTGCGGGTGCGTGGGCTGGCGGGGCTGCGCGTGATCGACGCGTCGGTGATGCCGGCGCTGGTCAGCGGCAACACCAACGCGCCGACGATCATGATCGCGGAACGTGCGGCCGATCTGATCCGCGCCGCTCGGCGGCAACGGGTGGCGGCGTGATCCGGAAGTTTAGGGAAAGTTTAGGCATAAACCATTCCGCCTTGGTCGGCCGCGGCGGTCGGAAGTTGAGGGAAAGTTGAGGCATGATTGCTGTACTATACCCGACGCCGACGCACGGCGCGGTGGATGAAGGATGGGCGGCGATGTCAAAGAGCAGCTACGCGCTTCCGGTGCCACGAACCCGTGCTTGTAGGACAGCGGCAATGATGGGGCCTGCACGATGACACGGCTGCGCAGCGCCCTGTTCATGCCGGCGTCGAACGCGCGGGCGATCGCCAAGGCGCGCACGTTGCCGTGCGACGCGGTGATCCTGGACCTGGAGGACGCGGTCGCGCCGGAAGCCAAGGACGACGCGCGCGCGCAGGCGGTCGCGGCGTTGCGTGAGGGCGGGTTCGGCGATCGCGCCGTCGTGGTGCGGGTCAACGCCGCCGACACACGCTGGGCGGAGGCGGATCTCGCCGCGCTGCGCGGTGTCGCGGGCATCGTGGTGTTGCCGAAGGTCGATGGGCCGGCGGACCTGGCGCGGGCGCGAGAGGCATTGGGCGGCGATGTCGCACTGTGGGCGATGATCGAGACCTGTGCATCGGTGCTGGCGCTGCCGGCGCTGGCCGGCGCCGCAGCCGAGTTCGGGGTGACCGCACTGGTCGCGGGGACGAACGACCTGGCCAAGGAGATGTGCTGCCGGCCCGACCCCGCGCGGACGCCGCTGTTGCCGGTGCTGACGCAGGTCGTGGTCGCGGCGCGGTCGGCGGGGATCGTGGCGCTGGACGGTGTGTGCAATGCTCTGGACGACCCGGAGCGGCTCGCGGCGGAATGCCGGCAGGGAGCGATGCTCGGATTCGATGGGAAATCGCTGATCCACCCGGGTCAGGTGGACGCGGTCAACGCTGCGTTCGCGCCTTCGCCGGAGGCGCTGGCGTGGGCCAGTAGAGTGGTGGCGGTATTCGCCGACCCGGCCAACGCGGATCGCGGGGCGATCCGGTTGGACGGCGCCATGGTGGAGCGGCTGCACCTTATCGAGGCGGAGCGGATCCTGGCGAGCGCCTGAGGCTTCCCTCTCCCCGTCAGGGGAGAGGGAAAGCGGGGCTACATGCGCCGCAGTTCGCCCAGGTGCATCTGCACGACGGGGACGATGGTGGCCGCGGTGCGCGCGAGCGGACGGACGTCGCCGTTGGCCGCATAGCCCTGTTGCAGCTCCAGCGCGCGTCGATGCGCCACGCGCTGCTGCTGGAGGTAGACCGCATCGCGCGCCGCCCCGCGGGTTCGACGGAGCTCGGCGATGTTGCGCGCGCCGACCGCGTCGAGGCGCGGCGGCGGCGGGACGATGCCCGCCCGCTGCGCGGCGCGTTTCACGTCCGCCGTGCTCTTGGTGTGATGGCGAACCATGGTGTTGGCGAAGCGGCGCACCTCCGCGTTGCGGCTGGAGGCGAGGACCAGCCGGCTGGACTGGATCTCGTACAGGTCGCTGGCGCCGGCCATGCGGACATATTGGCGACCGTTCACCGCCTGGGCGGAGGCGAGGCCGGGGACCACGATCAGGGCGGCGGCAATCATCATCTGCTTGAACATGCGTGTTACTCCTTGGCGGTGCCGGGTTCGGCCATCTGGCGGTGGCGCTCGGCCAGCACCTCGTTGGGGGTGACGTTGGCGACCGCGACCTGAACCTTGTTCTTCAGGCCGGACACGATCGCGTGCTTGCCGCTCATCAGCGCATCCCAGCCGTCCTTGGCGACATCGGCCGGATCGGACTTCTTGGGATCGGTGCCGACCGACGTGTCCATCATGTCGCCGCGCTTGAAGAACTCGGTTTCGACCGGACCAGGCATCAGGTTGGTCAGCGTGACGCCGTCCGCGTCCTTGATCTCGTTCTGGATCGCCGCGACGAAGCTGTCCACGAACGCCTTGGTGCCGTTGTACACCGCCTGGAAGCTGCCGGGCATGTAGCCGGCGATCGAGCCGGTCACGAGCACCTTGCCGTCGTTGCGCGCCACCATCTGCTTGAGCACCTTCTGCAGCAGATAGGTGGTGCCGGTGACGTTGGTGTTGATGACGTGCCGCCACTCGGCCGGGTCCTGGTCGAGGAAGGCACGGCCCAGGCCGTGACCGGCATTGGCGCAGAGCAGATCGATCTGGCGACCGCCGGCGGCGGCGAGCAGCCGGTCGACGCCCTCGAAATTGCTGAGGTCCACCTCCAGCGTCTCGACCGTCGCCCCGGCCGCCTTCAGCTCGGCCGAAGCATCGGTGAACGAAGTGTCGGCCGCGACCAGCAGGTCATAGCCGTCCGCGGCGGCGAGCTTGGCGAGTTCGAGGCCGATGCCGGACGAGGCGCCGGTGACGATGGCGAGTTTGTTGGGCACTGGTTGACATCCTTTTGCTCCCCTCCCGCTTGCGGGAGGGGTTGGGGGAGGGCTTGTCGGGAGCCGGCCGGGTGGGACATCCCCTCCCCTGCCCCTCCCGCAAGCGGGAGGGGGACTCAGGGGTTCAGGACGATCTTGGTATATTCGTCCTGCTTGTCGTGGAACATCTTGTAACCGTGCGGCGCGTCGTCGAGCGGCATGTGGTGCGAGATCAGGAACTCGGTATCGATCTTGCCTTCCATGATCGCGTTGAGCAGCGCCGGCATGTAGTGCTGGACGTGGGTCTGGCCGGTCTTGAGCGTCAGCCCCTTTTCCATGAACGCGCCGAGCGGGAACTTGTCGACGAAGCCGCCATAGACCGCCGGCATCGATACCCGGCCGCCCTTGCGGCAGGCGATGATCGCCTGACGCAGCGCATGGATGCGATCGGTGCCGAGGAAGGTCGAGGCCTTGATCTGGTCGATGACGTTGTCGACGAACAGTCCGTGCGCCTCCAGCCCGACCGCGTCGATTACCGCGTCCGGGCCGATGCCGCCCGTCATCTCCATCAGCGCGTCATAGGTCGAGGTCTGCTCGAAGTTGATCGTCTCGGCGCCGAAACGCTTGGCGAGTTCGAGCCGGGTCGGGAAATGGTCGATCGCGATCACCCGTTCCGCGCCCATCAGGAACGCCGACTGCACCGCGAACAACCCGACCGGGCCGCAGCCCCAGACCGCAACGGTGTCGCCCGGCTCGATCTGCGCATATTCCGCCGCCTGCCAGCCGGTGGGCAGGATGTCGGACAGGAACAGCACCTTGTCGTCGGAGACCCCGTCGGGGATGACGATCGGGCCGATATCGCTGAAGGGCACCCGGACATATTCGGCCTGGCCGCCGGCATAGCCGCCGGTCATGTGGCTGTAGCCGAACAGGCCCGACATCGGCTGGCCGTAGACCGACTGCGCAATGTCCTGGTTGTCGGCCGGAAGGCCGTTGTCGCAGGCGGAATATTGGTGCTTGGTGCAATGGTAGCAGGCGCCGCACGCGATGGTGAAGGGGACAACGACGCGCTGGCCCTTCTTGAGCGTCGACTTGGGCCCGACCTCGACCACCTCGCCCATGAACTCATGGCCGAGGATATCGCCCGACTGCATGGTCGGGATGTAGTGGTCATAGAGGTGCAGGTCGGAGCCGCAGATCGCGGTCGAGGTCACCTTGATGATCGCGTCGCGCGGGTTGACGATGCCCGGATCGGGATGGGTGTCCATGCGGACGTCGTGCTTGCCGTGCCAGGTGAGCGCCTTCACAGCCCCATCTCCTCGAATTCGCGGGCGTTCTTGGCGGGCGTCGCGATCTCGCCGGTTTCGAGCAATTGCTTGAAACGTCGCAGGTCGCGGCGCGCCTGGATGGCGGGTTCACGCTGGAACAGCTTGGCAATCAGCTTGCCGACCACACCGGCGGGCGGATCGTAGACGAGGTTGAGCGTCACCACCGTGCCGCGCGCACCGGCATTCCTAAACTCGATGCGGCCGGCATTGTCGACATCGGCGCCGGGTTCCGACGCCCAGGCGATGTGGTGGTTCTTCGCCTCATCGGTGACACGGCTGTTCCATTCTACCGTCTTGCCGCCGGGTGCCTTGACCACCCAGTGCGACAGCTTGTCGTCGCGCACGTCGATGGAGACGACATTCTCCATGAAGCTGGGCAGATTGGCGAAATCGCGGAAATAGGCGAACACCTCGGCCAGGGGCTTGTTGATCGTGACCGACTTGCCGACCACCTCGCCGCCCGCATCGCCCAGCGCGGCGCGCGCTTCGGCGACGATGTCGGCGCGTTTGGAGGTGGTGGGCGGCGCGTCGTCCCTCGTGGCCGTGTCGTCAGCCATGCAATTCTCTCCCGATGGGGTGGCGCGGGGTTAATCATTCACCACAGGCGCAGGTTCCCAAATTCCCGTGTGGTTGATGCAGGTTAACCGGAACCGCAGCGGCGGCTGGGACGCTTATGCGGCCGGAACTCAGCAGGAGCGGCATCGATGAGCGCGTTGATCGGAGAAGTGCACGAGGACGAGCTGCCGGGACATGAGAGCGAGATGGAACCCAAGCCCGAGTGGCGGCCGCGCTATCCCGGCTCCGGGCGGCTGAGCGGCAAGGTGGCGCTGGTCACCGGCGCCGACAGCGGCATCGGGCGGGCGACGGCGGTGCTGTTTGCCCGCGAAGGGGCGGATGTGGCCGTCTTGTACCTCTGCGAGCATGAGGACGCGGCGGAGACGGCGCAGGCGATCCGTGACGAGGGGCGCCGGGCGGTGACCATCGCCGGCGACGTGGGCGACAAGGCGTTCTGCGAGCGCGCGGTCGCGCAGGTGGTCGAGGAGCTGGGCGGGCTGCATGTGCTGGTCAACAATGCCGGCGAGCAGCATCCCGACAAGGAGATCACCGACATCACCGAGGAACAGCTGCGGCGGACGTTCCAGACCAACATCTTCGGCATGTTCTTCATGGTGCAGGCCGCGCGGCCGCATCTCAGCAAGGGCGCAGCGATCGTCAACTGCACCAGCGTGACGATGTACCAGGGCGCGTCCGAGCTGCTCGATTACTCGTCGACCAAGGGCGCGATCACCGCCTTCACCCGGTCGCTGTCGGAGAATCTGGTCAAGGACGGCATCCGCGTCAACGCGGTGGCGCCGGGGCCGATCTGGACGCCGCTGAACCCGTTCGGCGGCGCGAGCCCGGAGAAGCTCGCGACATTCGGGCAGAGCACGCCGATGGGGCGGCCGGGGCAACCCAACGAGGTGGCGCCGGCGTTCCTGTTCCTGGCGTGCGAGGACTCCAGCTACATGAGCGGGCAGGTGCTGCATCCGAATGGCGGCACCATCGTCAACGGTTAAGGAGAGAGACGATGAGCGACGAACCGATCAAGCCGACCGAAGTGACCGAAAACCCGAACCTGTCGACCGAGCATCAGCAGGTCGGCGACGCGCGGCGGCCGAGCGACCAGCTCGACAAGGGGCAGCCGAACGAGGAAACGATCCCGCGCAAGTCGAGCCTGACCTGACGATGGGAAAGAGCGGTGGCGGCGCGCCGGGCTGATCGCCGGAGCGTCCGCCAGACGCTGTGCCGGAAGTGCTGGGTTGTAGGACAGCGGTTTCTCGCCGCGTCGGCGCGTCATGGGCCGGGGACGTCACGGGCGTAGATCCCGTGACGTCCGGCGCAGCTGGCGCCGCGCTTGCCCGGTCAGCGGCAGCGGACCCGGTCGTTGCCGCGATCCGCGGCGCGACCGGCGGCTGCGCCCGCCGCAGCGCCGAGCAGGACGCCGAGGACTTCCGAGCGACCGCTGGTCAGCGCCGCGCCGAGCGCGCCACCGGCGATGCCGCCGACCACCAGCCCGGTGGTGCCGTCATTGCGACGGCAGTAGTAGCGGCCGTCTTCGCCGACATAGACCCGGTCGTTCGACGACAGCTGACGCTCGCGGTAGCGGGGGTTATCGACGTAATAGCGGTTGGCGTAATAGCCGTTGTAGCTGGGGTCGGGGCGGTTGTAGTCGTAGCTGCCATAGGTCCGGTAGCGCGGGTCGGCGTCATAGCCGTCGCCATAGGTGGAGCAGGCGCTGGCGAGGGTCGCGGCGGCGACCAGGCCCAAAGTTGCGATACGCATAACTGGCACTCCTGTTGCTTGGGGACCGGAAACGAGCGGCGGACGGAGTTGGTTGCCAAAAGCCGCCGCCCGTGTCCCTGCCCCTCCACCACCAGCCCAAGCGGGCGGGCGGCCCCCCTCCCCAGCAAGCTGGGGAGGATCAGTAGCGGTCGCCGCCCGGGCCCTGGATGCTGCCGCCTTGGGGCGCGACGAGGCTGGGCGCGGGGCCGGTGGCGGGGCGCAGCGCCTCGCGCTCGGCAGCGGTCATCGGCGCATCCATGTCGGGGCGGAAGGCTTCGGGCGCGCGGTGATCGGGGCCGATATCGTTGCCGGCGGCGAGATCGGGAACCGGATGGCCCTCCTGCCCTGTCGGCGCCGGCTGGGCGGGAGCGGTGTGGCCGGGGAGACCGTCCGCCTCGGGCGACTCGGCGCCCGGACGCGCGGGGGCGACGGGCTCCGGACTGGTGGCCCCCTCCCCGCTCTGGCCCTTGCCCTTCGCGACAGCGCGGCCGGCGAGCGCGGCACCGACCAGCGCGGCGAGCACACCCAGCAACGCGGCGCCGATGCCGAGCGGGGCCTTTTTGTCGTTCATCTCACATCCTTTGAATCATAGCCTGCACGGGGGAACGGGGGGCGTCGCCTGCAAGTTCCACCGCGCGCGCCGCCGCATCGGCGGCTTCGGGTTCGGGAACAGCGAGGGGTTGGGCGAAGGGTTGGGCGAGCCAGTCCGCTCCCGCGCCGGCGGGACCGGAATGCTGGTCGGACACGGCCGGGGCGTCCTCAGCGGTCGCGGCACGCTCCTCCGGGGCTGGCGCGCTGTCGGCGTCGGGCGCGAGGGCGTACTTGCGATCGAGCGCGGCGTCGGCTTTGGCCCTGGCGGCGGCGAACCAGCGGTCGCGCTCGGCCGCGTGGGCGGCGCGCGTCTCCGCGTCTTCTTCCGTGTCGCCGTGTTCGGGCAGGTCAGCGTCGAGTTCCTCCTCCCAGGAAAGCGCGCGCGCATAGTCCGGGTCCCCGTAGCGGCCCTCCTCCTCGCCGTCGAAATCCTCGGGCGGCGGGAAGCTGGTGCGCCACGCGTCGGCCAGATCGCACCACCAGACGGGATCGTCCTCGTCTGCCTCGGGCGAATGTTGAGAATGTTGAGTGCCCCCTTCGTCCTCACCGGCCTCCGGAACGGGAGCGATGACGAGCAGCCCGGCGGCCTCGGCGCGGGCCCATTGCTCGGCGCTCCAGGCGACGCGCTGCGCGGGGTCGAGGTCGGTTACGTCCACCTCCGCCATCACGCCGGCGCCGGTGCGGGTGTAGAGGTCGGCGCGGGCGAGCGTGCTGATCGCGGCGAGCTCCGGCGCGCCGGGTGCGGCGTCCACCGTGCGCGCGGCGAGGAACAGGCCGGCGCGGGCGGGGCCCTCTCCGAGGATGTCGAGATAGCGGTCGAACTCGGCCGCAGCGAGGCGCGCGGCCTGGGTCTCGCCGGTGTCCGCGGCGCCTGGGACGAGCTGGCCCGCCGCGATGCGGTCGAGCCGCGCCAGGACGTTCATCGCGAGCCGATTGTCGTGGAAGTGGCGCTCGACGGTGGAACCGTCGGGGCGGGTGACGGTGACGGTCTGGCCTTCGAACGCGCGGGCGGAGACGGTGTCGGCGAGCCGTTGGCGCTGGAGCATCTGCGCAGCGAGCCAGCCGACCGCGAAGGCGGCGCCCTTGGCCGAGTTGCGGAAGCTGTAGGCGGACGAGGCGGACAGGCCCTGGGCGCGGGCGGCGGCCTCGATCGAGTGGCCGGTGGCAACGAGGGTGAGGAAGCCGTGCTGGCGCGCCGCGGTCCAGCCGTCGGCGCGGCGGGACGGTTCGAGCTGAGATTCGAGCGCGGTGGCGACATCGAAGTCGGGGTCGAGGTCGAGGGCGCGCGGGGCTGGTGCGGCGGCGACGCGGGCGGCGTCTTCGGCGGCGAGCCGGGCCTTGGTTTCGAGCCATTGGTCGTGGAGGGATTGCATGGCGTGGTCCTTTTCGGTCGGCAAGGACCACGCAGCTATGCGGGGAGCGGGGTTGTAGGACAGCGGTTTTTCGGTGCGGAATGGATGCGGTTCGTGTTGTCGGTCTGGCTGGGCGGAGCGATGGTTGGCGGCGGAGGTCGGGCGAGCCATGCCGGTACGGATCATATGTGCTGACTGCGGGAGTGATCGGGTAAGCCGGGACGCCTGGGCGGACTGGAGCGTCGAGCGGCAGGAATGGGTGCTGGGCGCGGTGTTTGATGACGGGCATTGTCATCGCTGCGAGCGCGACGCGAGCCTGGCCGAGGTGCCGCTTGACGGCGCGATTTCTGTAGTTACATAAAGCTGTGGAGATCAGCTTCGATCCGGAGAAGCGCGCATTATGCCTTGCGGAGCGTGGGCTGGATTTCGCCGATGCCGCCAAGGTGTTCGAAGGGCCGGTGTTCGAGTTCGAGGATGACCGGTTCGCCTATCCGGAGCGGCGGATCGTCACCTATGGCCTGCTTGACGGGCGACTGGTGGCAATAATTTGGACGGAGATGACCCCCAGCCGGCGTGTCTTCTCGATGAGGAAAGCCAATGATCGCGAGCAAGCCAAATACCGAGGCCCCCTGGCTTGACCCGGCCGATGATGCACCGGAGCTGACGGACGAGATGCTCGACATTGCCGAGTTCTCGATCGCCGGGAAGGTGATCCGCCCGGCGACGGGCTATCTCGGGCCGAACGGCGTCGTGCGCGGCCGCCCGCCCGTGCGCGGGCACACAAAGCGTCAGGTGACGCTGCGGCTGGACCCGGACGTGCTCGACCGCTTCCGCGAGGGCGGGCCGGGGTGGCAGGGGCGGATCAACGAGGCGCTGCGGAAGGCGGTGGGGTTGTAGGCTGGACAGCTAGCTAGTCCAAGGGCTTCCGCTTCAGCCCACACTTGCCAAGCCTGTCATATTCTTTAGTATACTCAAAGGACCGTGGGTAGATTTTACCGTTGAGCATCTCGACGGATGAGAGGTAGGCGAGGGCCGCTTGCTTATGTGCCTGCCATGATGTGATGATTTGCTGATGTTACGATGAGCGCGATGTCGCATAGGAGTGCCCACGGTCCATATGCTCGCTGATCTTCAGGCTTGCCAAAGCAGAATGAGCTTCGCCGACTTACTTGGCGTCACTCCTCGAGAGCTGGCACACACACTCTTCAAAATACCGGATGCGGCTAAGTATCAATCGTTTTGCGTTAACAAGAAGAATGGGAAAACCCGCTTCATTCTGGCACCTTGCCCTCCGTTGAAGTGGCTCCAGACACGATTACTCAACGTCCTCTATGAATGCGAGGACGACACATCAATTGATCCGAAGGCTGCGTCTCGGCTGCAACATGGGTTCCTGCGCGGTACAAACATCTATAACAACGCAGATGTTCACAAGAAGCAGCGTTTTGTGTTCAACATTGATCTAGAGGACTTTTTCGATCAGTTTAACTTTGGTCGAGTTCGAGGGTTCTTTATCAAGGATAAGCGGTTCCTGCTGCATAAGGATGTAGCGACTGCCATTGCTCAGATTGCCTGTTTTCAGGACAAACTTCCTCAGGGTAGCCCCTGCTCGCCCTATGTTGCCTCCCTAGCCTCTGAGTTTCTAGACGTTAGACTGACGCGGTTTCTAAGTCCTCGCAGATGCTTTTATTCGCGCTACGCTGATGACATAACGATTTCCACAAGCTTGCGTGGGTTTCCTTCAGATGTTGCCCTCGAGGTAGATGGCGATCCGCAGGGATGGCAGGCGAGTCCCGCGTTGGAAGGAATCTGTGCCAGAGCTGGCTTCGACATCAATTCTGGCAAGACTCGCATGAGTCAGCGTCATAGCCGCCAAATGGTCACAGGGCTGGTCGTCAATGACAGACCAAACGTACCGCGAGAGTTTTACCTGCGGACACGCGCGATGTGCGATCACTATTTCAGGAACGGCAAGATCGTCGCCCCGCCGCCGTTCGGTGGTTTCGGCAAACCATGCGAAAAGGATGCAGATCCTTCTGCTCAGCCGATATCCCTGTCACTCTCCGCTCTAGAAGGCCGTTTAAGCCATATACATCATATTCGAGAGGCGTCAGACCTACGAGGCATACAAGAAAAGCAGGAAACTCCGACCCAGTTCTGGACACAACTACAAAGATTCTATCTCTTCAAACACTTCTTTATCAACAATCTTCCGGTAATCCTCACTGAGGGACCGTCTGATATATACTACATTAAGTCCGCTATCTCCGAAACGAAGGTGCCCACCCACAACATCATCGATCCGTCCACGGGAAAGCCAACCTTGGTAAGATTTTTCCGCTTTGACGGTGAAGCGGCACGGGTGCTGGGCGTTACAGGGGGATCAGGAAACATTAAGCGTCTCCTTTACCTCTATAGCAAGGGCCACAAGTCGTTCAATAAAGCCCTCAACGTAAAGCCAGTCATCATATTGATCGACAATGACAGTGGGGGGGCAGACGTTATATCGATGATAAATGGCATCTATAAGACAAGAATTAAGATCGATGATCCCGGTATTCTGTATAAGCTCGAAAAGGGCTTATATTTAATCAAGACACCCCATACAGCATCTTCCAACAAGACATGTATAGAGGACATGCTGCCTCCGGAAGTAAGGAAGGTAAAATTGAACGGCAAGACATTCTCTTCTGCTTCTAAGCTCGATACCGCGAAGCATTTTGGCAAAGTCGCCTTGGCGTCGTACGTGCAGCAGAATGCTGGTACAATTAGCTTTAGCGGCTTCGACGCGATCATCACTGCTATAGACACTGCTATAGCGGATACTCTTAAATAGTAGGTCGCATACAAATTTTGAGGTTGGCTGTCTGAGCTACTCCGCCGCCTCGGCCCGCACGTCGCCCCTACCCCGCAGCAACGGCGCCAGATACCGCCCCGTGAAACTCCGCGGCTCCGCCGCCACCGCCTCCGGTGTCCCCTCCGCGACCACCTCGCCGCCCTTCACGCCGCCCTCCGGCCCGAGGTCGAGCACCCAGTCGGCGGTCTTGATGACGTCGAGATTGTGTTCGATCACCACCACGGTGTTGCCCTGTTCGACCAGGGCGTGGAGGACTTCCAGCAGCTTGCGGACGTCCTCGAAGTGCAGCCCCGTCGTGGGCTCGTCGAGGATGTAGAGCGTCTGGCCGGTGGCGCGGCGGGCGAGTTCCTTGGCGAGCTTGACGCGTTGCGCCTCGCCGCCGCTGAGCGTCGTCGCCTGCTGGCCGACCTTGACGTAGCCTAAGCCCACCTCGACCAGCATCGCCATCTTGTCGCGGATGCCGGGGACGGCGGCAAAGGCGCTGGCGGCGTCCTCCACCGTCATGTCGAGCACGTCGGCGATGCTCAGCCCCTTCCACTTCACCTCCAGCGTCTCGCGGTTGTAGCGGGCGCCGTGGCACACGTCGCAGGTGACATAGACGTCGGGGAGGAAGTGCATCTCGATCTTGAGCACGCCGTCGCCCTGGCACGCCTCGCAGCGGCCGCCCTTGACGTTGAAACTGAAGCGGCCGGGCTTGTAGCCGCGCGCGGCGCTTTCGGGCAGGCCGGCGAACCAGTCGCGGATCTGGGTAAAGGCGCCGGTGTAGGTCGCGGGGTTCGAGCGCGGCGTGCGGCCGATCGGCGACTGGTCGATGTCGATGACCTTGTCGAGATGCTGCAAGCCCGCGATCTTCTCGTGCTTGCCCGCGAGGATGCGGGCGCCATTGAGCTGGCGCGAGGCGGCGGCGAACAGCGTGTCGATGGTGAAGCTCGACTTGCCCGAGCCGCTGACGCCGGTGATGCAGGTGAAGGTGCCGAGCGGCAGCGAGGCGGTGACGCCCTTCAAATTGTTGGCGGTGGCGTTGTGGACGGTGAGCTTCTTGCCGGTGCCCTTGCGGCGTTTGGCCGGGAGCGGGACCTCGCGGGTGCCGTTGAGGTAATCGGCGGTGATGCTGGTCTTGCTGGCGAGGAGTTCGGCGAGGGTGCCGTGGGCGACGACCTCGCCGCCATGGACACCGGCGCCCGGCCCCATGTCGATGACGTAATCGGCGGTGCGGATCGCGTCCTCGTCATGCTCGACCACCAGCACGGTGTTGCCGAGGTCGCGCAGGCGGCGCAGCGTCGCGAGCAGCATGTCGTTGTCGCGCTGGTGGAGGCCGATGGAGGGCTCGTCGAGGACGTAGAGGACGCCGGACAGGCCGGAGCCGATCTGTGATGCGAGGCGGATGCGCTGGCTCTCGCCGCCCGACAGCGTGCCCGACGTGCGGTCGAGGTTGAGATAGTCGAGGCCGACATTGTTGAGGAAGCCGAGGCGCTCGACGATCTCCTTGAGGATGCGCTCGGCGATGGCGCGCTGCTGCGGGCCGAGCTCTTCGGGCATGGCCTGGAAGAAGGCGAGCGCGTCGACGACGGAGAGGTGGGTGGCGTAGCTGATGTCGCGGTGCGCGATCTTGACCGCCAGTGCCTCGGGTTTGAGGCGGGCGCCGCGGCAGGTCTCGCAGGGTTGCGCGGACTGGTACTTCGACAGCTCCTCGCGCATCCACGCGCTCTCGGTCTGGAGCATGCGGCGGTTGAGGTTGCCGATCACGCCCTCGAACGGCTTGTTGACGTCATAGGACTTCTTGCCGTCGACGAAGCGCAGCGTGACGGGCTTGCCCTGGGTGCCGTGGAGGATCTGCGCGGTGATCTCGGGCGGCAGGTCGCGCCAGGGGGTCTCGACCGAAAAGTCGAACTCGCGGGCGAGGCTGCCCAGCACCTGCATGTAATAGGGCGACGGCGGGTTGGACTTGGCCCAGGGGACGACGGCGCCCTTCTTGATCGACAGATCGTGGTTGGGGACGACCAAGTCCTCGTCGAAGATCAGCTTCTCCCCCAACCCGTCGCAGGCCGGACACGCGCCCTGGGGGGCGTTGAAGGAGAACAGCCGCGGCTCGATCTCGGCGATGGTGAAGCCGCTGACCGGGCAGGCGAATTTCTCGGAGAAGACGATGCGGTTGGCGGGGATGCCGGCGTTCTTCATCGCGCCGGCGGAGGCGGCCTCGTCCTCACGGCCCGGCACGACGGCATCGACCAGGTCGACATAGGCGAGGCCGTCGGCGAGTTTCAGCGCGGTCTCGAAGCTTTCGGCCAGCCGCGTGCCGATGTCATCGCGGACGACGATGCGGTCCACCACCACCTCCACATCGTGCTTGTACTTCTTGTCGAGCGCGGGCGCGTCCTCGATCTCGTACACGGTGCCGTCGATGCGGACGCGGGTGAAGCCCGCCTTTTGCCACTCGAGCAGCTCCTTGCGGTACTCGCCCTTGCGGCCACGCACGACGGGGGCCAGCAGCATGGCGCGGGTGCCGTCGGGGAGCTGGAGGACGCGGTCGACCATCTGGCTGACGGTCTGCGCCGCGATCGGCTGGCCGGTCACCGGGCTGTAGGGCACGCCGACGCGCGCCCAGAGCAGGCGCATGTAATCGTAGATCTCGGTAACGGTCGCGACGGTGGAGCGCGGATTTCGCGACGTGGTCTTCTGCTCGATGCTGATTGCGGGGCTCAGGCCCTCGATATGGTCGACATCGGGCTTTTGCATCAGCTCCAGGAACTGGCGGGCATAGGCGGAGAGTGACTCGACGTAACGGCGCTGGCCCTCGGCATAGATGGTGTCGAAGGCGAGGCTCGACTTGCCCGAGCCCGACAGGCCGGTGATCACCGTCAGCGTGTCGCGGGGGATGTCGATGTCGACGCCCTTGAGGTTGTGCTCGCGCGCGCCGCGGACGGAAATGGTGCTGAGGGACATGGGGTAGAGTTCTACTTCCGTTCCTGGCTTTGTGCCAGCTTGGGATGTAGGTTGGCGGGCACGGTGTCGCCAGCATCATTGCAGCTTGACCCTGGTGTCCTATGTTGGCGACACACGGAGGATCGGATGGCGAAGGACGGCAAGAAGACGGGCAAGTTGCCCAAGCAGATCGGCGGCGTGAAGATCCCCAAGGAATTGAGGAAGGGCGCCGAGAAGCTGGTCGCCAAGGCGCAAAGCCCCGAAGGTCGCGCGGCGATCGCCAAGGGCGCGGTGATGGTGGCAGGCATGGCGGCAACGATGGCGCAGGCTTCGGCAGCGAAGAAGGCTGGGGTGCAGCCGGTGAAGCCGTCCGTTCCGCCCGTGCCCGGGCAGCCAGCGGGAAACGACGCACTGGCGGACGCGATCGGCGCCGGCGTGGATGCGGTGCTGGGGCGGCTGTTCCCGAAGAAGTAGGAGCAGAGGGTCGCGTTGTCGCCCGCTCTGCCAGACTATCGGCGAGCTAGACGATCTTGGCCCATGGCCGCCCGCCGCCATGCCAGCGACTGCGCGTCGAGGGACGCGAGGTCCACCTCCCCCGCCGCGACGGCCTCCGCCATCGCCACCGCACGGGCGAGCATTTCGTCGGTGGCGTGGGTATAGGCGGGGCGTCCGGCGATGTGATCGTACCAGCGCCCGCCCACCGCGTGGTCGAGCAGGATGCGCTGAAAGCAATGATCGGCGCTGACCGGCCAATCTCGGCTGGCGGCCAGCAAGGGCAGCACCTCGCGCGTGAGGTGTAGCCAGCGAGCCTGGAGAGCGGCACGGTCCATCATCCCGCTACGGACGACCCTTGCCGGTCGTTCCGGGATGGCACCGGCTGCAACGGCACGGCAACGTTACAAATCATTCATATTGCGGAAGCCGCTTTGCACGACGCTGCAACCGATTACGCTCCCGCCCCTCACGACGGGGGGAACGGGGATGGACCTGGCGACGAAGCTCGTAGTGCTCGAGAAAAGCGGACTGCTCAGCATCGCGAGCTGCTGCTGACGGAAGAAGCGGCAAAGACGGCGCTGGTGCTGCCCTTCTTCCAAGCACTGGGGTACGATCTTCAATCCGTCCGAGGTCATCCCCGAGTTCATCGCCGATGTTCCGGGCAAGAAGGGCGACAAGGTCGATTATGCGCTGTGCGCGGACGGCAAACTCCACATTCTGGTCGAGTGCAAACCGTCGACGATCGACTTAGACGTCAAGCACGCCGAGCAGCTGTTCCGCTATTTCACCGCGACCGAGGCGCGGGTCGCGATGCTCACCAATGGCGTCGTCTACAAGTTCTTCTCGGACATCGAGAAGCCCAACATCATGGACTCCAAGCCGTTCTTCATCTTCTCGCTCGACGCGATCAAGCGCTCCGACCCGGCGACGCTGGAGCGGTTCACCCGCAGCCAGTTCGATATCGGCGCGATCATCGCCGAGGCCGGGCGGCTCAAGCTGGAAAGCCAAGTACGGATCGAGGTGGAGCGAGAGTTCAGCCAACCGTCGGAAGAATGGGTCCGCGCCATCGCCAAGCGGATCAGCACCGCACCGCTTTCCGCCGGGATGCGCGAGACCTATGGTCAGCTGATCGCGGCCGCGATCGCGCAGCTGATCCGGGAGCGGGTCAACGAGCGGCTGACCTCTGCGCTGCATGTCGCCAACCCGGAACCCGTGACCACCGAGGAGGGCAAGGCTGACGACCCGTCCGACGGCGACGGCGTGATCACCTCCGAGGACGAGATCGCGGGCTTTCGCATCGTCCAGGCGATCGCGGCGCGCCACATCGACCCGGCCGGGTCGTCATTCGCGACAGCAAGTCCTATTGCGCGATCCTGCTCGATGACAACAACCGCAAGCCGCTCGCGCGGTTGCACTTCAACAGTCCCACTACGCGCTATGTCGGCACCTTCAGCGGCAAGGTGGAGACGCGTCACCTGGTGACCGCGATGACCGATCTGTACAAGCTGGAGCCGGCGATCATCGCGCAGATCGCGGCGCTGGAGGGCGGCAGCGGCTAAGGCTTCGTTCACCATGATCGGGGTATGGCGCCGTCATGCCTCAAGGTGTCCTCCCCAAGCTCGGTCTCGCGGCGGTGGTGCTGTTCGCGCCGGGCGGGTTTATCCTCGGCGCAACGCTGGCCGCGAAATGGTGGCGAGACCGGGAGCGGGCGCCCGCCGAGTGATCATCAGCGGCGCGGCTTGGTAAACTTCAGCGTCATACGATCGCTCTCGCCGATCGCGGCGTAGCGGGCGCGGTCGACGTCCTTTTCGGCGTAGTTGGGCGGCAGCGTCCAGACACCCTTGGGATAATCGCGCGTGTCCTTGGGATTGGCGTTGACGTTGCTCTCGCCGGCCAGCTTGAATCCGGCCTTGGTGGCATAGGCGAGGACGGTGGAGCGCTTCATATAGCCGCTCTTGCCCTCGGTGACGTTGGTCTGCGTCTCCGGCAGCCGGTGCTCGACGACGCCTAGCGTGCCGCCGGGCTTCAGCATCGCGAACATCTGGTCGAAGGCGAGCTGGGTACGGTCCGTCGCGCCGAAGGTCCAGTTGTGGACGTTGCGGAAGGTGAGCACCACGTCCGCGGTGCCGGCCGGAACGGCGGGCTGGCCGGCCTCCGCGGGAAAGGTGGCGAAGCGGACCTTGTCGTAGCGACCCGGATGGGCGGCCTGTAGCCGCTTGATGCCGGCAGGCCCGCGCTCGCCCGCGGGGACCGCGGCCCAATAGCTGCCCTTGGCAAGGTAGGGCGCCAGGATTTCCGTATACCACCCCGCCGACGGCCAGATCTCGACCACCGTCTGGTTCGGCTTGACGCCGAAGAAGGCCAGCGTCTCGGCCGGGTGACGATAGGGATCGCGCGCGACGTTGGCAGGGGTGCGGGTCGGCGCGGCGATCGCGGCGGCGAGCTCGCGCGAGGGGGTTTGGGCGATCGCTGCGGTGGCGATCGCGGCGACGGTGGCGGTGAGGAGGATGCGCATGGGGAGAGCTTAGCGCGATGCGGCGGGGTCGTCACGGGAGAGTTTGAGGTCGAGCATGCCCCCGGCATCTAAACGATGCGGGGCATCGTTTACCTCGAACTTCCGTGAGCCATCGGTGGTTCGGGCGACGCGAACCTCCGTTCGTCCTGAGCGAAGTCGAAGGACAGGATCGAAATACCGCCTGCAGGGACGGTGCTTCGACTTCGCTCAGCACGAACGGTAAGCAGGGCAGCCCTCGTCTCGGCTGACCTGCGTCTCGCGGCGATCAGATGTGTATCGGCTTGCCCTGGACCGCCATAGCCGCCTCCTTCAGCGCCTCCGCATGCGTCGGGTGGGCGTGGCAGGTGTAGGCGATGTCCTCCGACGTCGCGCCGAACTCCATCGCCATTGCCGCCTCCGCAATAAGTGTGCCGGCGAGGCTGGAGACGATCCAAACGCCGAGCACGCGGTCGGACTTGGCGTCGGCGATGACCTTGACGAAGCCGTCGGTGTCGCGGTTGGTCTTAGCGCGGCTGTTGGCGGCGAAGGGGAATTTGCCGACCTTGATCTCGCCCTTGTCCTTCGCCGCTTCCTCCGTCAGGCCGACGCCGGCGATCTCCGGGTTGGTGTAGACGACCGAGGGAATGACGTCGTGATTGACGATGCCGGTCTGGCCCGCGATGTTTTCCGCCACCGCGACGCCCTCGTCCTCCGCCTTGTGCGCGAGCATCAGGCCGGGGATGACATCGCCGATCGCCCAGACGCCGGGGACCGACGTGCGGAAGTCATGGTCGGTGGCGATCTGGCCACGCTGGTTGAGCTGGAGACCGATCGCGGCGAGGTTAAGCCCTTCGATATTGGGCTTGCGGCCGGTGGCGACGAGGACCGCGTCGGCGGTGAGCGTCTCGCCTGCGCCGCCGGCGACCGGCTCGACCTGGACGCTCGCGGTGTCGCCGGCGACGGTGACGCCGGTCACCTTGGTGCCGGTGCGGATGTCGAAGCCTTGCTTCTTGAACAGCTTGGCGGACTCCTTGCGCACCTCGCCGTCGAAGCCGGGCAGGATTTGGTCGACATATTCGACCACGGTCACCTTCGCGCCAAGCCGCCGCCACACCGAGCCGAGCTCCAGCCCGATGACGCCGCCGCCGATCACGACCAGGTGCTCGGGGACTTTGGATAGCGCGAGTGCGCCGGTGGAGTCGACGACGACGCGCTGGTCGACCTGGACCCCGGGCAGCGGGGTGACCGACGAGCCGGTGGCGATGACGATGTTGGCGGCGGTGACGGTCTGATCGCCGACCTGCACGGTGTGCGCGTCGGTGAAACCGGCCCGGCCCTTGAGCCACGTCACCTTGTTCTTCTTGAACAGGAACTCGATGCCGCCGGTCAGTTCGGTGACCGCCTTCGCCTTCTCGGCGTGCATTTGGTCGAGATCGAGCGTCACGCCGGCGATGTTCACCCCGAACTTGGCAAGATGGCCGCCGGTCGCCTCCGCGAACAGCTCCGACGCGTGCAGCAGCGCCTTCGACGGAATGCAGCCGACATTGAGGCAGGTCCCGCCCAGCGTCCCGCGGCTCTCCGCACACGCGGTGCGCAGGCCGAGCTGCGCGGCGCGGATCGCGGCGACATAGCCGCCAGGGCCGGCGCCGATGACGAGGACGTCGTAGTCGTAGGTCTGATCGGTCATGATCTCTCTTTTTCTAACGACTGCGCTCAGCGGCGATTGAATATATCGGACCAGGTCAGCGTCACGCCAAGGTGTCGCAGATCGATTGCCTCCCCGGGTTCGACCATTTCGTCGTTCCACCCGCGCGGGCCGGTGCGCGACAGGTGGCGAACAGCGCCTGCATCGGGATCGATGAGCAGTATGTGGCCGAGACTGGCAATCTCGCGATACTCCGGCACTTTGACGCTGTGATCCTTATCGCGCGTCGAGGGAGACAGTACCTCGACGACGAGACGCGGGTCGTCGTGCGACTGCGACCGATCAGCAGATCTGTCCTCCTTGCCGCACAGCACCGTCACGTCCGGATAGCGCAGTGCGATGTCGTTGGTACGAATGCCCATATCGGAGCCGAACGGGCTGCACCCGCTCCCGCGAAGCGCAAGGTCGAGCGCGACCAGAACGTTGCGCTGCACGCGTCCATGTGCCGTGCTGCCGCCCGCCATCAATCGGATAACGCCGTTGTCGAGTTCGGCCTTCATATCCGAATCGTCCCAGTTGATCGCCAGGAACTCCTCGACGGTGACGGGGCGGGGCTGCGCGGTCGCCATGGTATCCTACAGGTCGATCAATATGCGGGTCGGATCCTCGATAGCATTCTTCAGCGCGACCAGGAACGTCACCGCCTCGCGGCCGTCGATCAGGCGGTGGTCGTAGCTGAGCGCCAGGTACATCATCGGGCGGACAACGACCTGCCCGTCGCGCACCACCGGGCGGTCCTCGATGCGGTGGAGGCCGAGCACGGCGGACTGCGGCGGGTTGATGATCGGGGTCGACATCAGCGAGCCGAACACGCCGCCGTTTGAGATGGTGAAGGTGCCGCCCTTCATCTCGTCCATCTTGAGCTCGCCCGACTTGGCGCGGCGGCCGAAGTCGCCGATCGTCTTTTCGATGCCCGCGACGGAGAGCTGGTCGGCGTCGCGGATGACGGGAACGACCAGGCCGTTGGGGGCGGACACCGCGACGGAGATGTCGGCGTAATCGTGATAGACGATGTCGTCGCCGTCGATGCTGGCGTTGACGCTGGGGATGTCCTTCAGCGCCATGCAGGCCGCCTTCACGAAGAAGCCCATGAAGCCGAGGCGGACGCCGTGCTTCTTTTCGAACAGGTCCTTGTACTTCGTCCGTGCTTCCATGACCGCGGTCATGTCGACGTCGTTGAACGTCGTGAGCATGGCGGCCGTGTTCTGGGCTTCTTTCAGCCGCCGCGCGATCGTCTGGCGGAGGCGCGTCATGCGGACGCGCTCCTCCTTGCGGTCGCCGGTGGTCGACGGGGCTGCCGCCGGCTGTGGCGCGGGCTGAGGAGTGGACTGGGCCGTGGGGGCGGGCGCGGGCTTGGTGGTCGCGGCGGCGGCGACGTCCTCCTTGGTCAGGCGGCCGTCCTTGCCGGTGCCCTTGATCGTCGCGGGATCGACGCCGTGTTCCAGCACCGCGCGGCGGACGGACGGGGAGAGTGCTGCGGCACCGGTCGCGGCGACGCCTTCGCCCGCGGGCGCGGTGGGTGCGGGCTCGGCCGGCGCTGGCTCTGGCTGGGGCGCACTCGCCGGCGCGGCGGCGCCGCCCGCGTCCACGGTCGCGATCATCGCACCAACCGCGACGGTATCGCCGACCTTGACAGCATGCTGGCCCATGACGCCGGCGACCGGCGACGGCACCTCGACGGAGACCTTGTCGGTCTCCAGGCTGGCGATCGGCTCGTCCGCCGCCACCGCATCGCCCGGCTGCTTGAGCCATTCGCCCAACGTCGCCTCGGTGATCGATTCGCCCAGTGTCGGGACCAATACTTCCGTCGCCATTCTTCAGACCTCCACCCCCGCAAAGGCGGGGGTCCAGTTGCAGGGCGCCGGTAGGCAAGCGCCCCGCTTGATTACATCAACCTCCGCAACCGGACCCCCGCCTTGGCGAGGGAGGATGCGGCGGTGGAACTACGACGCCGCCTTGCCCGCCTTCTTGTCGCTTTCGCGGTTGCGGCGGACTTCCTCGCGGACCGAATGGCCCAGCGCATCGGCGATGAGGGCACCCTGTTCGAGCTGGTGACGTTTCATCAGCCCGGTCGCCGGCGACGCGGCCGGCGCGCGACCCGCGTAGCGCGCGCGCTTTACCGGCGCTCCGGCGGCCTTCAGCGCATCCTCGATGAAGGGCTCGACGAAGAACCAATAGCCGTTGTTGCGCGGCTCTTCCTGGCACCACACCACGTCCTCAAGCGCCGGCATTCGCCGCAGGCGGACGGCGAGCGGGTCGCCGGGGAAAGGATAGAGCTGCTCGATACGGACGATCTGCGTCTCGGTATCGCCCGCCGCATCGCGTGCTTCGATCAGGTCGAAGGCGACCTTGCCCGAGCAGAGCACCAGCCGCTTCGTCCGCTCGTCGGGCGCGCCGTTGGTATCCGACAGAATGCGCTTGAAGTGGCTGTCGCCCTGGAAGTCCTCGGCCTTGGAGACAGCGAGCTTGTGGCGGAGCAGCGACTTGGGCGTCATCACCACCAGCGGCTTGCGGAAGCTGCGGTGCATCTGGCGGCGGAGCAGGTGGAAGTAGTTGGCGGGCGTGGTGATGTTCGCGACCTGCATGTTGTCGCCCGCGCATAGCTGCAGGAAGCGTTCGGGGCGTGCCGACGAATGCTCCGGCCCCTGCCCTTCATAACCGTGCGGCAGCAGCATCACGAGGCCGTTGGCGCGCAGCCACTTGGCTTCGCCAGCGGCGATGAACTGGTCGATCATGATCTGCGCGCCATTGGCGAAGTCGCCGAACTGCGCCTCCCACAACACCAGCGTCTTGGGGTCGGCGAGCGCATAGCCGTATTCGAAGCCTAGTACGCCGTACTCGGACAGCGGGCTGTCGAGCACCTCGAAACGGCCGTGCGGGATGGTCTGCAAAGGCACGAATTTGTGCTCGTCGGTCTGGTCGACCCACACGGCGTGACGCTGGCTGAAGGTACCGCGGCCGGAGTCCTGGCCGGACAGGCGAACGCCATAGCCTTCTGACAGCAGCGCGCCGAACGCCAGCGCCTCGCCCGTTGCCCAGTCGAAATTCCGGCCGGTCTCGAACATCTGCCGCTTCGCGTCGAGCACGCGCCCCAGCGTCTTGTGGATGGCGAGGTCGTCCGGCGCGGTGGTCAGCGTGCGGCCGAGCGCGGTGAAGAGCTTGGGCTCGATGCCGGTCTCGACGTTGCGGCGCGCGGTCTCGGCGTCAGCGGGCGCGTGCAGGCCCGACCAGCGACCGGCGAACCAGTCGGCCTTGTTGGGCTTATAGCCCTGTCCCGCCTCGAACTCGCCTTCCAGCGTCTGCGTATATTGCTGGATGTTCTCAGCAAGCCAGCCCTTGTCGATCACGCCCTGCTCGACCAAGCGGCCCGCGTAGAGCTCGCTGACCGGTGCGTGGTCGCGGATCGCCTTGTACATCAGCGGCTGGGTGAAGCCCGGCTCGTCGCCCTCGTTATGGCCGAAGCGGCGATAGCACCACATGTCGATGACGACATCCCGGTGGAAGCACTGCCGGAACTCGATCGCCATCTTGGTGGCGAAGGTCACCGCCTCCGGATCGTCGCCGTTGACGTGGAAGACCGGCGCCTGGACGCCCTTCGCCACGTCGGAGGGATAAGGCGAGGAACGCGCGAATTGCGGCGAGGTCGTGAAACCGATCTGGTTGTTGATGATGTAGTGGACGCAGCCGCCGGTGTTGTAGCCCTTAATGCCGGAGAAGCCGAGGCACTCCCAGACGATCCCCTGCCCCGCGAACGCCGCGTCGCCATGGATCAGCACCGGCAGCGAACCCGTATGCTCCTTGAGATCGCTTGCGATCGTCTGGATCGCCCGGATCTTGCCGAGCACCACCGGGTCCGCCGCCTCGAGGTGCGATGGGTTGGCGACCAGGCTCATATGAACGTGGATGCCGTCGAACTCGCGATCGGTCGATGTACCCAGATGGTACTTCACGTCGCCCGAGCCGCCAATGTCGTCGGGGTTGGCGGAGCCGCCCGCGAACTCGTGGAAGATTACCCGCGTCGGCTTGGCCATGACGTTGGCGAGCACGTTGAGCCGGCCGCGATGCGCCATGCCGATGACGATCTCGCGTACACCCATCTGGCCGCCATATTTGATGACGGATTCGAGCGCCGGAATCATGCTTTCGCCGCCGTCGAGGCCGAAGCGCTTGGTGCCGACGTACTTGCGGCCGAGGAACTTCTCCCACTGCTCGGCGGCGACGACCTTGTTGAGGATCGCCTTCTTGCCTTCGGGCGTGAAGTCGGCGCCCTTGTCCTTGCCCTCCATGCGGTCCTGCAGGAAGCGACGCTCGTCGACATCGGCGATGTGCATGTATTCGAGGCCGACATTGCCGCAGTAATTGCGCCGCAGCGTGTCGACGAGCTCGCGCACCGTTCCCCACTCCATGCCCATCGCCCCGCCCAGATAGACGGGGCGGTCGATATCGGCGTCGGAGAAGCCGTGATACTCGGTCTTGAGGTCCTCGGGCATCTCGCGCTTGGCAAGGGCGAGCGGATCGAGATTGGCGGCAAGATGGCCGCGCACACGATAGGTGCGGATCAGCATCATCGCGCGGATGCTGTCGGCGGCGGCCTTGATGATGTCGTCCTTGGACGGCGCCGTCGCCGGCGCGGCGGCTGGCTTCGCGCCGCGCGCGGGCTTTGGCGCGGGCTCCATCTGCGTCGGGTCGAGCGCGGCGGTGAGATCGTCCGTGGTGGCGGGCGGCCAGGCGGGGTTGGACCAGCTCGGCCCGGTCGCGGTGCCCTCCAGGCCCTCGAAGAAGCCACGCCAGCCGGGCTCGACGCTCCCCGGCGCGGTGCGGAAACGATCGTACAGCGATTCCACGAACGCCGGGCTGACGCCGGCGGCAAGGTCGCTGAAGTCCTGGTTTTCGTAGCCCATCAAAACGTCCTTTCCCCTTTCCCCTTGCGGGAGAGGGAGGGAGCAGCGCGCCAGCGCTGCGGAACGGTAAGGGGCGCTACACCCGCGATCATGCGAGCCGCCGGCTCGCACCCCTCATCCGACCTCGCTTGGCGAGGCCACCTTCTCCCGCAAGGGGAGAAGGATTTGATCACCCTTTCAACACCGCGAGCAGCGTCGTACCCAGCTCGGACGGCGACGCGGACACCTTGATGCCGGCCGCTTCCATCGCCGCGATCTTGTCCTCGGCGCCGCCCTGCCCGCCCGAGACGATCGCACCGGCGTGGCCCATGCGCCGGCCCGGCGGCGCGGTGCGGCCGGCGATGAAGCCCGCCATCGGCTTGCTGCGCCCGCGCTTGGCCTCGTCGCGGAGGAACTGCGCCGCCTCTTCCTCGGCCGAGCCGCCGATCTCGCCGATCATGATGATCGACTGGGTCGCGTCGTCGCCGAGGAACAGCTCCAGCACGTCGATGAAGTTGGTGCCGTTGACCGGGTCGCCGCCGATGCCGACCGCAGTGGTCTGACCCAGCCCTGCGTTCGAGGTCTGGAAGACCGCCTCATAGGTGAGCGTGCCGGAGCGGGATACAACCCCGACCGAGCCCTGCTTGAAGATCGAGCCGGGCATGATGCCGATCTTGCACTGGCCCGGTGTCAGTACGCCGGGGCAATTGGGGCCGATCAGGCGGGACCTGGAGCCGCTGAGCGCGCGCTTGACCTTGACCATGTCGAGCACCGGAATGCCTTCGGTGATCGTGACGATCAGCGGCACCTGCGCGTCGATCGCCTCTAGGATCGAGTCGGCGGCGAAGGGCGGCGGCACGTAGATGACGCTCGCGGTCGCGCCGGTCTTCGCGACCGCCTCGGCGACGGTGTTGTAGACGGGCAGGCCGAGATGCTCGGTGCCGCCTTTGCCGGGCGTGACGCCGCCGACCATCTGCGTGCCGTAATCGAGCGCCGCCTTGGTGTGGAAGCTGCCGGTCTCGCCGGTCATGCCCTGGGTGATGACCTTGGTGTTCCGGTCGACGAGGATGCTCATGGTTTCTCCGATTGGACGGGGGGCTGGCCTCGTCGGCCGGCGGGATCAGCTCAGGCTGGAATCAATGCCGCGGCATGCGACCAGCAGTTCCTTGACCGCGTCGACCGAGACCTGGAGGTTGGCCTTTGCCTCGTCCGAAAGCTGGACCTCGATCACCTTCTCCGCGCCGCCGGCGCCGATCAGGACGGGCGCGCCGACATAGAGGTCGTCGATGCCGTACTGGCCGGTGAGGTGGACCGCGGCCGGAAGGATGCGCTTCTGGTCGTAGAGATACGCCTCTGCCATCGCGATGCCGCTGGTGGCGGGGGCGTAATAGGCGGAGCCCGTCTTGAGCAGCGCGACGATCTCACCGCCGCCGCCGCGTGTGCGCTTGATGATCGCGTCGACCTTTTCCTGCGTGGAGAAGCCCATCGCGATCAGGTCGCTGACCGGGATGCCGCTGACGGTCGAGTATTCGAGCACCGGCACCATCGTGTCGCCGTGGCCGCCGAGCACGAAGGTTTGCACGTCCTTGACCGAGACCTTGAACTCGTCCGCCAGGAAGTGGCTGAAGCGGGCGCTGTCGAGGACGCCGGCCATGCCCACGACCATGTGATGGGGCAGCCGAGAGAACTCGCGCAACGCCCAGACCATCGCATCGAGCGGGTTGGTGATGCAGATCACGAAGGCGTCCGGCGCATTGGCGGCGATGCCCTCGCCGACGGCCTTCATCACCTTAAGATTGATGCCGAGCAGGTCGTCGCGGCTCATGCCAGGCTTGCGCGCGACGCCGGCGGTGACGATGATGACATCGGCGCCGGCGATGTCGGCATAATCGTTAGAGCCGGTGATCGTCGCGTCGAAGCCCTCGACCGGGCCGCACTGGGAGAGGTCGAGCGCCTTGCCCTGCGGGATGCCCTCGGCCACGTCGAACAGGACGATGTCGCCGAGACCCTTGAGGGCGGCGAGGTGGGCGAGCGTGCCGCCGATGTTACCGGCGCCGATCAGCGCGATCTTCTTGCGGGCCACGTAGCTCTCCGGAAGGTGTCGAAGTTGCCGCGCGCATAGGCTCACTTTGACGATCGGGCAACCGCAAAGACATGTTATCGCGAATGCTTCGCAATAGCGATAGAGGCGCCGTTTGCATAGCGGGGGCGGCCGGGGCAACATCCCTCGAGAAGAAGGAGAGGGACATGCTGACGCGGGGCGACGATTATCCGCTGCACCAGACGCCGGAACCGGTGGCGATCGCGCAGGCCGAGCGCAACTTCTATGACCGCTATTTCTTCAACGGCTACAGCGCCGACGGGACGCTGTTCTTCGCCGCCGCGCTCGGCGTGTATCCGCAGCTGGACATCATCGACGCGGCGTTCTGCGTCATGACCGAGGGCGTCCAGCACAACCTGCGCGCGTCGCGACGGTTGCGGGGCGAGCGGCTGGACCTGCAGGTCGGGCCGATCCGGGTGGAGGTGGTGGAGCCGCTGCAGCGGCTGCGGCTGATCGTCGGGGACAACGCATCGCCGCTGCGTGCCGACCTGACGTTCACGGCTCGCCACGCCGCGATCGAGGAGCCGCGCTTCACGCGCCGGCAGGGCGCGCGGCTGCAGATGGACTATACGCGGCTGACGCAGAACGGCGGCTGGTCGGGCGAAGTGACGGTCGCGGGCCGCACCCTTGCGATCGACCCCGCCCGCCACCTCGGCACACGCGACCGCAGCTGGGGCATCCGCCCGATCGGCGCGCCCGAATCCCAGCCCGCGCCGGCCGCCGCCGCGCCGCAGTTCTGGTGGCTGTGGATGCCGCTCAACTTCCCCGACGCGAGCGCGTTCTTCCACAGCAACGACGATGCGGCAGGCGCAGCGTGGAACCGGCGTGGGGCGATCGTGCCGGACGGTGCGGACCCGCGCGAGTTCACCGTCGCCGACATCGGCTGCGTCTATCACCCCGGCACCCGCAGGCTGAGCCGGGTACAGCTGGAGCCGTGGCCCGGCTGTTCGCTGACGGTCACCCCGCGCGGGCCCGCTTTTTTCATGTCGGGGCTCGGCTATCTGCACCCGAGCTGGGGGCACGGCATGGATCACGGCGCCGAGCCGGCGGTCGCGTACGACGTCGCCAGCGCCGGGTTCGAAACGCCGCCCGGCCTTGCCAACCTCCACGTCCAGGTGCCGGCGGACGCCGAGCTGGTGATCGACGGCCGGATGCGACGGGGCCACGGCGCGGTCGAGCAGCTGTTCCTGGGGCCGCATGCCGCGAGCGGGCTGACGGGGATGCTGGAGCCAAGCCGATGAGCGAGCTCATCCCGGTCGCGCCCGACCAATTCACGCTCCCGTGGGTCGAACAGGTGTTCGGCGCCTCGCCAGGCGCGCTCGCCGGGCTGAGCCATGCGCCGGTGGGCACCGGCCAGGTATGCGACAGCTATCGCTTCGCCTGTAACTGGCGCGACGGAGCGCTGCCCGCGAGCTTTATCGCCAAATGCCCGAGCGCCGACCCGGTGAGCCGCGCCGGCGCCGCCCTGTACCGGCTCTATGCGAGCGAAGTCGGCTGGTATCGCGACTGCGCCGCACACGCGGGTGTGCCGTGTCCCCGCCCCTATCACGCCGCGATCGACGACGACGGCGAACGGTTCGTGCTGTTGCTGGAGGACATGGCGCCGCTCACCCAGGGTGACCAGATCGCGGGCGGCAGCGTCGCGCAGGTCGCCGCCGCGCTCGACGGCGCGGCGGCGCTGCACGCCTGGCGGCCGGCGGGCGGCGACTGGGCGCGGCTGCCGTGGAGCGAGCGTTCGCCTGCCGCCGGCGCGATGCTCCATGCCATTCTATCGGCCTGCTATCCGAAGTTCCGCGCGCGGTTCGCACCGCTGCTCGAGGCGGAGGTCCTGGCGCTGGCGGACGCGTTCGTCGCGCGGCTGGATGTGTATCTGCCGCGGGAGGACGCGGCCGAGTGCCTGCGCCACAGCGACCTGCGGCTCGACAACATCCTGTTCGACGCGAGCGGCACACGCGCGGTGCTGCTCGACTGGCAGACGGTGACCCGCGGCCAGGCGGCGACCGACGTCGCCTATCTGATCGGCACCAGCTTCGCCGATCCGGCGACGCGCGCGGCGCGGGAGGGGGCGCTGATCGACGGTTATCTCGCCAGGCGCGCGGCGCTGGGCCGACCGGCCGAGCGCGACCGGTTCTGGCAAGACTACCGGCGCAATGCGTTCGCCGGGCTGGCGATGGCGATCAACGCGTCGCAATATGTCGAACGGACCGCGCGGGGAGACGCGATGTTCGCGGCGATGGCGGCGCGGCCGGCGCGCATGGCGATCGATCTGGATAGTCTTGACCTGCTTTGAGCCCCGAGGTGGGGCGGTCCTGGACCGGGGGAGCACGCGGAGCGCGTAACGGAAGCGGGAGGACTGCCGCATGCCCGTTCCGGAACCCTCCCCCCTCCGACCGCCTGCACCGGCCACATCCCCTGGCGGGGGAGGCTCATCTCGCGCCGAGCTCGCCGTGACCGCGCGCGAGGTATTCCTCGGAGCGCATCTCCTCGAGGCGGCTGACCGTGCGCTGGAATTCGAAGCGGCCGTCGCCTGTGGGGTAGAGGCCGTCGGGCTGCGCGTCGGCGGCGGCGAGGAGCTTGACCTTGTGCTCGTACAAGGCGTCGATCAGCGACACGAAGCGCGCCGCCTCGTTGCGGTTGTCGGGCCCGAGCACCGGGATGCCGACGAGGATGACGGTGTGGAAGCGGCGCGCGACGGCGAGGTAATCCGCCGCCCCGCGCGCCTCCGCGCACAGCTTCCTGAAGGAGAAGACCGCGACGCCCTTCAGGCATTTGGGCACGTGCAGTGTGCGGCCCTGCACCGCCAGGTCGCAGGTGGGAACCGCTTCGGTCACCTCGTGATCGGTGAGGCGGAAAAAGGCGGCGGAGAGCTGGCGGGTCACCTCCGGGCCGTTGGGCACCAGCCAGATGTCCTGCTGTCCCAGCCGGTCGCGGCGGTAGTCGACCGGGCCGTTGAGCGCGAGCACGTCGAGCGATGCCGTCAGGAGATCGATGAAGGGCAGAAAGTGTTCGCGGTTGAGGCCGTTCCGATAGAGGTCGCCGGGCGCGCGGTTCGAGGTGGTGACCACCGTCACCCCGGCCGCGATCAGGGCGGTGAACAGGCGCGACAGGATCATCGCGTCGGGCGAGTTGGTGACCATCATCTCGTCGAAGGCGAGCAGGCGGGTCTCGGCCGCGAGGTCCACCGCCACCGGCGCGATCGGGTCGCCCGCTTCCTTGCGGCGCTCCACCGCGATGCGGCCATGGACCTCGATCATGAACTCGCCGAAGTGGGTCCGGCGCTTCCGCTCGATGGCGACATGGTCGAAGAACAGGTCCATCAGCATCGACTTGCCGCGACCGACGTCGCCCCACAGATAGACGCCGCGGGCCGGCACGACCTGACGGCGGAACAGGCCACGCTTGCGGGGGTGCTCCAGTTCGGCCGCGAGTGCTTCGAGGCGGCGGGCGGCGGCCTGCTGCTCGGGATCGGGGCGGAGCTCGCCCGCGGCGACCAGCGCGTCATAGGCGGCGAGGACCCCGCTCATGCCGAACGTTGCAGCCGCCGGATCAGCCGCTTGCCGAGGGCGATGCCCGGATCCTCGATCCAGCGCTTGGTGATGCTCGCCACCGCCATGCTGCCGGCGATCGCGAGCAAGAGCGTCGGCAGATAGAGCAGCGCCTGCATTCCCGGCGTCGCGCCGAATGTGCGCAACACGATGTTGGTCCCGGCCCAGGCAAACAGGAAATGACAGACGTACATGGAATAGGACAGCTGTCCGACCCGCGCGAGCAGTCCGCCCAGCGCCGGCAGCCGCCCCGCGCGCGCTAGGTTGAGCAGGTAGACGAAGGAGACCGCCGCCACCGGCGGGCCTAAAGTCGGTCCGATCCAAGCGGCCAGCCCGATCTGATCGCCGTATAGCAAGGCGAAGGCGGCGATGGTGGCGAGCGCGAAGCTCGCGGCGTCGCGTACGGGCTGCGGCGCTAATCTTCCGTCGGCGATCAGCAGGGCGCAACCAAGGCCGATCACGAAGACGGGAAGCTGGTTAGCGATACTGAAATAGACGACGTTGTTGTTGGCGATCTCCGGCCCGCCCGCCGCTGCCGTCGCCGTCTGCACGACCAGGCTGACGCCGATCGCCGCCGCCGTCCAGGCTGCGAGTCCGCTTACGCCCAGCTGGCGATAGGTGAACGCCACGGCCGGCAGCAGCGCCGGGAACAGCGCGTAGAACATCATCTCGGTGGAGATCGACCAGCCGCCCGGCACCACCGAATTGTACGCGGCACTCGACAAGCCGTGCACGAAGAGGAAGTTCAGCAGGACGTTGGCGGCGGTGTACGAACTATCACCGACGGCGCGCCCGGTGGCGCGGCGGGCCGCGTCGAGCAGGCCGTAACCCAGGATCGCGCACCAATAGAGCGGCGCGATGCGGAAGATGCGGCGCAGGTAGAAGTTGCGGGTGGCGTGGCGCTCGCCCGACCGCAGCTGCGCCGAGCGGCACAGCGTGAAGGCGGAGGCGACGAAGAACAGCTGCACACCCATCTGGCCGTAGGAGGCCGCGAACCGGATCGGCGCCAGCGCGTCGAAGGCCTGGCTGTGATGCACCCAGATCACCAGCAGCACGGCGAGGCCGCGGAGCGCGTCGACGAAGGCGAGCTTGTCGGTGTCGGCGATGCGGCGGGCGTCGACCGGCGCCTCGACCGCGCTGGTGGTCAACGATCGCCCATCTTGCGCAGCGTACCGGTGAAGCTGGCGATGGTGGGCTGGCCCTCCTGCACGATCAGGCCGCGCAGGAAGAGCAGGCGGCCGGTCTCGCGCAGCAGCTCGATCCGGGCTTCCATGGGCTCGTCGATCCGGCCGCCGCCGATGAACTGCGCGGACAGGTCGAGCGTCACCGCGCCGCCGGCAGTGAGCGCGCCGAGCCCGCGCGAGGCGGCGAACAGCGCCACGTCCATGAAGCCGAGCAGCGCGCCGCCATGGACATGATCGCGCATGTTGGAGTGCTCGCGGCGCGGCAGCATGCGGACGCGGGCGACCCCGTCGTCGATGCGGACGTGGAGGGGTTCGATGAAGGCGTTGAAGCGGGTCGGATCGCGGAATTGCCAGCGTTTCCAGCCGGGTTCGGCGGGGTCGTCGTCGTAGCAGAAGAGGGGTTCGGTCACGGGGGTGCGTTAGCGGTGTCGGATCGCTGCGTCACCCCGGACAAAGGGCGTAGCGGCGTCCCACTGCTGCTTCCCCGGCGAAGGCCGGGGTCCAGTTTCGAGCTTGTTCGTGGCGGAGGGCGAACCTTCCCAACCGGAACCGTGGCAACTGGGCCCCGGCTTCCGCCAGGGAAGATAGAAGTCGGGCTGCGCAGCGATAGTTGTCGGCCGAGTTGCCGGTCTCCCGAGCAGCTTCGCGGCGCGTGTGCAGGCGGCGTTAGAGGCTGCGTTCCATCTCCATCTTCTTGATCTCCGCGATCGCCTTGGCCGGGTTCAGGCCCTTCGGACAGACGTTGGCGCAGTTCATGATCGTGTGGCAGCGATAGAGGCGGAAGGGGTCTTCCAGCTCGTCGAGCCGCTCGCCGGTCATCTCGTCGCGGCTGTCCGCCAGGAAGCGATAGGCCTGGAGCAGGATCGCGGGGCCGAGGAACTTGTCGCCGTTCCACCAATAGCTGGGGCACGAGGTCGAGCAGCAGGCGCACAGGATGCACTCGTAGAGGCCGTCGAGCTTGGCGCGATCCTCTGGCGACTGCAGCCGCTCCTTGCCCGACGGCGCGGTAGTGACGGTCTGCAGCCACGGCTTGATCGAGGCGTATTGCGCGTAGAAATGGGTGAAGTCCGGCACCAGGTCCTTGATCACGTCCATCGCGGGCAGCGGCGTGATCTTCACCTCGCCCTTCACGTCCTCGATCGCGGTGGTGCAGGCGAGCCCATTGCGGCCGTCGATGTTCATCGAGCAGCTGCCGCAGATGCCCTCGCGGCACGAGCGGCGGAAGGTCAGCGTGGAATCCTGCTCCGCCTTCAGCTTGATGAGCGCGTCGAGCACCATCGGGCCGGTCTGGTCGAGATCGAGCTCGAACGTGTCGTAGCGCGGGTTCTGGCCGCTGTCGGGATCGTAGCGGTAGATCTTGAACTTGCGCAGGCGGCCGGGTTTGGCCTGAACCGCGGCGGGCGCGGCGTGCGCCTTGCCCTTCTGGATGCGGCTGTTCGGGGGCAGGCGGAAATCGGCCATCTGGGTCCTCTTGCGTTGGGGGCGAGATAGCGAGCCTCGCCCCCACTCACAACGCCTTAAGCCGCCCGCACCCCGCTCCAGTCCAGTCGCCGGGTGACATACATCACGCCGGCCAGCGCGACGAAGAGGAGGACGGAGCCGATCAGCAGGCTGAACGCCTCGAGACTGAGCAGCACATAGAGCACCGCGTAGAGGGCGGCGAGCAGCCCGGCGATGAGGCCGCCGCGCCGCCAGCTGCCCAGCACCGCCGCCGAATAGGCGGTCAGCAGCCCGATGATCGCGCCGGCCGCGATGACATAGGCGAAGGCGAACCCGACCACTTCGGCAAAGGCGAGCAGCAGGACGAAGAACAGGATCAGCGCGACGCCGACAAGCAGGTATTCAGGGACCGCGACGCGCACGCCGCCGATGACGTCGAACAGCAGGAACGCGGCAAAGGTGAAGCCGATGAACAGGAACCCGTACTTCACCGAGCGATCGACCTGGCTGTAGAGGTCGACGGGGGCGACGAGATCGACGCGCGCCTCGTAGTCGCCCGCGATCCCGGCAGCTTCGCCGGCGCTGCGGGCAGGCGCATCGGTGCGGCCGGCATCGGCGGTGTCGACGAGCGAGCGGCCGAGCGCGAGATTGCCGACCTGCCAGCGGGCGTCAAAGCCCTTGGCCGAGACGCTGCGCTGCGTCGGCAGGAAGCCGCCGGAAAAGCCCGGGCTTTCCCAGGGTGAGGTGACGCGCCAGCGGGTGTCGCCCGCCTGCGGGACGAGGCCGAGCCAGGCGTTGCCGCGAAAGCCGAAGGAGAAGGATACCGGCAGCGGCGCTCCGGCCAGGGTCGAGGCGTCGACCGGGGCGACGAAGCCGGAGCCGCCGGTCTCCGCCGGACCACGGCCGGGCCTGAGCGTCGCCGGGCGGCCCGCGACGGTGACGCTGGGCGGTGTGCCGACCAGCCCGCGCGGGTCGGAGAGGCCGAAGCGGAGTTCGGCGCGGGCGAGATCGAGCTGGGCGGCGGCGACGCCGCTGCGGGCGAGATCGACCGGGAGGCTGAAGCTGGCGGTGCCGGTCGCACGCGCGGTGTAGATCACGGCCTCGTAGATCGACTTCTTGCGGCGCTCGGGCGCGATGGTGGCGGCGAGGTTCGCCCGGTCGGGCGCGAGCGTGAGTTCTCGCTGGACGGTGATGGAGCGGGCGACCGCCTTGCCGTTCTCGGTCACCGTCTCCGTCGCCTGCGCCTGATAGGGGATGACGAGCACCGGCCCGGCGAGCCGCTGCGGCCCGCCCCAGCCGGCGACGATGCTGCCCCGCGCGGTCTGCGCCTGGGTCTGGCGGTCCCAGCTGAGCAGATAGACCGCGAACAAGGGCACGGTGAGCATGACGGCGAGGATCACCGCGACGAGCAGTTTGACGCCCGGCGCGCGGGTGTCGGGATTTCGGATGGACATGGCGGCTCCTCGCTGTTGTGGCGAGGATGGAGTGGCGCGGCGCGGGCGCGCTAGCCAGCATGGGTTCGGTGGATTGGGTGTGCAGGATTGGTGGAGCGGGTCGCCGAGCCGGGGTGACGGACGTCAAATCACGTCGAGCACCAGCCCGAGGTCGCGCGCTTCTTCCGCCTCGATGTACCAGGCCGACGCCGCCTTGCGCTTCAGATCGTCGAACTGGACCTGGGTGCCCTGCACCATCGCACGGAAGCCCTCGTCCTGGATGCGGATCGAGTCCGCGATCTCGGCCAGCTTCGCCTCCAGCTTGTAGTGGAGCGTGTTGAGCGGGCCCGACAGGTCGATGGTCGAGCTCATCTGCCGCTCGTGCAGCATGATGCGGCTGCCCCGCGTCAGGAAGCGCTTGTCGGCGGGGAAGCCCGACATGAAGGTGGCGCCGGCGGAATAGACCGCGACCTTGCCCAGGAACAGCGTCTCGCGGCCGGTATATTCGCGGATCAGGCGGATGTCGTCGGCCATCGCGCGCGCCACCTCCGGATCGCCGCCGAGCGTGGTGATCGCGACCACCAGCGGTCCGTCCCCGGACGCGCCGCCGAGCTGGGTCTTGAACCAGCTGTACATGTTATAGTCGACGGCGCCGGCGAGCTGGACCTGCGGCGCGGCGAGGAGCGGGTATTTGACGGCGATGCTGTCGTAGTTCTCGGTCATGGCCCGCCCAACCGGCGCCGGCGCTTATCGTTCCGCGCGCGTCGGCTTCTTTTGCTGCGCTGCAGCAGCAGCGGTCAGCGCGCCGGTCGCCGGGCGGCCGACGAGCGGGGTGGCGGGCGGAAGGCGCGCCTCCAGCCTATCGAGCCAGGTGGCGGCACCGGCGCCGATCGAGACCTGCGGCTGCGAGGGTTCGAGCTTGCCGCTCGCCTCCCAGCCGCCGATCAGCCGCGCCGCGTCCGCCGCCCCGATCGCGAGCGGCACCGGCTTGCGCAGCGCGTGGTTGATCATCGCGTCGCCGAAAAAGGTCCAGTCGTTGTCCGACTGGCAGCCGAAACTGGTGCGATCGGCCGACGAGGCGGTAACGATCGCGGTGGTGTCCGACGCCAGCAGCGGCACGAAGATCCCCGAATAACAGGCGGAGATGAGCAGCAGCCGGTTGCGGATGCCGAGCGTCGACAGGGTGGTCCACAGCCGCGTCGGCGAGATCGCGCCGAAGCCCTGGTCGCCATCGTTGTAGACGATCCCGAAGGGCGCGCCGTGGCTGGTGGTGTAGAGGACGAGCACGTCCTCGTTCGCGTCCATCAGCTCGGCGACACGGGCAAGCACGGCGGTAAGGTTGGCGGGCGAGCCCATCGGCAGCCGGCTCTCGGCGCTACCGTCGCTGCCGGCGAGGACGATGCTGCGGCCGTGGGCGCCATAGCGGCGGGCGAGGACGCGCGCCGCCTCGCGGGCCTCGCGGCCGAACACGGGGTCGCTGTCGAGCGCCACGGTAACGACATAGGCGTCGACGGTGCCTGGGCGCTGCGGCTGCAATGTCGCGAGCGCGGTGGCGAGGCGGCGGTGCTCGGCCAGCAGCTGCGCCGGCGGGCGGTCGCGCTCGATCGCCATGCCCTGATCTGCGAGGAAGGCGAGCTCCTGCGGGCTGGCGCGGTCGATCAGCGGGGCTGCGTACTGGTGCTGCGGCGGCTGATAGCCAGGCGTCTGCGCCGAGGCCGTGAGCGGGAGCAGCGCGGCGGCGGCGAGAAGCGGGCGAAGGAGGCTGAGCATCGCAACCTGTGTTTCGGCCCAGGGAGTTGAGTGTCAAGCGCCGGAACCTCGCACGCGGCGCGCCGGTTGCGTCGGGGCACAGGAGATTTGCATGTCGTTGAAGCTGAAGCCGCTCGCCGAGCAGGTGATCGTCATCACCGGCGCCAGTTCGGGAATCGGGCTGGTCACCGCGCGCACCGCCGCCGGGCGGGGCGCGGCGGTGTTCCTGATCGCGCGCTCCGCCGAGACGCTGGGCGAGGTGGCACGCGAGATCAACAATGCCGGGGGCCGTGTCGACTTCGCGGAGGCGGATGTCGGCGACTTCGCGGCCGTGCAGGCGGCGGCGGCGCAGGCGGTCGCGAAGTTCGGACGGATCGATAGTTGGGTCAACGATGCCGGCAGCGCGATCTATGGGCCGGTGCTCGACTGTCCGCTGGACGAGCAGGCGCAGCTGTTCCGCACCAACTATTTCGGCGTCGTGCATGGCTGCATGGCGGCGGTGTCGCATCTGAGGAACGGTGGCGCGATCGTGACGGTCGGCAGCCTGGCGAGCGACATGCCGTCGCCGCCGCTGGGCATCTATTCGGCGACCAAACATGCCGCCAAGGCCTATGTCGAGGTGCTGCGCATGGAGCTTGCCGCCGACGACGTGCCGATCTCGATCACGCTGGTGAAGCCGGCGGGCATCGACACGCCGATCGGCCAGCATGCGTCGAACCACGGATCGGACAAGGAGGCGCAGATTCCGCCGCCGGCCTATGATCCGCAACTGGTGGCGGACGCGATCCTCGACTCGTGCGAACACCCGCGCCGCGAGGTGACGGTGGGCGGCGTCGGCCGCGCGCAAGTGCTGTTCTCGCAGCATTTTCCCGGCCTGTACGAATGGCTGGCGCCGCGGGTGGCGAAGGGCGCTTATTCTCCGAACAAGCCGCAGCCCGGGCCGTCGAACCTGTTCGATGCGGGGCCAGCCGGACAAGAGCGGTCGGGCGAGCATCCGGCGCGGCTGCGGCACAGCCTTTACACCAGCGCGGTGCTGCACCCGAAGACGACGCTCGGACTGGGCGTGCTCGCGGCGGCCGCGGCGCTGTTGTTCGCCAATCGCGGGCGGAAGGACGACTGAGCGCGGGGAGCAGCGGACGGGCGGAGTGCGCTCGCATGATCGGATGAACCTGGTGCTTCTCCGGCGGACGCCGGAGCCTGGTCCGCGGCGCGGCCGACTGGGCCCCGACTTCCGCCGGGAAGGGTGATCTGGCAACAGCCGACTCTTAGCAAACTTCAGCCGTGAACTTCGGGAGCGGCCCCGGCGGCACCCGTGCGGGATGGTTCCACCAGCGGTCGCCGGCAAGGCGGTGGCGGTCGCCATAGGCCGCGCGCAGCACGGCGGCGAGTGCCGGATCGTAGCGCGCGAGATCGCGGTCGGAGAGCACCTGGACCTCCCCGAACTTTACCAGGCGCCCGGAGTTGAAGTGGAACTGCGTCCCTACCGCCCAATATTCGTCGATCGTCGTGGAGGCGTACTCGCCCTTCCAGCGGCCACGCTTGAGCGCATCGGCATAGGCGCGCTGGATTCGAGCAAAGAGCGGCCGATCAACCGCGCGGACCGCCTGCAGGACGCTATGCGCGAACTCGTGCACCAGGATGCTCTCGCCGCGATACCGGTCGCCCGGCAGCGCCAGCAGGTTCTCCGCCCCGGCGCTGGTCAGCGGCCCGGACATGCCGCGCGCGCGGGCGTTCCAGTATTCGCGGTCCGTCATCGCGCCGATGCGGGTGGCATAATGCTTGCGCTCGCACCGCGTGAGGCGGGGATCGTCAGGCGCGGGGCGGGTCCAGTGACGCTGCTCGGGCAAGTCGGTGGTGGTCTCGTCGGGCGCCATCACCGCGACGCGGTAACCTTTCGCAATCAGCCAGCGGCGGAGGTCGGGCCGGTCCGCGAGCATGTCGGTGACGACGTCGCGGGCGGCGGCCAGCGCCTCCTCGGGCGCGCGGGCGGAGGCGATGACAGGCAGGCCGCCGGCGTCAAGGCGTTGGGTGTAGAACAAGTCGGGCCGCTGCGGTTGCGGCGGCGCAAATGCGATCACCACCGCTAGCATCGAAACAGCCAGTGAGTTGTACATTGTGCTTACGGCCATCTCGAACTATTTATCGTTGATGCAGACCACGCTTCGCAAGATGGGCAATTCCACCGGCATGATAGTGCCGAAAGCGATATTGCAGGAGATTGGTGCCACGGCGGGTACGCCGATGGACGTGCAGGTCGAGGGCGGGAAGCTGATCGCGACGCCGCGTCTGCACCCGCGCCAAGGCTGGGCTGAAGACGCTGCGTTGGTCGCTGCTGCTGAAGAGGATCCCGATGAGGCCGCATGGTGCGCGTTCGGCAACGATGGGGATGATGAATGGGTGTGGGACGACGCTGAAGACGCTGCCAAGTGAAGCGGGGCGACATATGGCTGGTCACGCTTGATCCGACGGTAGGAACTGAAATCCAGAAGACAAGACCGTGCGTGATCGTGTCGCCCGACGAGCTGAACGGCATCCTCCGGCGCGTGATCGTGGCGCCGATGACGGGCGGGAGCCACCCTGCGTCGTTCCGGGTACCCACGACGTTCAAGGGAAAAACCGGATTGATCCTGCTTGATCAGATCAGAACGGTCGATCGTCGCCGATGCATCAAGCGGGTCGGGGGCGCCGACCAAGCTACCCTGAATGCCGCGCTAGATGTGCTGGCGAGCCTCTTCGGCCGCTGACATCAATATACCCGCTTCTTCGGCTTGATGTACTCGGCGTCGTCGGTCAGCGTGTAATCGTGGACCGGGCGGTACGAGACTTCGGTCGCACCCCCCTGCCCGCCCCAGCCCTCAAAGGTCATCAGCGTGTGCTTCATCCAGTTCGCGTCGTCGCGATCCGGGAAGTCCTCATTGACATGGGCGCCGCGCGATTCCCTGCGGTTGGCGGCGGACTCCATCGTCACCACCGACTGCGCCAGCAGGTTGTCGAGCTCGAGCGTCTCGACCAGGTCGGTGTTCCAAATCAGCGAACGGTCCTGCACCGACACGTCGGTCAGGCGCTGATAGGTCGCCGCGATCTTGGCCTGACCCTCGCCCAGCAGCGCGTTGTCGCGGAACACCGCGCAATGCTTCTGCATGGTGCGCTGCATGTCGTTGCGGATCACCGCGGTGGGCGAACCGCCCTTCGCGTTGCGGAAGGTGTCCAGGCGGGAGAGCGACAGCTCCTCCGAACCCTTGGGCAGCGGGTTGTGCGGGGTGCCGGGCTTCATGATGTCGCGGATGCGCAGGCCCGTCGCGCGGCCGAACACGACCAGATCTATCAGGCTGTTGGAGCCGAGCCGGTTGGCGCCGTGGACCGACACGCACGCGGCCTCGCCGACCGCGAACAGGCCGGGGACGATGGTGTCGGGGTTGCCGTTCTGGAGGTGCACGACCTCGCCATGATAGTTGGTCGGAATGCCGCCCATGTTGTAGTGGACGGTCGGCGTGACGGGCAGCGGCTGGCGCGTGAGGTCGACGCCGGCGAAGATCTTGCCGGTCTCGGTGATGCCCGGGAGCCGCTCGTGCAGCACCTTGGGATCGATATGGTCGAGGTGGAGGAAGATGTGGTCCTTCTCCGGGCCGACGCCGCGCCCCTCGCGCATCTCCAGCGCCATCGAGCGGCTGACCACGTCGCGCGACGCCAGGTCCTTCGCCGACGGGGCATAGCGTTCCATGAACCGCTCCCCTTCCGAATTGGTCAGGTAGCCGCCCTCGCCGCGCGCGCCCTCGGTGATGAGCACGCCCGCGCCGTAGATGCCGGTCGGGTGGAACTGCACGAACTCCATGTCCTGCAGCGGCAGGCCGGCGCGCAGCACCATCGCGTTGCCGTCACCGGTGCAGGTGTGGGCGCTCGTCGCGGAGAAATAGCAGCGGCCATAGCCGCCGGTCGCCAGCACCACCTGATGCGCGCGGAAGCGGTGGATCGAGCCGTCGTCCATGCACAGCGCGATGACGCCGCGGCAGATGCCGTTCTCCATGATCAGGTCGAGCGCGAAATACTCGACATAGAAGTCCGCGTCATACTTGAGCGACTGCTGATAGAGCGAGTGCAGCATCGCGTGGCCGGTGCGGTCGGCGGCGGCGCAGGTGCGCTGGACCGGCGGCCCTTCGCCCATGTTCTGCATGTGGCCGCCGAACGGGCGCTGGTAGATGGTGCCGTCGTCGTTGCGGGAGAACGGCACGCCGGCATGTTCGAGCTCGATCACCGCGGCGGGCGCCTCGCGGACCATGTATTCGATCGCGTCCTGGTCGCCGAGCCAGTCGGAGCCCTTGACCGTGTCGTACATGTGCCATGACCAATGGTCCGGCGAATTGTTGCCGAGCGACGCGGCGATCCCGCCCTGGGCGGCGACGGTGTGGCTGCGGGTCGGGAACACCTTGGTGATGCAGGCGGTCTTGAGCCCGCTTTCGGCGATCCCCATCGTCGCGCGCAGGCCCGAGCCGCCGGCGCCGACGACCACCGCGTCATAGGTGTGGTCGACGATCTTGTAGGCGCCAGAAGAACCAGGAAAACTCATCAGCGCGGGGCTCCGGTGAAGGCGAGGCGGAGGACGGAGAAGATCGCGATCGCGCCGAGCACGACCACATAGAGGTTGAGCAGCACCATCAGCACCACGCGGGTATGGTCGTGCTGGTAATCCTCGATCACCACCTGCAGGCCCAGGCGGAAGTGGTAGAAGACGTTGGCGATCAGCACCGCCATCGGCACCGCCACCCAGGCCGACGACAGCCACATCTTGACGGATGCAAAGTCGAAGCCGGGCTGGCGCGCGAGGGCGAGCAGCAGCCACGCCATCAGCGCGATGTTGAGGCCGGCGGTCAGGCGTTGCCGCCACCAGTGATGGGTGCCCTCCTTGGCGGCGCCGAGGCCGCGGACGCGGCCGATGCTGGTTCCCGTACCCATTATTTCGCCGCCAGGATGTAGCCCCAGTACAGGGCGGTGAGGGTCACGGACGCGGACATGGTGGCGAGCGCGCCCATCTTGTTGCGCTTCAGCTCATAGCCGGCGCCGGTGTCGAGCACGAGGTGGCGGATGCCGCTCATCATGTGCTGGAGCACCGCCCAGCTGAGCCCGACCGCCAACACCCAGCCGACGATGTTCATCGCGCCGGCATCGGTGGTGAACAGGTCCATGAAGGACGTGTAGCTCTCCTCGCCGCTCGCGGTCGCGGCCAGCCACCAGGTCAGCAGCGGCGCGCCGACCAGCGCCATGCCGACGCCGAGCGCGCGGTGGATGATCGAGACCAGCATGTGCGGGCCCCAGCGCCAGACCTGGAGGTGCGGCGAGAGCGGCCGGGTGGATGTGCGCGAGGCCAAGAGCGGGCGTCCTTACGAGTGGCGGGCGTGGCGTGGCCTATAGGCAAGCGGTCCAGCGATGCAAAGCGGTGTGGGGATGACCCAGGTTCTAACCACCTCTTAACCAAGCGGGCCGTAGAGCCGGAGCAACTCCGGAGAACATGCCTTGGCCGCCGTCCTTCCCCCGCCCGAAAGCATCACCAAGACCATCGACCTGGCCGAGCGCCTGCGCGCCTTTGGTCTGGGGCCCGCCGACGTCGCCCTGGCGCGTGAGCTGTGGACGGTCATCGAACCGGAGGCGCGCACCATCGCCAAGGTTCATTGGGAGCGCCGACGGCAGGTCTATGGCGAGCATCAGAACTGGGCGCCGCAGGACCAGGAGCAGACCTACGAACTGGCGGTCGCCTATCTGCGCAACCGCTACAACCGGGTCGACGAGGACGCCTGGGTCAGGTCGGCCGAGCGTACGGTTGCCTCCGCCTATGCCATGGACGTCGGGTTGACGCCGATCCTGGCGATGATCGACGCCGGCGGCCGCGCCACCCACAAGGTCGTCCTGAAGGCTGTCACCGATCGGGAGAAGGCCGCGCGCTTCCATGACCTGCTGCTGCGCCTGGGCGCGCTGGAATCGGATATCTATTTCGCGATCTACAACGGCTATTGTCGCTTCTCCGAACGTGTCGAGCGCGACCGCCTCGCCGTCAACTTCGGCGAGAAGATCGCCACCATGGTGGAGGAAACCTCGCGGGAGGGCGGCGCGCTGCGGCTGAAGGCATCGCAGAGCTCCGCGTCGGCACGCGGCGTCCTGGGCAAGGCTTCGGAGGTTGCGGCGGCGGCGGAGCAGTCGGCGGTGGCGATGCGCGAGGCGGCGCAGACCGCGGCGGGGCTGATCCGGGCGATCGAGGATGCGCGCACCGAGGTGGAGGCGGCA
>NZ_DASTMA010000027.1:0-51250 GCF_035714405.1 Sphingomonas sp. | reverse complement strand
GAGCATTTCACCTATCGCGCCGAGGGGCACTCGACCTCGGACGATCCGACCGCCTATCGCTCGGCCGGTGAGCCCACCGCCTGGCCGCTCGGCGACCCCATCCAGCGGTTGAAGGATCACCTGGTGGCGCTCGGCGAATGGGACGATGCCCGCCACGCCGCGCAGGATCTGGAACTCGCCGAGATGGTGCGCGCGGCGCAGAAGGAGGCGGAGAAGAACGGCGTGCTCGGCCACGGCCTCCACCACCACCCGTTCGAGACGATGTTCGAGGGCGTGTTCGAGGAGATGCCCTGGCATCTGAAGGAACAACAGGCGCAGATGCTCGCCGAGCGCAAGGCGGCGGGTCTCTGATGGCGCGCATGAACATGATCCAGGCGATCAACTCCGCGCTCGACGTGATGATGGAGCGCGATGCGACCGTCACCGTGATGGGCGAGGACGTCGGCTATTTCGGCGGGGTGTTCCGCGCGACGGCGGGATTGCAGAAGAAATACGGCAAGACCCGCGTGTTCGACACGCCGATCACCGAAACCGGCATCATCGGCGTCGCGATCGGGATGGGCGCCTATGGCCTCAGGCCGGTGCCGGAAATCCAGTTCGCGGATTATATCTATCCGGCACTCGACCAGTTGGTGAGCGAGGCCGCACGGCTGCGCTATCGCTCGGCGGGCGAGTTTACGGCACCCATCACCGTGCGATCGCCGTTCGGCGGCGGCATCTTCGGCGGTCAGACGCACAGCCAGTCGCCCGAAGGCATCTTCACCCACGTGTCGGGCATCAAGACGGTCATCCCGTCCACGCCATACGACGCCAAGGGGCTGTTGATCGCCGCGATCGAGGACAATGACCCGGTTCTCTTCTTCGAACCCAAGCGCATCTATAATGGCCCATTCGACGGCCACTACGACCGGCCCGCGCGCAACTGGTCGCAGCATCCCGCCGGCGAGGTGCCCGAGGGTCACTATCGCGTCGATCTGGGGACGGCGGCGGTCGCGCGGGCAGGCGAGGCGCTGACGATCCTCGCTTATGGCACGATGGTGCATGTCGCGGCCGCGACCGTCGAGGAGATGGGCATCGACGCCGAAATCCTCGACCTGCGCACGCTGGTGCCACTCGACATCCAGGCGATCGAGGCATCCGTGAAGAAAACCGGCCGCTGTATCGTGATACACGAGGCGACGCGCACCAGCGGCTTTGGCGCGGAGTTGGTCGCGCAGGTGCAGGAACGCTGCTTCCATCACCTCGAGGCGCCGATCGAGCGCGTCACCGGCTTCGACACGCCCTATCCCCATAGCCTCGAATGGGCCTATTTTCCCGGTCCCGTCCGCATCGGCGAGGCCCTCAAGAAGCTCATGAAGGACTGATCGCGTGGCTCGTTTTACGTTCAAGCTGCCCGACATCGGCGAAGGCATCGCCGAGGCCGAGATCGTCGCCTGGCATGTCGCCGTCGGCGACCGGATCGAAGAAGACCAGAACGTCGCCGACATGATGACCGACAAGGCGACGGTCGAGATGGAGTCGCCCGTTTCGGGCATCGTCGTCGAGCTGGCCGGCGAAGTCGGCGACCAGGTCGCGATCGGCGCCGCACTGGTGGTGATCGAGACGGATGCAGTCGCTGAGGACAACGCGACGAGGCCGACGGAGCCCTCGCTGGCGGACGAGGTGGCCGAGCAGCTCGGGGTCGAGGGCGAGGCGGAGTTCGAGGCGGAAAACCCGGGGGTGGAGGAGGTCACGGAAGCTTCCCTCCCGCTTGCGGGAGGGGTTGGGGGAGGGGATGTGGAGCGATCCGCCTCCGTGCCGACAACCCCTCCCCGAACCCCTCCCGCAGGCGGGAGGGGAGATCACAACCCCGTCCTCGCCTCCCCCGCCGTCCGCCAGCGCGCCAAGGAACTCGGCGTCGACCTCGCCCAGGTGAAGACCGACGCCGACCGCGTCCGCCACGCCGACCTCGACGCGTTCCTCCGCTACGGCGCCGGCCAGGGCTATCATGCCCCGCACGCCAGCCGCGCGCGCGCCGACGAGCAGGTCCGCGTCATAGGCATGCGCCGCCGCATTGCCGAGAACATGGCCGCGTCCAAGCGCCGCATCCCGCATTTCACCTATGTCGACGAGATCGACGTGACCGAGCTGGAGCGCGTCCGCGCCGATCTGAACGACAACCGGGGGCAGCGGCCGAAGCTGACCATGCTGCCGCTGCTGATCGTCGCAATCTGCCGTTCGCTGCCGGAGTTTCCGATGCTCAACGCGCGTTACGACGACGAGGCGGGCGTGGTGACGCGCTCCGGTCGCGTCCATCTCGGCATGGCCGCGCAGACCGAGGCCGGACTGACCGTTCCCGTCATCCGCGACGCGCAGGACATGAACGTCTGGCAGCTCGCGACCGAGATCGGGCGGCTGGCGGACGCGGCGCGCGCCAACAAGCTCAAGCCCGATGAGCTGGGCAGCGGCACCATCACCGTCACCTCACTGGGGCCGCTCGGCGGCATCGCGACGACGCCGGTCATCAACCGCCCGGAAGTCGCGATCATCGGCCCGAACAAGATTGTCGAGCGCCCTGTCTTCACCGGCCGGGGAGACGAGATCCGCCGCGCCAAGCTGATGAACCTGTCGATCAGCTGCGACCACCGTGTCGTCGACGGCTGGGACGCGGCGAGCTACGTCCAGGCGCTCAAGAAGCTGCTGGAAACGCCGGTGCTGCTGTTCGCGGACTAAGGTAGCAGGTAGCAGGTAGCAGGCGGAAGGAAGCATCTTCCCCGGCGAAGGCCGGGGTCCAGTTGCGAGATGCTGAGTGCGTTAAGGTTGACCTTCACCACGCAATCCGTGGCAACTGGACCCCGGCCATGCGCCGGGGAAGATGCCGTACCCGCCCCTACCCCTTCCGCGCCTTCTGCAGCGATCCGGCAATGCGCCGCGCCAGCGCGCGGGGCGTGAAGCGGATCGACTCTGCCATCACCGCGTTCATCGCGCCCGAGATCTTCACCGCCTGATTGGCCTTGAGCGCCGCGAGGCCGTCGCGCACCACCGCCTCGGGGCCGCTCGCCAGCTTCGTGAACAGCGGCATGTCGGTCATGCCGGCGCGGCCGGCGAACTCGGTGTTGGTGGGGCCTGGGCAGAGCGCGGCGACGTGGATGCCGTGTTCGCGCACCTCTTCGTGCAGCGCCTCGGAGAAGCTGAGCACGAACGCCTTGGACGCATAATAGACCGCCATCCACGGCCCTGGCTGAAACGCGGCGGTCGACGCCACGTTGAGGATGCCGCCGCCTTTTCGTGCGATCATGCCGGGCAGCACCGCGCGGGCGAGCGCCACCAGCGCCCGGCAGTTGATGTCGATCACGCCGAGCTGCGCGTCCGGGTCGAGCGCGGCGACCGGTCCGCGCAAGCCATAGCCGGCGTTGTTGATCAGCGTGTCGACGGTGAGCCCGGCGGCGGCGATGTCCGCGATCAGCCGGGCGGGGGCCGCGGGCTCAGTCAGGTCGGCAGCGATTATGTGACTGGCGGTGCCGTGCTTCCCGCGCAGCTCTGCGGCGAGCGCCTCCAGCCGGTCGGCACGACGCGCGGTGAGGATCAGGTCGCTTCCGTCCGCCGCAAGCGCCCGGGCAAAGCCTTCACCCAGTCCCGCGGAGGCGCCGGTAATGAGGGCGGTGGTCATGCTTGGCTCTCCCATCGCCATCCTACGCTTGCCCGCCGGCTTGTCACCCGCAAAGGCTGGCACATGACCTCCGCTTCGACCAAGACCGGCCTGCTCCAGGGGATCGCCGCCTATCTGATCTGGGGGCTGCTGCCGTTATACTTCCAGCTGCTGCGTGAAGTGCCGGCGGCGCAGGTGGTCGGGCATCGCGTCCTTTGGTCGGTGCTGCTGCTGATCGGGCTGGTGGTGACGTTGGGTCGCGTGGCCGCGATCCGGGCGGCGGCGAACCGGCGCACGCTGCTGCTGCTCGGCGTCAGTGCGCTGCTCATCTCGATCAACTGGATCGTGTACGTCTGGGCGGTCGCCAATGCGCATGTGCTGGAGGCGAGCTTGGGCTATTTCATCAATCCGCTGGTCAACGTGGCGCTAGGCGCCGCGGTGCTGCGCGAGCGGGTGCGGCCGGTACAGATGGCCGCGGTCGGACTGGCCGCAGCGGGCGTACTGGCGATGGCGACGGGCGGGGGCGCGCTGTGGATCTCGCTGACCTTGGCACTGAGCTTCGGCAGTTATGGGCTGATCCGCAAGGTGGTGGCGATCGACGCGTTGGGCGGACTGACGATCGAGACGCTGCTGCTGGCGCCGTTCGCGGCGGCGGTGCTGGCATGGAGCTGGACGAACGGCGCGGCGGCTTGGGGCGAGAGCTGGGCGACCGACGTGCTGCTCGCGGTGGCGGGGGTGATCACCGCGGTCCCGCTGCTGCTGTTCGCGTCCGCCGCGCGCCGGCTGCGCTACGCGACGCTGGGCCTGCTCCAGTATCTGGCGCCGTCGCTGGTCTTCCTGCAGGCGGTGTTCCTGTTCGGCGAGCCGCTGCGCACCGTTCACCTCGTCACCTTCGGCCTGATCTGGGCCGGGTGTGCGGTGTATGCGTGGGATTCGGTGCGGGCGGCGCGGGAAGAGGGCGCCGGCAAAGCCGCCACCTGACGTCGAGCGGGCTTTGCCCGCCGGCCGGGCTGGCGCGTCTCGCGGCCTGCCACGCTGCCCGCGTGCGCCCGGCGCCTCACACCAGCTCGAACAGTCCCGCCGCGCCCATGCCGCCGGCCGTGCACATCGAGACGACGACCCAGCGCACCCCGCGCTTGCGGCCTTCGATCAAAGCATGGCCGACCAGCCGGCTGCCGGTCATGCCGAAGGGATGGCCGACCGCGATCGCGCCGCCATTGACGTTGTACTTGTCGGGGTCGATGCCGAGCTTGTCCCGGCAGTACAGGCACTGCGACGCGAACGCTTCGTTCAGCTCCCACAGGCCGATGTCGGCGACCGACAGGCGAGCGCGCTCGAGCAGCTTGGGGATCGCAAAGATCGGGCCGATGCCCATCTCTTCCGGGCCGCAGCCCGCGGCCTGGAAACCACGGTATACCCCGAGGATCTCCTTGCCTTCGGCCTCGGCCATTGCGCGGTCCATGACGATCTGCGCGGCGGCGCCGTCGGACAGCTGGCTGGCGTTGCCGGCGGTGACGTTCTGGCCGGGCCCGGTGAAGTCGCCGCCGGCCCAGACGGTCTTGAGGCCAGCTAGCGCCTCGTAGGTGGTGCCGGGGCGGATGCCCTCGTCCTGGGTGAGCGTCACCGTCTCGGTGCCGGTCCGTGTTCCGGCCTTGTCGAAAAGCGCTTTTTCGACGGTGATCGGCACGATTTCCTCCGCAAAGGCGCCGCGCACGAGGCCAGCGGCGGCGCGCTGCTGGCTTTCGGCGGCGTAGCGGTCCTGCGCCTCGCGGCTGATGCCATAGCGTTCGGCGACGATCTCGGCGGTCTCGATCATGGGGATGTACGCGGCCGGTTCCCTGTCGGTGACGCTGGTGTTTACATGGCGCGGCGCGTCCTTGGTGACGGTGAAGCTGATCGACTCCATGCCGCCCGCCAGGCCGACATCGATGTCGCCGGCGATAATCGAGCGCGCCGCCAGCGCGACGGCGGTGAGACCCGATCCGCATTTGCGGTCCAGCGTGAACGCGGGAACGGTCTGCGGCAGGCCGCCGGCGAACAGCGCCATGCGCCCGGCATTTCCGCCTTGCGTGCCCCATTGGTTGCCGACGCCCCAGAAGACGTCGTCGATCCGCGCCGGATCGATGCCGGCGCGTTCGACGGCGGCGTTCATGACGTGGCCGGCGAGCGCGGGCGCCTCCGTCGCGTTGAAGGCACCGCGATAGGCCTTGCCGATGCCGGTACGGGCGGTTGAGACGATCGCGGCTTCGCGCATGGACAGACCTTTCCGAGCTTGGGTATGCGGCCGATGTAGCGGCGTCGGGCACGGGAGAGAAGATGACGGTCACCACCACGCGCGAGGGCCATGTCGCCGTCGTCACCTTCGCGAAGCCGCCGCACAACTTCGCCGATCTGGCGCTGATCGAGGGCATCGGCACCGCGTTCACGGCTGCCGACGACGACCGCGACGTGCGCGCCATCGTGCTCCGCTCCGACGGCCGCGTGTTCTGCGCCGGCGCCGACCTCGCCAACAGCAACCCGGTCGCCGCAGGTGCGGCCGCGGCGGGAGAACGCAACCCCTTCTACGTCGCGGCGGCGAAGCTGTTCGCGATCAAGACGCCGGTCGTCGCCTCGGTGCAGGGCGCCGCCGTCGGCGCGGGGCTCGGCTTGGCGCTGGTCGCCGACTTCCGCATCGCCACTCCGGCGGCGCGGTTCGTGGCGAATTTCGTCCAGCTCGGCTTTCACCCCGGCTTCGGCATTTCGGCGGTGCTGGAGCGGGTGGTCGGCCGCCAGCGCGCAGGCCTGATGCTGCTCACCGGTCGGCGGATCGGCGGCGAGCAGGCGGCGGAGTGGGGGCTGGCCGATCAGCTGGTCGATGCGGACGCGCTCGACGGTGCGGCACTGGCGCTGGCGCACGAAATCGCGTCGGGTGCGCCGCTGGCGGTGCGCTCGACGCGGGCGACGATCCGCGGCGACCTCCAAGCGCTGGTCGAGCGCCAGACCGACCACGAACTGGCGGAGCAGCAATGGCTGCAGAACACCGCCGACTATGCCGAAGGGGTACGCGCCGTGAACGAGCGCCGGCCCGGGCGTTTCACCGGGGCGTAGCCGTGCTGGTCTATGGCGATGCGCAGGCGACGATCGCGCCGCGCGTGGCGCTGGCGGAGATCGCGGCGGCGCTGGGCGATCTGAACGCGAGCCCGGCGGGGTTGGCCCGCCATGCGGCGACGGTGGAGCAGTTCATCGCGCTGGCCGGCCTGGCCCAGGGCCTCGCGGACGTCGAAGCAGCGGCCGCCGGTTATGACGAGCTGTCCGACGCGCAGGCGCAGCTCCTGGACGGCTTGCGGCTGCTCGCGATCGACATCGATCGGTCATGGCGCAGCGGTTTCGCCCGACAGCCCGCGACCGAGCTCGCGCCGCTCGCCTCCCTGACGGCGCTGCCATGGCCCGACACCATCGTCGTCAAGCGGTGCGAAGGCTACGCCTTCTACGGCACCTACCCCGAGACCTTCCTCGACGCGGCGCGGGGCCTTCCCGCCGACAGCGTCGTGATCGGGCTGCGCAGCATCGGCACAGGCCTGGCACCGCTGGTCGCCGCCGCCGCAGGCACCCGGACGATCCTGACCGTGCGACCGACCAACCATCCGTTCGCGCGCTCGATCACGGCCGGACCGGCGCTGGAGACCGCGATCAGGAGCTGGGCGCACCGGCCCTTTGTCATCGTGGACGAAGGCCCCGGCCTGTCCGGCAGTTCGTTCGGCGGCACGGCGGACTGGCTGGAGAGCCTCGGTGTCGCGCCGCACGCGATCATCTTCATGCCCAGCCACACGGGCGATCTCGGCGACAGGGCAGCGCCTGTGCACCGGACGCGATGGACCGCCGCCGACCGCCGGGTGCGCGATTTCGAGCAGCTGTTCGCGCCGGGGGCGGTCATGCCCGTGCCGGACTGGTTCGCGGACATCACCGGCGAACTCCGCGATGAGCCTGTCGACTGGTCGGGCGGGCAATGGACAGCGGCGCGTAGGGAGGTCGCGACCTGGCCGTCGCGGGAGGTCCGGAAATATCTGCTGGCCGGGACCGAAGGCAGGTTCCTGGTTAAGTTCGCAGGACTGGACAGTGCCGCGCGCGCGAAGTTCGCCCGCGCCCGGCTTCTTCACGACGGCGGCTTCGGCGCCGAGCCGCTGGCGATGCGCTACGGCTTCGTCATCGAGCGGTACGTCGACGGCGAGCCGTTGCATGCTGTGCCAGTGGAGCACCTGATCGACTATCTGCGTTTCCGCCGGGACTGCCTGCCGGCTCACGCCCGGGGCGCAGGGCTATCGAAGTTGCGGGCGACGGCGATCCACAATCTCCGGCTGGTCGCTCCCGCCGCCGCCACCGAGCTCGCCGCGCGCTGGAGCGAGGACCGGGTAGACGCGCTGCGGACCGCCGTCGTGCCGGTCCATGTCGATGCGCGGCTGCATCGGTGGGAATGGCTGAACGCCGGCGGGCGCATCGTGAAGACCGACGCGGTCGATCATTCCGAGGCGCATGACCTGGTCGGCTGTCAGGACATCCTGTGGGACGTCGCCGGCGCGGCCGTCGAGCTGCTCGACACGGAGGCGGATCGGGCGGCACTGGCACAGGCATTCGTCGACGGCTCGCCTGATCGCCGCGATCTGCTCGCGCTGATGGGAGTCTGTTACCTGGCCTTCCAGATGGGCTGGTGGTCGATGAGCGGCACCGACGCGGGCGAGGCGCTGGGCCGCAGGTATCGCGACAAGCTGATCGCGCTGTTGACCGACGGCCCTCGCTGCGGATGACGCGTCCCGCTCCCCTGGCCACGCCCGACGGACGCTACATCGTCTTGCGTGGACAGTTGTGGCGCACCGCCGATCCGACGCTGTCCGAGGCCGAGCGGCAGCGGCTTGTGCAGGCGTTGATGGATGCACGCCGAGCCGTGGGGGCGGCGTTGCGGTCCGGAGATGCCGAGGCGGAGGCAAGCGCCCGCGCAGCGGTCCACACCGCCAAGCTCGCCCTCGGCGAACGTGGGCCGGTATGGTGGACGGATGGCGCGCCGGACCAGAACCGACACATGGCGAAGAACAGCAGCTACGCGGCATGGTGGGCGGCACTACAGCCTCAGCCTTAGCCAAGTCCCTTTTGCGCGCTAGAACTCGTCCTCCGGCGGGCGTCGCTCCTCGCGGGGTGGCGGACCTTCTTCCTCACGGCGGCGCTCCTCGCGCGGGCCGATCGAGATGCCGTCGCGGTCGAGGCGCAGGTCGATGCCCAGCCCCTCCAGCTCGCCCGTGACATCCGGCAGCAGCGGCTCGGTTTCATTCTCCGACTCGGCCTCCGCATCGGCCGCTTCCGCCGCAGCCGCGGCGCGCGCGCCGGCACGCGTCTGCACACCCAGCGCCTGGCCCATAAAGTCGCGCCAGATCCGCGCGGGCACGCCGCCGCCGTGCAACCCTGGATTGGGGGTGTTGTCGTCATTGCCGACCCAGACGCCGACCACCAGATCCTTGGCCCAGCCGACGAACAGCGCGTCGCGCCCGTCCTGCGTGGTGCCGGTCTTGCCCCAGGCGGGCACCGACAGCGCCGCTTCCATGCCGGTGCCGCGGTTGAGCGAGGAGTCGAGCAGCGCCTTCATTCCTTCCTCGACCTCATCGTCCATCCCCCGTTGACGGCCGGTGAAGGCCTCCAGCCAGCCCGGCTCCTTGGCGTCGAGCACGCCATGCGTGCGGACCGGGTAACGGCCGTCGGCGACCGCGGCATAGGCGGCGGTCAGCTCGAGCAGCGAAACGGTGGAGGTGCCGAGCGAGATTGTCGCCTCGTTAGCGATCGGCGTCGAGATGCCGAGGTCGCGCGCCGCCTTGATCACGGCCTTGACCCCGACCTGCTGCGTCAGCCGCGCGGCGCAGACGTTGCACGACCGGGCGAAGGCACGTTGCAGGCTGATCTCGCCCAGATAGCGGCCGTCGTCGTTCTTCGGCTTCCACCCGGCGAAATCGAGCGGCGAATCCTCCACCGTCGAGCTCGGCGTCATGCCGCTGCGCAGCGCCGCCAGATAGACGAACAGCTTGAACGCCGATCCCGGCTGGCGGCGCGCCTGGGTGGCGCGATTGAAGCTCGATTTGCGATAGTCCTTGCCGCCGACCATCGCGACGACGCGGCCGTCCGGGCGCATCGCCACCAGCGCCACCTGCGCCTCGCGCAGCCCTGCGCGCTTCACCGCCGCCTCGGCAGCGCGCTGCATATCGCGGTCGAGCGTGGTGCGCACGGTCGACTCGCTCTTGACCTCGCCCGCCGCGTCGCGCGCCTCCGGCAACACCCAATCGGCGAAGTAGGTGCCGCTGGGCAGCTGCGCGGGTCTAGTCGCGAGCACGCGCTGCGGCTGCACCGCCCTCGCCTCTCCGGGGGTCAGGAAGCCCGCATCGGCCATCGCTGCGACCACCACTGCCTGCCGCTTGCGCGCGCCCGCCAGATTGCCGGTGGGCGCGAGCCGCGACGGCGCCTTGACCAGCCCCGCCAGCATCGCCGCCTGGCCGACGTTCAGCCGCTCCGGCGTCCGCCCGAAATAATGTTTGGCGGCGGCGCGCATGCCATAGACGTTGTCGCCGAAATAGACGTTCGACAGGTAGCGCGACAGGATCTCGTTCTTGGTCAGCCAAGCCTCCAGCCAGAAGGCGATCATTACCTCGCGCAGCTTGCGCGCGGCGGTGCGGTCGGAGTCGAGAAAGGCGTTCTTGGCGAGCTGCTGCGTGATCGTCGAGCCGCCCTGCCGCACCCCGCCGGCACCCAGGTTCGACCAGGCGGCGCGCGCGATCCCCTTCGGGCTGATCCCCCAATGCGAATAGAAGCCGCGATCTTCGATCGCCAGGAACGCCTCGCGGACGTGCGGCGGCAGCTTCGATGCATCGACGGGCTTGCCGATCACGGCGCCGCGCCGGGCGATCGGCGTGCCGTCGGCGGCGGTCAGCGTGATCGACGGCGGGGTCGGCGGCTGCAGCGAGCGCGACAAGGGCGCGGTGAACGCCAGCCAGACGATCGCCACCACCAACAGGACGATAGCGACACCCAGTCCCCGCATGAACCAGCGCATCCACGGCCGTCGGGGCACACGGGCGGGTTCCAGATCGGGGTAGAAGGGCGCGTCCGCGTCCGGCTCGGGATAGGGGCGGTCGTTCCCCAGTGCCCGGTCATAAGCGTAGCGCAACCGTGCAGTCGGGCGATCGAGGTCGAGATCGGGGCGCATGGGTGGGTGAGGGTCGCTCCAGCGGTCGGTCACGCGTGTATTACCGTTCTAAGACAGCCGGGGCAAGCGGAGGGAACATAGGGCTGCATGGCTCCAGGGCAAAGCCGAAATCCTCTCCGTTTCTCGGGGAGGGGAACCGCTCGCGTAGCGAGTGGCGGAGGGGGCGGGCCGCAGGCGGTTCGCATGTGGAGGCGCCCCTCCGTCAGCCTTCGGCTGCCACCTCCCCGTGAACGGGGAGGACTTTGGCGCTAAGACTCAGCCACCGGGCCATCACGTCCAGCTCGGCCTCCAACTCGTGCATCGTTTCGGGCGGCGCGCCGGGCTCCAGATGCACCGCCTGCACCAGCAGCCGTCCAGCCTGGCGGTCGGCCTTCAGGTCAACCCGCGCGACCAGCCGGTCGCGGAGCAGGAAGGGCAGCACATAATAGCCGTGCACCCGCTTGTGCGCAGGCGTGTAGATCTCCAGCCGGTAGCGGAAACCGAACAGCCGCTCCGTCCGCGTGCGCTCCCATACCAGCGGATCGAACGGGGCGAGCAGCGCGCGGCCTTCTACCCGCCGCGGCCGCCTGGCGTTGCGGTGGAGCCAGGCCCGGTCCGTCCAGCCCGGCACAGCGGCCGGCAGCAGCACGCCGTCCGCCGCGAGTGCCGTCACCGCCGCCGCGCTCTCGGCGGGTTTGAGGCGGAAATAGTCGCGCAGCTCTGACTCGGTGGCGATGCCGAGCGCCCGCGCCGATCGTTCGACCAGCGCCTTCTGAGCGTCGGCGGGCGGGGGCGTCGGCAGCGCCAGCACCGCGGCCGGAATCACCCGTTCGGGAAGGTCGTAGACGCGCTCGAAGCTGCCCCGCCGCGTCCCGGTGGTGACGTGGCCGGCCCAGAACAGCCATTCGAGCACTCGCTTGGCCTCGCTCCACGTCCACCAGCCGCCGGGCGCCTGGCGTTGCTCGACGTCGGAGGCGGCGAGCGGACCGTCGCGCACGATGCGGTCGAGCAGCGCCATCGCCTCGGCGCGGCGCTCGCCCGCATAGGCGCGCAAGGAACCCCAGCCGATTTCGCCGCGATCGGCCGCCGCCATTCGCCAGCGTAGATGCGGGTGCAGGTCGAGCGGCAGCAGCGACGCCTCGTGCGCCCAATATTCGAACATGCGCCGTTCGCGCTTCGGACCCCAGGCGAGCCGGTCGAGCAGCGCCGTGTCGTAGGCGCCTGCCCTCGAGAAGGCAGGCAGGTAGTGCGCCCGTGCGATCACGTTGACGCTGTCGATCTGGTGCAGCTGCGTGGTGGCGATCGTGCGCAGCAGATGCGCGGGCGTGACCCGCTCCGGCCGCACACGCGCGAGGCCCTGCGCGGCCACCGCCACGCGTCGCGCCTGCGCCAAGGTCAATCGCTCGGTCATCGCCCGGAGTCGTTGACCGCACGGCGGGCGTCCGTAAAGCCCGCGGCCATGCGCTTCTTCTCCGACAACGCCGCCGCGGTGCATCCGCGCGTGCTCGCCGCGCTGGGCGAGGCCAACACGCTCGACACCGCCTATGACGGCGACCGCTGGTCCAAGGCGCTGGACGGGCAGTTGGGCGCGCTGTTCGAGACGGCGGTGCGCGTGTTGTGGGTGCCGACCGGCACCGCTGCCAACTGCCTGGCGCTGGGCGCACTGTGCCCGCCCTGGGGCGGGGTGATCTGTCACCGCGACGCCCACATCCAGAATGACGAGGCGGGCGCGCCGGAGTTCTACACGCATGGCGCAAAGCTGATGCCGGGGGAGGGCGCGGGCGCCAAGCTGACGCCGGACGCCATCGCGGCGGTGGCCGACGCGGTGGTCAACGACATCCATCGGGTCCAGCCGCACGCGGTCTCGATCACCAACGCCACCGAATATGGCCTGGTGTACCGCCCGGACGAGGTCGCCGCGATCGGCGAGCTGTGCCGCGCGCGCGGGCTGGGCCTGCATATGGACGGCGCGCGTTTTGCCAATGCGGTGGCGTTCACCGGCGCGTCGCCTGCGGAGCTGACGTGGCGGGCGGGCGTGGATGCGCTGTCGTTCGGGTTCGTCAAGAATGGCGGCATGAGCGCGGAGGCGCTGGTGTTCTTTCGGCCCGAGCTCGCTGCCGAAACGCTGCGCCGCCGCAAGCGGGCAGGCCTGCTGCTGAGCAAGGGCCGCTATCTCGCCGCGCAGATCCTGGCGATGGTCAAGGATGACCTTTGGCTCGGATGCGGGCGGGCCGCGAACGCACGGGCGGCGACGTTGGCGCAAGCCGGGGCCAGCCGTCTGATCCATTCGGTGGAGGCGAACGAGGTGTTCCTGCACGCGACGACCGAGGAGGCGGCGGCGCTGCGGGCACAAGGCTTCGACTTCTACGACTGGGCGCCGGGCGAGATCAGGCTGGTGACGGCGTGGGACAGCGACGAGGAGGCGGTGGCGCGACTCGCCAGGGCCATCGGGGCGTTGTGAACACGCCGGAGGCCCCGCGCCCCAACTCCACGCGTCTGACGATCCTGCTGCCGTTCGCGGTCGTGACGCTGATCTGGGGCTCGACCTGGCTGGTCATCCGCGACCAGCTGGGTGTCGTGCCTCCTGGATGGTCGGTGACCTATCGCTTCATCATCGCGGCGCTGGCGATGGGTGCATTCGCGCTGTTCAAGCGTGAGAGCTTCCGATTGGACCGGACAGGGTGGGCGTTCGCGGGCGCGATCGGGCTGTTTCAGTTCTGCGGTAACTTCAACCTGGTCTATCGGGCGGAGGCGTTCATCACCTCCGGGCTGGTCGCGGTGCTCTTTGCGTGCCTGCTGATCCCCAATGCGCTGCTCGCGCGCGTCTTCCTCGGCCAGCGGCTCGGCCGGCAGTTGTTGGTCGGCTCCGCCATCGCCTTGGGCGGCATCGCGCTGCTGCTGCTCCACGAGGCACGCTCCAGCACCGGCGGGCCGCAGGCGTTGTTCGCCGGCATCGCCTTTACCGTGGCGGGCATCCTCTCCGCCTCGACTGCCAATGTGCTGCAGGCGACGGAGACGGCGAAGCGCTATCCGATGTACGCGACGCTCGCGATCGCGATGGCGCTGGGCGCGCTGATCGACGCCGCCTTCGCCTGGGTGCTCCACGGCCCGCCGGTGATCGAAACACGCATGGGGTACTGGCTAGGTGTCGCCTACCTCGCGATCTTCGCCAGCGCGCTCGCCTTCCCGCTCTACTATCAGGTGCTGCGCGTGATCGGTCCGGCCAAGGTGGCCTATTCGGGCGTGATCGTGCCGGTGATCGCGATGGCGCTGTCGACGCTGTTCGAGGGCTATCGCTGGACGCCGCTCGCCGTCGGTGGCGCGGTGCTGGCGGCAATCGGGCTGGTGGTGGCGCTGACCGCGCGCAGGCCCGCGCGGTAATCCGGATAGCAGGGCGACCAGCCGAGCACGCGGTGGGCCTTCTGCGCTGAGACCCGGCGGTTCTCGAGATGAAAGCTCCGCGCCATCGGTGACAGCCGCTCGAGCGCGACGATCGGCGGGGGTGGGACGTCGAGCAGGTCGGACGCGAATTCTATCACGCTATCGTGCGAGGCGGGCAGGCCATCGGCGAGGTTATAGGCACCGGCGGGCGCCTCGAACCCCGCGACCACGCCGGCGGCCAGATCCTCGACATGAATGCGGCTGAACACGCCATCACCGCCGACCCGGTGGGCCTCGCCCGTGCGGACCCGGTCGAGCGCGGAGCGGGCCGGTCCGTAGATGCCGGGCAGCCGGAACACGCGCGCGTTGAGCGCCAGCCAGGCGAGGTCCGCCGCCGCGCGTGCGGGCCGCCGCCCGCCGACGCTTGCGGTCTCGTCCACCCAGGCGCCGCCGGTGTCGCCATAAACCCCGGTCGAGGAGAGATAGCCGAGCCACTTGCCGCTAAGGCGGTCACCATAGGTGGTGAGGACGGGCTCGGCCTCGGCTTGGGGCGGGACCGAGGACAGGACATGCGTGGCGGCGGCCAGCGCGGGCAGGACCGCGTCGGCATCGTCGAAGCGGAGCGTGGCACTGCGGCCGTCACGCGTCGTGGCGGTGACGATCGCGCCTTGCTCGGCGGCCAGCGCCGCGATCCGCTTGGCCGAGTAGCCGAGGCCGAAGATCAGGAGGCGCATCTTCGATCCTCCCCATTCACGGGGAGGGGGGCCGCTCGCCCACTTGGGCGAGTGGTGTAGGGGCCTGGCCGCGAGCGGATTGCTTGTGGAGAGGCCCCTCCGTCAGCCGCCAGGGCGGCTGTCACCTCCCCATTACAGGGGAGAATCGGCATCACCGCGCCATCGGACCACGAAACGCCGTTCCGAAATAATCGCCCCGCACCCACCTCGGCCGGTCGGTCGCGTTCGCCAGTGCCCGCGCGATGGCGTAGTTGACCCGCACGAAGCCGCGGGTCGCGGTCCAGTCGATCGGCAGGCCGATCTCATCGGACGGGCGATGATAATGATTCTTGAGGAACCGCTCCCACGCCGCCTTGCCCGGGCCACCATAGCCGGTCACCAGAAATACCGACGGCACCCCCTGGCGCACCCAGCTGTAATGATCGGAGCGCGTGAAGATCGCCTCCTCCGGCGACGGGTCGGGGGCGAGCCTGTAGCCCTCCGCCCGCGCCGCTGCCGCCGCGACCGGGCCGATCGTCGAGCGGTCGGCGCCATAGGCGGTGAGGTCGGTGAACTTGTAGGTCAACAGCGGCATGTCGAGGTTGACGTTCGCCACCACCGTCCGCGCCGAGGCGAGCGGGTTGCTGGCGAGATAGTCGGAGCCGATCAGCCCCTTCTCTTCCGCCGTCACCGCCGCGAACAGCAGCGAGCGTTTCGGCCGCTCGCCCGACTTCTGGAAGGCGCGCGCGACCTCCAGCATCGACGCGATGCCGATCGCGTTGTCCATCGCGCCGTTGTTGATGCCGTCCCCTTCGACCGGCCGGGTCACGCCGACATGGTCGAGATGTCCCGACAGCACGATGTGCTCTGCGTCGAACCTGGCATCGCTGCCGGGCAGGCGGCCAACGACATTGGCGCTCCTGATCCGCTCGACGGTGTAGCGTTGCGACGTTGCGATGCTCGCGGCGAGCGGCCCGGTCGGCACCGCGCGACCGGCCGTGTCGGCAGCGAGGACGTCGGCCCAGCGGATGCGCGAGCCCGCGAACAGCTTGGCGGCACCGGCATAGCCGATCACACCCAGCCCCGGTGCGCCCTCGTCGCGCGGGCGCCCGTCCGCGCCGACCCAGGTCACCGCGCGCGCGTCCCAATCCTCCGCCTGTCGCGAGAAGGGCAGGCGCGCATGGATCTGCGACGATTCGATCATCAGCACGCCCGTCGCGCCGCGCGCGCGGGCCAGCTTGGCGCGGTCTACGCGGTTGCCGAGATGCGCGGCGACCTCGCTGTTGCCGCCCTTGGGCCCCGACTGGAACATCGCGACGATCTTGCCGCGCACGTCCAGCCCGCGATAATCGTCGCGGCCGGTCGATGGATCGACGACGCCATAGCCGGCGAACACCACCGGCCCCGCCACGTCCAGTCGCTCGACGCCGGTGGTACGGCGCAGCGTCCAGTCGGTGTTGAACACCAGCGCCGTCGTGCGGCCGGCGACGGTCATCGTCATGGTTGGCTGTCCGGTGGGGCGTGAGACCATCATCGGCACCTGCTGGAACCAGCTGCCGTTGGGGCCGGCCGGTTCCAACCCGGCCTTCATCATCTCCGCCGCGACGTACTCGGCGGCGATGTCATAGTCGGGCGTCCCGGCCTCACGTCCCCGGAGCGCGTCGGAGGCGAGGAACGCGACATGCGCCTTCAACGCCGCTTCCTCTGGCGGCAGCGGGTCGGCGGCCAGGCCGGGGGTAGCGGCGAGCACCGAAGCGGCGGCGAGCTTGAAGAAGGCGTTCATCGTGCCATCGGTCCCTTGTACAGCGTGCCGAAATAGTCGCCCTTGTTCCACACCGGCCGGGCGGGGCCGTCGGCGATCTCGCGGGCGATGCGATAGTTGACGTCGACGAAGCGCACGCCCTGATCCCACAGGATCGGCTGTTGCGCGAGCTCGTCGCAGGGACGGTGGTAACATTTGCCCATGAAGTCGGCGACCGCCTTGGCCCCAGCGCCCTTCTGGCCCGGCCACAGGAATACCGACGGCACGCCCTTCTGCACGAAGCGGAAATGGTCGGAGCGAACGAAGATGCCCTCACGCGGCATCGGATCGGGCGACAGACCGACGCCAGCCGATTCCACCGCGCGCCGGACGATCGGACCCAGCGTCGAGCGCTCCGCGCCGAACACGACCATGTCCTCGAACCGATAGGTCAGGATCGGCATGTCCAGATTGACGTTGGCGACGATGCGTTCGAGCGGCACGGTCGGGTGGTTGGCAAAATAGTCGGAGCCGACCAGGCCCTTCTCCTCGGCCGTCACCGCCAGGAACATGATCGTGCGGCGGGGCGCTTGCCCCGAGGCTGTGAAGCGTTTCGCCTCCTCGATCAGGCTGGCGATGCCGATCGCATTGTCGAGCGCGCCGTTGTTGATCTTGTCCTCGCCGCGCGTCGATACGCCGATATGGTCAAGGTGCGCCGACAGGATCACGACCTCGCGCCCGACCTTGGGATCGCTGCCGGGGATGATGCCGACGACGTTGCTGCTCGCTGCCTTCTCGAAGCTGGTCCGCGTCTCCACCGTCAGTACGCCGGCGGGCCTGAGCGTCGGATAGCGCGCCTTGTCGCCGAGCGCCGCGGCGGCGGTGACCTTCGCCCAGTCGGCGCCGAACAGCTTCGCGGCGCCCGTTGCGGACAGCGTGCCCAGCGTCGGCGCGCCGGGTGCCTCGACCTTGGCGGTGCCGTCGGGATTGGCCCAGCCGATCCGCGCCGGTCCGCGCGCCGGGACGGGCGCAGCGGGCTGCACCGCCGGCTGCGGCCCCCGGGTCGCGCCGGGCGTCGCCGTCGGGGCGGCGGCCGGGCGGACCGGGGTCGTGCGGGTGGAGACGGTAATCATCCCCACTGCGCCATGCGCCTGCGCGTTCTTGCCTTTGGTGCCGCCGCTCGCGAAAAAGGCATACTCCTCGCCGCCGAACCCTGCTGGCGCGCCGTTCACCACCGCGACGATCTTGCCGCGCACGTCGACGTTCCTGTAGTCGTCATGGCCGTATTGCGGCGCGGTGACGCCGTGGCCGACGAACACGACGGGCGCGCTGACCCGGGTCACCGCCTTGGCGCCATTGGCACTGGCGGTGAAATCGTCGCCCGCCAGCAGCGGCTGCGCCGTGCCGCCACGCGGCGTCCAGGCAAAGCTACCCGGCCCGTCGAGCCGATAGGCGGCGAACGGCACCTGTTGCAGATAACCGCCCGCATCGCCGCCCGGCTTCAGCCCGGCGGCATAGAATTGCGCGGCGACATATTGCGCTGCGATGTCATATTCCGGGCTTCCCGCTTCGCGCCCGCGCATCGCGTCGGACGCAAGGAACAGGACATGCGCCTTCATCGCCGCCTGATCGGCAGGCAGCGGCTTCGTCAGCGCGGCGTTGACCGCCTCGGGCGTGTCCTGCGCGGTCGCTGCGCCGGTGAGCAGGGCCAGCATCAGCGCGGCGGAAAAACGAAGCATCCTCGGTCCTTATCGTGTTTGTAAGATCGGTAGCATGGGCGAGTAGTTCTGCAATCCTCCCCTGCTCGGGAAGGTGGCGCGCGAAGCGCGTGACGGAGGGGTGTCCCCTCTCGACAGCGGGACACCCCTCCACCACCGACGCAAGCGTCGGCGGCCTCCCTCCGCTTGCAGGGGAGGATTTAGGTGCAACCATCCTTGCCCGTAGCTATTCGGGCCGCATGGACATGCAGCAGAGCCTCGCGACACCCGCCGTCATTCGCCGCGAGGACTATACGCCACCCGCCTGGCTCGTTCCCGAAGTGGCGCTCGACTTCCGGCTCGATCCGGCGCGCACGCGAGTGAAGGCGACGCTCCACGTCACCCGCAGCGCCGTTGACGCACCGCTGCGCCTCGAGGGCGACGGCCTGACGCCGCTTTCGGTCAGCGTCGACGGGGTCGCGATCAACGACTGGCGGATGGAGGGCGACCAGCTGGTCATCCCGCTGTCCGGCGACGCCCACACCGTCGAGACCGAGGTCGAGATCGCGCCCGAAGCTAACACGCAGCTGATGGGGCTCTATGCCTCGGGCGGAAATCTCTGCACGCAATGCGAGGCGGAAGGGTTCCGCCGCATCACCTTCTTCCCCGATCGCCCCGACGTGCTCAGCCGCTACCGCGTGCGGATGAGCGCCGACAAGGCGCGCTTTCCCGTGCTGCTGGCGAACGGCGATCCGATCGCGCAGGGCAACAATGACGACGGCACCCACTGGGCGGAGTGGCACGATCCGTTCCCTAAGCCCTCCTATCTGTTCGCGCTGGTCGCCGGCGACCTTGCCTGTAACTGCAGCGAGTTCACCACGGTGTCCGGCCGCACCGTTCAGCTCGGCATCTGGGTGCGCGAGCCCGATCTGCCCAAAACCACGCACGCCCTCGACGCGCTCAAGCTGGCGATGGCGTGGGACGAGCGGATCTATGGCCGCGAGTACGACCTCGACGTCTTCAACATCGTCGCGGTGGATGATTTCAACTTCGGCGCGATGGAGAACAAGGGGCTGAACATCTTCAACAGCCGCTATATCCTCGCCGATCCAGACACCGCGACCGACTATGATTACGACAGCATCGCGACCGTGGTCGCGCACGAATATTTCCATAATTGGTCGGGCAATCGCGTCACCTGCCGCGACTGGTTCCAGCTGTCGCTGAAGGAGGGCTTCACCGTCTTTCGCGACCAGGGCTTCTCCGCCGATCAGGGCAGCGCCGCGGTCAAGCGCATCGAGGACGTCCGGGGCTTGCGCGCCTCGCAGTTTCCGGAGGACTCGGGCCCGCTCGCGCATCCCGTGCGACCGGACGAATATCAGGAGATCAGCAACTTCTACACCGCGACCATCTACAACAAGGGCGCGGAGCTGATCCGGATGATGGCGACGATCCTGGGGCCGCAGCGGTTCCGCGCCGCGACCGACCTGTATTTCGACCGCAATGACGGGACGGCGGCGACCTGCGAGGACTTCGTGGCCTGCATGGAGGCCGCGGGCGGAGTTGACCTATCCCAGTTCCGGCTATGGTACAGCCAGGCGGGCACGCCGCGCGTCGCGGCCAGCCTTTCTCACGACAACGGCCGGGCGACGCTGCGCTTGGCCCAGCACATGGCGCCGACACCGGGTCAGCCGACCAAGCAGCCGATGGTACTGCCGTTGCGCATCAAGCTGTTCGGCGGGGAGACCGGGCGGCCGCTCGCCGCCGAGCAGCTCGTCATGCTCGACGAGGCTAACGAGACGATCGTGTTCGACGGCATCGGCGAGCGGCCGGTGCTGTCGATCAATCGCGGCTTCTCCGCGCCGGTGATCGTCGAGAGCGATCGCTCCGCGGCCGATCTCGCCTTCCTGTCCGCGCATGACGACGATCCCTTGGCCCGATACGAGGCGACGCAGCAGCTGATGCTCGACACGCTGGTGGCCGCCACCATTGGGGGCCGCGCCGACCACGAGGCGGTCGTTAAGGCCGTGTCCGCGACACTGGCCGACCCCGATCTCGACCCCGCCTTCATCGCCGAGGCGGTGCTGCTGCCCGCCGAAAGCTTCATCGGCGACCAGCTGGCGGTTGTCGATCCCGAGGCGATCCACCGTGCGCGTGAAGGTCTGCGCCGCGAGCTCGGCCGCCGCCTGGATGGGCAGTGGCGTGAGGCCTATGATGGCCGGCGCGAGCCCTTCGCCTACACGCCGGCGGCCAAGGGGCTGCGGCGGCTGCGTAACGTCGCGCTCGGCTACATCGCGGCAAGCGAGGCAGGGGACGCCGACAAGCTCGCCTTCACGCAGTTCGGCGCGGCGGACAACATGACCGACCGGCAGGCTGCGCTGACGGCGCTGGCGAACGGCGACGGCACCGAGCGCGTCGCGGCGCTGGACATCTTCTACAACCGCTACGCCGACAACGCGCTGGTGCTCGACAAGTGGTTCCAGACGCAGGCACTGTCCGCGCGCGACGATACCGCGGCGACGGTGGCGGAGCTGCTGCGGCACCCGGATTTCACGCTCGCCAACCCGAACCGCGCGCGTGCGCTGATCGGCGCGTTCGGGGTCAACCAGCGCGCGTTCAACGCCGCCGACGGTTCGGGCTACCGGCTGCTCGCCGACCAGTTGATCGCGCTCGACCGCATCAACCCGCAGACCGCCGCCAAGCTACTGCCGCCGCTCGCGCGCTGGAAGCGCTACGACGGCACACGCGCGGCGCTGATGCGCGCCGAGCTGGAGCGGATCATCGGCGTGGCGGGGCTGAGCAAGGATCTGTTCGAACAGGCGTCGAAGAGCTTGGAGGGGTAGAAACAGGCTGGCCCAGTGCGAAAACAAGAGGGGTTTGGCTACCAACCTGCGTTCGCCCTGAGCGAAGTCGAAGGGTGTGTGTTGCCAGTGTGCTTCGACTACGCTCAGCACGAACGGAGACTTTAGCTAAATCAACCAAGCCAGTCGGGCTCAGAACAGTCGGCCGCCGTTCGGCACGGGCAGGTCGGGGTGGACCAGCACGACGTGGCCAGCGGCGTCCGGAAAGCCCAGGCACAGCACCTCCGACATCATCGGTCCGATCTGCCGGGCGGGGAAGTTGACCACCGCCGCGACCTGACGCCCGACCAGCACCTCGGGCGTATAGTGCTGCGTCACCTGCGCCGACGACCGCTTGCGCCCGATCGCTCCACCGAAGTCGATCACCAGCTTGATCGCCGGCTTGCGCGCCTCGGGGAAGGGCTCGGCTGCGACCACCGTGCCGACGCGGATGTCGACACGGTGGAAGTCGTCGATGCCGATCGGCTCAGAAATCGACATTGTCGTAATGGCTCGGCGGCGACACCAGCTCCATGCGTTCGCTCAATAGCGGCCGGAAGCTCGGCCGGCTCTTCAGCCCGCGATACCAGCGCGCGGTCTGCTCGTGGCCCTTCCAGTCGATGCCACCGAGATAATCGGTGACCGAGATCTGCGCGGCCGCCGCCAAATCGGCCAGGCTCATCGTCGCACCCCCCAGCCACTGGCGGTGGTCGAGCAGATAGTCGGTATAGTCGAGGTGCTTGATCGCGGCCTTCATCGCCTCGCGCAGCATCCGGGCGTCTGGGGATTGCTTCAGCGCCACGCGCTTTTCCATGCGTTCGTAGAGCAGCGGTCCGGTCACCTCGCGGAAGAACTGCGTGTCGAACCAGGTCACCAGCCGCCGCACCTCGGCGCGGTTGACGGCGGTGCCGTTGATCATCGCCGCCTTGTCGACCGTCTCCTCCAGATATTCGCAGATCGCCATCGAATCGATCAGCAGGATGTTGCGGCCGGCATCGACCATCACCGGCGTCTGCCCGGCCGGATTCATGTCCAGGAATTCGTCGCGCCGGGCCCAGGGCGATTCGCGCACCAGCTCATAGCCGATGCCCTTCTCGCCGAGCAGCAGGCGCACCTTGCGGCTGAACGGGCACAGGGGAAATTGGAACAGCTGCCACATGGTGCAAGCTGTTAGGCGAGCCGGAAGTCTGCGCAACGGCAATTTGTCACCACTTCCCGTTTGTTCGAATCCTGAAGGACTTTACCCCGTTCGCACCTGGCGAAGTCGAAGCCTGTCCTGAGCGCCTGCCTTGCAGGCAGACGAAGGGGGCATGTGCTTCGACTTCGCCCAGCACGAACGATAGGAAGGCCCGGTGCAGGCCGTCCTTTTCCTCCTCCTCGCGGCCGCACTCGCCAGCATCGCGCGGCGCTGGTCCTGGGCCGCGCCGCTTGCGATCCTCGCCGCCGCCTGGGCGGGGACGACGCTGCCCGATCTCGACCTGTCGCTGGAGCTAGGCCATCGCAGCGGCCTGACGCACAGCGTCCTGCCCGCGGCCGTGGTGTGCTGGCGGCGGCGCTGGTGGGCGGTGGCGGCGGGGCTCGCGCTTGGCATTGGGCTGCGTTTGTCGGCAGACCTGTTCCCCAATGCGATGCGTGGCTTCGCGACGGTCAAGCTACCGGGTGAGGGGTCGATCGGGGCGGAGGCGTCCTACCTCTGGTTCGCGGTCAATGCCGCGCTGGCGCTGACCGTCGGCGCATGGCTGGCCTGCGCGGTGACGCCGCCGAAGGTCGCAGGCGCCGTGCTGGGAGCGACGGCGCTGAAGGGGGTGCTGTATCTCTACCGCACCGATGGCGGCTGGTGGGCGTTGTTGCTGTTCGCCGGTGCCGCCGGATTCGCCGCAAGGCTCGCGCGGCGTTCAGCTCAGTAGCGTTCCGTGTCGCCTAGCGCGCCGAGCAGCGGCGCAAGTGCTGCCTCCAGCCGGTCGGCGGTCCGCTTGATCTCCCGCGCCTGCGCCGCTGCGCCGCCGGCGACGACCGCCGCGGTGCCCATCGCGCGCTTGGTGTCGCGGTACAGCCGCTCCTCGAAACGCGGATCGTCGCGTCGCGCAAGATCGCGCAGCGTGTCATCGGGCCGAACGCTCGGATCGAGCGCCGCCGCCCCGCCGACACGGGTGTCGAGCACGATCCCGACCAGCTGCGTCAGCGCGCGCGCGGCGGCCTCCTGCATCAGCGGATTGCCGAGCGCCGCAGCCGCCTGTTCCGGCGTCGGACGCGCCGGCTCGCGCGCCACTGCGGGCGCGGCGACGATCAGGGCAATGAGGGCAAGAGCGATACGCATCGCAGTCTCCGGCACGAACGGACTCGAAAAGCGCCGCCCATATAACAGCTTAGGGCCCGATTTCCAAGATTGACCTATTCCGCCGCGACGAGCTCCAGCGTGTCGTCGAGCGGCTGTGACAGCCGGCCCAGCATCTCCTTGGGCACCACCTGCCAGAAGCGGCCGACCGCGCGGTCCCAATCCTCGAGCAGCGCGCGCGACCATTTGCTGTCGGTGGCGCTCGCATGCTCCGCCACCAGGTCGCGCAACATACCCTCCCAATGCACCGACGCGAGCCGCTGCAGGACGATGCTCTCGGGGTTGATGCGGCGGGCGAAGCTGTCGTCAGCGTCGTAGACGAAGGCCATGCCGCCGGTCATCCCGGCGCCGAAATTCTGCCCGACGGTGCCCAGCACCACCGCGACCCCGCCAGTCATGTATTCGCAACCATTGGCGCCACAGCCCTCGACGACGACGGTCGCGCCCGAGTTCCTGACGGCGAACCGCTCGCCCGCCTGACCCGCCGCAAGCAGCTTGCCCGAGGTGGCGCCGTACAGCACGGTGTTACCGACGATCGTGTTGTCCTGGCTCGCCAGCGGGCTCGACACCGCCGGCCGCACAACGATGATACCACCCGACAGTCCTTTGCCGACATAGTCGTTGGCATCGCCGAATACCTCCAGGCGTACGCCCTTGACCAGGAACGCGCCGAGTGACTGACCCGCCGAGCCGCGCAGCCGCACCGTGACATGACCGTCGGCAAGCTTGTCCTGCCCGAACTTGGCAACGATCTCGCTCGACAGCCGCGTTCCCACGGCGCGATGGACGTTGCGCACCGAATAGGTCAGCTGCATCTTCTCACGGCGCGTGAAGACGTTGGCCGCATCCTTGATCATCTGCGCATCAAGGCTGTCAGGCACCGCGTTGCGGAAGGTCGCGAGCGAGAAGCGTCGCTCTGCGTCGCTCGCGTCGACTTTGGCCAGGATTGGATTGAGGTCGAGGTCGTCGAGATGCTCCGCGCCGCGGCTGACCTGGCGCAGCAGCTCGGTCCGCCCGATCACCTCGTCGAGGCTGCGTACCCCCAGCTTGGCCAGGATATCGCGCACCTCCTCGGCGATGAAGGTCATCAGGTTGATGACCTTTTCCGGCGTGCCCGTGAACTTCGCGCGCAGCTTCGCATCCTGCGTACAGACGCCGACGGGGCAAGTGTTGGAATGGCATTGCCGGACCATGATGCAGCCCATCGCGACCAGGCTCAGCGTCCCGATCCCGAATTCCTCCGCGCCCAGGATCGCAGCGATCACGACGTCACGTCCCGTCTTCAGCCCGCCGTCGGCGCGCAGCCGGATGCGGCCGCGCAGGCCGTTCAGGGTGAGCGTCTGGTTGACCTCGGAAAGCCCCATTTCCCAGGGCGTGCCGGCATATTTGATGCTGGTCTGCGGAGATGCCGCAGTCCCACCGACATGGCCCGACACGAGGATCACGTCGGCATGCGCCTTGGCGACACCCGCCGCGACCGTGCCGATCCCGGCCGAGCTGACCAGCTTGACGCAGACGCGCGCGCGCGGGTTGATCTGCTTCAGATCGTAGATGAGCTGCGCCAGATCCTCGATCGAGTAGATGTCGTGGTGCGGCGGCGGCGAGATCAGCGTCACGCCCGGGGTCGCATGGCGCAGCTTGGCGATATATTCGGTCACCTTGAAGCCGGGCAGCTGTCCGCCCTCGCCGGGTTTGGCACCCTGCGCGACCTTGATCTCGATCTCCTCGCAGGCATTCAGATACTCGGCGGTGACGCCGAAACGGCCACTGGCGATCTGCTTGATGGTCGAATTGGCATTGTCGCCGTTGTCGCGCGGACGGAAGCGGTCGCGATCCTCGCCTCCCTCGCCCGATACGGCCTTGGCACCGATCCGGTTCATCGCGATGGCGAGCGTCTCGTGTGCTTCCGGCCCCAGCGCGCCCAGCGACATGCCAGGCGTAACGAAGCGCTTGCGGATCTCCGTGATCGCCTCGACCTGATCGGGCTGTACCCCTTCATCCGGGAAGTTGAACTGGAGCAGGTCGCGAAGATAGATCGGCGGCAGATCGGCGACGCCTCGGCTGAACTGCAGATATTGCGTATAGCTGTCGGTCGCGACCGCGGTCTGCAGCAGGTGCATTAGCTGCGCCGAATAGGCATGCGCCTCGCCGCCATGGCGCTGGCGATAGAAGCCGCCGATCGGCAGCGTCGCCACCGCGTTGTCAAAGGCGGCCTCGTGCCGCTCGAAGGCGTTGAGATGGAGCGACGCATAGCCCTCGCCCGAAATCTTGGCGGGCATGCCGGGGAACAAGTCATTGACCAGCGCGCGGCTGAGCCCGACCGCCTCGAAATTATAACCGCCGCGATACGAAGAGATCACCGCGATCCCCATCTTGGACAGGATCTTGAGCAGCCCGTCCTCGATCGCGGTGCGATGCCGCGCCAGGCATTGCTGGAGCGTCAGACCGCCGAACAGCCCACGGGCGTGGCGATCGGCGATCGCGGCCTCGGTCAGATAGGCGTTCACCGTAGTGGCGCCGACCCCGATCAGCACGGCGTAATAGTGCGTGTCGAGACATTCCGCGGTGCGGATGTTGATCGAGGCGTAGGAGCGCAGGCCCCGGCGCACGAGGTGCGTATGCACCGCCGCCGCCGCGAGTACGCCGGCGATGGCGACGCTCCCCTCGGACACGTTCTCGTCGGTCAGGAACAGCTCGCTCTTGCCCTGACGGACCGCCTGCTCGGCCTCGTCGCGGATGCGCGCGATCGCGGCACGCAGCGTCTCGGGCCCGCCCCCCGCTTCGAACGTACAGTCGATCGTCGCGGCCGTGCGGCGGAAATGGGTGGCGAGCCGATCCCAGTCGGCGCCCGTCAACACCGGCGAATCGAGCACCAGCACCCGCTCGCGCCGTTCCTCCGTATCGAGGATGTTGGCGAGATTGCCGAACCTGGTCTTGAGCGACATCACATGCCGCTCGCGCAGACTGTCGATCGGCGGGTTGGTCACCTGGCTGAAATTCTGGCGGAAGAACTGGCTGATCAACCGCGGCTTGTCGGAAATGACGGCGAGCGGCGTGTCGTCGCCCATCGAGCCGATCGCCTCCTTGCCGCCCTCCACCATCGGCGCAAGGATCAGCTCCATGTCCTCCAGCGTCTGCCCCGCTGCGACCTGACGGCGCGCGAGCTCCGCGCGGGGATAGCTGACAACGGTATCGCTGGCGGGGAGGTCGGCCAGCGTCAGGAACTCGCCGATACGGGCACCGTAATCAGCTTCGGCAGCGATCCGGTCCTTGACCGCGCGGTCCTCAAGCACGACGCCCTCGTCGAGGTCGACGGCGATCATCTGCCCCGGTCCCAGCCGGCCCTTTGCCACGATCGTGCTCTCGGGCACGACCACCATGCCGCTTTCGGAGCCGACGATCAGCAATCCATCCGACGTTCGTGTGTAGCGCAGCGGACGCAGCGCGTTGCGGTCCATCCCCGCCACAGCCCAGCGCCCGTCGGTCATCGCCAGCGCTGCCGGCCCGTCCCATGGCTCCATCACGGAGGCGAGATAGCGGTACATCGCCGCATGGCTCTCAGGCGTGTCGCCATTCTCGACCAGTGATTCGGGAACGAGCATCAGCTTGGCGGTGGGCGCGTCGCGGCCGGAGCGGCAGATCGCCTCGAACACCGCATCCAGCGCCGCGGTGTCGCTGGCGCCCGCCGGGATGACCGGCTTGATGTCCTCCGAATGCTCGCCGAATGCGATCGATGCCATCCGGATCTCGTGGCTGAGCATCCAGTTCTTGTTGCCGCGGATCGTGTTGATCTCGCCATTGTGGGCGAGGCAGCGGAACGGCTGCGCCAGCCACCATTGCGGGAAGGTGTTGGTCGAATAACGCTGATGAAAAATCGCGACGCGGCTGGTGAAACGCTGATCGGTCAGGTCAGGGTAGAAGACCGAGAGGCTCTCCGCCAGGAACAGCCCCTTGTAGACGATCGAGCGGCACGACAGCGAGCAGATGTAGAAACCCTGGATCTGCGCCGCGATCACCCGCTTTTCGATGCGGCGGCGGACCAGGTACAGCGTCTTCTCGAACTCGCCCGCGTCCTGCTCCTCGGGCGAAGGGCCGGCGATCATGATCTGCTCGATCTCGGGCCGGGTCAGCTGCGCCTTTGCTCCGATCACGCCGACATCGACCGGCACCTGCCGCCAGCCATAGATGGTGTAGCCGGCGTCGATGATCGCGCTCTCGACGATCGTCCGGCACGCCTCCTGCGCGCCGAGATCGGTGCGCGGCAGGAAGATCATGCCGACCGCCAACCGGTTCGGACGGACCTTGTGCCCGGACGCGGCGATCGCGTCGTCGAAAAAGCGCACCGGCAGGTCCAGGTGCAGCCCCGCGCCGTCGCCGGTCTTGCCGTCGGCGTCGACAGCGCCGCGGTGCCACACCGCTTTCAACGCATCGATCGCCGACTGCACGACCCGGCGCGACGGCTTGCCGTCGGTCGCGGCGATCAGACCGACGCCGCATGCGTCGGATTCGAACTCGGGCCGGTACATGCCCTCGGCGGCAAGGCGTTCGCGCTGGTCGATCATGCCGCCACCTTCGTGTTCGCCGCGCGCGCCTTCAGCCACTTATGCATGTTGGCCGACACGTCGCGGCCGTCGCGCACCGCCCACACCACCAGGCTGGCGCCGCGGACGATGTCGCCGGCCGCGAACACGCCATCGAGGCTGGTCATCAGCGTCTTGCCGTCGGCCAATACCGTACCCCAGCGGGTGACGCCCAACTCCGGCGCACCGAACAGCGTCGGCAGGTCCTCGGCATCGAAGCCCAGCGCCTTGATGACCATGTCCGCGCGCACGGTGGCGTCGCCGCCGGGCTCCGGCTCGGGGGCGCGGCGGCCGCTGGCGTCGGGGACGCCCAGCCGCATCCGGCGCAGGCTCACCTCGCCCTCGCAGACCTCGACGGGGGCGGAGAGCCAGACGAAATCGACGCCCTCTTCCTCCGCGTTGGTCACCTCACGCTGGCTGCCGGGCATGTTGGCGCGGTCGCGCCGATACAGGCACTTCACGCTCGCGGCGCCCTGCCGGACGGCGGTCCGGACGCAATCCATCGCGGTGTCGCCGCCGCCGATCACGACGACATGCTTGCCCTCGGCCGACAGCGAGCCGTCGTCGAACGCGGGAACGGCGTCGCCGAAGCTCTTGCGGTTGGAGGCGGTGAGATAGTCGAGCGCGGCGACCGCGCGCTCGGCGCCGGGCACATCAACGTGGCGCGCCTTGTACACGCCCGTCGCGATCAGCACCGCGTCGTGGCGTTGGCGCAGTTCATCGAGCGTCGCATCCTCGCCGACCGCGAAGCCGTGGTGGAAGACGATGCCGCCGTCGCGCAGCCGCTCGACGCGACGCATCACTACCGGCTTCTCCAGCTTGAAGCCCGGAATGCCATAGGTCAGCAGCCCGCCCGCGCGGTCATGCCGATCATAGACATGCACCGCGTAACCGTGGTTGCGCAGATACTCCGCTGCGGTCAGCCCGGCCGGCCCTGCGCCGATGATGCCGACCGACTGCCCGCGCGCCGGTCCGACTGCGACCGGTTCGACCCAGCCTTCCTCCCACGCCTTGTCGGTGATGAACTTCTCGACCGAGCCGATCGTCACCGCGCCGTGGCCGGAGAACTCGATCACGCAATTGCCCTCGCACAGCCGGTCCTGCGGGCAGATGCGACCGCAAATCTCCGGCATGGTCGAGGTCGCGTTGCTGAGCTCGTATGCCTCGCGCAGCCGCCCCTCCGCCGTCAGCCGCAGCCAGTCGGGAATGTGCTGATGGAGCGGACAATGCACGGTGCAGTACGGCACGCCGCATTGCGAGCAGCGACCGGACTGTTCGGCCGCATCGGGCGCCGCATAGCGCGCCGCGATCTCCGCGAAGTCGTCGGCACGATCGCCGGGCGCGCGCTTGGCCGGATAGGCCTGCTCGCGAAGGACGAACTGTAGCATAGGTTCGATGGCCATGCAGCTTCATACCGGCAGGCCGACAAAGCTACTAGTCAGCATCACTTACCTAATCTAGTAGCCATTCGTCCTATAGAAGAGCCTTGCCCCAAAGCGTTAGCAGAAATGGGTCCGGTATGAGACTATCGAAGGTTCAGCACTGCTAGGGCAGTTGTGCCCGCAACGATTCGGTACCACGCAAAGGGCGCAAAGCCATGTCGGGTCACCACGGCCATGAAGCCCTTCACGACAATCAATGCCACTATAAACGATATAACTGCACCAATGCCGATCAGCTGCAGGTCGGCGAGCGTGATCGCGTCCCGATGCTTAACCAGCTGCAGCACCGTCGCCCCCGACAGCGTCGGCAGCGCGAGGAAAAAGGAAAAGTCCGCCGCTGTCCGCCGGTCGATGCCCAGCGCCATGGCCCCCATGATCGTCGCGCCCGAGCGGCTGACGCCCGGCACCATCGCAAGGCACTGCACCAATCCGATCTTGACCGACTGCGACACGGTCACGCCCGAAATGCCGAGTACATTCTCAGTCCTGGCGAAGCGCTCCACCACCAGGATCGCGACACCGCCGACGATCAATGCCCAGGCGACCACCGTGGCACTCTCCAGCATTGCCTCGATCTGGTCGTCGAACAGCAACCCCAGCACCACCGCCGGGATGAACGCCAGCAACAGGTTGCGCACAAAGGCGACCGAGCCGGGATCCCAGCGCAGCAGCCCTTTACCCACCGCCAGAAAGGTGCGCCAGTACAGCACCACGATGGCCATGATCGCACCCGGCTGGATTGCGATGTTGAACACCGCCCAGCGTTGCGGGTCATAACCCAGCAACTCGGTCGCCAGCACCAGATGCCCGGTCGAGGACACCGGCAGGAACTCGGTCACGCCTTCGACGATGCCTAGCAGGATAGCGGTCAGGACGTCGTTCACGCGGAAGCGTCTTGCGTCGTCGCGGCGCGGCGCGCGAAGCGGCCCTGGCGGCGATAGCGCACCAGCCAGGCGGGAGCGACCGAGGCCATCGGCGTGGGCTCGATTCCGAACGCCTCCAACCCCGCTGCGCCCGCTGCCACGACGTTGTCCCGCTGCAGCATCAGCCACTGGTCGCGCGTGATCGGTGCACCCGGCAGGAACCCCGCCGACGCGATCAGCGAGCCTGCAAAATCGGGCAGTTCGACGAAGCTCGGTGTACGGTTGGTCTCCGCCGCTAGCCAGCGCAGGAGCTCTGCCATGGTCGGCGTGTCCGGCCCGCCGAGCTCGAATACTTGGCCCCCGAAGCGATCCGGCTGCGTCGCTGCCAGCGCGATCGCCTCCGCCACATCGCCGACGAATACCGGCTGAAAACGTACACCCGGGCGGAGCACCGGCACCACGGGCGTCTTGGTCATCATCGCGGCGAAGCGGTTGAGGAACTGATCCTCCTGCCCGAACACGGTCGAGGGCCGCAGGATCGTCGCGTTGGGGAACGCGGCGCGCACCGCGTCCTCGCCCGCGCCCTTGCTTTGCGCGTAGCGCGCGGCGCCGGCGGCATCTGCGCCGATCGCGGAAACATGGACCAGTGCTGCGACGCCAGCTGCAGCGGCGGCCTCCGCGATCGCGCGCGCGCCGTCGACATGGACGGCGTTCATGTCGCGGCCGAACGTGCCGACCAGATTGACCACGCTGTCGGCGCCCTCGACGGCGGCCGCCACCGTGTCGGGCCGGGTAATGTCGGCGGCGACGAACTGTTTCTGCCCGAGGCCGCCCAGCAGCTTGAGGTGAAAGGCGCGGCGGGGATCGCGTTCGGCGAACCGCACGCGCGCGCCGCTCCGCATCAGCGCCTGCGCGGCATAGCGGCCGATAAAGCCACTCCCGCCGAACAGCGTTACCAGCCTGTCGCGCATGTTTTCGTCCTTGTCGTACTGGGCGCTCCTGCCTTCCCCTGCATCGGTTGACAAGGCGCGAGCCCCTCCCGTAGAGGCGCCAGCCTACCCGAGCTTTCAGCTCCCGTGCCCAGATGGCGGAATTGGTAGACGCACCAGCTTCAGGTGCTGGCGATCGCAAGGTCGTGGAGGTTCGAGTCCTCTTCTGGGCACCATTTACCTGTTCGCGGATGGCCGCCAACAGTTGAAAAAACCACGGAAATCTGCCACAAAACAGCTCGACATGGTCGCTGCTGTTCGCTGCCGTTCGCCCGAATTCGGGGGCTTTCTGGGGCTAAGGTGGGGGCCATTGGAAATGGCTCTTCTGGAGTGGCCCCCATGCCCCTGACTGACCTGGCGATCCGTACGGCTAAAGCTGGTCCCAAGCCGCGGAAAATGAGCGATGATCGTGGGCTCTTTCTCCTGGTACAGCCCTCTGGCGGGAAACTGTGGCCGCTGAAATACCGAATGGCGGGCAAGGAGAAGAAGCTTTCGCTCGGCAGATATCCCGACGTCGCGCTGAAGGATGCGCGGGAGCGAAGCGCAGCAGCACGCAAGCTTATCGCGGATGGGGTCGACCCGTCAGAAAAAAAGCGGCTGGACCGGCTCAACGCGGAATTGCAGGTGGCGACCACGTTCAAGGCAGTAGCCGACGAGTACATCATCAAGACGGAGCGGGAGGGAGCAGCTTCGGGAAGGACCCAAACCCGGCCATTCACGCTGGCATTGTGACTTCCTCAGTTCAGACGCTCGTTCATCTCGCCAGCACCAACCTCGCGGTGACGCGAATGCTACCGTTCGCCTACGCACATCGTGCAAGCACCGCGAGACCTCCCCGAAGCATATGATCGGCAGCAGACGCGCCCATTGCCTAACATGCGGACGCCACCTACAATGCTGTCTCCAATCGGGGGGTTGATGATGCGTTATGATCGGGCTTTCGGTGCTCTGCTGCTTGCAGGAGCGGCTTCGCTCAGTTTCGCGCAGACTCCGGCAAGACCAGGCACTCCGAACTCTCCGGCGTCAACTCCGCCAGCCACTGCCGATCGTCCTGAGAAGACGCCATCGGGGGCGACCTTTACGGCCCCAGGCGGCTGGACCATCAACTCCAAGCCCAAGCTCGTGGAGCTGGTCGCACCTGAGGGCGACTTCGGGGCCGCGCTGATCGATGTCGGCTCTGCTGCGAACGCCACGGCCGCCACCGCCGCCGCTTGGCAAGCTTGGAGGCCGGCACAGACTCGGCCGCCTAAGCTCGTAACCGCACGTCCCCCGCGCAATGGCTGGGAAGAGCGCCAGGTCATCGATTACGAAGTCTCTCCCAACGAGAAGCGCGCCCTGTTCGCCGTTGCCTTTCGGAAGGGCAACGCGTGGACGGTCGCGCTTGCCGATGGGTCGGAGGCAACCGCGGAGAAGAGGCTGGCGGCGATTGGCCTTGTACAACAGAGCCTGCGTCCCGGCGGCTACGCGCGCGAGACCTTCGCCGGACGCACTGCTCACCCGATGGACGCGGCTCGCACCGCCGCGCTGCGCCAATTTATGGAGCAGTCGATGCAGGAGCTGGGTATTCCCGGCGCTGCCTTCGCGCTCACAACGCGCGAGAAGACGATCTATTCGACAGGCCTGGGAGTGCGGCTGCTCGGAGATCCCACCCGGGTCGACAGCGACAGCGAGTTCGCCATCGCCTCGAACACCAAGGGCATGGCGACATTGCTTCTCGCCAAACTGGTCGATGAGGGCAAGCTCGCCTGGGAGCAGCCGGTGACTCAGGTCTATCCGTCATTCAAGCTCGGCAGCGAGCAGGTGACGAAGGGGGTTCTCGTCCGGCATCTCGTGTGCGCCTGCACCGGCCTGCCCCGCAAGGATATGCAGGTGTTGTTGAACTCGGACCCTAACGCTTCGGCGTCCGACACGTTCTCGCAGCTCGCCGCCACCGCGCCCACCAGCGGGTTCGGCGAGGTGTTTCAGTACAACAACCTGATGGCCTCGGCGGCTGGCTACGTCGGCGGGCATCTTGCCTTCCCCGGCATGGATCTTGACCGTGGCTTCGCCCGCGCGATGGACGAGAAAGTGTGGGGTCCGCTGGGAATGACCCGGACCACGCTAGATTTCGCGAAGGCCACCCGCGGTAATTGGGCGCGGCCGCATGCGGACGCCATCAGCGGCGAACCCGAGCCGATCCTGGGCGCGGGGATGAAGCTCAACTATGCGTTCACGCGTTACGGCGCTGCCGGCGGAGCATGGTCCACGGCAAATGACCTGATCAAATATGTTCGCTTCGAGCTCAACGAGGGCAAGCTGGACGACGGTCGGCAATATGTCTCGTCCAGGAACCTGCTGCAGCGGCGCGCGGCAAACGTGCCGGTCGGCGAGGACCGCGTGTACGGCATGGGTATGCAGGTCGACCGGGACTATGGCGTCGACGTCGTGCACCATGGCGGCAGCCTTGGCGGTTACAAGAGTAACGTCTTCATCATCCCGTCGGCCAATCTTGGGGCGGTGATCCTAACGAATTCGGACAACGGACAAGCGTTGCTGCGGCCCTTCATGCGTAGAGTGCTGGAGCTGGTATACGACGGGAAGCCGGAAGCGGCGGGCGACGTGTCGGCATCCGCCAAGCGGCTCCGCGCCGAAATCGCGAAAGAGCGCGAGCGTGTCTCCGTCACGCCCGATGCTAAGGCCGTAGCGGCATTGGCTCCGGCTTATGTCAATGCCAATCTCGGCCGAGTGACGGTTACCCGAAAGGGTGATGGCGTCACGTTCGACTTCCGCACGATGGGCTCGCCGATGGGGACCCGGCGAAACGACGATGGTACGACGAGCTTCGTGGCACTGGACCCGACTCTTCTGTTCTTTCCCTTGGTCGTCGGCAGCAAGGACGGCAAGCGCACGTTGATCGCGCGGGATAGTCAACATGAGTATGTGTTCGTCGAGAGCTGACCTAGCACATCAATGCTCGCTCCGAAGAGCAAGGCTTAACCTACCTCGCCGGTCAAACAGACCCAATTGTGGACGCTCAGACCGTGTTAGCGCCTGACCCAAAGCTGACATCCGTTCATGTGTATCATCCGACTTACTTAAACCGCCTGCTTTGCGGGTCGAGCGTGGCCCTGCTCTCGCCAGAGCCGCCCTCCAAACTTCCTCACTTCAGCGAACCAGAGCACTGTGCTCGCCATTGTGCCTGACAGACTATCATGGCTGTGTTATGCCTCTTTATCGTCGCTTCCATCAGGCATAGCGACGGCTGAGAGACCGTGAGTGCTCCCGCTTAGTCCGGGAGATAATCATGCCGATCACTCGTGCTCATCATCGTCAGCGTGCTCGATCTGAGCAGGGCATGGCGGACGCATCAGCCACCAACATGGCGCGCATCATCCACACGAAACTAGCAGATCTCCATTCTGCCGCCGCCGACAATCGCGCTGACAAGTCGGTGCTCAACGAAGAGGGGCGCTGACCCATGGAGACCATTCTTGAACACGCAGACGCGCTGCCGCCGCGAACACGTGACGCATTGCTTGACGCGACACCGCTCTCGCCTGAGCTGCTGCGGCGCATCGACGCCTATTGGCGGGCCGCCAACTACCTGTCGGTCGGTCAGATTTACCTGCGCGCCAACCCGCTGCTGGAGCGGCCGCTGGTCCTGATGGACGTCAAGCCCCGGCTGCTCGGGCACTGGGGTACGACGCCGGGCCTGAACCTCATCTACGTCCACCTCAACCGGCTGATCGTCGAACACGATCTCGACATGATCTACGTGATCGGGCCCGGTCACGGCGGGCCTGGCATCGTCGCGCATACCTATTTGGAGGGCTCGTACACCGAGCTGTATCCAGCGATCGAACGCAGCCGTGGTGGGCTGGAGCGGCTGTTCCGGCAGTTCTCCTGGCCCGGCGGCATCCCCAGCCACGTCGCACCGGAAACACCGGGATCGATCCACGAGGGTGGCGAACTCGGCTACTCGCTGGCGCACGCTTATGGGGCCGCGTTCGACAACCCGGACCTGATCGTCGCCTGCGTGGTCGGCGATGGCGAAGCAGAAACCGGGCCGCTGGCCGCGTCTTGGCATTCCAACAAGTTCCTGAACCCTGCGCACGACGGCGCGGTGCTGCCTATACTGCACCTAAACGGCTTCAAGATCGCCAATCCGACGGTGCTGGCGCGGATCGGGCGCGATGAACTGACCGATCTGCTGCGCGGCTATGGCCACGAGCCGTTCTTCGTCGAAGGCGACGATCCCGCGTCCGTGCATCAACAGCTCGCCGCCACGCTGGATACCGTGCTGGGCAGGATCAGGACGATCCAAGCCGACGCACGCAGGGCCGACGGCGGAGAAGCTCTCCGCCCAAGCTGGCCGGTGATCGTGCTGCGCACGCCCAAGGGCTGGACCGGTCCCAAGGAGGTCGACGGCAAGCCGGTCGAGGGCACCTGGCGCGCGCATCAGGTGCCGATCGCCAGCTTCGCCGACCCGGAGCACCTGACCCAGCTCGAAGCCTGGATGCGCAGCTACAGGCCCGAGGAGCTCTTCGATGCCAGCGGCAAGCTGATCGAGGACCTGGCCGCACTCGCGCCGACCGGACATCGTCGGATGGGTTCGAACCCACACGCCAATGGGGGCTTACGCCTGCCGCTGGCGATGCCCCGCTTCCGCGATCATGCGATGAAAGTGTCGTCGCCGGGCGCTGTGCGCGGGGAAGCAACTCGCGTCCTCGGCGGCTTCCTGCGCGAGGTGATGCGGCTGAGCTTACCCGCCGCCAACTTTCGCCTGTTCGGTCCCGACGAGACCGCGTCGAACCGGCTCGACGCGGTGTTCGAGGTGTCCGGCAAGGCATGGATGGCCGACTGCGAGCCGGTCGACGAGCACCTGTCCTCCTCCGGACGCGTCATGGAGGTGCTGAGCGAGCATCTCTGCCAAGGCTGGCTGGAGGGCTACCTCCTCACCGGCCGCCACGGCTTCTTCTCCTGCTACGAAGCCTTCATCCACATCGTCGATTCCATGGTGAACCAGCATGCCAAGTGGCTGAAGGTCAGTGCCAAGATCCCGTGGCGCAAGCCGATCGCGTCGCTGAACTATCTGCTCACCAGCCATGTCTGGCGGCAGGACCACAACGGGCTGTCGCACCAAGACCCCGGCTTCATCGACCACATCGCCAACAAGAAGTCGAATGTTGCGCGCATCTATCTGCCGCCGGACGCGAACTGCCTGCTGTCGGTGGCGGATCACTGCTTGCGCAGCCGTGGCTACATCAACCTGATCGTTGCGGGAAAGCAGCCCGAGTGGCAGTGGCTCAACGTCGACGATGCGGTCGTCCACTGCACGGCGGGCGCAGGCATCTGGGAGTGGGCGAGCGACGACGGCGAGCCGGACGTGGTGATGGCCTGCGCCGGTGATGTGCCGACGGTAGAAGCGCTTGCGGCAGTAATGCTGTTGCGCGAGTACGTGCCGGACATCCGCATCCGCGTCGTCAACGTCGTCGACCTGATGGTGCTGCAGTCCGAAACTGAGCATCCGCATGCGCTTTCGGACCGCGACTTTGATGCGCTGTTCACGGCCGAAAAGCCGGTGATCTTCGCCTTCCATGGCTATCCGGCGATGATCCACAAGCTCACCTACCGCCGCCGCAACCATGCGAACATGCACGTGCGCGGCTACAAGGAGGAGGGCACGACGACGACGCCGTTCGACATGGTCGTGCTCAACGACCTGGATCGCTACCGGCTCGCGCTCGACGCGATCCGGCGCGTGCCCCGCCTGGCCGACCGGGTCGACGTTGAAACCGCGCGCTATTGGACAACGATAGAGCGGCACAAGCTCTACGTCGCTGAGCATGGCGACGACATGCCGGAAGTTCGCGACTGGCGATGGGCGCGGTGACGACGCGCGTCCTGACGCTCAACGGGGGCTCGTCCTCGGTGAAGTTTGGCGTGTTCGATGTAACCGCTGTGACTGTCGAGGTGTCCGTCGGCGGCGTCGATCGAGCGGACGCCGGCGCCGACCTCTTTGCGCAGATCGGCGATATGCAGTTCGATGCGGTCGGCCACCGTATTGTCCATGGTGGCGTGGACCTCTTCGCGCCGATGCTGATCGACGCTGGCGTCCTCACCCGGCTTGAACGGGCGACCGCCTTTGCGCCGCTCCACGGGCGTGCGGCCCTGACACTCATCGGACTAGCCGCGGCGCGCTACCCCGGCGTGCCGCAGGTCGCCTGTTTCGATACCGGCTTCCACCAAGGCCTCCCCGCCTTGGCCGCCACCCTCCCGCTTCCTGCGGACCTGCGCGCGCCGGGGCTGAGGCGCTACGGCTTCCACGGCCTCTCGTGCGAGTCCATCGTCGCACAACTGGGCGATGCCATACCCGAGCGGCTGATCATCGCGCACTTGGGCAGCGGCGCGAGCGTGACGGCGGTGCGCAGCGGCCGATCGATGGACACCAGCATGGGCCTGACACCGTCCGGCGGCGTCGTCATGGCAACGCGGACCGGCGACATGGATCCGGGTGTGCTGCTCCATCTGTTGCGGGAGCACGGCCTGGACGCCAACACGCTGGGGGAGGTGATCGACCGCCGCTCGGGGCTGCTCGGCCTGTCCGGCCTGTCGGCCGACCTGCGCGAGCTGCGCGCCACCGACAATCCCGCCGCGGCACTGGCCGTCGGCATCTTCTGCAGATCCGTCGCCAAGCAGATCGCGGCCATGCTCGTGGTGCTCGGCGGCGCGGACCTGATCGTCTTCACCGGCGGCATTGGCGAGCACGACGCCGACACTCGAGCGGCGATCTGCGCTGATCTCGCCTTTGCCGGGCCGATTCCCACCCGGACGCTGCCTTCTCAAGAGGGCGCGCAGATCGCCCGGCATGTTCATGAGGTGATGACGCGATGACCCTGCGAACAGCCCGCTCTATCGTGATCGCCGGCGTGCTGGCGCTGGCCTGTCCCGGCATCGCGACCGGCCAGGCGACGCCGTCGGCGACGGTTGTCCCGACCGATGGTGCGATCGAGGCGCTGCGTCCGGGCCAGTATTTCTGGGCTCCCCAACTTGCGCCCGACGGGCCAGTGATGGTGATCGTTAGCCTGACGACGCAGCGCGCCTATGCCTATCGCAACGGCGTGCCGATCGGGGTGTCAACCGTATCGAGTGGTAAAAAGGATCATGTCACGCCGACCGGCATCTTCACCGTCCTGCAAAAGGCGGTGCACCACAAGTCTAACCTGTATGCGAATGCGCCGATGCCGTTCATGCAACGGCTGACCTGGGACGGCATCGCGCTGCATGCCGGCAACCTCCCCGGCTATCCCGCGTCGCATGGCTGCATCCGCCTGCCGCTCGCCTTCGCCAAATTGCTCTACGGCATCTCCGCACGCGGCATGACGGTGGTCGTCACAGACGACGCGGAAGTGCCTATAGTCGCTCCTGCGCCCAACCTGCTCGCCGCTTCAGTTGCTGCCGAAGCAGCGGCTGCAGAGTTCGTCTGGCGCCCGGAACGAAGCCCCGTCGGTCCCGTCTCGATAGTGGTCAGCGGCCAGGACAATCGCATCGTCGTCCTGCGCAACGGCGTCGAGATCGGATCGGGCAAAGTCCGCACCGATGCACCGATAGGGCAGACGGCAGCCTTCTCTTTCCTCGGCCAGAGTCCGGCGGGCGAACGCTGGCTCCGGCTCCCGCTTCCAGGCGAGCCGGCGCACTCAGATGCAGAGATGACGGCGGTCGAGCGTGCCGGTGGCGATGTTCCAGACGGCCTGCGCCGGGCGATCGCATCCGTGCTGACGCCCGGCACGACCTTGCTGGTCACCCGTGCCTCGCTTCGCAGCAGCGGCGTCGGCCGCAAGCTGACCGTGGTCAAGGACGGCAGCCGTTGACGCAGCACGCCACCGTTTGTCGCCGAAGTCGCTCGACGGATCGGCGCGATCCGAAGGCGTGATGATCACGGAGCTTCTGCTTGCTACCTTCATGGTGTCGCTGACGGTCGCGATCCACGGCGCCGGATTGCATGGGCTCGCGAAATTGGTGCGACTAGAGGCCCGCCAAGAGGCGCACGAGCACATCGATCCCCTGTCGCTTCGAGGCTACTCCGTGACGCTGCTGGCCATCTTTGGGCTGTTTGCGCTCCATGGTGCCGAGATCTGGCTCTACGCCTTCCTGTATGTGGGTCTCGGTGCGGTTGAGGGCCTGCGCGAGGCGGTCTACTTTTCGACCATTACCTATGGCGCGATCGGGTATAGCGACGCGGTCATGGCCGAGCGCTGGCGGCTGGTGTCCGCGATCGAGGGTATCAACGGCATCATCCTGCTCGGCTGGTCGACAGCGTTCTTCATTACGGTAGTCGCCCGGTTGCGACGCATCTGATTAGCTAGGGTGTCGGACCAACTGCATCTGAGAGCGCCATTTTTATCCAGCGCTTGAAACCAAAGATCGCAACCTGTGATTTACTGTGCCGCGGCTACCTACAATATCCTGCTCTAGGGAGATGACCTTTGGGACATTCTTCTCTCGATCCCGCTTTTGGCGAGCGTCGACCGTGGAATGAGGGGCGGCTCCAAGGCGCTAAACGCGCCCTGAAGCAGCAGCAGGTCTGGGCGATACGCTTCTGGCTTGATCAGCACCGTCGGCTGCGTGATCGGGCACTGTTCGACTTAGCGATCGACAGCAAATTGCGCGGTTGCGACGTGGTCAAGGTGCGGATTGGTGATCTGGTGTCCGGCGGGCGTATCCGCGATCGAGCCGTTGTCGTCCAGCAGAAGACCAGGCGGGCGGTTCAGTTCGAGCTGATGGAGGCTGCGCGAAAGACCATGCGCGCATGGCTGGAGCGCCGGGGCGGCACACTCAACGACTACGTCTTTCCGAGCCGGAACGACTACATGGCCCACATGAGCACGCGGCAGTATGCCCGCTTGGTCCACGAGTGGGTGACCGGCATCGGCTTGCCGCCGCAGGAGTACGGAACCCACTCGCTCCGACGGACCAAAGCTTCCATCATCTACAAGGCCACGGGCAACCTGCGTGCCGTTCAAATCCTGCTCGGCCATGCTAAGATTGACAGTACGGTGCGCTACCTCGGCGTCGACGTAGAGGACGCTCTCGAACTAGCGGAGCGCACTGAAGTCTGAGCAGACCCAGAAGCGGACGCTCACGCGACGGACGCAGCTTCCCGGAACTAGCCGCTGGTTCATGTGCGGCTCCGCGCCACCGCTTGAGCCAATCGACATGGTTCACACGGCATGTGCGAGTGTCTAGCGTGCGGCCGGATGACCTGAGATGGGAACACGACCCGATGATGATCCGGAGGCTGGCAGCAACGCTCTCGCTCGTTGCCTTGCTCTGCCAGCCTGCCCATGCACAACAGGCCGCGGTTCCGCTCCCTGCCCGGGACGAGTTCGCGCCAGCTCGCGCGATCATCGCCGATGTCCAGAAGATCGTGACGCCCAACGGTATCGACGAGACGCTGGTTCTCGAGCTCGGCGGCGCGCGGCAGGTTGTAAATATTCGCGGCGCGGACCGCTTTAACCCGATCCTGATCTACATTCACGGCGGGCCAGGTTCCGTCGAAATGCCGATGGCCTGGAGCTTCCAGCATCCCTGGGAGGACTTCTTCACGGTGGTCCAGTGGGATCAGAGGGGCGCGGGCCGCTCCTTTCCGCTCAACGACCTTGCCGTTATCGCGCCCACCCTGCGGCTGGAGCGGTATCGCGACGATGCGATCGCCCTGATCGAGCAGCTCTGTGCACGCTTTGGACAACCGAAGGTGTTCGTCCTGGGCCACAGTTTCGGTTCGGCGGTGGGGCTCGCCCTCGCGCAGACGCCACCTGATCTGCTTCATGCCTATATCGGCATGGGCCAGCTCATCGACTTCCGTGAAAACGAGCGGGTCGGCATGCGGCAGACGCTGGCCATCGCGCGAGAACGGGGCGACGTCGATGCCGTACGCGCCATCATGGCGCTTCAGCCCTACCCCCACGGGGCCCCCTTCACCATCGAGCAGGCAGACGCCTGGCGGAAGTATGCCAACCGCTATGGATCGCTCGCCGGTCTGCGGCCTGACGCCGACTTCTACTTCAATTCAACGAAGCTTTCGCCCCTCTACACTCCTGCGGACCTGGCATCCTGGGCGAAAGGCAGTGCCTTCACCGCGACGACGCTCTGGCCGAGGCTGGCAGACGTATCGTTCACCTCTCTCCGGCGGCTCAACGTTCCGGTCGCCTTCCTGCTCGGCCGACGCGACAAGACCACGCCGTCCGAAATTGCTTCTCGCTGGCTGAACAGAGTTGCCGCGCCGAGCCGCACCTTATGTTGGCTCGAAAACTCAGGTTATCTGCCCATGATTGAGGAGCCGGGCCGGGCCGGACCCTGGCTGCACTATTGCTGGTACGATCTCTTGCCCATCCGCGAGAGGGGGGCGTCGTCAGCATCAATGCGGGTTGCTCTCGACTGCCTGCCAGCGGGTAGCTGACGCTCAGCCGCGCGGCGATACAGACCCACAAAGCGCCATTCGGGGCGCCCTGTCGGCTCCCCAGCTTCTGCCGTCGGTTCATCTCCACAGCTATGCCCCTGTAAGCCCAATCCAGACGGTTACTCCGCCAGATCGCGTGGCAAGCGAAGACACTTGGTCGCTGAACGGCCCGCACTTTCGGCGGCGGTCAGAACTTCTTCACGCAGCGCGCGTTCGATCGTGTCGGCAAGGGTTTCCAGGCGGTACGGTTTGGTGATCACGGGGAAACCCTCGCTCCCGGTCTCTGCGATCCGATCGGAGTAGCCGGTAGTAAGCACGATCGCTGCATTGAGGCCGCGGCGGCGCAGCTCCAGCGCAAGTTCGATTCCGCTCATCTCGGGCATCACGACATCGGTGAAAACAAGGTCGAAGTGCCCCGCTGCGGCGAGCTTCAGCGCCTCCTGTGCCGACGAGGCGCGCGCGACGTCATGACCCAATTCCCCAAGCAGCGTTTCGGCGAAGGCGCCGACTTCTTCATTGTCATCAACAACCAGCAAGCGTCGCCGCGTGGGGGGGCTCGTCGCGTGAGCCTGGCGCAGCTGCTGTCGCCCCAGCTTCCTCTCGCTACACGGCAGGAGGATGGTGACGGTCGTCCCCTTGCCCGGCGCACTGTCGATCGTCACGTCGCCGCCTGACTGTGACGCAAAGCCATATACCTGGCTGAGGCCGAGACCTGTGCCCTTGCCCACCCCCTTTGTGGTGAAGAAGGGCTCGAACACGCGGCTTACGATCTCAGGATCCATGCCGCCGCCCGTGTCGGAAACCGCGATCGCCACCGCCTTGCGAACCTCGTTGAGGCGCCCAGTATATGTCCGGATTGTGAGCGTGCCGCCCGAAGGCATCGCGTCGCGGGCGTTGACCGCGACGTTGAGGATCGCCGACTCTAGTTGCGCAGGGTCAGCCTCGACGATGCAGCCGTCGGCTTCGAATTCGGTGACGACGCTGACGCCCGTACCCAGACTGCGTTCAAAGATTTCGGACATGCTGGCGATGCGTTCGTTGACGTCCATCACCTCGGGCTTGAGTGGTTGGCGACGAGCAAAGGCGAGTAGCTGGCTGGTTAGCGATGCGGCGCGCGCTGCGGTCTGCGCGATCGCGCCGGCGAAACGCATTCGTTTGACTTCGTCCAACCCTGGGCGCTGAAGAAGGTCGGCCGAACCCTGGATCACGGTCAGTAGGTTGTTGAAGTCGTGAGCGATACCGCCGGTGAGCTGGCCCAGCGCCTGCATCTTCTGCGCCTGCCGGAGCTGTTCCTCCGCCTTTTCGCGTTCGGCGATCTGAACCGTCAGCGCTTCGTTCATCTGACCTAGAGCGGCCGCGCGTTCGCCGAGCTGACGATTTGCGCGTCGAAGCGCATTGGCCGCGAGCCCGAGAATGCCGGCAATCAGCGCTGCCATGACGACGAACAGTCCGATCAGCGAGTAGCGCGCAACGCGTCGGGCGACCGGCTCCTCGGCCCGGACGAGACGGACCGTGCCAAGCCGTCCGCCGTCGTTCGCCACCGACACCACGACCTTGATCACGCCACTGCCGCCAACGTTGTCGCGGGAGAAACCAGCGAACAGCCGACCTCCACGATCGAACACCATTGCTTCTCGGATTTCAGGGTTTGCGCGCAGCGCGTTCACTACCTCCTGTGCAACCTGTCGATCCGAGAAGTCGAGTGCCGCGACGACACTGGCGCTCAAGATTTCGGCCTGGACGCGCGTGCTACCTTCCTGCTCGGTTCGATAGCTGCGTGCACTCTGAAAAATGATGGCCAACCCCGCGATCAGCAGCAGCAGCGCGAACCCGCCCGCGAAGAGCGGCAGCTGCGTCCAACGCTCGGCGGCGAGGCGCAGCCGTTTCACTGGCTCCGGCTCCGTACCGATAGCGCGATCGCGAGCAGACGTGCGCTGATGCTGAGCCCGACCCGCGCCGCCTGAATGTCGTCGATGTGAAAGCTGACCCGGCCACCCGCCAGCCCGAAATGGATCATCCCACGCGTCGATCCGTCGCGGCTGTCGGTCACCGTCAGTACCGGCCTGTCCTTGAGCATCGCCAATGCTCGCGGAGCAGCGCTACCGCGCAGGAAGGCGACATGACAGCCATCAAGCCCCCCGGCGCGACGCACGACCATCGCGTGGTCGCCCATGCTCTGGCCCGCGACCGCCTCGTCGATCAGGCGACCGAAGGGATCGCTGCCGACGATGCAAATCTGCAACGGCTCGCGCGCGCGCAAGGTGCCCGCAGGCCAATCCACATAGCGGGCGATCTTGGGCAGGTAGGCGGCCTTGACGGCGGCTTCGCTTACCTGCGCAACCGCCAGGCCGGGGGTGAACGCCAGGCCGACAGAAAGCGCCGCCAAGAGGAGTCGCGCAGCGATCATCAAAAGGTGAGGCGGGCGCCCGCGAGCACCGTCCGTTCGACCCGCTGCGCACGTTTGACGTCGTTGGCTTCGAGATGATCCTCATTCAGGAGGTTGCTACCGGCGACGAACAGCTCGACCAGGTCTGTCGCTCGCCAGCCCAGCCGCGCATCGGCCTCGACATAGGCCGGGGTGGCAAAGCGCGAGAGCCGGTCGACGACGCGCAACCCCCCGTCGACGGAGAGGCGGGACGTCACGTCGAACGTCGACCTTGCGACGATGCTGTAGCTCGGGTTGTTGCCTGCCGATTCCCCGTTGGTCAGGTCACGGCGACCACCGCGGACTTCGAAGTCCTCGACCAAGGTCGAAGCCCCGAGCCGCAGCCGCCAGCGGGCCGCCGCCTGCATCGTCGCCCAGGCTTCGAGGCCGTAGCTTGTTCCAAAAAGGCTGTTCTGCAGGCGGATGGGCAGCCCCCCCGCCGGGCCAGTGAACTCCGTCGTTCGCAAGTCGTCGTACCGGTTGACGAAGCCGCTGACCGACAGCGAAAGCCACGCGGCCGGCTGTCCCCGGTATCCGCCTTCTAAAGCAGTAAGCTTTTCCGTCGTAAACGCCGGAGAGGTCGCGAGCAGCGGCAGATTGACGAGCTGGCGATCGATCCTGCTTGGCGTGCGCACGGCCCGCGAGACCGCGCCCCAAATCAGCGTATCACTAGAAGGCGCCCACGCCACCCGCACACTTGGAAGCACCTGGAGCCCTGTAAAGCTCGATTGTTCAAGCTTGACGCCAGCGGTCAGGAACAGATCATCGGCAATCGCGAGCTTGTCTTGGACAAAAGCGTTGCCGATCCACAGCCGCTTACGTTCGGGGTCGAGCAGGAAGGCGTTCAACCGATTCTCGAACAGGTCGCGCGTGGTGCGCAGCCCGCCACCCGCGACCAGCTCATGGCGGCCGACGGTAACGTTGATCTGTCCCTCGACGTCCAGCGTCTGAAGTTCATCTCGTACCCTGGTGAACGTACGACGGTACTGGTCGTAATAGGCCTGGAGCTGGAACGAAGTGTTCTCGCCCGCCCGGCGGCTCCAACGCAGCACGACGTTCTGACCACTTTCGCCATCATGGGTGCCCGTCGCGACATCGGTGCCGAAGTGATCGGCAGAGATTGTGAATCGGCGGTCCTCCGCCCCGAAGTCTCCGCGCAGCCCGATCTGATAGCCGCTGAAGCGATCGTCAACGACGCCGCCCGGTCCGCTCGGCTGCTCTGCGCGGCTGAAATAGTTGCCGTAGACCCTTATCGCGCCACTATTCACTGCCGTGCCGTAGCGCAGCGCGGCAGAGTGCTGATTGGCGGCGACCGTGCCGCGCGCCATGCCGCCCACAGTTTCGAGCGCGGACCTCGTCTGAATGTTGATCACGCCGTTCACGGCATTTGGCCCGTAAAGCGTGCCGCCAGGGCCGCTCACCACCTCGATCTGATCGATGTCCTCAAGCAGCGGCTGGTGCAGCTCCCAGAAGACGCTAGAGGCTAATGGCGAGTAGATCGTGCGCCCGTCGATCAGTGCGAGCATCTTGTTGGCAGTTTCCACGCCGTTGAAGCCACGCGCGCTCACCGAGAACTGCCGCGCGTCGATGCGCTGTACGACCAGGTTAGGTGCCTGGCGCAACACCTCGGGTATCGACTGTGCCGCTGAACGGACGATGTCCTCGTTCGTGATGACATAAATAGCGGCGGGCGCACCGCTCAGCGTCTCGCCGCGTTTGGACACGGTCGTGACCTCGACCCTCGCGAGCTCCTCGATCGATAACGTCTTGAGCTCAGCAACCCGCGCATAGTCCTGCGCTGCCAGAGGCGTCCCGCTGCCGGCGAGCGCCACGCCGAGCATTGCACGTTCCCATCCTCGAACCATTGAGTCCCCGTTTTCTCTAGCAGGTCGAGCGCATTTTCTTGTTCGCGTCCATCGGGACGATCCGTATCGCTGTCAAATGGGCTTCACGACCCACTCCCGGTCATTCAGCGGCACCTAGACCCTCCCCGAAAGCGGCTGTTCCTTGAGCGCGGTCGGCGTTGCGGACTGCGGACGGGTTGTTGTCGGGCGCGACGCTCGTCTGTTACGCTGGGCCATGGCAACGCAGCAACGCACGATCGATTACCTGATTGAACAGGCGACCAGCGCGGGCACAGTGTCGGCCAAACTGATGTTCGGCGAGTACGGCCTGTACGTGGACGGCAAAATGATTGGGTCGGTCTGCGAGGATCAGCTCTTCGTGAAGCCGACGGCATCGGGCCGCGTCCATGCCGAACCGGTATCGGAGGCGCCGCCGTATCCGGGCGCCAAACCGCAGATGCTGATCGAAGCCGACCGGTGCGACCATGCCGAATGGCTTGGCGAACTCCTGCGCGTCACGGCGGCCGAGCTGCCGGCACCCAAGCCGCGGAAACCGAAGGGGGGGGCGTAAGGACCCGCGGAGGAGGAGACCCACAATCAGACATCGAAGCTGGCTCATGTCGCCCCGACTTCGGACGTCCGTTCAGGTTCGAAGATAAAGCTTTCTTGATCGTACCTGGGTAGTCCAAATGGAACTAGGCAGCTCAGCGCAAGGGCTGACGGGATCGGCAGGGGTAGGCCGTTGGAAGCGTGGGATGCGGCACTCGTTCGCGAATGGCTGGAAAGCCGCTTAGAGGCTGCAAGGCTTGACCAGGCTGCCGCGGACAAACGCGGGTACGCGGCTCACGACGATTACGACAAGGCTGCCGCCGAGGAATGGGTCTGCCGGGTTCTGAAGACCGGTGGACGTGCCGATGATCAGGGGGCTTTTGCTTCGCGGCTGAAGTAGCTGCTCGCGCAGGATGAGTATCGCGCAACGGGCATTCATGACGAGCGACGCTTCGAGCGGTACGTCCGAGCCAGTCTTCGCAAGCTCGCCAAGATGACCAAAGCCAATGACGGGTTCGCAAACACCTTGCGCTATCAGGACTGATATCCCGCCGCGTGAGCTGAGCGCCGTACGAAAGCCGAGTAGAGCATGGGCCGCAAACATTTGAAATACGACTCCTACTCAGACCCATCGGGCGAGGAGAGCGCTCCCGCAGCGGGGGTGGCCTGCTGGCTCTGCAGTCGGCCTACTGGCAAGACCATCGTCTGGCACCATCCCGTGCCGAAAAGCCGGGGCGGGCGCGACACCGTTCCCATGCACCCAATCTGTCAGCAGACGCTGATGGCCAACTTTACCAATTCCGAGTTGCAGCGCCACGGGCATGATGTCGATGCGCTGTTGGCCAATCCGAACGTGCGCAAGTTCGTCGACTGGGTAGCGAAAAAGGACCCGGACTTCACCGCGACCACGGCCAAGAAGCAGCGCTGAGCCGGCGGTACCGCTGCCCGACGATATAGCCCACCTTATCTCCTGCTGCTCGTTCTCCCCGGTCGGGAGTTCCGGACCGCCGCAGTGCTGCTGTTCTCTGCCTCTTCCTGAGCGAGCTTCCGCCACCGCTCGAAGCGCGCGGGATCGAGACTTCCCGCCGCCACCGCGGCGTGAATGGCGCATCCGGGCTCGTCAGTATGGGTGCAATTTGCAAAACGGCAGTCCAGGGCCACGGCCGTGACGTCGTCGAATACCTCGCTCACGCCAGAGGCGACTTCGGACATCTGGAGCTCGCGCATGCCGGGCGTATCCACCAGCCAGCCGCCGCCGGAGTCGCCAGCGATGCGGTGCATCTCGCGGACGGTGGTCGTGTGCAGACCCTTGCCGTCGTCCTCGCGCACGGCTTGCGTTGCGATGTTGTTCGAGCCCATCAACGTGTTGATGAGGGTGGACTTGCCGACACCGGAAGACCCCACGAGAGCGACCGTTTCTCCGATGCCGCAATGGGATGCGAGGCGAGCGACGCTGCTCGGGTCGCGCCCGTTGACCAGTTCCACCCGCAATCCCGCCTGGAGGGCTCGCGCGGCCTCGATGAAGCGTTCAGGCGCCCGCGACAGGTCGGCCTTTGTCAGCACGAGTACAGGGCGCACGCCAGCTTCGTGAGTGAGAACGAGGTAGCGTTCGAGACGCGCTATGTTGAAATCCTGGTCGCAAGAGCTGACGACAAAGAGCGTGTCGACGTTTGCGGCGATGAGCTGGACCCGGCGGTCGTCTCCCGGAGCAGGCCTCTTGATCAGGCTCGCCCGATCAAGAATGCGCACGATGTTTCGAGTGTTTCGTTCGATCAGCAACCAATCGCCAACCGTGGGCCTGTCCTCTGCTCCTCGTTGGTCGGCGAAGCTCGACGAGATCGATTCTTCGAATTCACCGTCCGACACCGTCACCCTGCCGCGATGAACCGATGTCACGCGGACAGGCTGCGTGTTCTGGCACTCCTCCGCGGAGACCTGCTCGTTGTAAAAGTCTGTCCAGCCGAGCTCGGCGAGGGTGAAAGCGGGCACGTGTGTCATCCCGTCAGCAAGCCTAGAAACCGTCTGCCTCCTCCGCATTCGGCATGTCCTGCCCTCCTGCCCGCTTGTCGGACTTGGCCTGCGCCTTCTTCGCAGACTCGATCGCCTTGGTCCTCTCGCGCTCGCGGCGCTCGAAGTCGTAGTTCGGCTTGCGTGGTATGTCGGTCGCTCCGCTTCGATGTTCCGGTTAAGCGGAACGCTCGACCTCACAACCCTCCCTCTCCGGCTACACCGGTCTCTCGTTCGCGGCTAGATCCTCAGCAACCGCCTTGCACCGTAAGTGCCCGACACCTCAGTTGCCTTCGGCATCGACCGTGAAAACCACCGGCTTGCCGCGTGACATCGGCTCCCATCCGGCCGCCATAGCGGCGCGCGCGCACCTGGAGATTGTCGCGTCATCGAGCTGGAGACGACCACGCGGCAATCCCTTCAACAGCCGCTTGGGTGCTGGAAATTCGAGCAATGCTTCGCGCTTGGCACCCCGCTGGAGAAGGGAAATCGTCATTCCCTTCCAACCCGCTTGATCAGACAGATGCGGTTCGCTCTGGAGGTGCCAGTCATATGTTAGACCATCGACATCGACGGTGCCGGCATAGCTTCGGGACTTCGACATATGAGGGATCCTACCATGCCAACACTGCCAAGGCACGGATTCGGGGTTGCCGACCTGTGAACAGCATGCCTCAGGTCAGCCTGATACAGCGTAGACTCTAGCTTAGGGTGGCGGAGTTTACGAACATAGCGCGTCCATGCCGACCCAATCGCGGACGTTCCCCGCGCCCGAACGGCATCCTAGAAGCAGACACTTGTTCATTCGTCACGACTGACGTTTGGGCTACAAGATCACTGTCGAACTTGGAAACCAGTAATCGCACGTAGCGTAATAGGGCTGCGCGATACGCCTTCGTTGAATACTTGAAGCGCGCAACGGTGACTGCTAGTCTACTGCCGTGCTGGGAAAGAAACCTTGAAGCAGGATCCGCCGTCAGGTCGGCGCCCGCTGATTAGCTTGCCTCCGAGCTGACTGGCAAGTGACGTCACAACTCGCATGCCAAGGCTTTGGCTCGCTGCCGCTGAATCGAAATCCTTCGGCAGATCTCGACCTTCGTCAGAGACGATAAGCGAGTGATGATTGTTCTCAATCTCGTAGCGGACCTCGATCACACCCTCACCGTGCTTGGCGGCGTTCGTGACCAGTTCGTTGACTAGCAAACCGATTGGCTGGACCAAGGTTGTGGGAACATCGCCCTCCTCGCCGACGACATCAATCTGTTTGCCTAAGATTGACTCGAGCTCCGCGCATAGCCGGCGAAGGAAGGCGATACATGAAGCCTGGTCGGTAGCCTCCGCGTAGAAATGGCGATGCACCTGCGCGACTGCGGCAACGCGATTGGCGGCAAGCCGGAGATGATCAACCGCCTCAGAGTCTTTGAGAGATCGGCTCTGCATCGACAGGAGGCCAGACACGAACTGGAGGCTGTTCATGACGCGATGATCGATCTCCTTGGCCATTAGCTCAGCCTGAGTGACTGCGCGGCGAGCGGAGAGCTGCACCTCAATCTGGTCCATCACGATGGCGGCGAGGTCCTTCAGATCGTCTATCTCGGACTGATCGATGGGCCTGGCTTCCTTATCGATGATGCACAGCGTCCCGAGGTTGTGACCATCGTGCGTGGTCAATGGAACGCCGGCATAGAAGCGTAGTCCGAAGTCGCCAGCCACCAGCGGATTGGCGAGCGAGCGAGCATCGATGCTTGCATCTGTGAGGATGTGGGGATCGTTCGACAGGATCGCTGACGCGCAAAGACCGGGATCACGCCCGATCTGCTCAACTGGTAGTCCGTGGTGCGACTTGAACCAGATCCGATCCTGATCGACGATACTGATGATGGAGATCGGCACCCCGAAGCGCCGGGCAGCGAGCGCTGTGATACGATCGAACGCGCCGTCAGGGGGCGTATCCAATATGCTGTAGCGCCGCACTGCCGCCAGACGGCTCGGCTCGGTTGCCGGAATGACTGAAGTGCCGGCCATGGCAACGTCCGATGCGTTAGCTGGAGATGTCCACGGCGGACAGCCTGAGGCCGGACTATGAACCATAAGAGTCGCGACCGGCAAGCGGCCCGCTGTGCGATTGATCCGGATCAACAATGGGTTAGCCGCGTTCATGGCATCTCCGAGGAAACCGTCTGATGTGCCACGTTCTGATTATCGAGGATGAGCCGCTGGTCGCGATGACTATACAGGACATCCTAGCCGCCGAAGGCGCAACTTCGTTCGAGATTGCTGCCACGCAGAATGCCGCAGTGTCCGCTGCCACAGCGAACACCCCGAACTTGATAACGTCTGACGTGAAGCTGCTGGAGGGGACAGGCCCGGCCGCGGTCGCCGAAATTCACAAGCGCCTGGGTCCGATACCAGTGGTCTTCATCACCGGATCGCCTGAGGAATGCAAGCCGTGCAATCCACCCGGAGCGATCGTGCCCAAGCCCTTTACAGAGCGAGCGGTTATCGCGGCGGTTCACGAACTCGGGCCAATCTCGTAGCCGCACTCGATCAACCGGTGGTCGCGCAGGCGATTTGTTTTTCCGC
>NZ_DASTMA010000026.1:0-37171 GCF_035714405.1 Sphingomonas sp. | reverse complement strand
CTCGCGCCGGAGGTGCTGTGATGGCTGCTACCGCCAAGCCGAAGATGCGCATCAAGAAGGGCGATCAGGTCATCGTCCTGTCGGGCAAGGACAAGGGCAAGACCGGCACCGTGACGGTTGCCATGCCCAAGGATTCCAAGGTGATCGTCGGCGGCATCAACGTCGCGACCCGCCACAAGAAGCCGAGCCAGACCGATCCGCAGGGCGGCCTGGAGAAGATCGAGGCTCCGATGCACGTCTCCAAGGTGGCGCATGTGGTCGACGGCAAGCCGACCCGCGTCCGTTACGAGGTGCAGGACGGCAAGAAGGTCCGCGTGGCCGTGAAGACGGGAGCGAAGATCGATGGCTGATGCAGTTTACAAGCCGCGCATGCGGGGCATGTACGACGAGACCATCGCCAAGGCGATGACCGAGAAGTTCGGCTACAAGAACGTCAACGAGGTGCCTCGGCTCGACAAGATCGTGCTGAACATGGGCGTCGGCGAGGCGACTCAGGACAAGAAGAAGGTCGATCAGGCCGCGTCCGAGATGGAGCTGATCGCCGGGCAGAAGCCCGTCGTCACCAAGGCGAAGAAGTCGATCGCGCAGTTCAAGCTGCGCGAGGGCATGCCGATCGGCGTCAAGGTGACGCTGCGTCGCGAGCGCATGTACGAGTTCCTCGACCGCTTCATCACGATCGCGCTGCCGCGTGTCCGCGATTTCCGCGGGCTGAACCCGAAGAGCTTTGACGGCCGCGGCAACTATGCCTGCGGCATCAAGGAGCAGATCGTGTTTCCCGAGATCAACTATGACCGCATCGACAAGGTGCGTGGCATGGACGTGATCGTCACCACCACGGCGAAGACCGACGACGAGGCACGCGAGCTGCTGCGCCTGTTCGGCTTCCCCTTCCCGCAGGACGAGACGGCCGAAGAGCCGCAGCGTCAGGCCGCGTAAGCGATAGATAGAGAGAGCTTAAGTCCATGGCGAAACTGAGTTCCATCAACAAGAACAACAAGCGGCGGGCGATGGTGAAGCAATATGCTCCCAAGTTCGCCAAGCTGAAGGCGCAGGCGAACGACAAGTCGCTCGACGAGGGCGAGCGCCTGATCGCGCGGCTGAAGATGGCCGAGCTGCCGCGCAACGCGAACCCGACGCGGATCCGCAACCGCTGCGAGCTGACCGGGCGTCCGCGCGCTTATTACCGCAAGTTCCGTCTCGCCCGCGTGATGCTGCGCGATCTGGCCAATAAGGGCCTGATCCCCGGTGTCACGAAGTCGAGCTGGTAAGGACTGTATAGATGGCAGTGACCGATCCCCTGGGTGACCTGCTCACCCGCATCCGCAACGGCCAGCGCGCGAAGAAGGACTCCGTCCTCTCGCCGGCGTCCAAGCTGCGCGTCAACGTGCTCGATGTGCTCCAGCGCGAAGGCTATATCCGTGGCTATTCCGAAGAGCAGATGGGCCCCGCCGCGGGCGTGCGCATCGAGCTGAAGTATTTCGAGGGCCAGCCCGCGATCAAGCATGTCGCGCGCGTGTCCAAGCCCGGCCGCCGCGTCTATTCGGGCAGCCAGGAGCTGCCGCGGGTGATGAACGGCCTGGGCATCACCATCGTCTCGACGCCGCGCGGCGTGCTCTCGGATGCCGAAGCACGCGAGCAGAATGTCGGTGGCGAAGTGCTGGCGGAGGTATTCTGATGAGCCGCATCGGCAAAAAGCCGGTTCCCGTACCGGCCGGCGTGACCGCGACGATCGACGGCGGGCAGCTGAGCGTCAAGGGCCCCAAGGGCACCCTCAGCCTCGTGCTGCGTGACGAGATCCGCTACACGGTCGAGAACGACGGCATCTCGGTGCAGCCGGCGAACGACACCAAGCAGGCGCGCGCCTTTTGGGGCATGCAGCGGACCCTGGTGCAGAACCTGGTGACGGGCGTGACCGAGGGCTTCACCAAGAAGCTGCTGATCACCGGCGTCGGCTATCGCGCCGCGGCGCAGGGCCGCAACCTGAAGCTGCAGCTCGGCTATAGCCACGACGTCAACGTCGACGTGCCGGAAGGCATCGAGGTGAAGACGCCGGACGCGACCACGGTCGAGATCAGCGGGTCGGACAAGCAGAAGGTCGGCCAGCTGGCCGCGGAGATCCGTCGTTGGCGCAAGCCCGAGCCCTATAAGGGCAAGGGCATCAAGTATGACGGCGAGTTCATCTTCCGCAAGGAAGGGAAGAAGAAGTGAGCAAGCATCTTTCGCTTTTCGAGAAGCGCCGCCGCCGCAACCGGACCGCGCTGCGCGCCCGGGGTGGCCTGCGTCCGCGCCTGAGCGTCCATCGCTCGGGCAAGCACATCTATGCGCAGATCATCGACGACGAGGCGGGCCGCACACTTGCGGCCGCGTCGACGCTGGCCGGGCATGAGGGTGCGACGAGCAATGTCGGCGCCGCCACCGAGGTCGGCCGCCGGGTCGCCGAGGCCGCCAAGGCCGCCGGCGTGACGCAGGTCGTGTTCGATCGCGGCGGTTTCCTGTTCCACGGTCGCGTCAAGGCGCTGGCCGAAGCCGCGCGCGAAGCCGGTCTGGAGTTCTAAACAATGGCTGATACCAACGATATCCAGTCGCAGCCCGGCGCTCCCGCCGCGGTTGAGGCTCCCGCCGGCGATGCCGGCGCTAACACCGGTGGCAACACTGGTGGCGGTTATCAGGGCGGCGGTGGCGGCGGCTACCAGGGCGGCGGCGGCGGTCGCGGTCGCGGTGGTCCCGGCGGCGGCGGCGGTGGTGGCCGCGGGCGCAGTGGCCCGGGTGGCAACAACCGTGGTGGCGCCGGGGGCAATCGCGGGCGTGACAATCGCGGCCGTGGCCCCGGCAGCGACGATGGTGGCGAAGAGCTGATCGAGAAGCTCGTGCATATCAATCGCGTGTCCAAGACGGTGAAGGGCGGCAAGCGCTTCGGTTTCGCGGCATTGGTCGTGGTGGGTGACGGCAAGGGCCGGGTCGGTTTCGGCCACGGCAAGGCGCGCGAGGTGCCCGAGGCGATCTCCAAGGCGACCGCGGCGGCCAAGAAGGCGATGGTCCGCGTGCCGCTGAAGGAAGGCCGCACGCTGCATCATGACGGCAACGGCCACTTCGGCGCGGGCCGGGTGACGCTGCGCGCGGCGCCGCAGGGGACCGGCATCATCGCCGGCGGTCCGATGCGCGCGATCTTCGAATCGCTGGGCGTCGCCGACGTGGTGACCAAGTCGGTCGGCACGTCCAACCCCTACAACATGATCCGGGCGACCTTCCAGGCGCTGGGCGATCAGACCAGCCCCAAGGCGGTGGCGCAGCGGCGCGGCAAGAAGATCGCCGACCTGCTCGGCCGCGGTCATGGCGCCGATGCGCAGACGGCCGAGGCGGACGCCGCCGCGGTCGTGGAGTGAAGATGATGGCTACGATCAAGATCAAGCAGACGGGCTCGCCCATCCGCCGCACCGCCGACCAGCGCGCGACGCTGGTCGGGCTGAAGCTCAACAAGATGCACCGGGTGTCGGAGCTGGAGGACACACCCGAGGTCCGCGGCATGATCCGCAAGGTCCAGCACATGGTCGAAGTGCAGGAGGGCTGAGCCCACCGGCATGTCGGCATAGGGAGCGGCGCGGGCTGGAAAGCCCGCGCCGTTTGCGTGTCAGCGGTGCTGCAGCCGATGGATGCCGCCGAGGATATCGGCCGCCGCCGCCTCCGGCGTGAAGGGGGCGATCACCGCCAGGCAGGACTCTGCGCTCGGCGCTTCGTCGCCCGCGAGCGAGGCCATGCCTCGCTGCAACGCGGCTTGGTCCACGGGGTCGAAGGCAATGCCGCTGAGCCCCGGCTTGACCAGCTCGGGCAAGCAGCCGCAGCGCTCGCTGACGAGCACCGGGCAGCCATAGGCAAGCGCCTCGTTGACGACCAATCCCCAGGGTTCGCGCAGGGACGGCAGCACGAGGGCGGTGGCGCGGAGGTATTCGTCCGCTAGCGCGTCTTGGTTCACGCCCCCCACGAACGTCACCGTTTCGGCGATGCCCAGCATTTCGGCCTCTTGGGCAAGCTGGCCCTGCAGCGGGCCGGCCCCGACCAGACGCAATCGCGCGCTCGGCTGGTCGGCGAGCAGTCCCGCAAAGGCTCGGAGCAGGCGCGACAGGTTCTTCTCGGGCGCCAGCCGACCGACATAGAGAAAACTGGGGTGAGGGCTGCGCGACCGCGCGCGCAGCGTGGGCACCGCGTCGGCGTCGTAGCCGTCGGGAAGTGCCGCTGCCTGACACCGTTGCACCAGCGCGTCGGGCCGGGCCCCGAAGTGGAGCGCCATCGCTTTTGCGCGTTCTCCATAGCAGAAGATCAGCCTGCAGCGACGGAAGAAGAAGCGTTTCAGAGCAGCGCGCAGCCGCCCCGGCCGACTCTCGCCCAACGTCGAATCGCAGAACACGCCACGCGCCTTGCCGCGCAGCATCAACGCGATCAGCTGCGCCCAATCCTGCGCGGACGCATAACCGGCGATGATCGTGAAGTCGCTTCGATCGGTCAGGCCACGCCAGAAGAAATACGGCACCGATCGCCAGCGCGGGACCGCGTTCAGCGGGCCGGGGTACAAGAGTTCGAACGGATAGCGATGATAGGAGAGATCCACCGCTCCCAGCCCGACGCGATCGCCGTCGGTTTCGGCCATCTGGACGAAGTGCACGAGGTCGCCGGACGCCTGGGCCTGTTGGTGCACGGCGGAAAAGACGCGGCCCTTGTAGCGCGACCAAAGCACGTTGTGCCAGATATCGATCTTCATCGCGACGTCAGCCCTTCAGCGCGGCGCGAGCATGATCGGCGATCGCATGGCGGAAGTCTGTCCATTGCCATTTCCCCGCCGCGCCATGGATAGTGGTTCGGTCCAGTTGCCCCGCCAGCGCCGCGTGGCGCGTCGTCGTCAACGCCGCGCAGAGTGCCGTCAGGTCGCCAGCGTCGATCAGCGTCGCCGCCTCGGCCGGGAGCGCCAGGTCCGGTAGTCCGGTATTCCCAGTACCAATGATGTGGCAGCCCCGGGCAAGCGCCTCAAGGTACACCAGTCCGAACCCTTCAAGCAACGAAGGCATCACGAACACGTCCGCTTGATTATATAGCCGCTCGAGCGATGCCCGATCCTGCCGCCCGAGCAGTCGAATCGAGGGATCGGAGATCATCTCCTGAATGCCGGGATCTATGTTGTAGCAGACCAGCGTCAGCCGCGCGTCGGACATGTCGCTCGCCTGCCACGCCTCGATCAGATGATGCAGTCCTTTGCGCTGGACGCCTTGCCCGACGAACAGGAACTCCGCGCGTCCGCTTCGCGGCATGACGATGGGGGGAGGCAGCGCCGCGATGCCATAGGGAATTACCGTGATACGCTCGGGCGGGCAGCCGTCGTGCTCGAGCGAACGGCGTGTCATCGCGCTGGCGCATACCACTGCATCCGCGCGCTTCCATGCGTCGTTCCGGCGCGATTGCGACAATGCCGCACGCTCCGGCTCATACGACGATCGGGTCTGCGGGTTGCGGGCATGATCGCCGTCGAGCAGCTCGAGCGACAATGGCGGCAAGGGATGGTATTCAAACACCACCCGCCGAGTACCGGGTGCGATCGACCGCTCAGGCGGCAAGTGAGGGGCGTAGCAATAGAGGTGCGCGTTCGCCCGGCGCGCGACCCGCCCAGCACTGTCGGCGAGCAGACGATCGGTAACCGGAAAGATGCGGCGCATCGGCAGGCGTAGCGACTGCGCCGCCGATTGCAGGGCGAAGCTCAAGGGCGCGTTGCGGGTGACCGTCGCGGGCAGGCCGGGGGTTCTTCGGTGCCGCAGCGCGCCCGGCAACCACGCGGGCGCTGGTTCCGGCGCATAATAGTCGGTCACGAAGCACTTCAGCAGGCCCGCTTCGTACAAGGCCAACGGCACCTGATAGTCGTCGCGTCCGCGATTGATCGCGCAGACATAGCCGTCGGGCATGGCGGGGATAAACCAGTCTGAGATGTTGACAGGAGCGCTACAGGTCAGAGCGCTAGCGGGGGCGGCACGCGATGGCTAGGGGTGACAAGCCGCGTGAGCTCCGCTATGCGCCGCCGCTTCCATTCACCTGCGCGACCACAGCGAAAGCGAGTGCTATCCCATGAAACTGAACGAACTCCGCGATAACGAAGGCGCCCGCAAGTCCAAGATCCGCGTCGGACGCGGCATCGGCTCGGGCAAGGGCAAGACCGGCGGGCGTGGCCAGAAGGGCCAGAAGAGCCGCGAGGGCGTGTCCATCGCCGGCTTCGAGGGCGGCCAGATGCCGCTCCACATGCGGCTGCCCAAGCGCGGCTTCAACAACATCTTCGCCAAGGACTATGCCGAGGTGAACCTGGGCGCGATCCAGAAGGCGGTCGACGCGGGCAAGCTGACGGCGGGCGCGAGCCTGGACCACGATGCGCTGAAGGCCGCAGGGCTGGCGCGCGGCGGCAAGGACGGCGTCCGGCTGCTCGGCAAGGGCGCGCTGACCACGGTCCTGACCTTCACCGTCGCCGGCGCGTCCAAGGGCGCGGTCGAGGCGGTCGAGCAGGCGGGCGGCACGGTCAACGTGATCGAGCTGGTCTCCGCCGCCGACAAGGCCGCCGCCAAGAAGGGCGTGAAGTACAAGGAGCGGCAGGCGCACAAGGCCTCGTTCAAGGCCTGAGCCGCCTCTATTAGACATGGCGTCATCGACGCCTATATGAGCGGCGGGGCAGGCTAGAGCGCGCTCCGCCGTTCACGTTTCCAGGACATTTCATGGCATCCGCAGCCGACCGACTCACCCTTGGCCTAAGCCCCGGCAAGCTGGGGCAGGCGACCGACCTGAAGAAGCGGCTGTGGTTCACGATCGGCGCGCTGATCGTGTTCCGCGCCCTGTCCTATGTGCCGCTGCCGGGAATCGACCCGACCGCGCTGGGGCTGCTCGCCAACCAGACGCAGGGCGGCGTGCTGGACTTCTTCAACACCTTTTCGGGCGGTGCGCTGGAGCGGATGAGCCTGATCGCGCTGGGCGTGATGCCGTACATCACCGCCTCGATCGTGGTGCAGCTCGCGACCTCGCTGTCGCCGCAGCTCGCCGCGATCAAGAAGGAGGGCGAGAGCGGGCGCAAGCGGTTGAACCAATATACCCGCTACGGCACCGTGCTGCTGACCGCGATCCAGGGCTATTTCATCGCCGTCGGACTCGAGACGCTCGGCGCCAGCCAGAACATCCAGGCCGTAATTGAGCCGGGGCCGCTGTTCCGCGTCGCCTGCGTCATCTCGCTGATCGGCGGCACCATGTTCCTGATGTGGCTGGGCGAGCAGATCACCAGCCGCGGCATCGGCAACGGCGTGTCGCTGATCATCATGGCCGGCATCGTCGCGCATCTGCCGACGACGCTGTACCAGCTGCTGGAGAGCGCGCGGTCGGGGCAGGGCAATGTCGGCGGCGTCCAGCTGGTCGGCATCATCGTCGCGGTGGTCGCGCTGATCCTGTTCATCTGCTTCATGGAGCGCGCCCAGCGGCGCATCCTGATCCAATATCCCAAGCGCCAGACGCAGCGCGGCATGCAGGCGGAGCGCAGCCATCTGCCGCTCAAGATCAACACCGCCGGCGTGATCCCGCCGATCTTCGCCTCGTCGCTGCTGCTGATGCCGCTCACTGTGTCGCAGTTCGCGGGCCAGCGGGTCGCCGGCGAGAGCGCCTGGGGCGACTTCATCCTGTCGCTCAACCAGTGGCTGCAGCACGGCTCGCCGATCTACATGGGCCTGTATGCCGCCGGCATCATCTTCTTCTCGTTCTTCTACACCGCCGTGGTGTTCAATCCGGAGGAGACCGCGGATAATCTGAAGCGCTACGGTGGCTTCATCCCCGGCATCCGGCCGGGCAAGAACACCGAGACCTATTTCGATTATGTGCTGACGCGCATCACCGTGATCGGGGCGGCGTACCTGACCATCATCTGCCTGTTGCCCGAATATCTGGTGACCGCGCTCAGCATCCCCTTCTATCTGGGCGGCACCAGCCTGCTGATTGTGGTCAACGTGACGATGGACACGGTGACGCAGATCCAGAGCCATCTGCTGGCGCACCAATATGGCGATCTGATCAAGAAGGCGAAGCTCAAGGGCGGACGCCTCCGTTAATTACCGTCACGAACGACTATAGGGGAGCGTTCGCGTGAACATCATTCTTCTGGGGCCGCCGGGCGCGGGCAAGGGCACGCAGGCGAGCCGGCTGGTCGCCGACCGCGGCATGGTGCAGCTGTCGACCGGCGACATGCTGCGCGCCGCGGTCAAGGCGGGGACGCCGGCGGGGCTGAAGGCCAAGGCGGTGATGGCGGCTGGCGAGCTCGTTTCCGACGGGATCGTCTCCGCGTTGATCGGCGAGCGACTGGATGAGGGCCAGACGGGCACGGGCGTGATCTTCGACGGGTTCCCCCGCAACGGCGAGCAGGTCGAGATTCTTGACCAGCTGCTGGCGGAGCGCGGGCAGCGGCTCGACCGGGTCGTCGAGCTGACGGTGGACGAGGGTGTGCTGACCGAGCGGATCGTCGGCCGCTTCACCTGCGCTCAGTGCGGCGAGGGGTATCACGACCGCTTCAAGCAGCCGGCGGTGCCCGGCACATGCGACGTGTGCGGCTCCGTCGAGTTCAAGCGCCGCCCCGACGACACCGCCGAGACGATCGCAACGCGCATGGCGATCTATCGCGGCGAGACCGCCCCGATCCTGCCGCTCTACGAAGCCCGCGGGCTGGTCCATCGTGTCGACGGCATGGCGGAGATCGAACAGGTCACCGCCGCGATCGAAGCGGCGCTGGACGGGTAGGTCGCGGCGGGGCGCATGTGGTAGGAGTGGGCAATGACCGTCGAGCAGCCGATCGTCCGACCATCCGAACCCGTCCGTCACAAGATCACCGTGGCGGAGTTCCTGGCGCTCAACGAAGCGGGGTTCTTCGAGGACCGCGGCGTCGAGTTGATCGACGGGGAGATCTACGAGATGAGCGGGGTGTACCTGGCGCATGGCCGCACGATGACCCAGCTTATGATTTCCATCGGGTGGGCGGTGGAGACGTTCGGCGGAGGTCTCGAGGCCACAGCGCCTGTGTCTGCGCATCTGGATGATGTCAGCTTGCCGGAAGCAGACATAGCCATCTCCGCGTCCGGAGGTGGCGACAAGTTTCTGGCGCCGGAGCATGTGCGCATTCTGGTCGAGGTGTCGTCGAGTTCGCTCCCCCACGATCTTGGCCCCAAGCTTCGCCTCTACGCCAAGAGGAGCGTCCCGGAATACTGGGTAGCGGACGTGAACGCGCGCCAGATCATCCGCTTTCACGCGCCCGAAGGTGAGGGCTATCGCGAGCGCGCGACCTTTGCGTTCGGCGAGCCGGTGCCGTCCGCCACCATCGCCGGGTTGACGGTGGATACCGCGCGGCTGGCCTGACGGAACGTCGCTGCCCACCCTCGGGGACTCGGGCACACGCTTTGCCGCGTTTTTGGTTCCGCTCGGCTGTTGACAGTGACCGGGGCCGGGCCTAACTGAAGCTACCCCGAAGCACCGGTTTCCGGCGGCGCAGTCTTGCGTACGCCGCTATCGTGCGTTTCGGATTTAACGCGATGAGATGGGCGTACCGTGCTGCCATGCCGGGCCCGTGGAGCTAGGAGAACAAAGTTCATGGCACGTATCGCCGGGGTCAATATCCCGACCAACAAGCGCGTGGTGATCGCGCTGACCTATATCCATGGCATCGGCCCGACCAAGGCCAAGGCCATTACCGAGAAGCTGGCGATCGCGCCCGAGCGCCGCGTCCAGGACCTGACGGACCATGAGGTCCTGCAGATCCGCGAGGCGATCGACGCCGATCATACGGTCGAGGGCGACCTGCGCCGTGAGACGGCGATGAACATCAAGCGCCTGATGGACCTCGCCTGCTATCGTGGGCTGCGGCATCGTCGCGGCCTCCCCGTCCGTGGCCAGCGTACGCACACCAATGCGCGCACCCGCAAGGGCAAGGCCAAGCCGATCGCCGGCAAGAAGAAGTAACGCGAGACGATAAACAGCCCGGCGGGCTGTTTTCGCACGCGGTACTCCGCCGGAGGCTCTCGCTCTCCGAGACAGATATTCTAGGTCAGGAACGAACCGACCATGGCTCAAGCACCCCAGCGTATTCGCCGTCGCGAGCGCAAGAACATCACCGCCGGCGTGGCGCACGTCAATGCCAGCTTCAACAACACGATGATCACCATCACCGACGCGCAGGGCAATGCCATCAGCTGGTCCAGCGCCGGCATGATGGGGTTCAAGGGGTCGCGCAAGTCGACGCCGTACGCGGCCCAGGTCGCCGCCGAGGACGCGGGCAAGAAGGCGGCTGAGCATGGCGTCCGGACGCTCGAGGTCGAGGTCAAGGGGCCGGGTTCGGGGCGTGAGAGCGCGCTCAGGGCGCTGCAGGCCGTCGGCTTCCAGATCACCTCTATCCGCGACGTGACCTCGATCCCGCACAACGGTGTGCGCCCGTCCAAGCGGCGCCGGGTCTAAATACCTTTCGGTCTCGGCGGACGCGCCGGGCCCTTTCATATCTCGGCCGGAGGCTCCCCTTCTCTGGCCCAACACCGGGGACTAACCTTGGCCGTCAACGCAAAGAACTGGCAAGAACTCAAGAAGCCGAACGCGCTCGAGAAGAAGTCGAGCGGCGGTGACGGCAAGCGCCGCGCGACCTTTGTCGCCGAGCCGCTGGAGCGGGGCTTCGGCCTGACGCTGGGCAATGCGCTGCGCCGCGTGCTGCTGTCCAGCCTGCAGGGTGCCGCCGTCACCTCCATCAAGATCGAGAACGTGCTGCACGAATTCTCGAGCCTGGCGGGCGTGCGCGAGGACGTGACCGACATCGTCCTCAACGTGAAGCAGATCGCGATCCGCATGCAGGGCGAAGGCCCCAAGCGGCTGCAGCTGTCCGCCACCGGCCCGGCCACGGTCAAGGCCGGCGACATCGCGGTGTCGGGCGACATCGAGATCCTCAACAAGGACCTGGTGATCTGTCACCTCGACGAGGGCGCGACGCTCAACATGGAGCTGACCGCCGATATCGGGAAGGGCTATGTTCCCGCGACCGCCAACCGCCCGGCCGACGCGCCGATCGGGCTGATCCCCGTCGACGCGCTGTATTCGCCGGTGCGCCAGGTCAGCTACAAGGTCGACCCGACTCGCGTCGGCCAGGACCTCGATTATGACAAGCTGACCCTAACGGTTGAGACCGACGGCACCGTCACGCCGGACGACGCGGTGGGCTATGCCGGCCGCATCCTGCAGGACCAACTGGCGCTGTTCGTCCAGTTCGACGATTCGTCGATGCCGCGCTCCGCCCCGATCGGGCAGGCGGCGATGCCGGTCTCGTCCAACGAGCCGGTCGGCGATACGCAGCAGATCAACCGCTACCTGCTCAAGAAGGTCGACGAGCTGGAGCTGTCGGTGCGCTCGGCGAACTGCCTGAAGAACGACAACATCATCTATATCGGCGATCTGGTCGGCAAGACCGAGGCCGAGATGCTGCGGACGCCGAACTTCGGCCGCAAGTCGCTGAACGAGATCAAGGAAGTGCTGTCGTCGATGGGGTTGCGGCTGGGGATGGAAATCCCGGGCTGGCCGCCGGAGAACATCGAGGAAATGGCGAAGAAGCTCGAGCAGGAGATTATGGGCTGATTTCGCATCGACGTAAGCGCGCTTACGTCGAAGACGAAATCAGCCGGCCGACGGGCGGGGAAGCGGCGCAAGCCGCGACACCGACCCGGTCGACGAGGGCCTCGGCGAAAGCCGGGGCCTTTTCTGTTTTGACGGAGGTCTTGCTTTCGGGCGCGGGCGGGCCGCGCCCTCGGGCGAAGGCGCGTTAGGTGCGGCTCTGCCGCGGCGTGTTGCGACCGCTGACCACGATCAAGGGCGCGAACTTGGCCAAAAGTACAGGGGCCGGAGGTTGCGCCGAGTCATTAGCCTCGCCGCACCTAGACCCTCACCTCGGCGGGGTAGATGGTCGTGCTTACGCGGCGGGACGGATACTACTGTGCTGGGTGCGGTTGACTTTTCGGCGCAGTTCCGCTCTAGGCGCGGGTACTGGGCGGGTTCCTTCCGCCTGGCTCGGCGTACCTGATCCGGCGCCGGGACGAACCTGAAAGGACTTCCCCATGCGTCATCGCGTCGGCGGCCGTAAGCTGCAGCGTACCTCCGCCCACCGCCAGGCCCTCTTCCGCAACATGGCGGCGGCGCTCATCAAGCATGAGCAGATCACCACCACCGTCGCCAAGGCCAAGGAGCTGCGGCCCTATGTCGAGAAGCTGATCACGCTGGCCAAGAAGGGCGGGCTGTCGAACCGCCGCCTGGCGCATGCGCGGCTGCTCGACGACGCGCAGCTGACCAAGCTGTTCGAGGTGCTCGGCGCCCGCTACGCCGACCGCAACGGCGGCTACACCCGCGTCATCAAGGCCGGCATCCGCGCCTCCGACGCCTCGCCGATGGCGGTGATCGAGTTCGTCGATCGCGACGTCAGCGCCAAGGGGCAGGACTCCGGGCCGGTGATGAGCGACGAAGACGAGTACGACCTCGCCGCCTGATCCTCCCATACCAATGCGATAGGGCCGCCCTGGCGACGGGGCGGCCCTTTTCGTTTCGGCCGGCGTGAGGAATCTGAACCTATGTCAGTGCTCGGGGGTTGAGCGCTTCGCCCGGCGAGTTGCGACCTGTGCGCGGGCGGGTAGGCATTAGGAGAGATATCATGAGCGACAATGATTTCAACCGCACGACGGCCGGCGCCCTCGACGGCCGCGATGACCCCAACCGCGGGCCTCTCGACCGCGCGGCGAACGTCGTGACCGGCGGCAGCGGCGGCGTCGGCGGCGCGATGCATCACGACGATCCCAACCGGGGCCCGCTCGATCGTACCGCCAATGCCCTGGACGGGCATGACGACCAGAGCCGCGGCATCTTTGACCGTACCGAGAACGCAGTTTCGGGCGGCACCGCCGGTTCGAGCTATGGCGCGACGGGTAGCGGCAGGGTGATCTCCGCCGCGTTCGACAGCCAGGACGAGGCCGAGCGCGCCGTCGCGGAGCTGCGCCAGGCGGGCGTCGGCACCGGCTCGCTGTCGATCATCGCGCGCAACCGCGGCACCACCACGGCGCGCGACGGCGGGGGCGAGGTGACTGACGAGCATCACAGCAACGTGCTGCGCGGTATTCTGGGCGGCGGCGCGCTAGGCGCAGGCCTGGGCGTAGCGGCGCTGGCGATCCCCGGCGTCGGACCGCTGGTCGCGGCCGGCGCGATCGCGGCTTCGGCCGTGCCCGAAGCGATCGCGATCGGCGCGGCGGTCGGTGCCGCGGCAGGTACCTTCAACGAGGTCCTGCTCAAGCACGGCATCGATGAAGAGGACGTCTCCTATTATGGCGACCAGATGAAGCGGGGCGGCGTACTCGTGACCGTCAGTCCCGGCGCCGGCGTCGACGCCAGCCGTGCCCGCGACATCCTGTCGCGCAACGGCGGCCACACCGCCTCGCAGGCGCGCGTCACCACCGCCTGACACCCGCCTGCGTGACAGGCGACGAAAAGGGGCCGCTCCGGCGACGGAGCGGCCCCTTCTTTGTGGCTGGAGGCCGCCGACGGACGCGGCAAGCCTCTCCGTGATGTCGGTCTAGAAACGGATGCCGAGACCGCCGACGACGCGGTGACGATTGAAGTCGATATCGAACCCGGCATCGTTCTGGGTCGAATATTTCGTGTAGTTGTACTCGACCTTGCCGTAGAAATTGCCGCTGAAGCCGACCTCGGCACCGGTGCCGAGATGGAAGCCGTCGACGTCGCCCGACTCCTCGAAATTATCGGCCGGAAAAGCGGTGTCCTCGTAATCGACCTTGAGCTCGCCGTTCGAGTAGCCGCCCTTGACGTAGAACAGCGACAGGCCGGCCCAGCTGCCGCCCGCGCGGACGCCGGCGGTGATGTTGCGGCCGGCTTTGATGCAGGCGGACTCGGTGCCGTCCCGCGCGCAGACCTTGGTGCTGGCGCCATCGGCGCCGGCATAGGCACCGAGCACCAGGCCGCCGTCGGTGCGGATGTCATAGCCGATCTCGCCGCCATAGGTGACGCCGCTCCGCTTGACGGTGTCGCCATCGACGCCGAGCACGATGCGGTCCCAGCCGGCGGTTGCTTCGATACGGGGGCCGGACATGGCCGCCGGGGCCGGTTCCGACTGCGCGAACGCCGGCGTGGACGCGAAGGCCGCAGCGACAGCCGCGACAGCAACGAACTTATGCATTCTTCCTCCTGGACCCTGTCTGGGTGAGGAAGGCCTAAGCTCAATAGGTTAGCAAGCCATCAACGATATCCGCGAAATCGCGGGTCAGGCGTTGCCGCAGCCCGTTCGATCGTCACTGGCCGGTAGCGCGGCGCGCCAAGCCGGCGACGGGCACGTCGTGCAGGACGCGGTAGCGGGCCTCGATCAGGCTGAAGAGCCCGAAGCCGAGCAGGCCGAGCGCGATGACGATGTCCCAGGGGCTGGACAGCCAGGCCAGCGCCTCCGCCATGCCGCCGGCCTCGCTCGCCTGCTCGTCGAGTCCGGCGCGGAACAGGAAGAAACCGGTGATGAGAAAGACGAGCCCACGCGCGGCATAGCCCGCCCGTCCGCTCCAACGCGCCCAGGGCTGTTGCGCGACGGCGGGTTCGAGGTAGCGGAGGAACGTGCCCTTGGCGGCCTTGATCAGCTGGGCGACGCCGACGCCGGCGAGCACCGCGGCGCCGATCAGCACCAGCACCGGCCCGCCGGGTAGTTCGAGCGCGGTCTGCGTGCCTTCCTGCGTGCCGCCGCCGCCGCCGCTGCTCACGCCCTGGATCAGGCGTACCGCCTGCCAGGCGAGGAAGCCGTGGACCACGCCGCTGGCGCCGGCGGCGAGCCGCTCCAGCGCACCCTTGCGGTCCGAGCCGTGTCGCTCCAAGTCAAAGGCGGCGTCGGCGAGCCGCCACAGGCCATAGGCGGCGAGCCCCGCCGCCATGACGCCGAGCAGCAGCCGCCCGCCGCCCTCGCCCAGCACACGCAGCGCGCCGGCGGGATCCTCGGCCCGACCGGTGCGGATCACCAGGAAGGCGATGACCAGGTAGAGCAGCCCGCGCGTGGCGAAGCCGATGCGGGTAAGCGTGGTGAGCTGGGCGCTGGCGTTCATGGAGCCTCCTGTTGCGCGCAGGGAACGGTCGCGACAGGCGTGTCGTTCCGTGGGCGGAACGGAAGCCGGACCGGCTCATCGCGGGCGCGGGCTGTGCCGGCAATCCGATCGGGGGAAATCCGCCACCATGGCAAAATCACCGAGCGCGTCGCGGATGCCGTGCCTATGCCGAGGTCACCGCGGCCTTGTCGCTGCCGATCAGGCCGCAGGCTCGCGGCGGCGGATGCGCAGGGCGGCAAGGCTGGCAAGACCGGCCAGCGCGGGCAGGAAACCGACGCCGGCGAGTGGACCGGGCGCGGCCGGACCGTTGGAGACGATGCTAAAGGTGCCGCCGCGATCGGCGGCCGACGACCCGAACAGCGTGAACGTGCCTGGACTGAACTGCGGCGCCGCGGTCGATCCGGTAAACAACTGCGGGCCAGAGTTGCTGGCGCGCCGTGCGTTCCGGTAATCGGTGTAGAGGAATCCACCCGCATTATCGGCGGTATAGAACTGGACCGCGTCGTTGAACGTGCCGTCCGCCGACGGGAGCTGCTCGATGCGGAAGAAGCCGGAATCGTTGAACAACGGCGCGGGATTGCTGTCCAAGGCGAAGCTCAGCACCCGGCCGTTGACCTGGCTATAGGTGAACGTCAGCGGCTCGGCAGCGGCGCTCGCGGCGAGCATCGTCGCGGCGAGACACGCCGCAGCCAGTTTTTTCCGCATCCATACCCCCCGGTTGGCTCCGCTCGGAACCCTTCTCGCCGGCGGCCAAACCCCGGATCGGGTGGCAAGCCAATGTGAAGGTTAAGAGATTGCCGGAGACATGCCGTAACCGGTCCGGCCATGGTCGAGGGCTTCGCCGCTGCTTTGCGCAGGCGAGCGGGCGGGGCTAGGGATCGCAGGCATGGACCATGTACAATCGATCCTCATCGTCGACTTCGGCTCGCAGGTCACGCAGCTGATCGCGCGGCGGGTGCGCGAGGCGGGCGTGTATAGCGAGATCGCGCCGTTCACGACCGCCGCGGAGGCGTTCGCGCGGTTGCGGCCGCGCGGGGTGATCCTGTCGGGCTCGCCGGCGTCGGTGGTGGACGCAGGCTCGCCACGCGTGCCGGACGCGATCTTTGCCAGCGGGTTGCCGATGCTGGGCGTCTGTTATGGCCAGCAGGTGATGACGCAGCAGCTGGGCGGCGCGGTGGTGCAGGGCGATGCGGGCGAGTTCGGCCGCGCCTTTCTGCAGGTCGGCGAATCCTGTGCGCTGTTCGACGGGCTGTGGGCCGAGGGCGAGACGCATCAGGTGTGGATGAGCCATGGCGACAAGGTGACCACGCTGGCGCCGGGGTTCCGCCCGGTCGCGTCGAGCGCAGGCGCACCGTTCGCGGTCATCGCCGACGACGCGCGGCGCTATTACGCGATGCAGTTCCACCCGGAGGTGGTGCACACGCCGGACGGCGGCCGGCTGCTCGCCAATTTCGTGCGCCATGTCTGCGGCTGTGCCGGCGACTGGACGATGGCGGAATATCGCGCCGCCAAGATCGCCGACATCCGCGCGCAGGTGGGAAACGGAAAGGTGATCTGCGGCCTGTCCGGCGGCGTCGATTCCGCCGTCGCCGCCGTCCTGATCCACGAGGCGATCGGAGAGCAGCTGACCTGCGTGTTCGTCGATCACGGCCTGTTGCGCAGCGGCGAGGCGGATCAGGTCGTCAGCCTGTTCCGCGGCCATTACAACATCCCGCTGGTGCATGTGCAGGCCGAGACGCTGTTCCTGAACGGCCTCGCCGGCGTCACCGACCCGGAGGCGAAGCGCAAGTTCATCGGCAAGACCTTCATCGAGGTCTTTGAGAATGAAGCGAAAAAAATCGGCGGGGCGGCGTTCCTGGCGCAGGGGACACTGTACCCCGACGTGATCGAGAGCGTCAGCTTCACCGGCGGGCCGTCGGTGACGATCAAGAGCCATCACAATGTCGGCGGCCTGCCGGAGCGGATGAACATGGCGCTGGTCGAGCCGCTGCGCGAGCTGTTCAAGGACGAGGTGCGGGTGCTGGGCCGCGAGCTGGGGCTGCCCGATGCGTTCGTCGGGCGGCATCCGTTCCCGGGACCAGGGCTGGCGATCCGGATTCCCGGCGAAGTGACCAAGGAACGCTGCGACACGTTGCGAAAGGCGGACGCCATCTATCTGGAAGAGATCAGGAACGCCGGCCTGTACGATGCGATCTGGCAGGCGTTCGCGGTGCTGCTGCCGGTGCGCACGGTGGGGGTGATGGGCGACGGGCGGACCTACGACAACGTCCTGGCGCTGCGGGCGGTGACCTCGACCGACGGGATGACCGCGGAGTGCTTCAGCTTCCCGGGCGACTTCCTGCCGCGAGTGGCGACGCGGATCGTCAACGAGGTGCGAGGGATCAACCGGGTGGTGTACGATTACACCAGCAAGCCGCCGGGGACGATCGAGTGGGAGTGAGCAGGACTCACAGACGCGCGGGGCGCGTCCGCGGCTTGTTCACTCGGCGGCGCGAGCCGCTGCTGGCGGGGAATCGCTAGCGCGGGGGCGCCTCCGGCTCCTTCTCAAAGCCCGGGTGATGCGGCGTGCGCGAGCGGCGTACGGCTGCGGCGGCCGGACGGCCGCGGGTCGGCGCTGCTCCGTGAGCCCTCGTCGGGCGCCAACAGCCAAGCTTCTGCGTGCGCGTCGCACTCGAACAGGCGCGCCTGCATGCCTTGCGTCGCGCGCTTTATCTGCATGCGGGCAAGCGACTTCGACACCACGAAGGCGATGCGCCTCGACGCCACGGCGGGGTCGTTCATGCGGGCCTGGAAGCCGGCGACGCTGACCTGGGGCTGGATCTGCATCGCGCGCATGTCGACCAGCGTGACATGCTGGTTGGGCGGGCATTTCAGCTGAGCGTAGGCCGCGCCCTGGGCGCTTGCGAACTCTTCGATGTCTCCAGGCGTGAAAAAGCCGCCCATCGTAATCCGCACGAGGCTTTGGATCGGGTCGATATCGAACGAATAATAGGCTGACATGCCCCCGGAGTATCGGTGCAGTGTTTGAAAAACGATGAAGGGAAGCGGCGGCTTGGTTGACCACCCCGCTTATTCAGACGGCACCAGGGGGCAGCCTGGGCTGGGCAAGCTAAAGTGGCAGGCCTAGGGTTGCCGGCATGATGATCGGCCGGATCGCGATCCTACTCCTCGCCCTTGCCTCGCCCTCTGCCGCGCAGCGCGATCCGCCGGCGTGGACCCGGCCGACGCCGGCGTTCCATGTGCTCGGGCCGATCTGGTATGTCGGGACCGAGGGGCTGGGCGTATATCTGGTCAAGACACGCGCCGGCGCGATCCTTCTCGATGGGACACTTGCGGGGAACGTGCCCGCGATCGCGCGCAACGTCGCGGCGGCGGGGGTGCGGATGCGCGATGTCCGGCTGCTGCTCAACAGCCATGCCCATTTCGACCACGCGGCGGGGCTGGCGGCGCTGAAGGCGGCGAGCGGCGCGCGGCTGGTGGCGGGCGCGGGTGACCGGATGGCGCTCGATACCGGCGTGCCGCCGGGCGAGGTGTCGTACGGCGTCATCACCTTTCCCAAGGTGCGGGTCGACCGGGCGGTGCGCGACGGTGATCGGGTGACGCTGGGCGGCGTGACGCTGACCGCGCATGCGATGCCCGGCCACACGCCGGGCAATACGAGCTGGTCGATGCGCGTCACGGAGGGCGGGCGGACGCTGAACGTGGTGTTCGCGGGATCGCTGACGGTGGCGGGGAACCGGCTGCACGGCAATCGGCGTTACCCCGGCATCGTCGCCGACTTTCGCCGCAGTTTCGCGCGCGCGGCGGCGCTGCCGGCGGACGTGGTGCTGCCGTTCCATCCCGAGGGGGCGGACGTGATCGGACGCGGCCGGCGGGCGGGGGCGGGCGACCGCGATGCGTTCCTGGCGCCGGGGTTGATGCGCAAGATCGCGGACGACGCGGCGGCGGCGTTCGAGCTGGAGTGGAAGAAGCAGGCGGGGGCGGGTGGTTAAGATCTTCCGGTAAACGGGGAGGATCGACTCGACTCGGCGCGGATCGGATTCGGTTCGTCGCAGCGCGCGACTCGGCGGGGAACCTGCGATTCCGCTGATCGCTGCCGCGCGAGTCATGCGCGCCAAGAGCCTCCAGTCCTCGCTGATCAAGCGGGTCGTCTTCGACGAAGAAGCGGGGACGCTGCTGGTCAGCTTCCGCTCCGGCCTGCGCTATATCTATGACGGTGTGCCGCGCGCGATCTATGACGCGCTGGGCAAGGCGGCGTCGGCGGGCCGGTTCTTCAACGAGCATGTGAAGGGCCGCTACCGCTGCCGCCCGGACCCGACGCAGCGGCGGTATCGGCCGGTCTCCGACTAGTCGGGGACGACGCGGAAGTGAATTCCGCGTCGTCGGATCGGTCGGCTTCGCCGCTGCCGAGCTAGCGGGTCGGGTCAATCAGGAACTTCTGCCCCGTAGCCTTGCGCTGGTATTGCTCAACCACCTTCGGATCGAGTGCCTCGGCGAGGCCGATCGTGTCGGTATAGGTGCTCGCGAAGGTCGTCTTGAGCTCGCGCGCGACGCGCTCGCGCATCTCCTGCGCTTTGGCCGCGCCGACCTTGGCAAGGAAGGGCGGGAGCAGGAAGCCGCTGACGCTCCACGAAAAGCCGAAGCCCCGGTCGAGCACGGTCGGGCCGACATCGAGCCCGCCATAGATGTAGAGCTGCTTGAACGCCGACGAGCCATAGCGGCTGTAGGCGGTCGCGTTGCGGTTCGCTGCCGCCTCCATCGCGTGCAGGATGGCGTTGCCGATCTTGCCGCCGCCGATCGCGTCAAAGGCGATGGTGGCGTTGGTCGCGGCGATCGCGTCGGTCAGGGAGTCGCGAAAATCGGGGGCGCTCGAATCGACCACATATTGCGCGCCGGCGTCGCGCAGCAGCTGCGCCTGCTCGGCGGAGCGGACGATGTTGACCAGCGGCACACCGTCGGCCTGGCAGATGCGGTTGAGCATCTGGCCGAGATTGGAGGCGGCGGCGGTGTGGACGAGCGCCTGATGGCCCTCGCTGCGCATCACCTCCGGCATCGCCAGCGCGGTCAGCGGGTTGACGAACATCGACGCGCCGTCGGCGGCGCTGGCGCCTTCGGGGAGCGTGATGGTGTCGCGCACCGCGACCTTGCGGTACTGAGCGTACATCGCGCCACCGAGCATCCCGACGCGCTTGCCGAGCAGCGCCTGCGCGTTGGCGCCCGCGCGCACGACGGTGCCCGCGCCCTCGTTGCCGACGGGGAGCGAGTCGTCCAGCCGGGCCTTCAGCATCCCCATCCGCTGCGGCGGCACCTGCAGCGTCAGCGTCGGGCGATCGGCGGTGCCGCCCGCCTGCATCGTTTCGAGATCGGCGGGGCCGAGCAGCAGGCCGAGATCGGACGGGTTGATCGGCGCGGCTTCGATCCGGACCACGACCTCGTCGGGGCCGGGCGCTGCGACCGTGACCTCTTCCAGGCTGAGCCGGAGCTCGCCCCCGGCGGTCACCAGCGAGCGCAGTTCGAGTCCGGTGAGGGTGGTGTCGGTCATCGCATCTCTCCTTTTGCCGGAGCGTTGGCGGAGAATGGCGAGCGAGGCAATCCGGCCGGCGGCGGCTGCGACGGATCGCATCGGGCGACGGCTCGTTCGAACAGCTCTGGCATCACCGTCCGTGGAGAATTGGCATGACCGACGAGCCCCGAACGGGCGGACACGTCTCCCTGCATGGCATCGGGCGGGAATCGGGCGTGACGAGCGCCGCACTCCGCGGCCAGGGGTTGTCGCCATGGGCCGCGGCCGGGACGATCGCGGCCGTGATGGGCGCAAGCGGGCTCGTCGCGATGCGCAATTCCCCAGATCCGCTGCACCCCCGCATCCGGCGCTGGTACAAGCGGCTCGACAAGCCGAGCTTCACACCGCCCGATCCGGTGTTCGGCGCGGTCTGGCCCGTGCTCGAGACCGGCCTGGCGATCGGCGGCTATCGGCTGCTGCGCCGGCCGTCGAGCCCGCCACGCGACACCGCGATGGCGCTGTGGTTCGTCACGGCGGCGATGGTGGGCGGCTGGACGCAGATCTTCTTCGGGGAGCGCAAGCTCGGCGCCAGCGCGGTCGCGTCAGCTGCGATGCTGGCGAGCGGCACCGGCTATGTCGCGGCGGCGGCGCGGGTCGACCGGCCGGCGGCGGCGCTCGCCGTCCCGTTCGTCGCGTGGCTCGGCTTTGCGACCCTGCTCGCGGAGCAGGTGTGGGAGCGCAATGCCGGGCCGGCGAAGCGGGCTGCCTCAAGCTAGAGAGTCGCGACGCATTGATGCGAGGTCGTGATCTGATCCATGCTCCTGAGACCCCGGATGAGCGACTTGTACTGGCTGACGGACCAGCGAACGACCTGTCTGCGGCCGCTCTTCCCTAGGAGCCTTGGCAAGCCCCCGGGTTGATGATCGCCGGCTGCTGAGCGGCATCGTGTTCGTGGTCCTGCGGTTGCGGGACGCGCCCAGAGCTCAAGGTCCGCGCAAGACGCTCTACAACCGCTGGAAGCATTGGGGCGAGGCGGGCGTGTTCACGCGCATAATGGAGGGGATCGGCGGCCGCTGGCGCCGAGCCGAAGACGGTCCTGATCGACTCGATCGACCTCAAGGCGCACCGCACGGCATCGAGCCTGCGGGCAAAAGGGGGATCTGGGCCGCCTGATTGGCCTCACCAAATCCGGCATGCTGCCCCCCCCCTCGCAGCTACCATCATCTTCTGCCTGTGATCGACGCGTTCTGACCCTAGGAAGGATCGCATCAAAGGCACGACCCGGGAGGGATTCAGGCCAGTGCTTCACCCATCTGGCGGATTGCTGCCACCTTCGCGTTCAGAACCGTCCAGTCGTCCGCTTCCGCGATCGGTGCCCAGATCGCCTCGACCTCCTCGATCAGCATCGCGCAGGGTTCGCCCGACCAATAAGGATGGTCGCGCGGCTTGCGGGGTTCGTAGCTGGTGAGCGCGGTGCGGAGTTCGGCCCAGCCTTCTCCGTCCGGCAGCACGCCGCCGAAGACGTCGTGGAAGAAGCGGTCGAGCGCGACGCCCGTGGTCCGCAGCGTGCGTTCGGTGGCGCGGGCGAGTTCGCGGTCGGCGGCGGCGTCGCGCGGGCGGACGCCGAGACGCCACAGGATCGCCTCGGTGAGCGCGGCCTGGAAGGCAGGGCCGAAGCCATCGAGCGCCTCGACCAGCGGCTCGCTGTCGACCAGCAGCCGCAGTGATGCCGCCAGCTGCGACACGTCCCAGCCGATCGCCTCGGGCTGGCGGCCGAAGGCGTAGAGGCCCTGATGGTCGAAATAGGCGGCGGTGAAGGCGGGGTCCCAGGTCGGTGCGAACCGCCACGGGCCATAGTCGAAGCTCTCGCCCGTCACGTTGATGTTGTCGGAGTTGAGGACGCCGTGGACGAAGCCCGCCGCCATGTAGCGCGCCGCCAGCGTCGCGGCGCGCTGCACGACGAGTTGGAGCAGGCGGACGGGATCGTCGCTGTCCTCGCCATAGAGGTTGCGCAGCACATAGCCGACCAGGCGGCGCATGTTCTCCTCCTCGCGAAAGTAGGCGAGGCGTTGGAAGGTGCCGATGCGGATGTGGCCGTGGCTGAGCCGGACGAGCACGGCGGCGCGGGTGGGGGAGGGCTCGTCGCCGCGCTCCAGCGCCTCGCCGGTCTCGATCAGCGACAGCGTACGGCTGGTGGGGACATTCAGCGCCTCGAGCATCTCGGTGGCGAGGATCTCGCGGACGCCGCCCTTGAGCGTCAGGCGGCCGTCGCCGAAGCGGCTGTACGGGGTCTGGCCGGAGCCCTTGGTGCCGAGGTCCATCAGCCGGCCATCGGTGTCGTGCAATTGCGCGAAGGTGAAGCCGCGCCCGTCGCCGATGTCCGGGTTGTAAGAACGGAACTGATGGCCATGATAGCGCAGCGCCAGCGGCTGCGGCAGGCTGCCCTGAAGGGGCTGGAAGCGGCCCATGTGCGCGATCCATTCCGGCGCCGACAGCTGGTCGAGGCCGATTTGCGCGGCGGCGCGGTCGTTGCGGAAGCGCAGCCGCGTTTCAGGGAAGTCGGCGGGTGCGACCGGGTCCCAGAAGTCGGGGCCGAGATCGAGGAGCGCGGTGGCGGGGCGATATGCTTGCGGGGGCTGCTGCATGCCGCGATATGGGGGACGCAGGGAGATCGGCGCAAGCATGGCAGGGTATGAAGACCGGTTCGTGCTGGCCGTCGACGGTGTGCGGCTGCACTTGCGCGATTATCCGGGCGACCCGGGCCGTCCGCCGGTCGTGTGCCTGCCGGGGCTGACGCGCAACGCGCGTGACTATGCGATGCTGGCGGAGTGTCTTGCCGGCGCCTGGCGCGTGCTGGCGATCGACCTGCGCGGGCGGGGCGAGAGCGGACGGGCCGACGACTGGGCGAGCTATACGCCGGCGACCTATGCGGAGGATGTCCGCGGCGTCATGCACGAGCTCGGCATCGGCCGCTTCGTGGCGGTGGGCACGTCGCTCGGCGGCATCGTGGCAATGATGATCGCGGCGGCCGAGCCAGGGCGGCTGGCGGGCGCGGTGCTCAACGATATTGGCCCGACGATCGAGGCGGCGGGGCTGCAGCGGATCAGGGGCTATGTCGGGCGCGGCTCGAGCCACCCGACCTGGCTGCACGCGGCACGCGCGGTGCAGGAGGGCAATCGCGACGTCTATCCGGACTGGACGCTCGACGAGTGGCTCCAGATGGCCAAGCGGCTGTACCGGCTGACCGACCATGGCAAGATCGTGCTCGATTATGACTTGCGCATCGCCGAGCCGTTCCGGCAGCCGGGGGGAGAGGCGCCGGCCGACCTGTGGCCGGCGCTCGACGCGCTGCGCGACACGCCGGTACTGATCGTGCGCGGCGAGCGGTCGGACGTGCTGTCGGCGGCAACGGCGGCGCAGATGGTGGCGGGCCTGCAGGCGGCGGAGCTGGTGACCGTGCCCCGCGTCGGCCATGCGCCGACGCTGAACGAGGCGGAGGCGGTGGCGGGGATCGCGCGGCTGCTGGCACGGCTGGCGTGAGCTTTCCGTTCGACCAGCTGGTGTTCGGCCCGGACGATGTCGACCTTTCGCGTTCGCCGCTGGCGGGGAAGCTGGACGCGGAGACGCATGTGCTCGGCGCCTTCAACCCAGGGCTGACCCGGCTGCCGAACGGCAACCTGCTGATGATGGTCCGCGTCGCGGAGGCGCTGACGCACCCCAAGCGCGACGGGCATGTCCATTCGATCCGCTGGGCGGAGGACGGCTATCACCTCGATGCGTGGCCGCTGCAGCTGGTCGATACCGCCGATCCGCGCGCCTTCGCGATGCGCGGCGGTGGGTGGAAGGTGATGGCGCTGACCAGCCTGTCCTGGCTGCTGCCGGTGGAGCTGTCGCCGGACGGACGGCGGGTGGAGGCGGTGCACTATGGTCGGGCAATCGCGCCGGCGGCGTCGTACCAATGCTATGGGGTGGAAGATCCCAGGATCAGCCGGGTCGGGGACCGCTGGCTGATGACGACCTGCTCGGTCAGCCCCGAGCGGCAATGCACCACGCTTTACACCAGCGATGACGCGCTCGACTGGCGGCTGGAGGGGATCGTCCTCGATCATCAGAACAAGGACATGCTGATCTTCGAAGGGCTGATCGGGGGCGAGTATTGGGCGCAGACGCGGCCGCTGGGCGATGCCTATTTCGCCTATCCGCCCGGTTCGGAATGGCGCGCCGGGCCGTCGATCAACCTCGCGCGCTCGCCCGACGCGCTGCACTGGAAGCCGCACGACGCGCCCGGCATCCGCCCCCATGCCGCCACCGTCTCCACCGCGCGGATGGGTGGCGGCGCGCCGCCGGTGCTGACCGATGAGGGCTGGCTGTCGCTGTGGCATGGGGTGGAGCCGTCGGGGGCGGTCGGCGTCTATCGCACCTATTGGACGCTGCTCGACCGCGACGACCCGAGCCTGACGGTGCGGACCGGCCACCCGCCGCTGATCGAGCCGAACCCGGCGCTGACCGAGCCGCTGAAGGAGCGGATGTACGTCAGCGACGTGGTGTTCACGACGGGGCTGGTCGACGGCGGCGACCACTGGATCGTGTCCAGTGGCGAGGCGGATTTGGCGTGCCGGATCACGCATTTGCCCAAGGATCGGATCGGCTGAACCGGCTGGACGCCGGCGCATGGCCGACCTAGCGTCCGTCCGAAGCGGGAAGGGGGTCTCGATGGCGGACGCAGAGGCGAAGCGCGCCAGCTTGGGCGAGCTGGCGGAGGACACCACCGGCTTTGGTGGAGTCGAGTGGCACACGGCGCGCGATCTGCTGTTGCGGCCGCGCGCGGTGCTGGATGCCTATGAGGCAGGCGGGGCGACTGGGGGAGGGCGCTATGCGCGACCGTTCCGCTTCTACCTGGCACTGTGCGGCGTGCTGATGTTCTTTCTGTTCCTGGTCGGCGGCACCAAGCGGATGATCGAGCAGACCCCGCCCCAGCTGCTGGACAGGGCGATCGCGGTCGCGGGCAAATCGCGGGAAGCGTTCGTCAACGACGCGGACGGGTGGCTCACCTTTACCATCACGCCGATCCTGGCGCTCTTCTACGCGCTGGCTCTGGCGCCCGCGATCAAGCGGTGGGGTGAGACGGGCTGGCGCGTCGCGTTCCGCGCGACCTTCGCGCTTATGTGCGCGTGGACGGTCCCCGTGCTGGCGCTCGGCCCGCTGCCGTACCTCGATCAGTTCGGCCTGGTCTCGGCGCTCGCCATGTACGCACTCCTGGTCGTGGCGTTTGTGCGGATGGGGCGGGGGCGGTGGTGGCACAGCCGGCCGCAGGCGGTCGGCCGCTCCATCATCCTGCTCATCCTCATCCAGATCGGTGTCCTGGTCGGCACCATTCCGGTGATGGCGGTGGGCCTGCTGGGCGGCATCTACGGCTCCTGAGCGGATGGGTGACGAAGCGCGGCGCGCGCGCTAGGTCGCCGCCATGCCCGCGCCCGTCCGTATCCTCCATTTGCATTCCTCCTTCGATCTCGGTGGCAAGGAGGCGCGCGCGGTGCGGTTGATGACCGCCTGGGGAGACCGGGCGCGGCACACGATCGTGTCGGGCGTACCCGACGCGCTCGGCGCGCGCGACGCGATCCCCAAGGGCATCGCTTATGAGATCGCGCAGGATCCGCCGCCGCTGACGGGCAGGCCGTCGGTGAGCCGCTATGAGGCGATCGCGCGGTTCACGCGCCGCTTCGATCTGGTGCTGACCTATAATTGGGGCGGGATCGACGGGGTGATGGCGCGGCGTACCTTTGCCAAGGGCGCGCCGCCGGTGGTGCATCACGAGGACGGGTTCAACGCGGACGAGGCGGACGGGTTGAAGCCGCAGCGCAACATCTATCGCCGCGTCGCGCTGCCGGCCGCGCACGCGCTGGTGGTGCCGTCCGAGACGCTGGAGCGGATCGCGCTGGGTCCGTGGAAGCAGCCGCGCGGGCGCGTCCACAGGATCGTCAACGGCATTCCGACCATGGCCTACGCCAAGCCGCAGCAGGGCGCGATCCCGGGGTTGAAGCGCAGGGACGACGAGGTGGTGATCGGCGCGCTGGCCGGACTGCGCGCGGTCAAGGACTTGCCTATGCTGGTGCGCGCGGTCGGTGGACTGGCGGGCAAGGTGCGGCTGGTGATCGTCGGCGAGGGGCCGGAGCGCGCGCGGATCGAGGGCGCGGCGGCGGCGATGGGGCTGTCGGACCGGCTGCTGATGCCCGGCTTCCTGCCTAGCCCGCATCGGTATGTCGGATTGTTCGACGTGCTGGCGCTGTCGTCCTTGTCCGAGCAGTTCCCGATCTCGGTCGTCGAGGCGATGGCGGCGGGCGTGCCGATCGCGGCGCCCGCAGTCGGCGACGTGATGGCGATGGTGGCGGCGGAGAACCGGCCCTACATCATCCCCGCGCACAACGAGGTGTTCCTGCGCGACGCGCTGCACACGCTGGTCAGCGAACCAGAGCTGCGGAGCTATATCGGCGACGCCAATCAGCGCCGTGCGCGCGCCGAGTATGACGAGGCGCTGATGATTAGGCGCTATCGCGACCTTTATGAGGGCGCGTTGGGCAGGCCGGGGGCGCTGAGCGGCTGATCCATGTTTGTATCGCTTGGCTGCAACCTTTCGCTATAAAGCGCGTCGTTCCACTAGAAAGGTGACTTCGTGTTCAAAGGCCTGACGCCCATCACCTATGCCGGCCGTGAAGTCTGGCCGCTGGTTGAGGGGGGCAAGGGCGTCGCCGCCACCAACCACGCGTCGGCCGGCGCCTGGGCGGCGGCGGGCGGGATCGGCACGGTGTCGGCGGTCAACGCCGACAGCTATGATCCCGACGGCAAGATCATCCCGCAGGTCTATCGCGCGCTGACCCGGCGCGAGCGGCACGAGGAACTGGTCGAGTACGCGATCGAGGGCGCAGTCCAGCAGGTTGAGCGGGCGTGGGATATCGCCGGCGGCAAGGGCGCGATCAACATCAACGTGCTGTGGGAGATGGGCGGCGCGCCGCGCGTGCTGCACGGGGTGCTGGAGCGGACGCGCGGGCTGGTCTCGGGCGTCACCTGCGGGGCGGGAATGCCGTACAAGCTGAGCGAGATCGCGGCTTCGTACAATGTCAGCTATCTCCCGATCATCAGCTCCGCGCGCGCCTTTTCCGCGCTGTGGAAGCGGGCCTATTCCAAGGCGGCGGAGTGGCTGGCGGCGGTGGTGTACGAGGACCCGTGGCTGGCGGGCGGGCACAACGGCCTGTCCAATGCCGAAGACCCGCTCAAGCCGCAGGATCCCTATCCCCGCGTCAAGGCGCTGCGCGACACGATGCGGGCGGGTGGCATTCCCGACAGCACTCCGATCGTGATGGCGGGCGGCGTCTGGTACCTGCGCGATTGGGACAATTGGGTCGACAATCCGGAACTGGGCCAGATCGCCTTTCAGTACGGCACCCGGCCGCTGCTGACGCGGGAAAGTCCGATCCCGCAGGATTGGAAGGACCATCTGACCCGGATCGAGGAGGGCGAGGTGCTGCTGCATCGCTTCTCGCCCACCGGCTTCTATTCGTCGGCGGTGCGCAACCCATTCCTGCGCGCGTTGGAGGCGCGGTCCGAGCGCCAGATCGCGTTCTCGACTCAGGAAGCGGGCGATCACGTCTTCCAGCTCGATGTCGGCGTGAAGGGCAAGAACTTCTGGGTGACGCGCAATGACCTGCTGCGCGCGCGCGAATGGTTCGGGCATGGCTTCACCGACGCGCTGAAGACGCCGGACAACACGCTGGTGTTCGTGACACCGCTGGAGAAGGCGGAGATCAGGAAGGACCAGGCCGACTGCATGGGCTGCCTGTCGCAATGCCTGTTTTCGAGCTGGGCGGATACCGAGACCAACTCGACCGGACGGCTGGCGGACCCGCGCTCCTTCTGCATCCAGAAGACGCTGCAGGACATCGCGCATGGCGGCGATATCGAGCAGAATCTGATGTTCGCCGGCCACGCGGCCTGTAACTTCAAGCGCGACCCATTCTATTCGAACGGTTTCGTGCCGACGGTCAAACAGCTGGTGGACCGAATCCTGACGGGGGATTGAGGGATGGGGTATGAAGTAACGATCAAGCTCGGTGACGCCGAAAGTGAGCGGGTGTCTGCAGTCACAGGCGACCTCGCGCGCTTTCGCGACGTCGACGAGTATGTGAATGAACTCATCCAACGCGATGCGGACGATGCGTTCCACCGCGACCCCGCAGTGATCGCAGAGCTTCGCGCGGCCTTTGCCGTTCCAGATGAAGACATGAGGCCGTTTGATCCTGAAGCGTTTATTGAGCGGATGCGTCGGCGACACAGTTGATGCGGCTCGTGATCTCGCCTCGTGCGGAGGCGCAACTCGAGGCCGTCTTCGATTACGGCGCGGAGCGCTGGGGTTTGGACGCCGCCCTCAGCTACGGGCAATACACTCAAAGCAGCATTTTACCGCATCGCGGCCAAGGAGGTGGTATGGCGTGCCGTGCCGGACGCGGTCGGAGCGACCGGCTTCAGATATAAAGTTGCCCGGCACTTCGATTATTGGCGTGTCATTGGAGAGGTTGTGGCGGTCGTGGCCGTGCTGCACGAACGTATGGACCAGCGCGCGTGGTTCGACTCGGCTATCGACTGATCACGCCCAACCCTCCAGCACCTGATCCGGGGGGCGGTGGCCGTCGGCCCACATGCGGATGTTCTGGATGACGCGCTCGCCGGTCGCGAGGCGGCCTTCGTAGGTGGCGGAGCCCATGTGCGGGGTCATGACCACATTGGGGAGGGCCAGCAGGCGCGGGTCGATCCGGGGCTCGTGCTTCCAGACGTCGAGGCCGGCGCCGGCGAGGCGCCCGGCTTGCAGTGCTTCGACCAGCGCGTCCTCGTCGACGATGCCGCCGCGGCTGGTGTTGATGAGGTAGACGTGGGGTCGCAGCAGCGCCAGGCGGCGGGCATCGAGCAGGTTCTCGCTGTCCGGGTTGCGCGGGGTGTGCAGCGTCAGGATGTCCACCGCCGCCAGCATCGCGTCTAGACCGGCATGCCAAGTGGCGGCGAGCTGCGCCTCCAGCACAGCGGGCAGGCGGTGGCGGTTATGATAGTGGATCGACAGGCCGAAGGCGCGGGCCCTGAGTGCCACCGCCTGGCCGATCCGGCCCATGCCGACGATGCCGAGCGCCTTGCCGCCGATGCGGTGGCCGAGCATGCCGCCCGGGCTCCAGCCCTTCCACTCGCCTGACCGCACCAGCTTCTCGCCCTCGGCCAGGCGGCGGGGTACCGAGATGATGAGCGCCATCGCCATGTCGGCGGTGTCCTCCGTCAGCACGCCGGGCGTGTTGGTGACGGGGATGCCGCGCGCACGGGCGGCGCGCAGGTCGATATGGTTCACGCCCGCGCCGAAATTGGCGATCAGCTTCAGCCGAGGACCGGCGGCGGCGATGAGTTCCGCGTCCACCGCGTCGGTGACGGTCGGGACCAGCACATCGCAGTCCGCAACCGCGGCGACGAGCTGTTCGCGGCTGAGGGCGGCGTCGCCGCGATTGTTGGTGGTGTCGAACAGCGCCTCCAGCCGGTCCATCACCGCATCGGGAAGCTCGCGGGTGACGACCACCTTGGGATGGGGGCAGCGGCGCGGATCGGGCATGCGCAACGGCTTGGCGGGGTGTAGGGCGGGCGTCAACGGGGCGCGGAAGTTGAGGGGAAGTTGAGGGTTGAATGCGTCCTATTTCAGGTAAGCTCTTCTGACCTGTTCCTTGTGACGGCGGCCGGGCTTGTAGGACAGCGGTTTTCTCAGGGTGCTTGAAGGCGTGAGCGGCACGGGGCAAAGCCGGTAAAGGAGATGTTCATGCGATTTACCCTTGCCGCACTCGCTCTGCTGATCCCAACGGCGGCCGTCGCGCAGGAGGCGCAGAAGCCGCCTTATTGGGCCTCGATCCGGGCAGGGCAGGCGCGCATGCGGACGGGGCCCGCGCGCACCTATCCGGCGAGCTGGCTGTACCGACGCGCCGACCTGCCGGTGCGGGTCGTTCAGGTGTTCAAGGAATGGCGCAAGGTCGAGGACCCCGATGGCACGCAAGGGTGGATGCAGGGCAACCTGCTGAGCGCGACGCGGACCGGCTTGGTGCGCGGCACGGCGCCGGTGGCGATGCTGGAGCGGCCGGAAGCGGGCGCGCGGGTGCTGTGGCGCGCGGCGCCCGGCGTGGTCGGGCAGATCAGCGGCTGCGGCAACGGCTGGTGCAAGCTGGACGTGAAGGGGCGGGCGGGGTTCGTGGAGCTGGGCTCGCTGTGGGGCGTGGAGGCGGGGGAGAGTTTGCCGTAGCATTGGGTTGATCTTACGTCGCTGAATCCGCCTTCCCCGGCGGACGCCGGGGCCTAGTCCGCGGCGCGGCCGACTGGGCCCCGGCTTCCGCCGGGGAGGGTCTCTTAGATACCCAACTACACTTTAGCGTCCGAAGGTATAACTCAGGGCCAGGCCGCCGGAGAGCTGGTCGCGGGCGCCGAAGCGGCGGACGAGGGGGGAGCGGGCCGAGTCGCCGACGAGGCGGTCGTATTTGGCGTAGCCGTATAGGCCCCAACGCTGGGTGAGCTGACGCAATGCGCCGGCGGTGAGGCCGACCGCCTGGACGCCCCCCTTCGCGTCGAACGCGGGCAGGCCGGTGGCGGCGGCAGCGGCGGGGGTGATGCCGAAATAGGCGCGATGATAACGGTCGTTTGCCAGCGTCACGCGCGGACCGATCGAGAACAGCCACCGGTCGCGGTCACGCGTGACGAGGTCGGCGCCGACGGTGCCGACCAGACCCTTGTGCCCGCCGATCCCGTGGCGGAGCTCGCCGCGCAGACGCAGGGCGGGGGTGAGCAGGTACTGGACGAAGCCGCCGGCCTCGACGGTGAAGCCAACCTTGGGCACCGCGACGCCGACGTCCTTCGCCGAACGCTCACCCTCGAAGCCGAGCGAGGGGCCGAATTGGAAGCGGTCGGCGCGCAGCAGCGGGAAGCCGAAGCTCTCGTCGGGTGCCTCGAACGCGAAATCGTCGTCGCCGCGCGCGCGGGAGAGGTCGAACAGCGGGCGCAGGCTGTGGCCGTCGGCGCCGGGGTAGCTGGGGACGAGCTGCGGCCCCAGCGCCACGCGGGTGCGGCGGGGGCGTTCGTCCTCCTGTGCCTGCGCAGGGGTGGCGAGGGCGACGAGCGCGAGGGCGAGGGGGCGGAGGACCATGCGCGAAGCATACAGCAATCGCGGGCGGCGGCTACCGGCGGAGCTGCTCCAGCATGCGGCGGGCGAGCTGGCCGAGCGTGTCGTCGCGGGCGCCCATGACGATGATGCGGTCGCCGGCTTTGGCTTGCGCGACCAGCAGCGCGGCGGCGGCGTCGCGGTCGACGATGTGGCGCGCGTCGCGGCCGAGTGCCCTGATGTCGGCGGCCAGATCGCTGCTGCCGACCTCGCGTGCGACGGTGCCGCCGAAATAAGCGGGGTCGGGGAGGACCAGCAGGTCGTCTGCGACCGTGCCGTCGGCGAACGCCTCGGCCAGCTCGTCGCGGAGCTGGCGCAACGGGCCGTAGCCGTGCGGCTGGAACAGGAGGAGCAGGCGGCCGGGGAAGGTGCGGAGCGTGGCGAGCGTGGCCGCGATCTTGTCGGGGTTGTGGCCGAAATCGTCGATTATCGCGACGCCGTTCGCCTCCCCGATCAACTCGAAGCGGCGGGAGAGGCCGGTGAAGCCCTCGATCGCTCCGGCTGCCTCGACCAGCGGCACGCCCACTGCGACGCAGGCCGCAAGTGCAGTCAGCGCGTTGGCGACATTGTGCGCACCCGGCACGCGCAAACGGACAGGCAGTGAGGGCGCAAGAGGTTCTACGAAAAGCGTCCCCTCGTCGGCCACGAGGTCAAAGCCGATGGCGAACGGTTCCGGTCGCAGGTTGCGCGCGGTGAGGTCGGCACCTGCCTCGACCGCTACCGTCACTACATCGCTCCTGCGCGCGGCTAGCGTGGTGGCCTCCGGATCGGCAACGTTGACAACGACCTTGACCGCGCGCTCGACAAAGCCGCCGAACAGGACGCGCAGCTCGTCCAGCTCCTTGTGATCGCGGCTGACGTTGTTGAGTACCGCCACGCTAGGCCGGTAGAGTGCGATGGAGCCGTCGCTCTCGTCCACCTCGCTGACGTAATACGCGCCCTCGCCCACGAGCGCGCTGGCGAAGGGACGGTCCGGCGAGACGAAGTTGGTCATCACCGCGCCGTTCATCACCGTCGGGCGGTGGCCCAAGCTATGCAGGACCCACCCAATCATGCCGGTGACGGTCGATTTCCCGCTGGTGCCCGCGACGCCGATCGAGACGGTTGCGGCGTTGAACAATTCGGCATTGAGCTCCGCGCGCGTCATTCGGGCGCAGCCAAGCGCGGCGGCGGCGGCGATGTCCAAGACCGTCTCCTCGACCGCAGCCGACGCGACGACGATCTGGTCGGGAGAGGTGACGCCGCTGCCGTCCTGCGGGTGGAGGCCGATGCCCAATGCCCGCAGCGCGTCGAACTTGGCCGCGACGCGGCCGGCATCGAGCGAGCGGTCAGAGCCCTCCACGCGCGCACCGCGACCGGCGAGGATCATCGCCAGCGGCATCATGCCCGAGCCGCCTATCCCGACGAAGAAGTAGCGTTTGCCGTTCACCATGGGGCCGCGCTATCGGCGGATGGCGTGATCGGGGCAAGCGGGGACAGTTCATGAAGATCGGCGTGCTCGCCGCCTCCTCGATCGCCAGCGCCGATGCGATCGCGCCGGTCAGCGCCTTTGCGGCGGTGGCCTATCCGGAGGTGGACCTGCAGTTCCACCCGCAGGTCAGCGCCAAGGCAGGCCATTTCGCCGGCACGGACGAAATGCGGGCGGACGCGTTCCTGGAGTTCGCCAACGATCCCGGCATCGACGCGATCTGGTTCCTGCGCGGCGGTTACGGGTCGAACCGGCTGCTCGCGCGGGTGATGCCGCGGCTGGGCGCGGCGGCGCGCAACAAGACGTATCTAGGCTATTCGGACGTCGGCTTCCTGCTCGGCGCGCTGTATGCGCGGCGGATCGGGCGGCCGGTGCATGGGCCGATGGCGAGCGACGTGCGGCGGCGGGACGGCGACCAGACGGTGGCGCGGTCGCTCGGCTGGATGGCGCGACGCGAGCGGGTCGGGCTGGAGCCGGGACTGGATGGACGGCCCGCAGCGGCGTTCAACCTGTCGATCCTGACCGCGATGATCGGCACGCCCTGGCTGCCCGACCTCGCCGACCATGTGCTGCTGATCGAGGATGTCGGCGAACCGATGTACCGGTTCGACCGGATGCTGTGGCAGCTGGCGAACGCGCCGCAGCTGAAGGGGATCGCCGGCATCCGCATGGGCGCGCTGACCGACGTGGTGCCCAACGACCCGCCCTGGGGCGAGGAGCCGGACGCGATGGTCAGGCGGTGGTGCGGCGAGATGGGGGTGCCGTATCTGGGGCGGGCGGAGATCGGGCATACGCAGTCGAACCGGGTGGTGCCGTTCGGGATTGCGTGAGCTCTTCGTCACCCTGAACTCGTTTCAGGGTCCATGCGCGAAGCTTCTCACAAGCAGCGCGGCCTGAAGTTCAGGGCGTCGCGCATGGATGCTGAAACGAGTTCAGCATGACGGTGTGGAGGAGGGTGGCTTGATCACTGCTTTCGGCGTATCGTGTTCAGCGATGACCTCGTTCCGCCTCCCCACGCGAACTAGCCGCTGAGCCGCCGCCCGGTGTCGACCGGGCCTGCGTGCTTGCGTCCATCATCCCCGACATTCTAGGCGGGCTTGCGCTCGCCAGCACGAAAGCTTCCCATGTCCGCCATGTTCAAGATTTCGCTCCCGGACGGTTCGGTGCGCGAGGTGCCGCCGGGCAGCACGCCGGCGGATATCGCCGCCGCGATCGGGCCGGGGCTCGCCAAGGCGGCGATTGCCGCGCGAGTGGACGGCGATCTGCGCGACCTGTCACGGCCGTTCGAGGGCGACGCCGCCCTCGCGCTGGTGACGGCGCGCGACGAGGCGGATGCGCTGGAGCTGGCGCGGCATGACTATGCCCATGTCATGGCGGAGGCGGTGCAGCATCTGTTTCCGGGGACGCAGATCACCTTCGGTCCCTCGACGGCGGACGGATTCTACTATGACTTCGCGCCAAAGGAGCGGCCGTTCACCGAGGAAGACCTACCCGCGATCGAGGCGGAGATGCGGCGCATCATCGCGCGCAACGAGCCGTTCGTGCGCGAGGTCTGGAGCCGCGAGCAGCTGATCGAGACGTGGCAGAGGCAGGGCGAACGCTTCAAGGCGGAGTGGGCGGCGGAGCTTCCCGACGCCGAGGAACTGACGATCTATCGGCAAGGCGCCTGGCTCGACATGTGCCGGGGGCCGCACATGCCGTCGACCGGGCGGCTCGATCCGCAGGCGTTCAAGCTGACGCGGGTGTCGGGGGCCTATTGGCGCGGCGACCAGAAGAACGCGATGCTGAGCCGCATCTATGGCACGGGCTGGCTCAACAAGAAGCAGCTCGACCAGCACCTCATGCGGCTGGCGGAGGCGGCCAAGCGCGACCATCGCAAGATCGGGCAGGAAATGGACCTGTTCCACCTCCAGTCGGAGGCGCAGGGGTCCGTGTTCTGGCACCCCAAGGGCTTCATCCTGTGGCGGCAGCTGGAAGCGTATATGCGCCGGCGGCTGGACGCGGCGGGCTATGCCGAGGTCAAGACGCCGCAGCTGATGGACGCGCGCCAGTGGGAGCAGTCCGGGCATTGGGGCAAGTATCGCGAGAACATGTTCGTGGTGCCCGACGAGATTCCGAACGCCGAGGACGAGGGCGCGATCCTGTCGGGCGACGCCGACCTGATGGCGCTGAAGCCGATGAACTGCCCGGCGCACGTCCTGATCTTTCGCCAGGGGATCAAAAGCTATCGCGACCTGCCGATCCGCATGGCGGAGTTCGGCTGCTGCCACCGGAACGAGCCGCACGGGGCGCTGCACGGGATCATGCGGGTGCGCCAGTTCACGCAGGACGACGCCCACATCTTCGTCCGCGAGGACCAGCTGATCGAGGAGGTGCGCGCCTTCTGCGACCTGCTCGATTCGGTGTACAAGGACCTGGGCTTCGACAGCTATGCGATCAAGCTGGCGCTGCGGCCGGAGAAGCGCTTTGGCTCGGAGGCGATGTGGGATTGGTCGGAGCAGTCGCTACGCGATGCGGTGAAGGCGTCGGGGCGGGACACGGCGGACTATGGCTGGGAGGAGCTGCAAGGCGAGGGGGCGTTCTATGCGCCCAAGCTGGAGTTCCACCTGACCGATGCGATCGGGCGGACGTGGCAGGTCGGCACGATCCAGACCGACACGGTGCTGCCCGAGCGGCTGGACGCTGCTTACGTCGGCGAGGACGGGCAGCGGCACCGGCCGGTAATGCTGCACCGCGCGATCCTGGGGACGTTCGAGCGATTCATCGGCATCCTGATCGAGCATCATGCCGGGCGCTTCCCGCTGTGGCTGGCGCCGGTGCAGGTGGTGGTGGCGACGATCGTGTCGGACGCGGACGGCTATGCCGAACAGGTGGCGGCGGCGCTGCGCGCGGCGGGGCTGCGGGTGGAGACGGACCTGCGCAACGAGAAGATCAACTTCAAGGTGCGCGAGCATTCGGTCGCCAAGGTGCCGGTGCTGCTGGTGGTCGGCAAGCGCGAGGCGGACGAGGGCACGGTCGCGATCCGCCGGCTGGGCAGCCAGGGTCAGGAGATCGCAGGCCTGGGCGAAACGATCGCCAAGTTGCGCGGCGAGGCGACGCCGCCGGATCTTGCGCGCGCCGGACCTTCCGCTTGAGCGCCAAAGCGCGTATATAGCCGTCCGACTTATCCAAGGAGCCTTACTTATACGACCTCCCGCCATACGCCGACCCAATCAGGCGCCGCCGATGAACGGCCCCCGTTTCAACGAGTGGATCGTCAGTCCCAAGGTCCGCGTGATCGACCATGAGGGCGAGAATCTCGGCGTGATGTACACGCGCGAGGCGATGGCCGCCGCGCAGGAGCTGGGCCTCGACCTGGTCGAGGTGTCGCCCAACGCCGACCCGCCGGTCGCGAAGTATCTGGACGTCGGCAAGTTCAAGTACGAGGCGCAGAAAAAGGCGAACCTCGCGCGCAAGTCGCAGAAGACGCAGGAGATCAAGGAGATCAAGATGCGTCCGAACATCGACGACCACGATTACGACACCAAGATGAAGAAGGTCGCCGAGTTCATCGAGGAGGGCGACAAGGTGAAGGTCACCATGCGCTTCCGTGGCCGCGAGCTTTCGCATGGCCAGCTGGGCATGGCCGTTTTGCACCGGGTGGCGGAGCAGACGTCGGAGATCGCCAAGATCGAGGCGCATCCCCGCATGGAAGGCCGGCAGATGCTGATGGTGACCGCGCCCAAATAAAGGGCGGCCGCCGGCGCTTTCCGCGAACGTAAGCTTTCCGTAGCGGCAGGCGGGAAACACCGTTTCACTCTGCAACGAATTTGTTGCACAAATGCAATGAA
>NZ_DASTMA010000025.1:0-1906 GCF_035714405.1 Sphingomonas sp. | reverse complement strand
GCTTCAGGCGAGCGCGTTGACCGACGCCAATGCGCGCGCCGCGCTGGAGGATACGCAGCGGCGGATCGGCGCGATCGCGCAGGTCCATCGCCGGCTCTATTCGGCTAACGACGTCGAAAGCGTCGACATGCGCGAATATCTTGGCGCCCTCGTTGCCGAACTCGCCACGACGCTATCGGGCGAGAGCGGCGGCCACTCGCTGCTCTGCGCTGCCGATGCGCTACGATTGCCGACCGACCGCGCGGTGTCGGTCGGGGTGATCGTGACCGAGCTGGTCACCAACGCCTGCAAATACGCATACCCGGACGGCAATGGCGATGTCCGCGTGCTGCTGAAGCAGGACGGCGAGGGATCGTTCCTGCTGGCGGTGGAGGACGATGGCTGCGGCATGCCCGAGGGGGTCGCGCCCAAGGGCACCGGGCTCGGCACCAAGCTGATCCGGGTGATGGCGCAGAGCCTGCAATCCGCGGTAAACTACGAGCCCCGCGAGGCGGGCGTCCGCGCGACGTTGCGGGCGAGTCTCGCCTGAGCGGGCGCCGGGCAAAAGTCACGAAAGTCGCACCTACACGCGTGCGTGCGGGGAGTTGCGTGGGAGGCGACCCTGATTGTGCACTCTCTACGCCACCCTGGGGAAGGCCGGGCCCCAGTAGGGAATAGAAGATAACGGAGCGCCGCTCGTCGTCACCGGAGCCTGCCCAACTGGGCCCCGGCCTTTGCCGGGGTAGTTAGACTAGAAGGGCGCACGCCGCTGCCGCAGAGTGATCGAAAACCGACGATGGGAAACAGCCGCCGATCGGCTTGATCAGCGCTGCTCCAACATTGCAAGAATGCGAGGCGCGAGGCCGCGCCCTACACGTCCAGGTTGGCGACGTTCAGCGCGTTGTCCTGGATGAACTCGCGGCGTGGCTCGACGACTTCGCCCATCAGCTGGGTGAAGATCATGTCCGCCGCCGACGTGTCCTCGGTGGTCACCCGCAGCATCGTACGAACCGAGGGATCGAGCGTGGTTTCCCACAATTGCTCGGCGTTCATTTCGCCCAGGCCCTTGTAGCGCTGCACCGCCAGGCCCTTGCGCCCCGCCGCCAGAATGGCGTCGAGCAGCTGGGACGGGCGGGCGACCAGGCTCTCGCCGCGCGCCAGCGTTGCGGTGTTGCCGCCGCCGGGAACGGTAGAGCCGTCGCCGACTTCCTCCTCGTCTTCGGCCGGCTGGGGCGTTCCGCTCGCGCGGACCAGCTTGCCGGCCTGGTTGAAGCTGTCCGCCTGTTCCGCGGACAGGGTGTGGAGCTTGCGCGCCTCCGCCGAGCCGAGGAAGGTCGCCTCGATGATGTGATGATCGGTGACGCCGCGCCACAGGCGTTCAAAATGGATACCGCCGTCCTCGGTCAGGCGCGCGGTCCACGCCGCCTCGTCGTCGCCGTAATCGAGCCGCCGCGTCACCTCGGCAACGCGATCGGCGCGCTGATCGGCGGTGAAGCTCGGGTCGAGCGCGCCGCCGAGGGCGAGGGCCTCAATGATCACCGGATCGTAACGACGCGGCACGTAGCGCATCAGCGACCGCATTCGCCGTGCATGATCGACCAGCGTCCGCAGGTCCTTGCCCGACCGCGAGCCGCCGACCGTCTCGAACACCATCGCCGAGACGCCCGCCTCGACGAGATATTCGTCGAGCGCGGCATCGTCCTTCAGATACACTTCCGACCGGCCCTTGGTCGCCTTGTACAGCGGCGGTTGGGCGATGAAGAGGTGACCGCGCTCGATCAGCTCTGGCATCTGGCGGTAGAAGAAGGTCAGCAGCAGCGTGCGGATGTGCGCGCCGTCGACGTCTGCGTCGGTCATGATGACGATCTTGTGGTAGCGCAGCTTGTCGGCGTTGAAGTCGTCGCGGCCGATGCCGGTGCCCATCGCC
>NZ_DASTMA010000024.1:0-33437 GCF_035714405.1 Sphingomonas sp. | reverse complement strand
AAGCGCTCGACCAGCCGGCGGGGGATGTCGACGCCGGGTGCTTGCGTCTTGAAGGTGATGTAGAAATGATGCTCGCCCGGCAGGCCGCCATTCTCCGCCACGGTGGTCAGCACGCGGCCGACCACGGCACGCAGCGCTTCCTGCACGATCTCGTCATAGGGGATCAGGCTGTCGGGCAGGCCGTCGGTCATCCCCTTTGGGTAGCGCGCTTTGATGCCCGGTCAAGTTGCATGGGTTAGCGTGGCCGCTATGAGGGCGCGGCGATGCGACAAGCCACCATCACCCGCAATACCGCCGAGACCCGCATTGCGGTGACGGTGAACCTCGACGGCACCGGCGTGTACGATGTCGCGACCGGCGTCGGCTTTTTCGATCACATGCTAGAGCAACTCAGCCGCCATTCGCTGATCGACCTCCACGTCCGCACCCAGGGCGACCTCCACATCGACCAGCACCACACCGTCGAGGACACCGGCATCGCGATCGGCGAAGCGGTGGCCAAGGCGCTCGGCGACAAGCGCGGCATCCGTCGCTACGGCGATGCGCTCAGCCCGATGGACGAGACGCTGACGCGCGTCGCGCTCGATATCTCCGGCCGCCCCTGGCTCGTCTGGAAGACCGAATTCAGCCAGAAGCGACTGGGCGAGATGGACACCGAGATGTTCAGGCACTGGTTCCACAGCTTCGCGCAGGCCGCCGGCATCACGCTCCACGTCGAGACGCTGCACGGCGACAACAACCATCACATCGCGGAGAGTGCTTTCAAGGGCTTGGCCCGTGCTCTTCGCACCGCGGTCGAGATCGATCCGCGCAAGGCCGATGCGATTCCGTCGACAAAGGGTGTGCTTTGACGGCTCCCCTCCCGCGCGCGGGAGGGGCCGGGGGAGGGCTTGTCGAGTCCTGTGACACTCCCTCCCCCGACCCCTCCCCCGACCCCCTTCACGCGCGGGAGGGGAGATGAATCTCGCGCTGATCGACATCCAGTCGGGCAATCTCGGCTCCGTCGCCAACGCACTCGCTGCGGCAGGGGCGGCGGACGTGGTCGTCACCGCCGACGCCGATGCGGTGCGCAGGGCCGATCGCATCGTGCTCCCCGGTGTCGGCGCGTTCGGCGCCTGCGCGGCGTCGTTGCGCGCGATCGACGGCCTCGAGTCGTCGCTTGCCGAGGTGGTGCTGGATCGCGGACGGCCGTTCCTCGGCATCTGCGTCGGCATGCAACTGATGGCTGACGCCGGCGAAGAACTCGGCGAGCATCGCGGCCTCGGCTGGCTCGCGGGCCGCGTCCGCCGGCTGCAACCCGATACGATGGCAGCCAAGGTGCCCCACATGGGCTGGAACGACGTCGTACCCCTGGCCGAACACTCGCTGATCGAGCCCGGCGAGGCTTATTTCCTCCACAGCTATGCGTTCGAGGGGCACGGCGTCATTGCCACGACCGACCACGCCGGCCGGGTGGCGGCGGCGATCGGTCGCGACAATCTGCTCGGCGTGCAATTCCATCCGGAGAAGAGCCAGCGTTACGGCATCGCTCTGCTCGAACGTTTTCTCCAATGGCGGCCCTAAGTCTTTGTCGTTGATCGTCTTTCCTGCCATCGACCTCAAGGCGGGCCAGGTCGTGCGCCTGGCGGAGGGCGATATGGACCGCGCCACCGTCTATGGTGACGACCCCGCCGCGCAGGCGATGCTGTTCGCCCAGGCCGGGGCGCAGCACCTGCATGTCGTCGACCTCGATGGCGCCTTTGCCGGCATTTCGGTCAACGGCGATGCCGTCCGCGCGATCGTCGAGCGCTTCCCCGGCCACGTCCAGCTCGGCGGCGGCATCAGGACCCGCGAGTCGGTCGAAGGCTGGTTCGACCTTGGCGTGTCGCGAGTCGTGATCGGCACCGCCGCGCTCGACGATCCGGAGTTCGTCCGCGGCGCCGCGCGCGACTTCCCCGGTGGGGTCGTCGTCGCCGTCGATGCCCGCGACGGCATGGTCGCGACCAAGGGCTGGGCCGCGGTCTCCACCACCTCGGCGGTCGATCTGGCCCGCCGCTTCGAGGATGCCGGCGTCGCGGCGGTGCTGTTCACCGATGTCGGTCGCGACGGCCTGCTCAAGGGGTGCAACGTCGAGGCGACCGTCGATCTCGCCCGCGGCGTCGACATCCCGGTGATCGCCAGCGGCGGGGTGAAGGGTATAGCAGATATCCACGTCCTCGCACTCCATGCCAAGGACGGCATCGAAGGCGTCATTACGGGCCGCGCCTTATACGACGGCCGCCTCGACCTCGCCGCCGCGCTCAATGTAGCAAGCGCGGCGTAGCTCCCCTCCCGCTTGCGGGAGGGGTTGGGGGAGGGCATGTCCACTAGCCGTGATTGACAACCCCTCCCCTAGCCCCTCGCGCAAGCGGGAGAGGAATGCATGACCCTCCGTGCTCGCGTCATCCCCTGTCTCGACGTCGCCGACGGTCGCGTCGTCAAGGGCGTGAACTTCGTCTCGCTTCGCGACGCCGGCGACCCGGTCGAGCAGGCCCGCGCCTACGACGCTGCCGGGGCGGACGAGCTGTGTTTCCTCGACATCTCCGCCAGCCATGAAGGGCGCGGCACGCTGCTCGACATCGTCCGCCGCACCGCCGCCGTCTGCTTCATGCCGTTGACCGTCGGCGGTGGCGTCCGCTCCGCCAACGATGCGCGCGCGCTGCTGCTCGCGGGCGCCGACAAGGTCGCGGTCAATTCCGCCGCCGTGGCGCGGCCGGAGGTCGTCGCCGAGATCGCCGAACGCTTCGGCAGCCAGTGCGTCACCGCCTCGATCGACGCCCGGCGAAGCGGCGAGAGTTGGGAGGTTTTCACCCATGGCGGCCGGCACGCGACCGGCATCGACGCGGTCGCCCACGCCGTCCGGCTGGCCCGGCTCGGCGCCGGCGAGCTGCTCGTCACCTCGATGGACCGCGACGGCACCCGCGACGGCTATGACCTCGACCTCACCCGCGCGATCGCGGACCGCGTCGAGGTGCCCGTGGTCGCCAGCGGTGGCGTCGGCACCCTCGACCACCTCGTCGCCGGCGTGGTGGAAGGCCACGCCTCCGCCGTCCTCGCCGCCTCCATCTTCCACTTCGGCGAGGCCACCATCGCCGACGCCCACCGCGCCCTGGCCGCGGCCGGGGTGCCGGTGCGAACGCCGTTATCAGAAGGGTAGCAGCGCCTGCTATCTTCCCCGGCGCAGGCCGGCGCCCAGTCGCCACGCGCTGACGATCGAAGTTCAACCTTCTCCATCGAGCACCTCGCACCTCGCACCTGGGCCCCGGCCTGCGCCGGGGAAGATGTAAGTGCTAACCCGATGGTCATGCGTCGGGCTTAGGCTCGCTCCATGCCCGCCCTCACCGTCGCCCACGGCCACACCGGCGTCGTCCGCCCCCGCACGGCGCCTGAGCTCTCCGACCTCGTGCTATTCGCGGTCGCCGTCCTCGCCGTCTGGTTCGTCCGCCGCGCGCTCCGCCGCCGCTTCAGCGGCAAGGATTGACCACCCTCCCCGCCTCCGGCACCCAAGACGGGTGACTGAAGACATCCTCGACCGCCTCGAAGCCACCATCCGCGCCCGTCGTGGAACACAAGGCAGCTACACCGCCCAGCTCTTCGCCGCCGGCCGCACCCGGATCGCCCAGAAGCTCGGCGAGGAAGCGATCGAGACGGTGATCGCCGCCTGCGGGAACGATCCGGCGAAGATCGTCCCCGAAGCCGCCGACCTCCTCTATCACCTGCTGGTGCTGCTCGCCGACGCAGGGCTCCGTCTGGACGACGTGCGCGAGGAACTGACGCGGCGGCAGGGCACGGGCGGGCTGACCGAGAAAGCGTCCCGGCCGAGGTGACGTGGCGCTGTCCTACAAGCCCGCGTTCGGCATAAGAGCCGCCATGGCGCGTCCGCTTACCCCTCCCTCGGTCCGGCGCAGGATGGCCGGGCGACATGTCTGCCGGATAGCGTGAACTTAGTGTGACCTTTCGAGCCGACCCACAGGACCACCGACCCATGCCGATCGACGCCACCCAGCCCTATGATCCCGCCAACCTTTTCGCCCGCATCCTGCGCGACGAGATCCCCTCGCGCCGCGTGTACGAGGACGAGTGGGCAATCGCCTTCCACGACATCGCGCCGGCCGCGGCGGTCCACATCCTGGTGATCCCGCGCGGTCCCTATGTCTCCTGGGACGACTTCTCGGCGCGCGCGTCCGACGCGGAGATCGCGGGCTTCATCCGCGCCGTCGGCCAGGTCGCGCGCGCGCAGGGCCTGGCCCGGCCGGGCTACCGCCTGCTCGCCAACACCGGGCCGCATGGCGGACAGGAGGTGCCGCACCTCCACGTCCACCTGTTCGGCGGCCAGCCGCTCGGGGCGATGATCGCACGCTGACGCGCGTGGAACCCGGCGCGATAAGGGATTGCACGGAGGCGTTTTCGCTCTAGGCTTTCGCCCATCCAGACCAGCGGCCGGCCGACCGGCGACAAGGGGAAGAGTTCATGGCGACCATGCCGCCACAACGGACGGTGCTGCAGCGCATGTTCGCGCGCAAATCGATCGCGCAGGTTCAGCGCGAGACCGCGACCAGCGAGCTGAAGCGGACGCTCGGCAAATGGAATCTGCTGCTGCTGGGCGTCGGCTGCATCATCGGCGCCGGCATCTTCGTCCGTACCGGCAGCGCCGCTGCGCTCCATGCCGGGCCGGCGGTGCTGCTGTCGTTCGTCGTTGCCGGCATCGTCTGTGCCTTTGCCGGCCTGTGCTACGCGGAGCTGTCCTCGACGCTACCCGTGTCGGGCTCCGCCTATACCTATGGCTACACCACGCTGGGCGAGTTCGTCGCCTGGATCATGGGCGCGCTGCTGTTGCTGGAATACGGCCTCGCGGCGTCGGTCGTCGCGGTCGGCTGGGCCGGCTATGTGGTCAGCCTGCTGGCGGATTTCGGCCTCGTCATCCCGCCGCAATTCACCGGCCCGGCCGGGTACACGCTGATGAAGGATGGCGCGCCCGTGCTGGTCAACGGCCAGACCGTGACCACGCTGTTCAACCTCCCCGCCTTTCTGATCTGCCTGGCGCTCGCCGGGTTGCTGATCCGCGGCGTGTCGGAATCGGCAAAGGTCAACAACGCCATCGTCGCCATCAAGGTCAGCGTGCTTGCCGCCTTCATCGTCGTCGGCGGGCTGATCGTGCTGTCGAACTTCAGCGAGCTGGTGGCGACCAACTGGACGCCGTTCATCCCGGAGAACCAGGGCGAGGGGAAATTCGGCGTCGACGGCATCATGCGCGCCGCCTCCATCGTGTTCTTCGCCTATATCGGTTTCGAGGCGGTCTCAACCGCGGGCCAAGAAGCCAAGAACCCGCAAAAGGACATGCCGTTCGGCATCCTCGGTTCGCTGATCGTCTGCACCGTGATCTATATGCTGGTGGCGGCGATCATGACGCTGCTGGTGCCCTACAGCACGCTCAACGTGCCCGATCCGGTCGCGGTGGTGGTCGACGCGTTCGGCCCGACCTGGAGCTGGCTCGCCAAGATCATCAAGGTCGGCGCGATCATCGGTCTGACCTCGGTCGTGCTGGTGCTGATGTACGGCCAGACGCGCATCTTCTACACCATGGCGCGCGACGGCCTGCTGCCGCGCGTGTTCGCCACGGTCCACCCGCGCTTCAAGACCCCGTACATCAACACCATCCTGGTCGGCGTTCTCACCGCGGTGGCAGCGGGGTTCTTCGACATCAACGTGCTCGGTGACATGACGTCGGTGGGCACGCTGGCGGCGTTCGCGATCGTCTGTTTGTCGGTGATCTACCTGCGGCGCGCCGCGCCCGAGCTGCCGCGCGGCTTCTCCGTGCCGCTCTATCCCGTGCTGCCGGTGCTGGGCATCCTGTCTTGCGCCTACCTGATCCAGACCGTGCCGTGGGACGTGCTGAAGATCTTTCTGTGGTACATGCTCGGCGCGATGGTGGTGTACTTCCTTTACGGGATGCACAACTCCAACCTGCAGAAGGGCGAGCCGCAGGACAAAGTCGCCGACATGAGCGAGTTCCCGGCACCCGTCGGCACTCAACCCTGAGCCGTCGCGAGTATGGCGTCTAGCGAGAGCTAGGCGCCATACTCGCAGGGCCGGCCGCCGGGTCGGCAACGCCGCACCCGTCCGATGTTACGGAATTCGACTGCGTGGCGGCCTTGCCTCAGGTTACCCGACCAGCGCCTTCAGGTCCGCGACCGGGCGCGGTCCCATATGGCCGATGCATTCCGCCGCGCAGATCGCACCCAGCCTGAGCGAGTCGCCGATGCTGCGTCCCGTGACCTGACCGTGCAGGAAGCCCGCGGCGAACAGGTCGCCCGCGCCGGTCGTGTCGACGACCGCATCGACTCGCTCCGCCGGCACCGTGGTGCGCTCGCCGCCGACGATCGCCATCGCCCCGTCCGGGCCCAGCGTCACGACCAGTGTCGCCACCTTGGGCGCCAGCATCGCGATCGCGGCCTCCAGGTCATCGGTCTCGGCCAGCGACATCAGCTCGGCGTCGTTGGCGAACAGCAGGTCGATCAGGCCGGCGTCGATCAGCTCGTGGAACGCGGCGCGATGCCGGTCGATCACGAACTCCGCCGACAGTGTAAAGGCGACCTTGCGCCCCGCCGCCCGCGCGACGTCGATCGCCACCCGCATCGCCGCGCGCGGCTCCTCCGGATCCCAGAGATAACCTTCGAGATAAAGGTACGCGCTGTCCGCGATCAGGTCGCGGTCCAGCGCCTCGGCGGGCAGGTAGTGCGATGCGCCCAGGAACGTGTTCATCGTCCGCTGCCCGTCGGGCGAAACGAAGATCAGGCAGCGCCCGGTAGTCGGCGCGCCGGGACGAGAGGCCGTATCGTAGCGGATGCCGGCGGCCCGGACGTCGTGCGCGAAGACCTGCCCCAGCTGGTCGTCGGCGACCTGTCCGACAAAGCCGCAGGCGGAACCCAGCGCCGCCAGGCCGGCGATCGTGTTGGCCGCCGAGCCGCCCGACACCTCCTGCCCCGGCCCCATCTTGGCATAGAGCGCGTCCGCCTCCTCGGCGGAGAAGACCAGCTGCATCTGCCCCTTGGTCATACCGTTGGCGGCGAGGAAGTCGTCCTCGGCGCGGGCAAGGATGTCGACGATGGCGTTACCGATGGCGGTCACGTCATAACGAGGCTGGGTCAAGGCAGGCTCCGGATATAGGAAAGCCGGCCCTCTAGCCTCGGGAGGCGTGGCGCGATAGTCGCGAGGCCATGAGCAAGCCGCTAGGAACGATCGCAATGGCCCTGGGCGTGGCGGCGTGCACCGGCGGCGCGCGACCGGCGGCGGTCGGCGCCCCGCCGACGCGCTATGCGGCAGTCGGCCTGGAACGGGTGATCGGCCAGGACGCCGGTGGCCTGCTCCGGCTGTTCGGCCAACCCGACGCCGACGTCCGCGAGGGCTCGGGCCGCAAGCTCCAGTTCGCCAGCGGCATCTGCGTGCTCGATGCGTACCTTTACCCCAAGGGCAGCGAAGCGGCGCGCGTCACCTGGCTCGACACCCGCCAGCCCGACGGTCGCCCCATCGACCGCGCCAGCTGCGTCGCCGCGCTGACCCGGCGCGAAGGCGGCAAGTAACTCCCCTCTCGCGTGCGGGAGGGGGCCAACTGATCTCCCCTCTCGCTTGCGGGACGGGTTGGGGGAGGGCTTGTCACTAGTGTCACCGCTCACGGAGCGCCCTTCCCTTAGCCCCTCCCGCAGCCGGGAGGAGTAGCCCACTCCGCGCGAACCTGCTCATCGGCTTCAACGCTTAGACGCGCGGACCGGTCCCGCTCCCAAAGCGGCGGATCGAGCCGGCCCAACGCCCACGCCGCCGCGCCCCGCACGACCGCCGCCGGATCGTCGAGCAACGCGCGCACCGGCTCGGCCAGCGCCGGATCACCGCTGTTCGCTGCGGCGACCAGCACGTTGCGCACGAACCGATCGCGCCCGATCCGCTTGATCGGTGAGCCCGCGAAGACCTGACGGAACCCGGCATCATCCAACGCCAACAGATCGGCGAGCATCGGCGCCGCCAGCTCGGCGCGGGGGTGGAACGCCAGTTGCGCCCGTGCAGCGGCGGCGAACTTGTTCCACGGACACACCGCCAGACAGTCGTCGCAGCCATAGATGCGGTTGCCGATCGCGCGCCGGAACGGGACCGGGATCGGCCCGGCATGTTCGATCGTGAGGTACGAGATGCAGCGCCGCGCATCGAGCCGGTAAGGTGCCGGGAAGGCTTCGGTCGGGCACGCGCGCTGGCAGGCGTCGCACGATCCGCAGCTATCCCGCCCGGGCAGATCCGGCTGCAAGTCCAGCGTCGTGTAGATCGCGCCGAGGAACAGCCAGCTGCCATGCTCTCGGCTGACCAGATTGCTATGCTTGCCCTGCCAGCCCAGCCCCGCCGCCTCGGCCAGCGGCTTCTCCATCACCGGCGCGGTGTCGACAAAGACCTTGAGCTCGCACCCGGCATCCTGCGCCAGCCAGCGCCCGAGCGCCTTGAGCTGCCTCTTGATCAGGTCATGATAGTCGGACCCCTGCGCATAGACCGAGATGCGCCCCACCCCGCCCTCGTCGGCCAGCCGCAGCGGATCGTCGGCGGGCGCATAGCTCATCCCCAGCGAGATCACCGACCGGACCTCCGGCCACAATGCCGCCGGCGAGACGCGGTGATGCGCGCGTTCCTCCATCCAAATCATGTCGCCGTGCCGGCCCTCCGCCAGCCACTGGCGCAGCCGCTCGCCGGCCAGCGGCGCCGCGTCGGCATGCGCGATCCCGCACGCCGCGAAGCCCAGCTCGGCGGCTTTAGCCTTGATCCGCTGTCCCAAAGGCTTGTCTTGCGCCACCCCCGCCCGCTACCACGCAGGCGACAAGCGAGGGTAGCGGTTAGCGTGGCAGATGATTGGGCGATCACCGCCACCGGACTGATCAAGCGCTTCGGCGATCGCCGCGTCGTCGACGGCGTCGACTTGATGGTGCCGCGCAACCGCATCTATGGCGTGCTCGGCCCCAACGGCGCGGGCAAGACGACGACGCTGCGCATGCTGCTCGGCATCATCGAGCCCGACGGCGGCACCCGTACGCTGCTCGGCCACGCCCATCCCCGCGAAGCCAGCGACCGCGTCGGCTATCTGCCCGAGGAGCGCGGGCTCTATCCGGCGATGAAGGCCAAGGATGCGATCGCCTTCATGGGCGCGCTGCGTGGCCTGCCCTGGCGCACTGGCCGCGCCCGCGCCGTCGAGCTGCTCGAGACCGCCGGGCTCGGCCACGCCACCGACACCAAGATCAGGAAGCTCAGCAAGGGCATGGCACAGCTCGTCCAGCTGCTGGGCTCGGTCGTCCACAAACCCGACCTGCTGGTGCTCGACGAGCCGTTTTCCGGCCTCGACCCCGTCAATCAGGAAGGGCTGGAGCGGCTGATCCTCGCCGAGCGCGACCGCGGCGCCACCGTGCTCTTCTCCACCCACGTCATGGCGCATGCGGAGCGGCTGTGCGACCGGCTGGCGATCATCGCCGGCGGCAAGCGCCGCTTTGAAGGGACGGTCAACGACGCCCGCGCGATGCTGCCGGAGAAGGTCCGCTACACGCCGCGTTCGGACGCAGACGCGGCGCGCGCGCTGCTGCCGTCCGACGCGGTGCGCGACGGCGACAGCTGGCGCTTTCAGCTTCCCGCCGCCGGCATCGAGACGCTGCTTGGTCAGCTGATCGCCGCCGGCCACGGCATCGCCGGGCTCCAGATCGAACGCCCGGGACTTCACGACGCCTTTGTCCGCATCGTCGGCCAAGAAAACCTTAGGGAGGAGGCGAACAAGTGACCAACCTCCGCCGCCTCGCCCGCCAGACGCTGACCATCGCCCGCCGCGATTTCATCGCCACCGTCTTCACGCCGGTCTTCCTGCTGTTCCTGTTCGCCCCCGTCATCATGGGCGCGTTCGGCGCGATCGGCGGGATGGGCGCGCAGTCGGTCGCGTCCGGATCGGCCGACAAGGCGCGCATCGTCGCCATCGTGCCCGACGCCGTCGCGCGCTCGCTATCACAGGTCGATGCGGGCTTGCGCAGCGGCTTTCGCGTCCGCGACGAGGCGCCGGCGACGCTCACCACCCTGCGCCCGAGCGGCGACCCGGCCGCGCAGGCACGCGCTGCCTTCGCCACGAAAGAGTATGACGCCTCCGCCGTCCTGTTCGGCCCGCTCGACCGCCCACACATCCTCTACGGCCCACGCGGCGACCGCAGCGCCCGCTACCTGCAGCTGCTCGCGCAATCGACGCTCGCCGCGCAGGCGACCGGGGGCACCCTACCTCGGGTCGAGGCAGTCAAGATCCCGATGCAGCGCCCCCGCGCCTCCGCGGGCGGGCGCAACCAGTCCGCCTTTCTCGCCGTGTTCGGAATCTTCTTCCTCACCCTGTTCCTCGCCGGCCAGGTGGTCGGGACGATGGCGGAGGAGCGCAACAACAAGGTGATCGAGGTGCTCGCCGCCGCCGTGCCGCTGGAGGCGGTGTTCCTGGGCAAGCTGCTCGGCATGTTCGGCGTCGCGGTGCTGTTCGTCGCCTTTTGGGCCACGGTGGTGGGGCAGGTCGGCGCGCTGATGCCGCCGGCGTTCGCGGCCGGGCTGGGCGAGCTGGCGCCGGCGATCGGGGGGCCGACCTTCGCGCTGTTGTTCTGCCTGTATTTTTCGATGGCCTATCTGCTGCTCGGCTCCGTCTTCCTCGGCGTCGGCGCGCAGGCCTCGACGATGCGCGAGATCCAGATGCTGTCGCTGCCCATCACCATCCTGCAGGTGGGCATGTTCGCACTCTCCACCGCCGCGGCGTCGCGGCCGGGCAGCAATCTGGCGCTGTTCGCCGAAGCCTTTCCCCTCTCATCGCCGTTCGCGATGGCCGGTCGCGCGGCCAATCGGCCGGAGCTGTGGCCGCACCTGCTTGCGCTCGGCTGGCAGCTGTTGTGGGTGGCGATCTTCATCATCGTCGGCGCGCGCCTGTTCCGGCGCGGCGTGTTGCAGTCGGGCAGCGCCAGGCCGTTCTGGAAGCGCCGTCGAGCTATTGACACTGGTGTAAGTTAAGGCAAAATCCGGTGCAAAAGGAGAGCATGATGGCCACCCTGGCGCCCGACACCAGCCAATCCCGCCCGGTCGACCCGCTCGACGTCAGCCGCGCCGAGCTCTACCGCGACGACACCTGGCCCGCCCCGTTCAAGCGCCTGCGCGCCGAGGCGCCGGTCTATCGCTGCGAGCATTCCAGCTACGGGCCGTACTGGTCGGTCTCCACCTACAAGCCGATCGTCGAGGTGGAGTCGCTGCCCGACCTCTACTCGTCCGAGGCCGGCGGCATCACCATCGCCGACTTCCTCCCCGACTCCGATGTCCGCATGCCGATGTTCATCGCGCGCGACCGCCCCGTCCATACCGGCCAGCGCCGGACGGTTGCGCCCGCCTTCACGCCCAGCGAGATGGCGCGCATGTCGGCAGACATCCGGCGGCGCACCGGCGACATCCTCGACACGCTCGACTGGAACAAGCCGTTCGACTGGGTCGACACCGTGTCGATCGAACTGACCACGCAGATGCTGGCAATCCTGTTCGACTTCCCGTGGGAGGACCGGCGCAAGCTGACCTTCTGGTCCGACTGGGCGGGCGATATCGAGATCGTCAAGGACGAGGAGCTGCGCAAGCAGCGGCTCCAGCACATGTACGAATGCGGGGCCTATTTCCAGAACCTGTGGAACAGCAAGGTCGGCAAGCCGCAGACCCCCGATCTCATCTCGATGATGATCCATTCGGACGCGATGGCGGAGATGGACCATTTCGAGTTCATCGGGAACCTGATCCTGCTGATCGTCGGCGGCAACGACACCACGCGCAACTCGATGTCCGCCGCCGCCTATGGCCTCGACCTGTTTCCGGAGGAGCGCGCCAAGCTGGAGGCCGACCCGTCGCTGATCCAGAACGCCACGCAGGAGATCATCCGCTGGCAGACGCCGCTCGCGCACATGCGCCGCACCGCGACGCAGGACACCGAGCTGATGGGCCAGCAGATCAAGGCCGGCGACAAGCTCGCGCTCTGGTATCTGTCGGCCAACCGCGACGAGACCGTGTTCGGCGAGGATGCCGACATCCTGCGCGTCGATCGTCCCAATGCGCGGCGGCACCTCGCCTTCGGCCACGGCATCCACCGTTGCGTCGGCGCCCGGCTGGCGGAGCTGCAGATCAGCGTCCTCCTGGACGAGATGGCCAAGCGCCGCATGCGCGTCAACGTGATCGGCGAGCCCGAGCGCGTCGCCGCCTGCTTCGTCCACGGCTATCGCAAGCTGCCGGTGGAGATTTCCAAATACTGACACTCGTCACCCTGAACTTGTTTCAGGGTCCATGCGCGACGGCCGACGTCGGCCGGTCGGTCGCCGATGCGCGTCGATGCTTGAAACAAGTTCAGCATGACGGCTCAGGTGGAGCACCGGTACTGAAAAACGGCTCAAGCGGGCCTATATCCAAACCATGACCCACTTGAAGCCCACCCGCCGCCACCTCCTCGGCTACTCCAGCCTCGGCTTCGCCGGCATCGCGCTTGGCGGCTGCGGCGGCGCTTCGGCAAAGTCGAACGAGAAGTTCGCCTTCCAACTCACCGACGCGGAGTGGCGCAAGCGACTGTCCCCGGCCGCGTATCGCACGCTCCGCCACGAAGACACGGAGCGACCCGGCAGCAGCCCGCTCAACGCCGAGAAGCGCGCCGGCGTGTTCGCCTGCGCCGGCTGCAAGCTGCCGCTCTTCACCTCGCGCACGAAGTTCGAGAGCGGCACCGGCTGGCCCAGCTTCTGGGCGCCGCTGCCCAACGCAGTCGGCACGCGCGTCGACGGATCGTTGATGACCGAGCGGGTCGAGGTCCATTGCCGCCGCTGCGGCGGCCATCTCGGCCACGTCTTCGACGATGGCCCTAAGCCGACCGGCAAACGCTACTGCATGAACGGCGTCGCGATGACCTTCATGCCGGGCAGGGCGTAGCAACCTCCGTCATGCTGAACTTGTTTCAGCATCCATGCGCGACGGCTTGCCAAACAACCCCGCGGTTGATGGCGCGCATGGACCCTGAAACAAGTTCAGGGTGACAACGTATTCGGCTGCGACGTCAGCCCTTGCGCGTCTTGCCCGCGACCGCGGCGACCTGCACCTCGGCACTCGCGCGGTCGCCATAGATGAACCCCCGCGTCGGATGCGCGGTGATGCCCATCGAACCCTGATACCAGACCTTGACCCGGCTCCAGTCGCCCGCATCCGACACATCGATCGCGCGGACGTCGTTCTCGACGCGACCGCGCCGCGACCAGTTGGCGTGGGTCAGCAGCACCTCGCGCTCGCTCACCACGCGGCTGACCATCGCGACGTGCCCGACCCGCATCCGCCGCGTCGAGTCAAAGGCGAGCACCGCGCCAGGCTTGGGCCTCTTGCCGCGCTCGTACCGGCCGGCGGCCTGCCCCCACCAGGTATTCGCGTTGCCGCGGATCTCGATCCCCGACACCGTGCGGGCAAAGGGGGCGCACTGCCAGAACTGCGCCGCGGCGGGAGCGGCGGTCATCAGGCCGCACGAAACCACCAGCGCGAAACGCGCTGCAAAAGAACCAATTCGCACTTGAACCCCCCGGCTCAAAAGATTGCTGTTGGAGGTTCGCTACGCACCGGCCCGCCAGCTGCCAACCCGCCCAAGTCTCTGATCCGACGAGTCGTTTCGCCGCGCCGATGAAGCACCGACTCGCTTCGAGCGCCTCCGACGAGGCGACCGGCACCGGCGACGAGTTGATCCAGGTCAGTCGGCGGGCAGCGGCCGCGCGCCGCCCGCGAGTCGCGCCAGCCGCGCCTCATGCTCCGACCGGCCGAACGGGAAACGGCGGAACACATAGGCGCTGAGGCACGCGACCAGCAGGTAGGTGCCGGCATGGATCAACGCCAACCGGTCGAGCACCTCCACCGGCACCGTTCCCGGCACGGCTTTCGCCGGGAAACCCGCGGCGGCCAGCATCAGCCCGGCCAGAAAGATGCCCACGCCGCTGGTGCACTTCTGGACGAAAAAGCTGCCGGCGAAGAACAGCCCCTCGTCGCGCCGTCCGGTCCGCTCCTCCGAATCCTCAACCACATCGGCCATCATCGACGCTCCCAGGATGAAGCCCGTGATGTTGCAGGCGGTGCCGATCATGCCGATCACCAGCACCAGCGGGATCGTCACCGGGTTACCCGGCAACAGCGGCACACCCGCCAAGCGAAGCCAATAGGGCAAGGTCACGAACACCGCACCGGCGAGCACCACGCGCGAGGCGATCGCGGGCTTGCTCCACCTCTTGCCCAACCGCGGCGCCACGGCGAAGGCGGCGATCGCCGCGGTCATCAGCGTCACGCCCTGGATGATGAAGGTCGCGGGCACGAAGCCCCACAGATGCGTACTGGTGTAGATGCTGAGCGCATAGATCACGCCCTGGTTGATGTACGCACACAGCGCCGCCAGCATCAGGATGCGGAAGGCGCGGTTCCGGAACGCCTCGCGCAGCTCGGCGAAACCTTCACGCAATGTCTGCGCGGTGCGCGCGCCGGCCTGGGGCAGCAGCGGGATCTGACGGTGGGTGCCGAGCGCCGAGACCAGGATGGCGACACCCATCAGCAGCGCGGCGACGACGCCATAGCCGAAATAAGCATCGCGGTTGAGCTGCCCGTTGGGAAACGCGGACGTCGGCTGCAGGAAGTACAGCCACGCCGACAGCCCGATCGACAGCCCGCCGACCCAGCCCCACAGATAGCGCCACGCGAGGATGCGCGTACGCTCGTCATAGTCGCCCGACAGCTCGGCGGTCAGCGCCACCGAAGGGATTTCGTAACAGGACACCGCGGTGCGAACGAGCACGGCGAAGACGAACAGCCAGGCCAGCATCGCCGTCGGCGAGGCGGCGGGCGGCATCCACAACAGCACATAGCCGACCATGATCGGCAGGATAGAGGCATACATCCACGGGTGCCGACGCCCCCAGCGGCTGCGCGTGCGATCCGACAGGAAGCCGACCGCCGGATCGACGAACGCATCGATCAGCAGGGCCGCACCGATCACCAGCCCGACCGTCGCCGCCGGCAGCCCCACCGCCTGATTGTAGAACAGCAGCAAAAAGGTGCCGAACCCTGCGTCCTTCACCCCATAGGCGACCGCGCCGAAGCCATAGGCGGTGACGACCCGCTGCGGCAGCTTGCGCGCGGGCGGCACCGGCGCCGTCATCGAAACGCGTCCAGCGCCGACATCATGCTCGGCGCGTCCGGATCCCAGCTCGGCCGTGTGCCGACGAACATGCCGCCGTCGACCAGCAGGTGCGTTCCGGTGACGAAGCTCGCCTCGTCGCTGAGCAGGAAGGCGACTGCCGCGGCGATGTCCTCCGGACGGCCGGCGCGTGCGACTGGCTGCGCCTTGGCGGCACCGCCGGCGATCGCCAGCTTGACCGGTTCAACATGCTCTGCGGGCACACCCACCGAGCTCGTGAAGATGTTGGTCACGATGAAGCCCGGCAGCACCGCGTTGACGCGGATGTTCTGCGCCGCCAGCTCCGCCGCCGCGACGCGCGACAGGTGCATCACCCCGGCCTTGGCGGTCGAATAGGCGATCGGTGCATAGCCCGAGGCGAGCGCCGAGATCGACGAGATGTTGACGATCGCGCCGCCGCCCCGCTCCGCCATAAGCGGCGCCGCATAGCGGATGCCCATCGCCACCGATCGCAGCAGCAGCGCGTGGGTCCGGTCCCAATCCTCGGCGGCCACTTCGCCGATCTTCTCGCGCGCGCCGCCCGCACCGGCATTGTTGACAAGCAGGTCGAGCCCGCCAGCTTCATGCGCGGCCCTCATCAACGCCTCGATCTGCGCGACGTCGGTCACGTCGGTCGGGCGAAACGCGATGCGCCCGCCAGCCTCCACGACCAGCGCCTCGCCACCCGCCCGGTCGATATCGCCGACGAACACCTCGGCCCCCTCGTCCGCCAGCCGCAGCGCAGTCGCGCGCCCGATCCCCGACGCGGCTCCGGTCACGACCGCGCGCTTGCCTTCGAACCGGCCGGACATCGGCATCTCTCCTGTGATTTTCGGAACCATAGTATGGCGCAGGCTTGGGTCAACGCCGCCATCCTTGGAAGATGCGGTCTGCTCGCTTGCCGATCGGCCGGGCGCTGATTAGGACGCGGGGCGAGGAGAACTCATGGCGCTGGACCCAGAAACCTTCGACCAGCTGATCGACACCGTCCGGCGTTTCGTTGCCGAGCGGTTGCGTCCGCTGGAGGCCGAAGTCGAAGCCAATGACGCCATCCCCGATACGGTCGTGGCCGAGATGAAGGCGATGGGCCTGTTCGGCCTCTCCATCGCCGAGGAACATGGCGGGCTCGGCCTCGACATGGTCGAGGAATGCCGCGTCGCGATCGAGATGGGCCGGACCACGCCTGCCTTCCGTTCCAACTTCGGCACCAATGTCGGCATCGGCAGCCAGGGCCTGGTGATGGCCGGCACCCCCGAGCAAAAGGCGCAATGGCTACCCCGCATCGCGTCGGGTGAGGTGGTGACCAGCTTTGCACTGACCGAGCCGGATGTCGGCAGTGATTCGGGCTCGGTGAAGACGCGCGCGGTCCATGACGGCGACGTTTATCGGCTGTCCGGCACCAAGCGGTACATCACCAATGCCGACAAGGCCGACCTGTTCACCGTCATGGCGCGCACCGGCGAGGAGCCGGGCGGGCGCGGCGTCTCCGCCTTCCTGGTGCCGCGCGACCTGCCCGGCATCAGCATCGGCGAGCCCGAAAAGAAGATGGGTCAAAAAGGGGCGAAGGTCGCTGACGTCATCTTCGACGACGTGCCCGTGCCCGCCGCGAACCTGCTCGGCCAACCCGGCGAAGGGTTCAAGATCGCGATGCGCGTCCTCGACCGCGGGCGGCTCCACATTTCCGCCGTCTGCGTCGGCGTCGCGGAGCGCCTGATCGCCGACTGCGTCGCCTACGCCACCGAGCGCAAGCAGTTCGGCAAGGCCATCGCCGAGCACCAGCTGATCCAAGGCATGCTCGCCGACTCCAAGACCGAAGCCCTGGTCGCCCGCGCGATGGTGTTGGAGACCGCGGCCAAGAAGGACCGGGGCGAAGACGTCGTTCTCGAGTCCGCCGCCGCCAAATACTTCGCCAGCGAGATGGTCGGCCGCGTCGCCGACCGCGCCGTGCAGATCTATGGCGGTGCAGGCTACATTGCCGACTACGGCATCGAGCGGCTGTACCGCGACGTCCGGCTGTTCCGCATCTATGAAGGCACCAGCCAGATCCAGCAGATCATCATCGCCCGCGAGACGCTCAAGCGCGGCGGCTAGAACTCTCCTCCCGCTTGCGGGAGGAGAATACGAAGGAGAAGATCATGGACACCACCAACCTGTTCCGCCTCGACGGCCGCACCGCGCTCATCACCGGCGGCTCGCGCGGCATCGGCAAGATGATCGCCGCCGGCTTCATCGCCCAAGGCGCCAAGGTCTACATCTCGTCGCGCAAGGCGGACGCCTGCTTCGCGACCGCCGAAGAGCTCGGGCTACAGTGCGTGGCGCTGCCGCAGGACGTCTCCACCGTCGCCGGTGGCAAGGCGCTCGCCGCCCAGTTCGCCGAGCACGAGACCAAGCTCGACATCCTCGTCAACAATGCCGGCGCGGCATGGGGCGAGCCGTTCGAGGACTTCCCGGAGAAGGGGTGGGACAAGGTCATGGACCTGAACGTCAAGTCGCCCTTCTTCCTGACCCAGGCGCTGCACGGACCGCTCAAAGCGGCGGCGTCGCGCGAGCGCCCGGCGAAGGTCATCAACATCACCTCGATCGACGGCCTGCGCCTCAACCCTTGGGAAACGTACAGCTACCATGCGTCCAAGTCGGCGCTGATCTACCTCACCAAGCGGATGGCGGCGCGGCTGATCCAGGACGCGATCAACGTCACGTCGATCGCGCCCGGCGCCTTCGCCAGCGAGATGAACAAGGCGGCGCGCGATCACGGCGACGCGATCGCCAGGAGCATCCCGGCGAAGCGGATCGGGGTCGACGAGGACATGGCCGGCGCCGCCATCTTCCTCGCCAGCCGCGCGGGCGATTACGTCGTCGGCGACACGATCGTGGTCGACGGCGGCCTGGTCAACGCCGCGCTCGGCACCAGCATCGACGCGTAAGTGCCTCCCGTCCCGGCACAATGCCGAGCCCGTCGCGTTGAAGCCGGGTGATCGAAGACGTCTATCCCAGCGCCGCCGCCGAGTCCTTCCAATCTGCTCGATCGAGCGATCCGCGCCGGCGACGACTGCGGGTCGCCGATGCGGCGTTGGAGTGGCTCTGGTCCAAAGGGCTGGCCACCCGCCCGCCGCTCGATCCGGCGGCGCTGCTCGCGGCGACGGCCGCGAGCGACCTTCCCGACCCGTCGGGGTGGCGGCACCGCCTGTTCCTGCTATGCGAGGCGCTGGAGCAGACCGCTCGTTTGACCCCGCTCGGCCGAACGATGGCCTATGGCCAGCTCGCCGCTGCGCTCCGCGACCGGGTCCGGCTCGAACGGCTATGGGCGCGCCACCCCGCGATCCTCGATCAGCCGCTCGCCCCGCCGATCATCATCGTCGGGCAGATGCGTTCGGGCAGCACCCGGCTGCAGCGGCTGCTCGCGCGCGACCCGCGTCTTGCCGCCACGCGCTTTTTCGAGAGCTGGAATCCGGTCCCACGCACCCTCGACAGGGGCTGGTTCGACGACCGCGTGTGGCGGGCGCGGCTCGGACTCGCGCTGACCCGCACGCTCAACCCCGACTTCGCGGCGATCCATCCGACCCGCTGGAACGCGGCCGACGAGCAGATCGGCTGGCATGCCATCTCGATCTTCGGGGCAGCATTCGAGACGCAATGGCGCGTTCCCGCCTTCACCGCCGAAGTGGAAAGCACCGATCCGACGCCGGTCTATCGCGAGTTCCGCCGACTTTTGCAGACCGTCACCTGGTTGCGCGGCGACGACGGCGCCCGCGCCCACGTCCTCAAGATTCCGCAATTCGCCCAGGATCTCGACGCGATACTCCGGGTTTTCCCGGACGCGACGATACTCCGCCTCGACCGGAATCCCGTGCCGGTGGTCGCCTCCTCGGCTTCGCTAGCCCGCAATCAGATGGAGCTGCAGTCCACGGCCGTCTGCCCGCACTGGCTCGGTCGCGAGACGCTGCGCAAGGTCGCCCTCCGTCACGAACGCACGGAGGCGACGCTCCGTCGCGCCGCCGTGCCGCACCTACGGATCGACTATGACGCCATGACTGCGAATTGGGAGAGCGAAATAGGGCGGGTCTATGACCACCTGCGCCTGCCGCTCACCGCCGCCGTGCACATGGCGATGCAGGAAGAGCTGGACCGCTCACGCCGCCACCAGCTCCATCGTCACCGCTACGCCCTCGCCGACTACGGTCTCACCGCCGGCCAGGTACAGGCCGCGATGGCGATGCGGGAGCAATGCGCCGCCTGATCGTTCACTGGCACGCGGCGCTGTTTCCGGTTGCGGCCGACACTCGCGATGTCGATCCGGAAAAGGACGTACTCAACAGCACACCTTGGGACCTGCAGCGCTTGAGCTGAAACCGCACCTTACGGGCGCGAAAGTCCAGCGACACGCGACGAAACGTCTCCATCAAATCGGTACCGAGCAGCAGCGCTGGCTGCTCCGACAATCCGAACAGTCTGAAGGGCGGCACGTCAGCAAAGGCGACCGGCACGTCGCGCAGCAGCACGGGCCCGAGCCGCAGTTCGCCCACCCGCGCGAGTTCCACGTTCATCGTCGCTCCCGTGACGCCCGTGACCTGGATCGTGGTGACCTTATCCGTGCGCCGGAGCAGCTGCTTGCGCAGGGCCAGATTGCCGATCGTGATCTCCGATCCGGTGTCGATCACCGCGTCCACCGGCTTCCCGTTGGCGCGCGCCTGCGTCAGGATCAGCTGTCCCTTGCGACGACGCGCGACGACGACGATCTCGCCGTCCAGCCGCTGTGCCGGCCGGTGCGCGTCCTCCACCTTGATCACCCGTTTGTCGAAATCGAGGAGCAGCCGTTGCTCGACCAGCGCGTCGATCCCGATCATCCCCGCGCCGCCGAGGTCGCCCTCGTCGAGCACCGGCAGCTCCAGATCGTGGATGGCGCTTTGCCCGAAGCTCAGCCGCTCCACCCGCACCTGCTGCACACGCTTGCTGGCGGTGATCGAGTGCAGCATCACCGGCCGGCCCGGCGGCAGCGCCAAGGCGCCCGCGACCTTGGCCCCGATCACAGAGGTATCGGCGCCGCTGTCGACCACGAAACGGTACGGCCCCTGGCCGTTGACCTGCACCTCGACCGTCATGCGCGAGCGCGTCTTGCGCCCGTCGATCGCTTCGCCGCCGATCGCCAGGCTGTCGTCGATGACGGCCGGCGGCAGCGGCGGGAGCTTCGTCTGCGGCGCGGGCGGCTTGCGCTGGGCGGACGCGATGCATGCCATGCAGCCGATCAGCAACGCCGCCCAGACGCGGCTCACCGGGCAATGCCGCCCGCGGCCAGCACCGCCAGCGTCACCAGCTCACTCGCGGTCGCGGTCATCGGCGCGATCTGCACCGGCTTTTCCATCCCGATCAGCATCGGCCCGATCATGTCGTCGCCGCCTAGTTCGCGCAGCAGCTTGGCCGAGATGTTGGCCGATTGCAGCCCGGGCATGACCAGTATGTTGGCGGGTCCGCTCAGCCGCGCGAAGGGATAACGCGCAAGCTGCTTGGGGTTGAGGGCTACGTCGGGCGCCATCTCCCCTTCATACTCGAACCCGACCTGCCGGCCGTCGAGCACGCCGACCGCCGCCCGTACCCCTTCCAGCCAACGCCCCTCGGGATTGCCGAAAGTCGAATAGCTGAGGAACGCGACGCGCGGCTCATGCCCCATGCGCCGGGCGACCGCAGCGGTCTGTTCGGCGATGTCGGCGAGCTGTTCGCCGGTCGGGCGTTCATTGACGGTGGTGTCAGCGATGAAGACGGTGTGGCTTTGGCCGACCAGGATGTGGATGCCGAACGGGGTGCGTCCCGGCTCGGCGTCGATCACCCGCCGGATCTCGCGCATCGACTGCGCCCAGGTGCGCGTCGTGCCGGTGATCATCGCATCCGCTTCGCCCAACTGCAGCATCGCCGCGCCAAAGACGTTGCGCTCCTGATTGATCATCCGCTCGACATCGCGGCGCAGGAAGCCCCGCCGCTGCAGGCGCTGATACAGGAAGTCCTGCATCCTTGCGACCAGCGGCGAGGTGCGGCTGTTATGCACCTCATATTCCTGCGGATCCTTCACCCCCAGCGCCGCCAGCCGCTCGTAGACGTCGTCGCGCCCGATCAGCACCGGCGTGCCGTAACCCCCCTCGCGGAACGCGATCGCGGCGCGCAGCACCACCTCCTCCTCGCCTTCCGCGAAGATCACCCGCTTGGGGTGCGCCCGCGCGCCGTCATAGGCGAGGCTCAGCACCGAGGTCGTCGGGTTGAGCCTGGCGCGCAGCGACTGGCGATAGGCGGCGAGGTCGAGAATCGGCTTGGTCGCCACGCCTGAATCCATCGCCGCCTTGGCGACGGCGGCGGGCACCACTTCCATCAGCCGCGGATCGAACGGCGCCGGGATGATATACTCCGGACCGAAGGAATGCATGACGCCATAGGCGATCGCCACCTCCTCCGGCACCCGTTCGCGCGCCAGTTCGGCGATCGCGTTCGCGGCGGCGATCTTCATCGCGTCGTTGATCCCCGTCGCGCGCACGTCGAGCGCGCCGCGGAAGATGAAGGGAAACCCGAGCACGTTGTTGACCTGGTTGGGGTAGTCCGACCGCCCCGTCGCGATGATTGCGTCCGGCCGCGCCGTCTTGGCGAGCTCGGGCCTGATCTCCGGTTCCGGATTGGCCATCGCGAAGATGATCGGTGCCGGTGCCATGTCCTTGACCATTTCCGGCCCGAGCGCGCCCGCCGCCGACAGCCCCAGGAACACGTCCGCCCCGACCAGCGCCTGCGTCAGGTCGCGCGCGTCGGTGATCGCGGCATGCGCGGACTTCCACTGGTCCATGCCCTCCTCGCGGCCTTGATAGATCACGCCCTGGCGATCGCACATGATGACGTTGTCGCCGCGTACCCCCATCGCCTTGATGAGCTCGGTACACGCGATCGCCGCCGCACCTGCGCCGTTCACCACCACCTTGACGTCGGCAAGGCTGCGACCGGTCAGCAGGCACGCGTTGATCAGCCCGGCGGCGGTGATGATCGCGGTGCCGTGCTGGTCGTCGTGGAAGACGGGGATGTTCATCCGCTCGCGCAGCGTCTGCTCGATGATGAAGCATTCGGGCGCCTTGATGTCCTCCAGGTTGATGCCGCCGAAGGTCGGCTCCATCAGCTCGACCGCGTCGATGAACCGGTCCACGTCCTCGGTCTTCAGCTCGATATCGATCGCATCGACGTCGGCGAAGCGCTTGAAGAGGACTGCTTTTCCTTCCATCACGGGCTTGGACGCCAAGGCCCCGAGATTGCCGAGCCCCAGGATCGCGGTGCCGTTGGAGATCACCGCGACCAGATTGCCCTTGGCGGTATAGTCATAGGCGGTCGCAGGATCGTCGTGGATCGCCTTGACGGGCACCGCGACCCCCGGCGAATAGGCGAGCGCCAGGTCGCGCTGTGTCGCCATCGGCTTGGACGCGACGATCTCGATCTTGCCCGGTCGTCCCTCCGAATGGAACAGCAGCGCCTCACGCTCCGAGAATTGCAGGGACTGGTCGTCGGACATGATCGGCTCCTGGTCGCGCCGGGCTTTCCATTTCCACGCGTCATCACCAATTGCCCGGCTATCGCCGCCCAACGCAACAAGGAACACGTCATGCAGCCGACCGGACACACCATCCTCGTCACCGGCGGCGGCTCCGGCATCGGCCGCGGGCTCGCCGAACAATTCCACGCGCGCGGCAATCGCGTGGTCATTGCGGGACGCCGGCAGGAGACACTGGACGCGGTCGCCGCCGCGGCTCCAGGCATCGACACGCTGGTGCTCGACGTCGCCGATCGTGCTTCGATCGCGGCCGCCGCCGTGTCGCTGGCACGGACCCATCCCGATCTCGACGTGCTGGTCAACAATGCCGGCATCATGCGCGAAGAGGACATGACAGCCGATCCTTATGATCTCACCGACGCGGAGGCGATCGTCGCGACCAACCTGCTGGGCACGATCCGCCTCACCGCCGCGCTGCTGCCCCAGCTCAAGCGGCAGCCGAGCGCGACGATCGTCACCGTATCGTCAGGGCTTGCCTTCGTGCCGATGGCGGCGACGCCGACCTATTGCGCGACCAAGGCGGCGATCCACAGCTGGTCCCAGTCGCTGCGCGAGCAGTTCCGGGGCACGCCGATCGAGGTGATCGAGGTCGCGCCCCCCGCCGTCGCGACCGACCTGATGCAAGGCCACGCCGCCAGCCCGCGCTCGATGCCGCTCCAGGAATACATCGCCGAGACGATGGCGCAGTTCGACGCCCAGGCGCCGGAAAACCTGGTCGAGCGGGTGAAGATGCTGCGCTTCGCCGAACGCGAGGGCCGCTACGCCGAGGTGTTCGGGATGGTGAACGCGCCACGCTGAGCGGTTCCGTTGGCGGCGTTCCCGCCGTATCGGGGTGGTGATGGCGACCCAGGCTCCCACCCCGATGATGGCGCAGTATCTCGCGCTCAAGGCCGAAGCGGTCGACTCCCTGCTGTTCTACCGCATGGGCGACTTCTTCGAACTATTCTTCGACGACGCGAAGATTGCCGCACAAGTGCTTGATATCGCGCTCACCGCGCGCGGTGAGCATGACGGTACCAGGATTCCGATGTGCGGTGTTCCCGTTCATGCGGCCGAAGCCTACCTCGCGCGCCTCATCAAGGCCGGCCACCGCGTCGCCATCGCCGAACAGATCGAGAGCCCCGCCGCCGCCAAGGCGCGCGGCGGCGCCAAGGCGCTGGTCGGACGCGGCATCGTCCGCTTCGTCACCGCGGGCACGCTGACGGAGGAGGCGCTGCTCGACTCGCGCGCCGACAATTGGTGCGTCTCGATCGGCGAGGTTGCAGGCGGCATGGCGCTGGCTGCCGCCGACGTGTCCACCGGCCGGTTCGAGGTGATCGACACCACCACCTCCGGCCTGGCGGCAGAACTGGCCCGGCTGCAGGCCGCGGAGGTGGTCGCGTCCGACGCCGGGGATGCGGCAGGCGCGACCGTCACCCGTCCGCGTACCGACTTCGACAGTGCCGCCGGCGAGGAACGGCTGCGGCGCCTCTATGGCGTCGCCACCCTCGACGGTTTCGGCCAGTGGAGCCGCGCCGGTCTCGCCGCCGCGGGCGGGCTCGTCGCCTATCTCGAACATACCGGCAAGGGCGCCCTGCCCTTCCTCCGTCCCCCCGTGCTGCGCCGTGCCGCCGAGACGATGGCGATCGACGCCGCGACGCGCGAAAGCCTGGAGCTGACCTGCACCGCCACGGGCCAGCGCAAGGGTTCGCTGCTCGACGCGATCGACCGTACCGTCACCGGCGCCGGTGCCCGGCTGCTCGCGGCGGACCTGGGCGCCCCATTGATGGACCGCGCGGTCATAGAGGCGCGTCTCGATCTCGTGCAGCTGCTGCATGACGACGGTGTATTGCGGGAACGTCTGCGTATCGCCTTGGGCGCCGCCCCCGACATCGGCCGCGCGCTAGGACGCCTTGCCGCCGGACGAGGCTCGCCGCGCGACCTCGGCCAGCTCCGCGACGGCCTCGACGCCGCCTGGTCGCTGGGCGAACAGCTCGACCGTATCGCCCACCCGCCCGCGCTGCTGGCGCGGCTCGGCCCGGCCTTGCGCGGTCATGGCGCGCTGATCGACCTGCTCCGCCGCGCGCTGGTTCCCTCGCCGCCGATCGAGGCGGGCGACGGCGGTTACATCGCCGCCGGCTACGACGCCGCCCTCGACGCGCTGCGCGACACCGGCGCCGGCGGCCGGCGCGCCATCGCCGCGCTCGAGGCGGAGCTGAAGGCACAGACCGCTGTGGCCACGCTGAAGATCCGCCATAACAACGTGCTCGGCTATCATGTCGAGGTGCCCGCGCGCGCCGCCGACCCGCTGATGCGCGCCGACTCCGGCTTCACCCACCGCCAGACGCTGGCGGGCGTCGTCCGCTTCAACACCCCCGCACTGCATGAGGTGGCCGCCCAGGTCTCGCAAGCAGGTACGCACGCGCTGGCCGCCGAGGCCGCGCATCTGGAGGAGCTCACCGCCGCCGCGCTCGCCACGCGCGAAGCGATCGCCGCCACCGCCGACGCGCTCGCCCGCCTCGACGTCGCCGCCGCGCTCGCCGAGCGCGCGGCCGAGGGCAACTGGACCCGGCCCAGGCTCGTCGATCACGCCTGTTTCGAGATCGAGGGCGGTCGCCACCCCGTGGTCGAAGCCGCGCTGGCGAAGTCCGGCGCGCGCTTCGTCGCCAACGATTGCCGCCTGTCCGAAGCGTCGCGCCTGTGGCTCGTCACCGGCCCGAACATGGGCGGCAAGTCCACCTTCCTCCGCCAGAACGCGCTGATCGCCGTCCTCGCCCAGGCCGGCAGCTACGTGCCCGCGACCAGCGCCACGCTCGGCCTGGTCGACCGCCTGTTCAGCCGCGTCGGTGCGTCCGACAACCTCGCGCGCGGCCGCTCCACCTTCATGGTCGAGATGGTCGAGACCGCCGCAATCCTGGCGCAGGCGACGCCGCGCTCCTTCGTCATCCTCGACGAGGTCGGGCGCGGCACCTCCACCTATGACGGGCTGGCCATCGCCTGGGCGGTGGTGGAGGCGATTCACGAGGACAATCGCTGCCGCTGCCTGTTCGCGACCCATTATCACGAGCTCACCCGGCTCGCCGAACGCTGCGAGGCGCTGTCGCTCCATCACGTCCGCGCGCGTGAATGGAAGGGCGAGCTGGTCCTCCTCCACGAGCTCGCCGAGGGTCCGGCCGACCGCAGCTACGGCCTTGCCGTCGCGCGCCTCGCGGGGATGCCCCCGGCGACGGTCGCGCGCGCCAAGGCGGTGCTCGCCAAGCTGGAGGCGGGCCGGCAACGGACCGGTGGCTTGGCGGCGGGTTTGGACGACCTACCGCTGTTCGCCGCGATCCAGGCTGGCGAGGAGGCGAAACGCGATCCGGTACGCGCCGAGGTCGAGGCCCTGGATGTCGATGCGCTGACCCCGCGCGAGGCGCTGGACATGCTGTACCGACTGAAGGCGCTGGCGCGCGAACCCTAGTCGCGCTGCAAGGGCGGCAGGGGTCCGAAGTGCAGCCGGGTCTTCTCCGGCTGCTCGACCGTCGCGATCAGGCGGGCGAGTTCCGCCTCTTCCGGCGTACCGCCCGGGCCGGTCAGGTAGCTACGGCGCAGTGCCACGCCCGTCAGGAACACGTCGGGGGGCTGGATGTCATGGGGAAGCGGGCCGCGCGACTTGGTCATCGTCAATTCCAGTCAGGAGCGCGTCTAATCCGCCGCTCAGGTGAGAGTCCCGCGATGCGACCGTTTTGCGCCAAACGTGCGTGGACGCTAGGGTCGCGCCGATGAGCGGCCGTTTCGATCACCTTCCCCACCGCCGCGCGATCGTCGACCGACGCGCGCTGACGGAGGCGCTGCTGGCGCTGCCCGAACAGGACACGCCGGCATTGCGCCGCGCGGCGGTGGCGGAACTCGGGGCGGCGCTCGACGTCGGGCGGGCGGAGATCGCGCGTCGCCTGGCGCTCGCGCCCTCGCGCGGGCTGGAGGCGGCGAACGCCGGCGCTTACCTGGTCGATGCGGTCCTGCGGGCGCTGTTCACCTTCACCACCGAACGCCTCCACCGGCTCTCCAATCCGACGCAGGGCGAGCGCCTGCTGCTGCTGGCGGTAGGCGGCTATGGTCGGGGCGAGATGGCGCCGCATTCGGACGTCGACATCGGCTTCATCACCCCCGGCAAGCAGACCGGCTGGGGCGAGCAGATCATCGAATCGATGCTCTACGCGCTATGGGATTTGCGGCTGAAGATCGGCCAGTCGACACGCTCGCTCGATGAGATGATCCGCCAGGCCAAGGCCGACGTTACCGTCCGCACCGCGCTGCTTGAGGCGCGCTACGTCGCCGGCGACCAGTCGCTCCACGCCGAGGCGCAGCGCCGCTTCAAGGCGGAGGTCCAGCGCGGCTCGGAACGCCAGTTCATCGCCGACAAGCTCGCCGAGCGCGACGCCCGCCACCGCAAGATGGGCGATACCCGCTATGTCGTGGAGCCCAACGTCAAGGAGGGCAAGGGTGGCCTGCGCGATCTCCACGCGTTGTTCTGGATCGGCAAGTACGTCCATGACGTCGTCCGCGCCGGCGAGCTGGTCGGCAAGGGGCTGTTCTCGCCCGACGAATACCGCCGCTTCCACCGCGCCGACAATTTCCTGTGGGCGGTGCGCTGCCACCTCCACCTGATCGCCGGCCGGGCGGAGGACCGCCTCACCTTCGATGTTCAGCGCGAGGTCGCGACGCGGATGCGGTTCCGCGATGGGCCGGGCAAGTCGGCAGTCGAACGCTTCATGCAGTTCTACTTTCTGCAGGCCAAGCAGGTCGGCGATCTGACCGGCGTTTTCCTGGCGCACCTCGACGAAAGCTTCGCCGCGCGCGGGCGGCGTTTCGGGCTGCCCACCATCCGCCGTTCGCCGAGCCGGCTGCACGGCTTTGTCCTCGACCGCGGCCGCCTGGCGCTACCGCGTGACGGCTTCTTCGCCGAAGACCCGGTGCGACTGCTCGACCTCTTCGCGCTCGCCGATCAGCACACGCTAGAGATCCACCCGTTGACGATGCGCGCGGCCGCCCGCGACGCGAAGCTGATCGTCGACTATCGCGGCGACGAACGCGCCAATGCGCTGTTCCTCGACGTGCTCACCTCCCCCCGCGACCCGGAGCTGGTGCTGCGGTGGATGAACGAGGCAGGCGTGTTCGGACGCTTCGTGCCCGATTTCGGCCGCATCGTCGCGCAGATGCAGTTCGACATGTACCACCACTACACCGTCGACGAGCACACCATCCGCGCGATCGGCCTGTTGTCTCGGATCGAGCGTAGCCTGCTCGACGAGGACCATCCGCTCGCCGGCGCGATCATGGCGCAGGTGGTGTCGCGGCGCGTGCTCTACGTCGCGGTTCTCCTCCACGATATCGCCAAGGGGCGCGGCGGCGACCATTCGATCCTGGGTGCCCAGGTGGCGGAGCGGCTGTGCCCGCGTTTCGGCCTGTCGCCGGCGGAGACGGAGACGGTCGCGTGGCTGGTTCGTCACCACCTGCTGATGTCGGCCACCGCTTTCAAGCGCGACCTCAGCGACTTCAAGACCATCCTCGACTTCACCGAAGCGGTGCAAAGCCCCGAGCGGCTGCGGTTGCTGATGCTTCTGACCACCGTCGACATCCGCGCGGTCGGCCCCGGCACCTGGAACGGCTGGAAGCGGCAGCTCCTCTCCGACCTGTACGAGGCCGCCGAAGAGGTGCTGCGGCTCGGCCACAAGCAGCGCGGGCGCGCCGAACGGATCGCGGCCAAGCACGCGCAGCTGCAGGCGGCGCTCGGCTGGGACGATGCCCGCTTCGGAACCTTCGTCCGCCGCTTCCCCGAGGCCTATTGGGTCGCCGAACCCGACGACGTGCTCGCCCACAACGCGCGGTTCATCGCGTCGCAGCCCGAAGCACCGCTCGCCATCGACGCGCAGGTCTATGCACAGCGCGGGGCGACGCTGGTCACGGTCTGCGCCGCCGATCACCCCGGCCTGTTCTACCGCATCGCTGGCGCGATCCACGTCGCCGGCGGCAACATCATCGACGCCCGCATCCACACCACGCGCGACGGCATGGCGGTGGACAATTTCCTGGTTCAGGACCCCTGGGGCCGGCCGTTCGACGATCCGGCGCAGCTCGCGCGGCTGAAGACGATGATCGGCGACGCGCTCGCCAATCGCGGCAAGCTCGCCGACCGGCTGGTCGCGAAGCCGGCGGCCCGTCCCCGCGCCGACGCCTTCGCGATCCAGGCCAATGTGCTGATCGACAACAAGGCGTCGAACCGTTTCACGGTGGTCGAGGTGAACGCGCGCGATCGCCCGGCGCTGCTCAATCAGCTGGCGCTGGCGCTGTTCCAGTCCAAGGTGACGATCCACTCCGCCCATGTCGCGACCTATGGCGAGCGCGCGGTGGATACCTTCTACCTGACCGACCTGACCGGCGATAAGCTCGACGGCACGGCCCGGTTGCGGACCCTCGAACGCCGGCTCGCCGCCGCCGCCGCGGGCGAGGCATGGGAGCAGGCGGCCTAGGAGCGTACCTCATGCCCGTACTCGGCATCGGCGGCCTGTTCTTCCGCGCGCGTGATCCGGACGCGCTCAACGCCTGGTATCGCCAGCACCTCAACATCGGCGCAGGCTGCGCGTCCGATCCGACCGAGACCAGCAGCGAATGGTATTGGCAGGCACAGGGCGGGCTGACGGTGTTCGCGCCGTTCAAGGCCGACACCGACTATTTCGCCGCCGACAAGCAGTGGATGCTCAACCTGCGGGTCAGCGACATCGACGCGCTGATCGCCGGCCTCACCGCCGCCGGTATCGAGGTCGTCACCAAGCCTGACTGGGACGACCCCCAGACCGGCCGCTTCGCCCGCATCCACGATCCCGAAGGCAACGCCATCGAGCTGTGGCAACCGCCGGCATAGAAAAGGGCCGGCTCACCTGCTGGCGAGCCGGCCCTCCTAATCGGTCAAACGAGCTTAGAACCGCCCGCGCAGCGTGATGCCATAGGTCCGCGGCTCCGCCAGGAACTGCGAGAAGATCTGGCGGCCGCCCGGATATTGCGGATCGGCGAACGCGGTCGTGGTCGAGACGCCACCCTCCTGGAACGGCGAGTTGAACGCCACCTGCGCATAGTTCTGGTTGAGGATGTTCTGCCCCCAGAACTCGATCGCCCAACGCTCGTCCGGTCCGCGCAGGCCGATGCGGGCGTTGACCAGCGCGAACCCGTCCTGCTCCTTCTGCGGGAACAGGTCGGAGCCCGTGTTGTAGTCGCCCGACAGACGCGTATCGACATAGAACAGCGCCGACAGGCCCGTGCTGCCGATGTCCGGAGTCCACGCCGCGGAGCCCGTCACCACCACCTGCGGCGCGTTCGACAGATTGTCGCCCGGCAGCTTGCGCAGCGCTTGGTTGAGCGGCGCGCCGTTGCTGGTGCCGACCAGGTTCTCGCGGTACTTGGTGTCGGCATAGGTCAGGCCTGCGGAAACCCGGAAGTTCCGCGCGGGCACCATCGACGCCTCCAGCTCGACGCCCTGCGACACCACGCCATAGCCGATGTTGTCCGCCGCGCACGCGCCGGTCGCCGTCGCAGCCGCGTTGAAGTTCGGCGCGCCGGTGAACTTGCTCTGATCGCGATCCGCGCCACCGAGGCTTTCGGTGCAGCCATTGACGTTCTGGACGATGAACACGGTGCCGTCGAAGGTGTTCAGCTGGAAGTTCTTGAACTCCTGGCGGAAGCCCGCAACCGACAGGCTGAACGGACCGGTCGAGTATTTCGCGCCGACTTCGTACGCGCTCACCTTTTCGGGATCGAACTGGAGGTTGCTGACCAGCGCCTGCGCGCCCGCCTGGCTGTTGCCGCCGCCAAAGCTCGCGAAGCTCTGGATCGGGCCCTTCAACGCCGAGCGGTCGAAGTTGAACCCGCCCGCCTTATAGCCGCGCGAGTAACTGCCATAGACCAGCAGGTCGTCGATCGGCTTCCACGACAGGATCGCGGTGCCGGTGAACTCGTCTTCCTTGCGGCTGTCGGAGATGCTGACCCCGTTCAGCTCGGACGTCGAATTACCCTGGCAGGTCAGGCTGATGATGCCGCCGGCAGTCGCCGCCAGCGGGGTGGCGAGAAACGGCGCCAGCGCCGCCTGCTGTGCGACGCAGGCGGTGTTGTCGTTGCCGAACGTCGCCGAGAAGCGCTTGCGCTCGTTGGTGTAACGCAAGCCGAGCGTGAGATCGACGCCCTCGGTCAGATGGACAATATTGTGCGTGAAGGCCGCGAAACTGCGGCTGTCCTGATTGTAACGGTCGATGGTGCTGCCACGATCGCTGATCGAGGCGAGCCGGTCGAAGGCACCGAGCAGAACGCCGCCGCTGGCGGCGGAGCCGGTGACCGCGCCGCTCGCGACCGCGCCACGGCCGGTCGCCGACAAACAGCCGGGTGTCGTCGGCGAGTAGAAGGCGCCGAGCGCCCCGCCGGTAACCGCACGGCATGCCGCGAACTGGCCATACTGCCGGCCGAACCGCAGGTTGCTCTTACCCCGGAACTTCTCGTCGGCGTAGAATCCGCCGATCAGCCAGTCGAGTGTGCCACCGAAGGCCTCGCCGTTGAGGCGCACTTCCTGAGTGAAGGTCTTGAACGCACGCCGGTTGTTACCGTCGGCGGCGTTGTACAGGATGTCGACCGAGCTGTAGTCGGTGTCGGAACCCTGCTCGTTATAATAGTCGCGATAGGCGGTGATCGAGGTCAGGTTGACGTTGCCGAAATCCCAGTCGAGCTGCCCCGACACGCCCCAATCGCGCGTCGTGCCGTCATAGCTGCGGCCCGGCGTCACCGACAGGTTGCGCGAATAACCCTGGTTGAAGGCGGCGGTGTTCTGCCCCAGGTCGCGCAGCACGTTGATGATGTTGTTGGTGTTGCCGGTGAGGAGGATTCCGCCGGTCGCCGATTGCGGTGTCGCGTTGTTGAGGTCGCCGACTGCCGGGTTCACCGTGCGATCGATATAGATCGCGCCGCAGCACGCTTCCTTACGCTTGCTGTAGTCGCCGATCAGGCGGAAACGGATGTCGCTGGTGGGCTCGAACATCAGCTGGCCACGCACGAAATACCGGTCACGGTCGTTAACGCGGGTGTTGTTCGCGGGGTCGCGGTAGAAGCCGTCGCGCTGGACATAGACACCGTCGACGCGCGCCGCGATCGACTCGCCGAGCGGCGCGTTGATCCCGCCTGCCAGCCGCAGGAAATCGTAATTGCCGTAGGTCGCTTCGCCGCCCGCGCTGAAGCGGTCGAAGGACGGCGACTTGCTGATGATGCTGATCAGGCCCGCCGACGAGTTGCGGCCGCCCAGCGTGCCCTGCGGTCCGCGCAGCACCTCGATCCGGTCGATCTCGCCCAGCTCGTTGAGGCCGATGCCCGAACGCGACCGATAGACGCCGTCGATGAACACCACGACCGAGCTCTCCAGCCCGGGATTGTCGCCGACCGTGCCGATGCCGCGGATGCGCGGCGAGCCGTTGGCTTCCGAGCCGGTCGAGGAGACGAGCAGCGACGGCGCCAGCTGGTTGAGCTGACGGATGTCGTTGGCGCCGGAGTTCTGCAGCGTCTCGGCCGTTACGGCGGAAATCGCGACCGGCACGTCGGCCAGCGCCTGCGCGCGGCCCTGCGCGGTCACGACGATGTCCTGGGTCGCATCGTCGGCCGCCTGCTCGGTCGACGCGGCGGTGGTGTCCGGCGTGGGCTGGGTCTGCTGCGGGGTCTCGGCCGTGTTGTTCTGCGCCAGCGCAGGGGTGGCGACCGCAATGGCAGCGACGGAAAACAGGAACGCGGAAGCGCGCATGTGCATCTCTCTCCAGGTGGATTCTTCGGTTACGAAGTTGGCGCCCCCTAGTCCGGAATGGGACTAAACGCTACGATCCAGGGCAGATTCTCAGGTTTTGAATCGAGACTGTCGCTCAAAGGCCACACTGGCGTCGGCGTGCGGTGGCCATGCGAAAGCGCGCCCCGAAGCTAGCCTCGACGCGTGCATCCGATCGGGCCGGTAGACCGCTATTTAGGCGACAGCACCATCAACATCTGGCGGCCTTCCATGCGCGGATAGGCCTCCACCTTGGCGATCTCCGCCGTCGCTTCCGCGACGCGCTGGAGCACCGCCATGCCGAGGTTGCCGTGGCTGAGCTCACGACCGCGGAAGCGCATGGTGACCTTCACCTTGTCGCCCTCCTCGATGAACTCGTGCACCTTCTTCATCTTGGTGTCATAATCGTGGTCGTCGATGTTCGGACGCATCTTGATCTCCTTGATCTCCTGCGTCTTCTGCTTCTTGCGCTGCTCGTTCGCCTTCTTCTGGGCCTCGTACTTGAAGCGGCCGATGTCGAGGAACTTGGCGACGGGCGGGTCGGCGTTGGGGCTGATCTCGACCAGGTCGAGGCCCACGCTCACCGCCTGCTCATAGGCTTCGCGCGTATACATCACGCCCAAATTCTCGCCATTCTCATCGATCACCCGCACTTTCTGCGACTGGATGAATTCATTGTAGCGCGGGCCGGTGAACTGTGGCGGCGTTTGCGCGCGGCGCGGATAAGGCGGTGGTATAGCTAGGTCTCCAGGGTCGTTAGGCGGTTAGTCTGCGCAATTAGGCACTCCATCGGCCGATGGAAAGTGCACGCG
>NZ_DASTMA010000023.1:0-166880 GCF_035714405.1 Sphingomonas sp. | reverse complement strand
GCATCGACACCGGCGGCAGCTATTCGCCGGACGGGTCGAAGATCGTCTTCGAGAGCGACCGTTCCGGCGGTCAGCAGCTCTATGTGATGGGCGCGGACGGATCGAACCAGCAGCGGATCAGCTTCGCCGGCGGCCGCTATGCGACGCCGGTGTGGAGCCCGCGCGGCGACCTGATCGCCTTCACCCGGATCGCGGGCGGCTTCCGCATCGGCGTGATGGCGCCCGGCGGCGGGGGCGAGCGGCTGCTGACCGAAAGCTGGGGCGACGAGGGGCCGAGCTGGTCGCCGAACGGCCGCGTCGTCGTCTTCCACCGCGCCGGTCGCGGCTCGGCCGGCAAGGCGGACCTGTGGTCGGTCGACCTCACCGGCGTCAACGAGCGCCGCGTCCCCACCCCGCTCGACGGCTCCGACCCCGCCTGGGGGCCGCTCAGGCCGTGAGTTCCAAACCCCCACTTCCGTTCGCCCTGAGCGAAGTCGAAGGGCAGAGGTGCTTCGACTTCGCTCAGCACGAACGATCAAGACGGAGAACCATATCATGAAGCTCCACCAGACCCTGCTCGCCGCCACCATGCTGGTGGCCGTCGCCGGCTGCGGCAAGAAGCGCCCGGCCCAGCTGCCGCCGCCGCCGCTGCAGGATTCCGCCACCGGGACGGACCAGGGCGCGACCGGGCCGCAGACCGATGCCAACGGCAATGTCATCCCAGGCTCCGACGCGGATTTCCGCCGCTCCGTCAGCGCCAACACCGTGCTGTTCGGCCTCGACCAGTACGACATCGACGCCACCGCGCGCGCGATTCTCGATAGCCAGGCCGAGTGGCTCGCCCGCAACCCTCGCGTCCGCGTGACGATCGAGGGCCACGCCGACGAGCGCGGCACCCGCGAGTATAATCTGGCGCTCGGCGACCAGCGCGCCAATGCCGCCAAGAACTACCTCGCCGCGCGCGGTGTGGACGCCGCCCGCATGACCACGATCAGCTACGGCAAGGAGCGCCCGGCGGCCTTGGGCTCGGATGAGGACAGCTACGCCCAGAACCGCCGCGCCGTGACGGTGGTGCCGAACTGACGCGCAGGGCGGGAGAGAGCGTAGCGTCAGCTAGGCTCCACCCGCACCAGCGCGGCCGGCGGGCACATGCGCCCGTCCCACATTCCTGCTTGACGCTCTCCCCCATAGTATTATTGTGATATCACAATAACGGGAGGGACTCATGACGAATACCGTAGGTGCGCTCAGCCTGTCGCGCGAACGGCCCGCGGCGACGGCGAGCGGCTATCCGATGCTGCTGCTTCTGCTGCTCGCGCTGGTCGCGACCGGTGTCGGCTTCGGAATGCTGGACACGGCCACGGGGCTCGGCGTCGCGCTGATCGCGGGCGGCTCGTTCGCGTTCCTGTTCATCCTGTGCGGCTTCTACATGCAGCAGCCCAATCAGGCGACGGCGATCACGCTGTTCGGCAGCTACAAGGGCACCGACCGCAACACCGGGCTGCGCTGGTTGCTGCCGTGGCTCGGCCGCAAGAAGATCTCTGCGCGCGCCAACAACATCATCTCCGAACGGATCAAGGTCAACGACCTGCGCGGCAACCCGATCGAGATGGCGGCGCAGGTGGTGTGGCGCGTCACCGACACCGCGCAGGCGCTGTTCGATGTCGACGACTACAAGGCCTTCGTCAACGTCCAGATCGAGGCGGCGGTGCGCACCATCGGCTCGCGCTATCCTTATGACGACTTCGAGCATCAGGAGGTGACGCTGCGCGGCAATCACGACCAGGTCGGGGCCGAGCTGCGCACCGAGCTGATCGAACGGCTGCTGGTGGCGGGGATCACGGTCGACGAATGCGGCTTCACGCATTTGGCCTACGCGCAGGAGATCGCGGGCGCGATGCTGCGCCGCCAACAGGCGCAGGCGGTGGTCGCCGCGCGTCAGACCTTGGTGGAGGGCGCGGTCGGCATGGTCGAGATGGCGCTGACGATGCTGTCCGCGAAGAACGTCGTCGAGCTGGACGACGAGCGCCGCGCGGCGATGGTCAGCAACCTGATGGTCGTGCTGTGCGGCGAGCGCGACACGCAGCCGGTAGTGAACACGGGCTCGCTGTACCAGTAGCGTGTCCGGCGGCGCTCCCAAGAAGGCGTTCCCGCTCCGCCTCGACGCCGCCCTCCACGCGGCGATCGAGCGCGCCGCGGCGGGCGACCTGCGCTCGGTAAACGCCCAGATCGAGTGCTTGCTGCGCGAGGCGCTGGCGCGGCGCGGGGTGAAGCTGGAGGCGCCCGAACCGGTGAAACGCGGGCGACCGCCAAAGGAGGGCTAGCGGATCAGTCGGATGTCGAGACCGGTCCGATCGGCGACTGTCGCAAGCCGCCGGTCGCCGGTGTAGATCGTCGCCTCGTGCGTTCTGCCCAACGCGAGGCACGCCCGATCGCCGATGCCCGCTCCCGCCGAGCGCGTCGGTTCGCGCAAGCGTGCCGCCTCAAGCGCTTGACGAAGGTCAAACGCCACGATCCGCACCTCGTACTCGTGCAGAATGGTCAGCACATCCTCGGCACTCGCTCCCCGCTCGACGCCGCGAGCACAGCTCTCCGACACGTTTACGGCCGACATGAGGCTACCGCGGATCACCGCCGACACCTGCTCCGCACCGGATTCCGCCAACATCAGCGCCATGACGGCCGCCGCATCGACGACGACGCTCACTCCTCGCCCCAATCGGCGCGGTTCTCGGCGATGAACTGATCGACTGTGTATCCAGCTCCGAAGATTTCCCTCGCACGCCGCTGCGTATCGCGAACGACCTGATCGAAAGTCCTAATCGACAGCCCCCCGTCCGCCAACCGATCGAGTACGACCGTGTCGCCATCGCGCATCCCGAACTCTCGACGCAGGTCGGCGGGAATTACGATCTTACCTCCGGCGATCACCTTGGCATGGTAGGTCATGAGCCTGTCTCCAGGTCTTACGACATGACATAGGTCCTCACGGGGCACAATGGGCAGTGGCATGGCGACCCATGCGCGAGCACATGCTTAAGCCGCAGCGCGCTGCTCGTCTGCCGCCTCGATCTCCGCAGCTTTCGCCTCGACCAGCCGGACGATGTGGTCGACCATGCCCGCATCCTGGACGTGGTGGTCGGTGACGCCGGACAGATAGACCATGTGCTTGCCATTGCCGCCGCCGGTGATGCCGATATCGGTCTCGCGCGCCTCGCCGGGTCCGTTGACGACGCAGCCGAGCACCGACAGCGACATCGGCGTGCGGATGTGCTGCAGCCGCTCCTCCAGCGCCTGGACGGTGCGGATCACGTCAAAGCCTTGGCGCGCGCAGGACGGGCACGAGACCACCCGGACGCCCCGGTTGCGGATGCCGAGCGCCTTCAGGATCTCGAAGCCGACGCGCACCTCCTCCTCGGGCTCGGCCGACAGCGACACGCGAATGGTGTCGCCGATCCCGAACCACAACAGCGAACCGATGCCGATCGCCGACTTGACCGTGCCGCCGACGAACCCGCCCGCCTCCGTGATGCCCAGGTGCAGCGGGCAGTCCACCGCCTCGGCCAGCTGCTGATAGGCCGCGACCGCCAGGAACAGGTCCGACGCCTTCACCGCCACCTTGTACTCGTGAAAGTCGTGGTCCTGGAGCAGCTTGATGTGGTCGAGCGCCGACTCGACCAGCGCGTCCGGGCACGGCTCGCCGTACTTCTCGAGCAGGTCGCGCTCCAGCGACCCGCCATTGACCCCGATCCGGATCGCGCAGCCATTCGCCTTGGCCGCGCGCACCACCTCCGCCACGCGCTCCGACGAGCCGATATTGCCCGGGTTGATGCGCAGGCATGCAGCACCTGCGTCTGCCGCTTCCAGCGCGCGCTTGTAGTGAAAGTGGATGTCCGCGACGATCGGCACCCGCGACGCACGCACGATCTGCTTCAGCGCCGCCGTCGATTCCACGTCCGGACACGACACCCGGATGATGTCGACGCCCGCCTCTTCGCAGCGCCGGATCTGGTCGATCGTCGCGCGCGCGTCGCTGGTCGGCGTGTTGGTCATGGTTTGCACGGTCACGGGCGCGTCGCCGCCGACGGGGACGTTGCCAACCATGATCTGGCGGCTGGTGCGGCGCGCGATGTCGCGCCAGGGACGAATGGACATGGACTGCTCCATACAGGGAAAAGATGCACGACGCATCCTTTGCCGGAGGAGTGTTACCCCGCCGCGTCCCCTTAGCGCGCTGCGTCCATCGCCGCGCGCATCGCCCGCACCGCCCCGTCCAGGCCGACGAACAGCGACTCGGCGATCAGCGCATGGCCGATGTTCAGTTCCATGACCTGCGGAATGGCGGCGATGGCCGCGACATTGTCGACCGTCAGCCCGTGGCCGGCATGGACCTCCAGGCCGTTCTTCACCGCCAGCGCCGCCGCGTCGGACAGCCGTCGCAGCTCGGCGGCGAGCGCGTCCCCCTCCAGCTCGGCGTAGCGGCCGGTATGCAGCTCCACCACCGGCGCGCCAAGCCGCAGCGCCGCCTCGATCTGGCGAGGATCGGGCTCGATGAACAGCGACACGCGGATTTTTGCCGCGACCAGCTCGCCGACGAGCGGCGCCAGCCGATTGTGCTGCCCGGCGGCGTCGATGCCGCCCTCTGTGGTACGCTCCTCGCGCTTCTCCGGTACGATGCACGCCGCGTGCGGCCGGTGCCGAAGCGCGATGGCGAGCATCTCGTCGGTCGCCGCCATTTCCAGGTTGAGCGGGATCGTCAGCTCGGCCGCGAGCCGGGCGATGTCGTCGTCGGTGATGTGCCGCCGATCCTCGCGCAGATGTGCGGTGATGCCGTTCGCGCCCGCCGCCGCCGCCACGAGCGCGGCGCGCACCGGATCGGGATAGGCAGTGCCGCGCGCGTTGCGCACGGTCGCGACATGGTCGATGTTGACCCCCAGCCTCAGCATGGCAGTCTCAGCATGGCAGCCTCAGCATGGCAGCCGCAGCATCATGCCGCCCTGCTGCCGGGCTTCACCGCCGCGACCGCCGCCAGTTCGGGCGGCAGCGCGTCGGCAGCGTAGCTCGGCACGTCGAGCAGGATCAGCGGAAAGAACGGCACGCCCAGGTCCGCCGCGCCGCTCGAGCGATCGACCAGCGCCGCCGCAGCGACCGTATTGCCGCCCGCCGCGGCGATGGCCGCGATCGCCTCGCGCGACGACAGGCCGGTGGTGACCACATCCTCCATCATGATGACGGGCTGCCCCGGCTCGAGCCGAAAGCCGCGGCGGAGCTCGAAGGTGCCGGTCGGCCGCTCCAGGAACATCGCCTCGATCCCCAGCGCGCGGGCGAGTTCGTGCCCGGCGACCACGCCCCCCATCGCGGGCGAGACCACCGCGGTGGCGCGCTGCTTCACCTCCGCCGGCAGCCTGCGCACCAGCGCATCCGCCAGCCGCGCTGCCCGGCGCGGGTCCATCAGCACCCGCGCGCATTGCAGATACCGCGGGCTGTGCAGCCCGGAGGAGAGGATGAAATGCCCCTCCAACAGGGCTTGCGCGGCTCGGAACTCGGCCAGCACGTCATCGTCGGTCATCGCCACCCTCCCGCGAGCGCTGATACGGTCGCGATGGTGGTCATGCAACGCAAAGCACCGGCACGGACAACGACGCTTGAGGCGCGGGGCCGGCTTCCGTATAGGCGCCCCATCATAGGGCCTTTCCTGGCGGCCCGGGGCTCCGTTCGGGGCGTTAAATACGGCCAAAGGTGACGATACGCATGCGCATTCGGGGACTGTTGAAGCTGGCGGCGGCCGCGGCACTCGCATGCGGCGGGTTGACCGCCGCCGGAGCGCAGCAGGGTTCCGCCAACGTTCCCGGCGCGGCCAACACCACGCCGACCACCGCGGCGGCCGCCCCGACCGCGCAGCCCGCCTCGCCGCTGCTGGCGCAGAACGGCGCGCCCGTCATCGTCGCGGACCCCGAGATCGGCCGTCCTCAGGATCATCAGATCGGCATCCAGCCGCAGGTGACGCGCAATGGGGAATTCGCCAGCTGGTTCCACAACATCATCCTGATGCCGCTGATCACCGCCATCTCGGTGTTTGTGCTGGCGCTGCTCGTCTGGGTGGTGATCCGCTATCGCAAGGCGGCCAATCCGATCCCGTCCAAGACCAGCCACAACACCGCGATCGAGATCGCCTGGACGGTCATCCCGGTGCTGCTGCTGGTGCTGATCGCCATTCCCTCGATCGGGCTGCTGCAGGCCCAGTTCAAGCCGGCGCCCGCCAATGCGGTGACGCTGAAGGCCACCGGTAACCAATGGTACTGGACCTACAGCTATCCCGACTATGGGGATTTCGAGATCACCGCCAACATGCTCAAGGAGCGTGACCAGGTGACCGGCGGCGAGCGGTTCCGCACCGACGCCGATGGGCCGCGCCTGCTGGCAGTCGACAACCGCGTGGTGCTGCCGGTCGGGGTGCCGATCCGCCTCATCACCACGTCGGCCGACGTGATCCACAGCTGGGCGCTGCCCGCCTTCTGGTTCAAGCTCGACGCGGTGCCCGGCCGACTCAACGAATCGAGCTTCACCATCGAGAAGCCGGGCCTGTATTTCGGCCAGTGTTCCGAGCTGTGCGGCGCGCGGCATCCGTTCATGCCGATCGCGGTGCAGGCGGTCGATCGCGCGACCTTCGCCCGCTGGGTCGTCGCCAAGGGCGGCAAGCTGCCGGGCGCGGCCGAGGCCGCCGCGCCGTCGGGCGCGGTCATCCCGCAGCCGGGCGCCGCGGGCAACCCGACCGAAACGCCGGGCGAGTTCACGGTGCCGCCGGCGGGCCCCAACCCCGGCACTCCCGCCCTTCCCGCTACTCCCCAAGGCGCCACCCGCAATTCGCAGGCCGGCGGCAATCCCGGACAATAAGATGACCGATACCGCCCTCTCGCCGAACCATGCCGCTTTCGTGGCGCATGATGCCCATGAGCATCATCACGACGCGGACCACAAGCCGGGCTTCTTCGCCCGCTGGTTCATGTCGACGAACCACAAGGACATCGGCACACTGTATCTGATCTTCGCGATCATCGCGGGTATCATCGGCGGCGCGATCTCCGGGCTCATGCGCGCGGAGCTGGCGCATCCGGGCATCCAGTATCTCGGCACCTGGGCACATTATCTGCCGGGCGGCCAGACCGGGCTCGACCACGCGCTCCACCTGTGGAACGTGCTGATCACCGCCCACGGGCTGATCATGGTGTTCTTCATGGTCATGCCGGCGATGATCGGCGGCTTCGGCAACTGGTTCGTGCCGATCATGATCGGCGCGCCCGACATGGCGTTCCCGCGCATGAACAACATCAGCTTCTGGCTGCTGGTGCCGGCTTTCTCGCTGCTGCTCGCCTCGCCGTTCTTCGGCGGCGCGGGCACCGGCTGGACCATTTATGCGCCGCTTTCCACCTATGGCGAGCCGGGGCCGTCGGTCGACATGGCGATCCTGTCGCTTCACCTCGCGGGCGCCAGCTCGATCCTCGGCGCGATCAACTTCATCACCACCATCTTCAACATGCGCGCGCCGGGCATGACGCTGCACAAGATGCCGCTGTTCGTGTGGTCGGTGCTGGTCACCGCCTTTCTGCTGCTGCTGGCGCTGCCGGTGCTCGCGGCCGCGATCACCATGCTGCTGACCGACCGTAATTTCGGCACCACCTTCTTCGATCCGGCCGGCGGCGGCGATCCCGTGCTGTTCCAGCACCTGTTCTGGTTCTTCGGTCACCCCGAAGTGTACATCATGATCCTGCCGGGCTTCGGTATCGTCAGCCAGGTGATCTCGACCTTCAGCCGCAAGCCGGTGTTCGGGTATCTCGGCATGGCTTATGCCATGGTCGCGATCGGCGTGGTCGGCTTCGTCGTCTGGGCGCACCACATGTTCACCGTGGGCCTCAGCGTGAACACGAAGATGTACTTCACCGCCGCGACGATGGTCATCGCGGTGCCCACCGGGGTCAAGATCTTCTCCTGGATCGCGACGATGTGGGGCGGGTCGATCTCGTTCAAGACGCCGATGGTCTGGGCGATCGGCTTCATCTTCATGTTCACGGTCGGCGGCGTCACCGGCGTCGTGCTCGCCAACGGCGGCGTCGACGATTACATGCACGACTCCTATTACGTCGTCGCCCACTTCCACTATGTGCTCAGCCTCGGCGCGGTGTTCGGGCTGTTCGCTGGCTTCTACTACTGGTTCCCCAAGATGTCGGGGAGGATGTACAACGAGGCGCTCGGTCAGGTGCACTTCTGGGTCTTCTTCGTCGGCGTCAACATCCTGTTCTTCCCGATGCACTTCCTGGGGCTGCAGAGCATGCCGCGCCGCATTCCCGACTATCCGGACGCATTCGCCTATTGGAACTATGTTGCCAGCATCGGTTACATGATCATGGCGGCATCGATGGTGGTGTTCTTCGTCAACATCATCGCTTCGCTGCTGGGCGGGCGTAAGGCGGGCGACAATCCGTGGGGCGAAGGGGCGACGACGCTGGAGTGGTCGCTGTCGAGCCCGCCGCCCTATCACCAGTTCGAGACGCTGCCCGTCATCGACGACGGGGATGCGAAGCACTAACCGGCCTTGGCGACGAGCAAGAGGGCTCCGGAGCGATCCGGGGCCCTTTTCTTTGCGGTTCACGTCTTCGGTCACGACAGTGCAAGGCTTGTCGTGCTAACGGTGCGACCGTGCCCAACGCGATTCCCCACCATTATCCCGTCGGCATCGACCCCGCGGACATCGACTTCATGGGGCATGTCAACAACGCCTCGTACCTGAAGTGGGTGCAGGCGGCGGTGATCAGCCACTGGCAGCGGCTCGCTCCGCCGGATGCGGTGGCGGAGCATCTCTGGGTCGCGCTCAAGCACGAGATCACCTATCGCAAGCCGACCTTCCTGGGCGACGACGTGATCGCCACCGTGCTGCTCGAAAAGGTGCAGGGCGCCCGCGCCTTTTACGCCACCATCATCCGCCGCGGTGACGAGGTGCTGGCCGAGATCAAGTCGAGCTGGTGCAGCCTCGACGCCACCACCCTGCGGCCCGCGCGGCTGCGGCAGAGCGTGATCGCCCGGTTCTTCCCGGCGGACGACGCATCCACCTGACCGACAACAGGCTGACCTGAGTCAAGGCCGGGAACGCGCCCGGCGCCTGCGCGCTCTTCGCAGCCATGCATCCAGTCATCGCTCTCCCGGAAGCTCTGTCGGCGCCAGCCTCTGCAGCGGCATTGCCCTGGGTCGGCGTCGCGCCCGGCGCGCCGTATTTCGTCACCGAGGGCGGCGCGCCCTGGACGCCGATCGGCCAGAACGACGCGGTCGACTGGCCGGAGCTGAACGGCCTGTTCCGCCGCCGCGATCTCGCCGCCGTCGACCGCCATCTCGTCTGGCTCGCTTCGCAAGGCGTCACCTGCCTGCGGCTGATGGTCGAATATGCGCAAGGGCGGCACCGCTTTCTGGAGCGCCCGACCGGCGTCTATGTGCCGGCGATGGTGCGGCTCTGGGACGATCTGTTCGCGCTGTGCGAGCGGCATGGCCTCCGCATCCTGCTGACGCCGGTCGACACCTTCTGGATGTGGCTGCGCTGGCGCGATCACCCGTGGAATACCGCGCAGGGCGGGCCGCTGCGCCACATGGGAGAGGCGCTGACCTGCGGCCCGACGCGCGCGGCGATCAAGGCGCGGCTGACCTTCATGGTGACGCGGTGGGGCGGCTCGGGTGCGCTGTTCGCCTGGGATCTGTGGAACGAGATCCACCCCGCGCATGGCGGCGACCGGGTCGACAGCTGGCCGGAGTTCATCGCCGACCTGTCGCACCACGTCCGGGCGCTAGAGCAGCGGCTGTACGGGCGCACCCACCCGCAGACCGTGTCGCTGTTCGGGCCTGAGCTGCAGCACCGGCCCGAGCTCGACATGGCCGGCCCGATATTCCGCCACCCCGACCTCGATTTCGCGACCATCCACATCTATCGGCATGGTGCGATCGACGACCCGCGCAACACCGTCGCGGCCACGGTGGCGATGGGCGACGTGGTGCGCGACTGCCTGGCGGAGATCACCGACCGCCGCCCCTTCCTCGATACCGAGCACGGTCCCATCCACCGCTTCAAGGACAAGAAGCGGTCGCTGCCGGAAGCTTTTGACGACGAGTATTTCCGCCACATGAGCTGGGCCCATCTCGCCAGCGGCGGCGCGGGCGGCGGCATGCGCTGGCCCAACCGCCACCCGCATGTGCTGACGCCGGGCATGCGCCGCGCTCAGCATGCGATGGCGGGCTTCCTGCCGTTGATAGACTGGCCGAGCTTCGCGCGGGTCAATCTGAGCGAAGCGGTCGGCGCCACCGGTTTCCATCACTTCGCCTGTGGCGACGCCGCGCAGGCGGTGGTGTGGCTGCTCCGCCGCCGCTCACTGGCGGCCGATGGGCGGATCGACGCGGGCGCCACCCCGATCGCGCCGCGCGTGACCGTGCCCGGCCTCGCGCCCGGCCGCTATCGGATCACCGGCTGGGACACCGCCGCCGGTGTCGTCACGGAGACGCTGGAGGCGAACGTCGGCGAGACGCTGCGCTTCACCCCCGCCCCGATCATCGCCGACCGCGCCTTTGCGATCCGCCGCGTGTCCGCAGGCTGAGTTTGGCGAAGATCCACCCTCCCCGGCGGAAGCCGGGGCCCAGTCGGCCGCGCCGCGGACTCAGGCCCCGGCGTCCGCCGGGGAGGGCTAACAGCACCAAGTCGTGTCTGACACTAATCAACGCGCCCACGCTCGAACCGCTTGGCAGCATCCGGCATCGCCACCCAGCCATGCCTGCCTTCCTCCCAGACCGAGCGGACCGGCGGCGGGTAGCCGGGATCAGCGAACGCGCCGACCGCCACGCCGATCAGCGCAGGATGCTTCGCCGCCCGCGCGTAAACGGTAGAGCCGCAGCGCGGGCAGAAGAAGCTCTCGAATGCCGCACCACTGTCCGCCGTCCGCGCATAGCGGGTCGCCTGGCCGGCGATCGTCAGCGCGTCGGCGGGATAATAGGCGAGCACCCCGAACGGTGATCCGGTTCGCCGCTGGCAGGCGGAGCAATGGCACGCCACTACCGCCGGGCTCGGCCCCGCCGCCACCACCGACAGCTGCCCGCACTGGCATTGCGCCCTCGTCACGTTCGCGTCCTTCCTTCTTCGTGGCGCGGCTGCGCGGGCAGGTGCGCTTTAACTACCGCTTAGCCGATGCCCGCCTAACATGACCCGATGGAATTCCTGGCTTCGGTCCTCGCGACATTACAACGCGGACTCTTCGGCTGGGTGACGGTCGCGGTCGTGCTGACCGTCTTTGAGCTGCTCAATGCGCGCGAACGGATCGGCTTGCGCCAGCGGGCTGCCGGCATGGCCTATTGGACCGTCTCGATCGCGGCGTCCGCGGTGATCGCGACCGCGGCGGTTGCAATGACCAAGGCCTATGGGATCATGCCCTTGGTGAATTTGCCGGTGTTTTCCGGACTTGCCTGGGCTGGCCCGCTCGCGGCCCTGATCGCCGTGGTGCTGGCGGCGACCGTGAACGACTTCTTCTTCTACTGCTACCATCGCATCCAGCATCGCTGGCTGTGGCGGTACCATGCGGTACACCATTCGGTACGCGATCTGACCGCCGTCAATTCCTATCACCACATCAGCGAAACCGTGATCGGGCTTCTGCTCGCCATTCCGACGACGCTGGTGATCTGTGATGTCGGGCCGGCGCTGCCGTTCGTCAGCTTGATCCTGTACCTGCACATCGTCTGGATCCACTCACCCACCCGGATCAATCTTGGGCCGTTGCGGATCCTCTTCGCCGACAACAACTTCCACCGCATCCACCATTCGCTCGAGGAGCGGCATTTCGACAAGAATTTCGGGGCGTTCACGACGCTGTGGGACCGGCTGTTCGGCACCGCTCACTTTCCCTCTCGTGACGAATGGCCGGACGTCGGCCTGGCGGAGGTCGATCAGCCGCGCACGCTGAAAGAGTGGGTGGACCTGCCCACTCGGTACCGAAACGCCGTCATCGCTCCCGCGGACCATCCGATGCCGGTCGCCGTTCCCGGCTGAGAGCTTCCCCCCGCACCTTACCGCAACTATATGCGCACCCGTGACCGTCGCCACCCCCCTGCTGCCGCCCGCCGATTGGCGCGACCTGCTGGCGTTGACCAAGCCGCGGGTGATGACGCTGGTCGTTTTCACCGGCCTGTGCGGGATGCTGGCGGCACCGACCCAGATCGCGCCGGTCCTCGCCTTCACCGCCATTCTGTGCATTGCGATCGGCGCCGGGGCCGCGGGGGCGCTCAATCAGTGGTATGAGGCCGATATCGACGCGGTGATGCGCCGCACCGCGCAGCGTCCGCTGCCTGCCGGGCGCATGGACGCGCAGTCGGCGCTGCATTTCGGCGTCGGCCTGAGCGTCTTCTCGGTCGTGCTGATGGGCGTCGCGGTCAACTGGCTCGCGGCCGCGATCCTCGCGGGATCGATCCTCTTCTATGTCCTGATCTACACCGTCTGGCTGAAGCGCCGGACGCCACAGAACATCGTCATCGGCGGTGCTGCGGGCGCGTTCCCGCCGGTGATCGGCTGGGCGGCGGCGACCGGCGACGTCACGATCCTGCCGATCCTGCTGTTCCTGCTCGTCTTTCTGTGGACGCCGCCGCATTTCTGGGCGCTCGCGCTGTTCGTGAAGATCGACTATGCCAATGCAGGTGTGCCGATGCTGCCCGTGGTCGCCGGCGAGCGCGCGACGCGGGTGCAGATCGGCCTCTACACCATCCCGATGGCGATCGCGGCGGTGGCGCCCTGGCCGCTGGGGCTGGCTGGCTTCGTCTATGGCGCGGTGGCGGTGACGATGACGGGGGTGTTCGCGCTGCTGGCGCTCCACGTCGCGACCCGCGCATCGGCGCCGGGCGACACGATGAAGCCTGAAAAGCAGCTCTTCTCCTTTTCCATTCTCTACCTGTTCGTGATGTTCGGCGCGCTGGTGGTTGACCGCTGGATATATGCATGATCGACGAAGATCTGGTCCGCCGCCGGCAGCGCAGCCGCAACCTCATCCTGGCGCTGCTGCTGGGCGCGTTCGCGCTGCTCACTTTCCTGATCGCGATGGCGAAGATTACCGGCGGCCACGGATGATCTTGGGCATGACCCGCACCACCCGCACGGCCGCCCTGGCGGTGCTGTTCGTCTGCTTCATGACCGGCCTCGCCTGGGCGAGCGTACCGCTCTACCGGCTGTTCTGCCAGGTGACCGGACTTAACGGCACCACCCAGCGCGGCACCGCCGCACCAGGTGCCACCGACCGGCAGATCCGCGTCGCCTTCGACGCCAATGTCCAGAAGCTCGCCTGGAAGTTCCGGCCGGAGGTCCAGTCCGAAACGGTGGCGATCGGCGCCCGCGACATGGCGTTCTTCCGCGCCACCAACACCTCTGCGCGGCCGTTGACCGGCACCGCCACCTTCAACGTCACGCCCAGCGAGGCGGGCAAATATTTCACCAAGATCCAGTGCTTCTGCTTCTCCGAACAGACGCTGCAGCCCGGCGAGACGCAGCGCATGCCGGTGATCTTCTATGTCGACCCGGCGATCATGGACGATCCCGACGCGCGCGACGTCGCAACCATCACGCTGTCCTACACATTTTACCCGGTGGATTCGCAGTTGGCCTCGCGCTAGGGGCTGACGCCTAACGCTTACCGGGAACGCAAGCATGGCCGGCGCCAAGAACCACGATTACCACATCCTGCCGCCCGACGCGGTGCCGATCGTGTCAGCGTTCGCGGCGCTGCTGATGGCGACCGGCGCGATCATGTGGATGCACGGCGGCCATGTCGGCAAGCCCAATGGCGGCGGCTGGCTGTTCATCGCCGGCACCGTCGCGGTGCTCGCCTGCATGTACAGCTGGTGGGCCAAGGTCGTCGACGAGGCGCACAAGGGCGACCACACCCCCGTGGTGCAGCTCCACATGCGCTACGGGATGATCCTGTTCATCGCGTCGGAGGTCATGTTCTTCGTCGGCTGGTTCTGGGCGTTCTTCGACTTCTCGCTGTTCCCCACCGCGATGACCTTTGTCGACGGCCAGGTCGAGCGCGTCACCGAAGGGGCCGCCGCCGCCGCGGCGCAATGGCCGCCCAAGGGGCTGGAGGTCATCAACGCCTTCGAGCTGCCGCTGCTCAACACGCTGATCCTGCTCACGTCCGGCACCACCGTCACCTGGGCGCACCACGCGCTGATCCACAACCAGCGCGGCGGCGAGAAGCGCGGGGCTTGGGGCCTGATCGGCGTCGGCGACCGCGACGGCGTGCTCAAGGGGCTGTGGCTGACGGTGATCCTGGGCGCGATCTTCACCGCCATCCAGGCGTATGAGTATGCTCACGCGCCCTTCCCGTTCAAGGGCATCAACTATGGCGCGTCGTTCTTCATGGCGACCGGCTTTCACGGCTTCCATGTGCTCGTCGGCACGATCTTCCTGATCGTTTGCCTGGTGCGTGCCTATAAGGGCCACTTCACGCCCAAGCAGCATTTCGGCTTCGAGGCGGCGGCCTGGTACTGGCATTTCGTCGACGTGGTGTGGCTGTTCCTGTTCGTCACCGTCTATGTCTGGGGCGGCTGGGGCGCGCCGATCCACGGCGGCTGAGCGGGCTTTGGCGGCGTCCGTCAGCGACGCCGCAAGTTGGCTGGCATGAGGCGCATCCCGATCCTGCCGACGATCGTCGTCACCCTTGCGATCGCCACCATGATCGCGCTGGGGCTGTGGCAGCTGCTCGACCGGCTGCCGCGCAAGGAGGCGTTTCTCGCCCAGCTCGCGGCCAATCCAACCCTCCCTAAGGTGGCGTTTCCCACCAAATCTGACGAGGCGCTGCTGTTCCGGCGCTCGGCCGCGCGCTGCGTCCCACCGGTCGCCATCAGCCTCGTCGGCGCGGGCGGATCGGGGTACCGCGCCATCGCGCGATGCAACGCAGGCGGGGAGCCGCTGGTCCAGCTCGGCACCACGCGCGATGCCAAGACGCAGGTGCGCTGGGCGGGCGGGGCGGTGTCGGGCTTCATCGGTCAGGCCCCCGACACGCGCTCGATGCTCGCCGGGCTGTGGGACAAGACGCCCGCGCCACCCATGCTGGTCGCCGACCCGCCGGTCGCGGGTCTCGCCCCCAACCGCGCGCCCGGCGTCGAGAGCCTGCCCAACAACCACCTCGCCTATGCGGGCCAGTGGTTCTTCTTTGCCCTTGTGGCGGCCATCATCTATGCGCTGGCGCTGCGGCGGCGTCCAACAGCGTCGGGCTGACGTCCCTCCCCGGCAAACGCTCGGGTAAGCGCGCCGAGTTGCTCCGCTTGCTCCTGCTCCTTCGGCCCGCTACCGCCCGCCGCCATGCGCTATGTCAGCACCCGCGGCGCCGCTCCGGCGCTCGACTTCGCCCAGGCGACGCTGGCGGGCCTCGCCCCCGATGGCGGCCTCTACGTTCCCGACGCCTGGCCACGCTGGAGCCAGGACGAGATTGCGGCACTTGCCGGCCTCTCCTACCCGCAGACCGCAGCGCGTGTGCTCGCCCCCTTCGTCGCCGACAGCATTCCCGCCGACGAGCTGCTGCGGCTGTGCGAACAAGCCTATGGCCGCTTCGCCCATGCCGCGGTCACGCCGCTGGTCCAGATCGACCATGACCAGTGGCTGCTGGAGCTGTTCCACGGCCCGACGCTCGCCTTCAAGGATGTCGCGCTGCAGCTGCTCGGCCTGTTTTTCGAACGGTTCCTGACCGGCAGCACTCGCCCGCTCACCGTGATCGGCGCGACCAGCGGCGACACCGGCTCCGCCGCGATCGACGCGCTCGCCGGGCGAGCCGGCGTCGAGGTGTTCATGCTCCACCCGCTCGGCCGCGTCACGGAGGTGCAGCGCCGGCAGATGACCACCGTCAGCGCGCCCAACATCCACAACATCGCGGTGGAGGGCAATTTCGACGATGCGCAGGCGCTGGTGAAGGCGATGTTCAACGACGCCGCCTTTGCAGACCGTTTCCGGCTGTCGGCGGTCAATTCGATCAACTGGGCGCGGCTGGCCGCGCAGATCGTCTATTATTTCTATGCCGCCGTCCGCCTCGGCGCGCCCGGGCGCAGCGTCGCCTTTTCGGTGCCGACCGGCAATTTCGGCGACGTGTTCGCAGGCTATGTCGCGGCCAGGATGGGGTTGCCGGTCGCGCGGCTGATCGTCGCCACCAACGTCAACGACATCCTCCATCGTGCACTCGGCCAGGGCCATTATGCGCGGGGAGCAGTGCAACAGACCGCGACGCCCTCGATGGATATCCAGGTGTCGTCCAATTTCGAGCGCCTGCTCTACGATCTCGGCGACCGCGACGGCACCGCCCTCGCCGCGCAGATGGCGGGGTTCGAGCGCACCCACGCGATGCGCCTGACACCGACCCAGCACGCCGGCGCGGCGGCGCTGCTCACCAGCGACGCGGTCCGCGCCGATGACATGATGACCGCGATGCGCTGGGCGCACGAGCGCGCCGGCCAGGTGATCGACCCGCACACCGGCGTGGCACTTGCCGCCGCCCGGCGCGCCGGGCTCGACGTGCCGGTGGTGACGCTGGCGACCGCGCACCCGGCCAAGTTCGGCGACACGGTGGAGCGCGCCACCGGCGTCCGCGCGGCCCTGCCCGGCCGCGTCGGCGACCTGCACGAACGAGCGGAACGCTACGCCACGCTGCCCGCGACGTTCGCGGCGGTGACCGGCTATGTCGCGGAGCATGCGGCGCGATGACTATGGCTGCCGCACAACTTCCGTTCGCCCTTAGCGAAGTCGAAGGGCACAGGCGAAGGTGCTTCGACTTCGCTCAGCACGAACGATAAGCAAGTGCAGCTTCACACCCTGATCGGCGAATCCTGGCCCGATTACGGCCTCGTCGACTCCGGCGACGGCCGCAAACTGGAACGCTACGGGCCCCACCGCTTCATCCGCCCAGAGCCGCAGGCGCTGTGGTCCCCCGCCACCGCCGGTTGGCAAGCGGACGCGGAGTTCGTCCCCGGCTCCGACGAGGACGGCGGCGGCAAGTGGCGCTTCGACAAGCCCGTCTCCCGCGACGGCTGGCCGCTGGCGTGGGACGATGTGCGATTCACCGCGCAGGCGACGCCGTTCCGCCACTTGGGCTTCTTCCCCGACATGGCGCCCGTCTGGACCTGGATGCGCGAGCGGCTCGCATCCCCCTCCCGGTTTCGGGAGGGCGCGCATCTCTCCCCCTGCCGCTTGCGGGAGGGGAGCACCCCCGAATGCCTCAACCTGTTCGGCTACACCGGCGTCGGCAGCCTCGCGCTCGCCGCCGCCGGCGCGCGCGTCACCCATGTCGATGCGTCCAAGAAGTCGGTCGAGGCCGCGCGCGGCAACGCCCGCCTCTCCGGCCTGGCCGAGTCCCCGGTCCGCTGGCTGGTCGACGACGCCGCCAAGTTCGTCGCCCGAGAGGGGCGGCGCGGGCGGCGCTACGACGGCATCCTGCTCGATCCGCCCAAATTCGGCCGTGGCCCCGAAGGCGAGGTGTGGCGGCTGGAGGAACATCTCCCCGCGCTCGTCGCCGGTTGCCGCCAGCTGCTGGACGCCGACTCGCGCTTCCTGTTCTTGACGGTCTACGCCGTGCGCATGTCCGCGCTCGCGATCGGCGAGATGCTGCGCCAGGCGCTCGCCGACCTGCCCGGCACCGTCGAGGCGGGAGAGCTAGGCGTCCGCGAAGAGGCGCGCGGGCTGGTGCTACCGACCGCGATCTGGGCGCGCTGGTCGCGATAAGGCTGTCCTACAAGCCGGGGACCTGACAGACCCGCCGCCTGCTCTTTCTCAACTCTGCCCCACCGTTCGAACCCCATCCGACCGCGCGGGCCACGAATGGTGCGCGATGCCGCCAACTTCGACAACTTCGCCGCCGCCACGCAAATGCGTTTAACCCCAAACTTTCCCTAAACTTGCGTTAGTCCATCCCTGCCCGGATCGCCGCCGCCGCCACGAACGGGGCACCCGCGCACAGCAGCAGGCTGGTCGCCGCGAGCAGCTTCACCGCGCCTGCGCCACCGCCAAGGTTCATGGCGACCATGCCGCCGCCAAAGATCAGCAGCGGCACCGCCAGCGGCAGCATCACCAGCCCCGCCACCGCGCCAGCACCGCGCAGGCCCGCGACCAGCGCCCCCGTCGCCACGCCCAGCGCCGCCAGCCCCGGCGTCCCGATCAGCAGCCCCAGCTCGACCCGCAGCAGCACGTCGGCCGACATGCCGAACAGCGCCGCCGCCACCGGTGCGGCCAGCATCAGCGGCAACGCGAAGCCGAGCCAATGCGCGACCAGCTTCGCCGCCGCGACCAGCACCAGCGGCACTTCGCGCACCAGCAGCTGGTCGATCACGCCCGCCTCCAGGTCCGGCGCGACCAGCCGTTCGACCGGCAGCAACGCCGCCAGCAGCGCCGCCGTCCACACCACCCCGCCGCCGACCCGTGCCAGCAGGGCGCCATCCGGTCCGATCGCGAACGGAAACAGCGTCGCCACCAGCAGGAAGAACGCAACCGGCCACAGCACGCTGCCCGATCCCCACGCCCGGCGCAGGTCGCGGAGGATGAGCGCCCTGAGCACCCTATATCTTCCCCGGCGAAGGCCGGGGTCCAGCGTCGGGCTGCTCAGTAGTAAGGGGCGCACTCTCCTCCGAATGCACGGCGCCTGGGCTCCCGCCTTCGCCGGAGAGGAGCAAGGATGCGGCATCGGGCACCCGCAACGGCTGGTGCGTGGCCACCACGACCGCCCCACCCACAGCCCGATGTCCCGCGATCAACCCCTCCAGCAACCCCACACCGTCGGCATCCAGCCCATTCGCAGGCTCATCCAGCAACCACACCGCCGCCCCGCTCGCCACCACCCGCGCCAGCCCCGCGCGCCGCCGCTGCCCCGTCGACAACAACCGCACCGGCACCTCGCCGAGCCCGCCCAGTCCCACCGCCGCCAGCTCCGCGCCACCGCCGTCGAGCCCGGCCCAGAACCCCAGCGCGTCCGCCAGCGGCCGCTCCGGGTCGAGCGCATGGCCCTCGCCCAGCAGCGCGACCCGCCCGTCGCGCACCACCCGTCCGGCCGCGGGCGCCAGCAGCCCGGCCGCGACCCGGATCAGCGTCGACTTGCCGACCCCGTTCGGCCCCGTCACCACCATCGCCTCGCCGGGGCCGAGCGCGAAGCCGAGCCCGTCGGCCAGCACCCGCCCGCCGCGTGCCAGCGCGACGCCGCCGAACGCGAGCAGGGTCAATCGCCCACCGCATCTTCCAGCGCGTGCATGTCCGCGTCCGAAAGCCCGAAATGATGCCCGATCTCATGGATCGTGACATGCGCGACCAGATCATCGAGCCGCACCCCCGTCTCGCACCATTCGGACAGGATCGCCTGCCGGTACAGGTGGATGCGGTCGGGCATCGCGCCCGATTCCAGCGACGATTTCTCCCCCACCGGCCGGCCATGGTACAGGCCGGTCAGGTCGAGCGGGTGCTCGATGCCGAGGCTGCTCAGCGTCTCGTCGTCCGCCCATTCCTCGACCAGCAACACGACGTCGCCGAGGTGCGCGCGGAACTGCGCGGGCAGGCGGTCGATCGTGGCGCGGGCGACGCGCTCGATCGCTTGCGCACTCGGTGCTTGCCCCATCGTCATGCCCCGCCTTACCGTGCCCGTCCGCCAATCCCAAGGAGCCTAAACATGATCGAGGCCCCGATCGAAGCTTTGAACGAGACCGAGCGCGCCGAGGCGCTCGATGGCCTGCCCGACTGGGACTATGACGAAGCGCGCGACGCGATCCGCCGCAACATCGTGTTCACCGACTTCGCGGAAGCGTTCGGCTTCATGACCCAGGTCGCGCTGATCGCCGAAAAGGCGGACCATCATCCCGAATGGACCAACGTCTGGAACCGGGTGGAAGTCCTGCTCACCACCCACGATGCCGGCGGCCTCAGCCACCGCGACGTCGAGCTGGCGGAGGCGATCGACGGCATCCTGGGGGACTAGGGTCATCCTCGCTGGAGCCGGTGGGAGTATGAACCGATCTGCGTTGGGGCCAAGGACGGGCCGGCTGCTGTGCCTCTTCGCCTTGCCGACCGCCTGTCTGGCGTTTCTGGCAAGCTGCAAGCGAGATCGATCCCTCATCGTCCCGGTCGCCGGCTTCCCGGGCAACGGGGCGAGCTGCAACTGGGATCTCGTTGAAACGGCGTTGTTCGACTACGCCGATCGCAGAGCTGATGGTGACGAGCGATACCGGATCACCTCCGCCCCGCCGCTTCGGTTCCGGTTGCCGGCGACATACTACACGCTTGCACCCAACCTCGACGGTGGCCCTCAAATCCAAGTCCGGCTGGCGTTCGCCTATCCGTCACTGCGACCCGGCTGGCCGGCAAACTGCCCGAACAGGCAGACGGTAGGCGAGGCGCAGGTTGTCCAGGTCAGCATATCGTCGAACCTGCTGAGCCCCTCGTCCATGACGCGCCCTCGCGGTCCCGCGCTGACGCGGGAGATGCTTATCGGGGACACCGCCGCCATTGGCATTAGCCTCGCCGACTTCATCGACGGCTTCGACGCGATATCTTACCGGCCACCCTCGGAAGCGTCTTTTGATCGATCGGGTCGGGAAGTGATCAAGCCCGGCAGATTCCACGATGCACATTACCGCGCGGTGCCAAGCCACGCCGGGAGCTCGGTCATCAAGATGATCGACTGCCCTCAGCAGGCTCTGAAGTGCGGCATCACGATGTTCTACCGCGATCGCGACGTCCTCATGTCATTTCCGAAATCCGAGCTTGATCGTGTGAGCTGGTACGCATCGAACGTGATGGCCTTTATCGTACGGGCCGATGTCGACTCCCGCTCCGCGACCCGCTGACGACCGCTCCATGCAGCGATCTCCCGCGGGCTATTGCGACCCAAACCCCCGCCGCATCATCTTGCGCATCCGCCCGGGCAGCCAGCGCGCGGCAAAGGCCATGCGCTTGGCGGTAGGGCCAATATAGGTATGGACGCGGTCGCCGTGCACCGCATCCCACGCTGCCTGCGCGACCGCGTCGACGCCGGTCAGCTCCAGCCCGGCCTCGGTCACCGTCTCGCGGATCGAGCGATTGCTGCCCGATACCGGCTCCCGCAGCAGCGGCGTGTCGATGAAGCCGGGCACGATCGCGCGCACGCGGATGCCGTCGCCATGCCACTCGCCGTCGAGCGCCTCTGTCAGTGCCCGCACCGCGAACTTGGTCGCCGAATAGGTCGCCAGCCCCGCCGAGCCATAGATCGCCGACGCGGACGCGGTGTTGAGCAGGCACCCGCCGGCGCGCTTCAGATACGCATGCCCGATCCGCGCGCCGTTGAGCACGCCGCCGAAATTGATCGCCACTACCCGGTCGAGCTCGTCGAACGCTGCCTCTGCGAGCGGCCCGCCCGATCCGATCCCGGCATTGTTGAACAGCACGTCGAGCCCGCCGCCGCCGGTGAACTCGTCGAGCGCGGACGTCCATGCCTTGCGGTCGCGCACATCCATGCGATAGGTCTTCGCGCCGGCAATCCCGATCGTCGCCAGCGCCGCCTCGTTGACATCCGCCAGCCCGACGCGCCAGCCCCGCCCAGCGAACAGCCGCGCCGTCGCCAGTCCGATGCCCGATGCCCCGCCCGTGATGAAGATCGCCTTCTGGGTCATGCCGCCCCTCTCTTGGACGGTCTTAGAAGAAGAGCTTCCGGATAGACAATCGCACCGTTCGGCCGAGCGGGTCGAGCAGGTCGGGCTGGTAGTTGATCGGCGTAGCGCCCGTCGCATCGAGCACCCGCTGACGCGAATCGAAGATGTTCTCGACGCCTAGCGCGACCCGGGTCCCGCGCAGCCACGGATGCTTGCGGACGAGGTCGAGCCGCTGGCCGAGATCCGCGAAGAGACGCAGGTTCGCCGTGGTCAGCGATCCGAACCGCAAGCCTGTCGGCCGCGCGGCGGTGCCGCCTTGGACCTCTGTCGCACTGCGGAAGTTGACCGACAGCCGTGCCCCCAGCCCGTTGTTGGAATACCCCGCCTGTCCCTCCAGCTCGTGGCGCGGCTGGCCGCCGCTGGAGCCGATCGCGTCGCCGTCGAGCAGGTCCAGCCGCGGTCCGCCTGGCGCGATCAGCACCTCATCGGTGAAGTGCCAGGTATGGTAGAGCGCGAACTGCAGCCGCCCGCCGCCGCCTGGGCCGCCGCCCCCGCCAAAGCCACGGCCACCGCCGCCACCTCCAAAGCCGCCGCCGAAGCCGCGCCCGCCGCCGCCCGCGCCACCTTGACCGCCGCGCCTGCCCTCTGCCGGTGCCACGCCTGCCGCCGGGGGCGTCCCTGCCGGCGCCGCGCCGGGCTGTCCGGGGATGCCAGGCGTGCCGGCACCCTGCTCCGCTCCTCCTCGCCCACCCGGCGGTCGCAAGCCAGCGAACGGGTTCGGCCCGGTGCCGGCGCGGAACGCCTCGACCTGCTTCTGGATCTCCGACTTGATCGGCACCGAGAAGTTGAACCCGTAGCGCAGCTCGGACCGCTCTGTACGCGCGAAGTTCACCGGCCGGGTGTCGACGCGCAGCAACTGCCCGCCCGCGTCGCGAGTGAAACGACCCGGAAACGCGCCTGCGATCTCGGCCGTCGCCGCCGGGAAGCCGGCCACCGGATCGTTCACCCGCGCGGAGACATAGTTGGCGATCAACGTCAGGTCGCGCGACTTGGAAGGGCGGATGGTGACACCCAGCTTGGTGGTATGCGTCGAGAAGCCGCGCAGGGTGGGATTGCCGCCGCTGATCGTTGTCACATTGGCGGTGGTGCCGTTGACGAAGTCGAACAGCCGGACGTTGGGCGTGACGATCTGGGGATTACCCAGTTGCTGCGGGGTCGGCGCGCCGTCCTGGTGGGTCACCGAGCCGATAAAGCGCACCGCCTCGATCGGCGCCCAGTTCGCGCCATAGCCGAGCGTCGTCAGCGTACCGAAGTCCGACAGCTGCTCGACCGCGCCGTTCAGGTTGAGCGAAAGGTTGCCGATCGCGCCACCGAAGTCCTGGTTCCTGCTGGTCACCGGCAGGTCCAGGTTGATCCGGCCGCTGGCACTGTCGCGCGAGACCTCGCCACGCTGGGTTACGCCGGCGCGCGTGGAGCGGCTGGCGAAGTCGATCATGTCGGCGCCGACCGCGACGCTGGTGACGATCTCGCCGGCGGGCAGGCGGAACAGCGTGCCGCTCGCCTGCGCATCGAGGTTCGCGACCTGGCTGGTCGAGGTGGCACGGTTGTCCGCAAGCCGCTGCAGGGCGAGCGCGCCGAACGGATTGGCGGTCGGATCGCCCGCGTTGAGCCGCGCCTGGAAGCCGGACGCATCGACGCCGGCGTCGGTCGTGGTGCGGCTGTCGACCCGGTCGTACCCGCCGATCAGCGACCAGCGCCAACGGCCGACGTCGCCGTTGAACGTCGCGCCCAGCCGGCTGGTGATGCTCGCCGAACGCTGCGTCAGCGGCTCGTCGCCGACGGCGCGCTGGACCAGCACGGGACCGCTGAAGGGCGAAAACGGATTACCCGCGGGCAGCGCCAGCGACACGGTCGGCAGACCTTGCAGCGAGCGGCCGGTGGTCGCCTCGATCCGGCCGTTGATCGTCGCGCCGATACTGCCGAAGATGTTGCGCGCATAGCTCGCGTTGGTGGAAAAGCTGCGGCTCTGGCCCAGGAGCGAGCGGAACGGACCCGCGTCCGTCGACGTCGCACCCGTCGTGGCAAACGCGGCCAGCGTCGCCGCGCCGCTCGGCACCCCAGCGATGGTAGACGTGCCCAGGCCGGGAATGGCCCCGCCATTCACACCGATGACATTGCCCTGCAGTGAAAAGGCACTGGGATTGGATAGGATACCGCGCTGGGATTCGAGCAGCAGGTCGCTCTGGCGATAGCTGCTGTGGAGGTTGAACCGCTGGTCGCGACGGATATTGAGCAGATCCAGCTCGACCTCAGGCTGGAAACGGTCGCCCTGCGTCGTCACGCGGGCGCCAGCCTCAGCGGTCAGCGCCCGGAAACGCTGGCGGAGGACGAAGTTCACCACCCGCTGGTCGGCGCGGTAGCCGTATTTGAGCGCCACCTCCTCAGGCAGGATGTCGACGCGGGCGATCGCCTCGGTCGGCAGATCGCGGATTTCGGCAAAGCCGGAAATGCGGCGACCGTTCAGCAGCACCACGGGCTGCCCGCCCTGCCCGCGTCCGGACCGCGTCTGCGGCGCGAGCTCGTTCAACAGCTCCGCGACCGAGTTGACGCCATAGGAGCGGATGTCGGCGGGGCCGAGCTGTTCCTCCGGCGGGATGTCGCCGATCACCGCGCCCGGCAGACCGCGCGTGCCCCGCACGATGATCTCGGGCTCGTCGGAGACCGGCTCCTCGCCGGCCGGGGTCTGCTGCGGCGCCGGCGCGGCGGGCGCCGTCGCGCTTTGTTGGGCGGTCGCGACCGCAGGGATCGCGACCGCGACCAGGAACATCCACCGACGCATTGAACCAACTCCGACCCTGTAAGCGAGCGCCCCTAAACGGCGAATGTCGCAGAACTGTGCCGGTGCGGTGCGGTTCCTCGCGTTAATCGACCCTGACCAGCGCCGCGGCATATTCGCGCGCTTTGGCCGCGTAATGCGCCGCCGACATTTGGAGTGCGGCGATCGCGGCGGGGTCCAGCGGGCGGACGGCCCGCGCCGGTGCGCCGACGATCAGGTGCCCGGCTGGAAAGGTCTTGCCCTCCGTGACCAGCGCGCCGGCGCCGACCAGGCAATCCTCGCCGATCATCGCCCGATTGAGCACCGTTGCGCCCATCCCGACCAGCACATTGGCGCCCAGCGTACAGCCATGGAGAATGGCATGGTGCCCCACCGTGCAGCCCTCGCCGACCGTCAGCGGCGTGCCGGGGTCCGAATGCAGCATCGCGCCCTCCTGGATGTTGGAGCGCGCACCGACCAGGATGGGCGTGTTGTCGGCGCGGATCACGGCCCCGAACCAGACCGACGCCCCCCCGCCCAGATGGACGTCGCCGATCAGGTCGGCTGATGGCGCGATCCATGCGGAAGGGTGGACGGTCGGCTGCTGGCCGGCGATCTGATAGAGGGGCATCAGCCTTGCGCCTTCGCCTGCTGCCGAAACCGGTGCAGCAGCGGTTCGGTGTAGCCGTTGGGCTGATCCACGCCCTCAAACACCAGCGCCTTTGCCGCCTGCATCGCCAGACTGTCGGGCGTGAGCTTGCGGTACAGCGGATCGCCCGCATTCTGCGCATCGACCTTCGCCGCCATGCGCGTGAACGCCGCGTCCACCTCGTCCTTCGTGGCGACGCCGTGAAGTAGCCAGTTGGCGAGGTGTTGCGACGAGATGCGCAGCGTCGCGCGGTCCTCCATCAGGCCGACGTCGTGGATGTCGGGCACCTTGGAACAGCCGACGCCCTGGTCGATCCAGCGCACAACATAGCCGAGGATTCCTTGCGCGTTGTTGTCGAGCTCCTCGCGCACTTCATCGGGCTGCCAGTTGCGGCCGGTGGCGATCGGCACGCTCAACAGGTCCGCAAGCGGCGCCACCGGCTCGGCGGGGCGCGCCTGCTGGCGCGCATGGACGTCGACGCGGTGATAGTGCGTCGCGTGCAGCGTCGCCGCCGTCGGGCTCGGCACCCAGGCGGTGGTGGCGCCGGTCTGCGGGTGCGCGATCTTCTGCGCCAGCATGTCCGCCATCATGTCGGGCGCGGCCCACATGCCCTTGCCGATCTGCGCCTTGCCGGCGAGGCCGCAGGCAAGGCCGATCTGGACGTTGCGGTTCTCGTAGGACTGGATCCAGCTAGTGGTCTTCATCTCCGCCTTGCGGATCATCGGGCCCGCCCGCATCGCGGTGTGCATCTCGTCGCCGGTGCGGTCGAGGAAGCCGGTGTTGATGAACACGATCCGCTCGCGCACCGCCTGGATGCAGGCGGCGAGATTGGCGGACGTGCGCCGCTCCTCGTCCATTACGCCGACTTTGATCGTGTGGCGGTCAAGCCCGAGCAGGTCTTCCACCGCATCGAACAGCCGGTTCGTGAACGCCGCTTCGTCCGGCCCGTGCATCTTTGGCTTGACGATGTAGATCGACCCGGCGCGGCTGTTCTTGAACTTGCCCGCACCCTTCAGATCATGGAGCCCGCAGAGGCTGGTGACGATCGCGTCGAGGATACCTTCCGGTGCCTCGCTGCCGTCCGTCAGCAATACTGCCGGGGTCGTCATCAGGTGGCCGACATTGCGCACGAACATCAGCGCGCGGCCCGGCAGGATCAGCTCGCCGCCGTCGGGCGCCGTGTAGCGGCGGTCCTCGTTCAGCGCGCGGGTGACGGTGCGACCGCCCTTGTCGAAGCTGTCGGCCAGGTCGCCGCGCATCACGCCGAGCCAGTTGCGATAGGCGGCGACCTTGTCCTCGGCATCGACCGCCGCGACCGAATCCTCCAGATCGACGATGGTGGTGATCGCGGACTCGAGCACCACATCGGCGATGCCGGCCGGATCGTCGCGGCCGATCGGGTGGGTGCGGTCGATCACCACTTCGATGTGGAGGCCGTTGTGGCGGAACAGGAGGTTGTCGCCCGCGCGCCCGACCAGCTGCGCCGGGTCCGCTAGCACCGGCTCGCCGCTGGTCCAAGCCACCCAGCTCCCGGTCGCCAGCGGCACCGCATCGTCAAGGAACGCCTTCGCCCAGCCGATAACCTGGTCGCCTCGTGCCTTGTCGTAGGGACCACCAGGGTTGGGCGACCCCAGCGCGTCGGTGCCGTACAGCGCGTCATACAGGCTCCCCCACCGCGCATTGGCGGCGTTGAGCAGGAAGCGCGAGTTGAGCACCGGCACGACCAGCTGCGGCCCGGCGATCCGCGCGACCTCGTCGTCCACGTTTGTGGGCGAGACCTGAAAGGGCGCCGGTTCCTCGACTAGATAGCCGATAGAGCGCAGGAACGCCTCGTCCACCGCGCCGCCCGCCTGGTAACGCCCGTCAACCTGGACCTGCAATTCGTCACGCCGCGCTAGCAGCCTCCGGTTGTCGGGCACGAAGCGCGCGAACAGCCCGGCCACGCCCTCCCAGAACGCATCCGCGTCCAGTCCCGTCCCCGGCAACGCCTCGTCGGCGATGAACCGCGCGAGAGGCTCGGCGACCTTCAGCCCCGCGATCTCGATCATGTCTTCACTCCATACGGCTTCGTCGCCGCGCGGGAGAATGCGCAGCCGGTGGGCCCGGGGAGGGTCGGGCCGCGCTTGCCCCGGCCCGGCCGACAGCGCAAGAACCGATGCATGCTGCTTGCTTCCCTGATGCTCCTCCAGAGTGCCGCCGCCTGTACCCCGGTCATTCCCTCCGAACTGAAAGGCTGGTCCCCCGCGACCCCAGCCGTCGCAGGGCGATCGACGGCCGCCGCCGGCGACTTGACGATCGGCAAGGGCGCGCACCTGACGCTGAGCTCCGCGGATGCGGTCTCCTTGCCCGTTCCTCCCGGGAAGCCAGCGCCAACCGACACAAGCAGCGGGCTTGTCGCCTTCGAAGTGCCGGCGGCCGGCCGCTATCGGGTGGCGCTGACCGCGGCAGCGTGGGTCGACGTGGTCGCCGACGGCAAGGTCGTAGCCTCGGTCGCCCATGGGCATGGCCCCGCCTGTTCGTCCGTTCGCAAGCAGGTCGATTTCGATCTGCGGCGCGGGCGACACATGCTACAGGTGACCAGCAGCCGTGCCATGACGATCGACCTGATGGTGGTGCGCCTGCGGTGAACGACCACCGCCGGCAAGGCGCTCGGCCCCTCCGGCGGCTTCGACTATTCAGGATCGCTGGACACTGTGAAAGTGTGTGGCGCGATTAAATCGCTTGCATCACTATAACTTGCGTAAACATGCATTGGGCCAAATCACCGATCCGGCGTTTAGCTGGGGTTCATGTTGCGATTGCGAACCCTTTCCTCCAGCCGGAGCCCCATGTGAAGCCGACGCCCCAGACGCTCGTCCGTTCCGCCACCTTGCTCTGCTTCTCCCATTTGCGCTGGGATTTCGTCACGCAGAGGCCACAGCACCTGATGCGGCGGTTCGCGCGAGGACGACGGGTATTCTTCTGGGAAGAGCCGATCGGCTCCGATCATGCGCTCCCCTATCTGGAACATCATCATTTTCCCGACGATGGTGTCATCGCCTTGCGCCCGCGCCTGCCGACTGCATGGAGCCTGGAAGAAAAGGAAGCAGGGCTGAAGCGCCTGCTCGATCAGTTCGTCGCGACGTCGGTACCCGAAGCGCCGGTGGCCTGGTTCTACACGCCGATGATGTGGGGCTGGGCGCGCCACCTCAATACGGCGGCGGTGGTCTATGACTGCATGGACGAGCTGTCCGCCTTCGCCCACGCCGACCCGCTGCTGGTGCAGCGCGAGTCCGCGCTACTGGCGTCGGCGGACGTGGTCTTCACCGGCGGTCGCAGCCTGTACGAGGCGAAGCGGCGTCGTCACGACAATGTCCATGCCTTCCCGTCTTCAATCGAGGCCGAGCATTTCGCCCATGCCCGTTGCGCGACGGAGGAGCCCGCCGACCAGCGCGACCTGCCGCGCCCGCGGCTGGGCTATTACGGCGTCATCGACGAGCGCCTCGACCTCGGCCTGATCGACGCAGTCGCGGCCGCGCGGCCCGACTGGCAGATCGTGATGATCGGCCCGGTGGTGAAGATCGACGCGGGCCAGCTGCCCCGCCGCGCCAACATCCACTGGCTGGGTGGTCGCGGCTATGACGAGTTGCCGCAATATCTGGGCGGCTGGGACGTGGCGCTGATGCCGTTCGCGATGAACGAGGCGACGCGTTATATCAGCCCGACCAAGACGCCCGAATACCTCGCCGGGGGCAAGCCGGTGGTCTCGACCCCGATCGCCGATGTCGTCGCCGACTATGGCCGGCTCGATGCGGTGAAGATCGCCGCCACCCCTGACCAGTTCGTCGCCGCCTGCGATGCGGCGCTCGCGCTGCCTCGCCAGGGCGCGTGGCTGAAGGCCGCGGACACGGTGCTGGCGCAGACCAGCTGGGACAAGACGCAGGCCGCGATGGACGCGCTGATCGGCGCGGCGCTCGCCCGCCGCAAGTCGGCGGCCGCGCCAGCCATCCGCGCGGGCAACGCAACGCCCGATTACGACGTGCTGGTGGTCGGCGCGGGCTTCGCGGGTTCGGTGCTGGCGGAACGGCTGGCAACGCAATCCGGTCAGCGCGTGCTGCTGATCGACCGCCGCGATCATGTCGCCGGCAACGCCTATGACGAGCAGGACGCCGCCGGCATCCTGATCCACCGCTATGGCCCGCACATCTTCCACACCAACAGCCAGGACGTGTGGGACTATCTGTCGAAGTTCACCAAGTGGCGGCCCTATGAACACCGCGTGCTGGCGCAGGTGCGCGACAAGCTGCTGCCGGTGCCGATCAACCGGACCACGCTCAACAAGCTCTATGACCTGGATTTGCAGGACGACGCTCAGGCGGCCGCGTACCTCGCCTCGCGGGCAGAGCCGGTGGCGGAGATCAAGACCTCGGAGGATGTCGTCGTCGCCGCGGTCGGGCGCGAGCTCTACGAGACCTTCTTCCGCGGCTATACCCGCAAGCAATGGGGCATGGATCCGTCGGAGCTCGATCGCACCGTCACCGCGCGAGTGCCGACGCGCACCAACACCGACGACCGCTATTTCACCGACAAGTTCCAGGCGATGCCGCTCGACGGCTATACGCGCATGTTCGAGAACATGCTCGACCATCCACTCATCGACATAGAGCTGGGCGTCGATTTCCGTGACGTGGCGAGCCGGGTGACGGTGGGGCACACCATCTTCACCGGTCCGGTCGACGAATATTTCGACCATCGTTTCGGGCCGCTGCCCTACCGTTGCCTGACCTTCCGGCACGAGACGCACGACCGCGAGCAGTTCCAGCCGGTAGCGGTGGTCAACTATCCGCTGGAGGACACGCCCTACACGCGCATCACCGAGTACAAGCACCTGACCGGGCAGCGGCACAAGCAGACCAGCGTCAGCTACGAATTCTCCAGCGCCACCGGCGATCCCTATTACCCGATCCCCAATGCCGCCGCGGCGGCGCTGTACAAGAAGTACGAGGCACTGGCTGACGCGGAGCCGAAGGTCAGCTTCGTCGGGCGGCTCGCCACCTACAAATACTACAATATGGACCAGGTGGTGGGGCAGGCATTGGCGACCTATCGGCGGCTCGCCGGCCGGTTGCCGACGCGGCAGGACGCCAGGGTGACCAGCTCCGACGCTTCCTGATCTGGCCTGACAGCGACGGTCCGGGCCCTGCCTGTGCGGGGTCCGGGCCCGCGCGTGTGGTCAGACCCGTATCGCGCCGGCCTCGCGAACGGTGGCGACGGTGGGATAGCCGTTGACCGCCATCAGCAGGTCTGCCTCGGCCAACATGCATTTGAGGACATGCGCGCAGCCGGCGTCGCCGTCGAGCGCCAGTCCATAGCTATACGGCCGCCCCACTCCCACCGCGCGCGCGCCGAGCGCCAGCGCCTTGACCATATCGGTGCCCGACCGGATGCCGGAGTCGAACAGCACCGGCGTACTCCCCGCCGCCGCGACCACGTCCGGGAGCATGTCGATCGCTGCGATGCCGCCATTCGCCTGCCGTCCGCCGTGGTTCGAGCAGTAGATCGCGTCCGCCCCCGCATCGACGGCGCGGCGCGCGTCGTCGGGATGGCAGATGCCCTTGAGCACGATCGGCATCTTGGTGGCCGCCTTCAGCCAGACCATGTCGTCCCAGGTCAGCACCTTGCCGAAGGTCGCGCCCCAGGTCGCGATCGCCGCCGCCGGGTTCTCGTTCGGCGGCTGCTTGAGCAGCTTGCGGAAGGCGGGATCGACGAAATAGTTGGACAGCACATGCCCGCGCAGCTGCGGGAAATTGGCGACGTTGAGGTCGCGCGGCCGCCAACCGGTGACCCAGGTATCCAGCGTCACCACCAGCGCGGCGTACCCGGCCGCCTCGGCACGGCCGATCAGGCTTGCCGCCGTGTCGCGGTCCTTGGGGGTATAAAGCTGGAAAAACGCCGGTGTGTCGCCGCACGCCTTCTTCACGTCCTCAAGCGAATCGTTCGACAGTGTCGACGCGCAAAGCGGCACGCCGGTCATGGCCGAGGCGCGCGCGGCGGCGAGGTCGCCATGCCCATCCTGCGTGCAGATGCCCGTCACCCCGATCGGCGCCATGAACAGGGGCGAGGGCAGCTTGCAACCGAACAGCTCGATCGACAGGTCGCGCTGACGCGCATCGACCATCATCCGCGGCACCATGCCCCAATGATGGAACGCGTCGGCGTTACGCCGCTGCGTATGCTCATCGCCGCAGCCGCCCTGGACATAGGTGAGGACTTGCGGCGGCATGGCGGCGGTGGCGCGCGCCTCCAGCGTCGCGAAGTCCACCGGCACGCGCGGCACGACGCCCTGCAGCCCCGCACCGTAGATCAGGTTCTGGTAGTCGCCATAGTGCGGCATTTAGAGCTCCTTCAGCGCGGCGATCAGCCGTTCGATCTCATGCGCGGCGCTATAGTGGCAAAGGCCGACCCGCACGAGACCACCCGCCTCCTCCAGTCCGAGCCGCCGGATCACCTCGACCGCGTAGAAGTGCCCGGACCAGGCGAACAGGTGGCGCTGGGCCAGGTGCGCCGCCACGGCATCGGGACGGTGACCGGCAAGCGTGAAGGCGAAGGTCGGCACTCGCCCGTCCATCGTCGGCGGGCCGTATAGCCGCAGCCCCTCGATCTCAGCCAATCCAGCGAGCAGCCGCTCGCCGAGCCCGCGCTCGTACGCTGTACTCGCCTCCATCGCTGCAATCAGGCGTGCGCGGCGACTGCTTGCTTGCGGCGCCGTTTCTCCGCCCAACCAGTCCAGATACTCGACCGTGCCGAGTACGCCGGCCTGCCCCTCGAACGACGGCGTTCCGGTCTCCAGCCGGTGCCCGCCCCGGTTGCCGGCCGGACGAACCTTGTACGCGCGCAGCCGTTCCCATGCCTCCGCGCGGCCCCACAACACACCCTGGTGCGGACCGAAGAACTTGTAGGGCGAGCAGGCGAGGAAGTCGCAGCCGAGCGCCGCCACGTCGGTCACCACATGCGGCACCGATTGCACCGCATCCACATAGACCAGCGCCTCCCATCGCGCGCGCGCCACCGACACGATTGCCGGCACATTGTTGAGCGTACCGAGCGCGTTGCTCGCCGCGCCCACCGCCACCACGCGCGTCCGCGCATCGATCAGGCCTGGGAGCGCGTCGTAATCCAGCAGTCCCGTTTCCGGCGAGAAATCCAGCCAGCGCACCTCCACCGCCTTGTCCGCCGCGGCCTCCAGCCAGGGCGCGACATTGGCGTCATGGTCCAGCCGGGTGAGGATCAGATTGTCGCCTTGCGTCCAGTCGCGCGCCAGGGCGCGCGACGCCGCCAGCGTCAGCGACGTCATGTTCGGCCCAAACGCGATCTCCTCCGCACGGCCGCCGAGCAGGTCGGCGATCGCCGCATGCGCTTGGGCGCTCAGCGCATCGGTGACGCGCGAGGTCGCGAATGCGCCGCCGCTGTTCGCCGTTCCGTCCCGCAAATGGGCGGCCATCCGCTCGATCGCCGGTTCGCAGACCTGTGTCCCGCCGGGCGCGTCGAAGAACGCACGCTCGAGGCCATGGGGATCGAGCGCCGGGAAACGGGCGCGGACGGCGTCGATGGGGAAAGTCACGGAAGCGTTCATGTCCCGCCAAGGGGCGATGGTGCAAGGGCGGTTGCGACCCGCGTCCCGACCGGGCACCAAACCATCCTTCCCGCAAGGCCTTCCACAATGCGTCTACCTCTGCTCGCCCTTCTCCTCGCCACCGCCTTTGCCGCACTCACCCAGCGTGCGCAGGCGCAGGACGCCGGTTGCACCGGGCCCGCCTCTCAGACCCGGCTGTTCGTCAATGTCAGCAACGTCCGCAACGGCAATGGGCTGATCGCGGTCACGCTCTATGCAGACGACAAGTCGAAGTTTCTGGCCAAGCGCGGCTCGCTGTATGTTGGGCGCGTTCCGGCGAATGCGGGAACGACCCGCGCCTGCATCCACCTGCCAAAGCCGGGCGTCTACGCGCTGGCCGTCTATCATGACGAGGATGCCGACCGTAAGCTGAAGCGCAAGGGCATCGGCCTGCCCGCCGAGGGCTATGGCTTTTCCAACAACGCTCGGACGATGTTCAGTCTGCCCGCCTTCCGCGCGGTGCGGTTCAACGCCCCGCGCACGAACATGGAGACGAACGTCAGGCTGAAATACCCCTGACCGGCGGCGCCGTGCGCAGCACACCGGGCACGGCACACAGGACGAAGAACAGGTAGGTCGCGGTGAAGCCGAGCAGCAGCCAGGACACCGCCCAGCCGAAGCCGAGCACGATCACCACGCCGAGCGCGAAGGCGAAGAAGTCGCGGCTGGTCATTGCCACCAGGGTATCGGTCACGAACTTCTGCCAGCCGCCGGGGAAGCGCGCGCGGTAATAGAGCTTCACCACGTCGAAGCTGCCGGGTCGGCCGAGCTTTTTGAGTAGCCAGGCGGTGACGCCGAGCCCCGTCAGTGCGAACAGCACCGCGGTGCCGCCGACGATTGCCTGATGCCCGCCATAGATGCGGGTCAGCGCATAAGAGACGCCGACGAAATAGCCGATGTTGGTCAGCATATCGACGCGGGTGTCGAGCACCGCGCCAGTCTGAGAGCTGCGATAGCTGGCGCGTGCGATCTCGCCGTCGACGCCATCGAGCACGCTAGCCACCTGGAACAGCACGCCGCCCCAGATCAACCCGCTCGGGCTGCCGGTCATCAGCGCCAGCACCATCACGATCGCAACCGCGGCGACCGCGAGCGTCATGTGCGACGGGCGGATGTTCGGCGCGACCGCGAGCAGCGCCTGCGTGATCGCCTGCGACACCGGACGGTTGATCCGACGCGAGACGATGCCGTCCGAAGGTTTGGCAGTCGCCCGCACGATGCGACGCGCCGCTTGGGCGGGCTGGTCGAGATCGATGATCTGCCCGGCAAGCGGCGCCTCGCCCGCACGAAGAGCCGTAGCATCGACGAGGAAGCGGCCGTCCACCACCCGCACATCGACGGGTAACGGCGCGCCGGGTTCCACCGCCGCGATGCCACCCGGCAACCCGATGCGGCGCAGGTCGTCGCGGGTCGCCGGCGGCCACGCAGCCGCGTCCGGCACTTCGATTGCGACCCTGCCGAACCCCGCTTCGCGCGCGCGCGCCGCCCAGCGCCCGACCGCGGACATGCCGGCGACTCGACGATTGGCGGCAGCTTCGTCGTGGAAGCGGACCAGCAGCAGCGTCCCGTTGGCGCTGCCGCCGGAGTTTCGCATTTCCATGCCGCGCTTTAGAACGAGCGGCTGGGCGAAGACGAGCCCCAATCGCGGCCAAAGCGTGGCGGCCCCTTGCCCACGGTCTTCGGCCGGGGCTACGCGGCTGTGCGCGGACCGGACGGGCCCCGCTGGAGGGTTCCATCGTTGGCGCGACCGCTGATCTGCATCGACGCGCGCTATGTCCGCCGCCGGCCGAGCGGGATCGGCGAGGTGGTGCGGGCACTGGTCGAGCATGCGCCCGCGCTGGCACCCGATCTCGACTTCCTGTTGCTGAAGCATCCGGATGCGGCCGATCCGCTATCCGTTGCTCCGAACGTAGCCGAGCGGTTGGTGCGCGCCGCCGCCAATGGGCCTGCGACGATGTGGTGGCTGTCGCGGGCCACCGATCTCTCCGGCGTCGATCTGTTCCATGCCACCGCCAACATCCTGCCGGCGAGGCTCGCCATGCGCAGCGTCACCACCGTGCATGACGTGATGTGGCTTAAGCACCCGGATTGGGCGGCGAAGCCCGGGGTGCGGGGGAAGATCGACCGCGCCTTCTACGCCCATGGCATCCGGCGGGCGCTGCGGCGATCGACCCGGATCGCGACGGTCAGCGCCGCGACGCGCGAGGAGATCGCAACGCTCGACGCCGACGCGGCGGAGCGGACGCGGGTGACGCTGTCCGGAGTGGACACCGCATTCCGGCCGCCGGTCGCTGGCAGCGAAACGCCGCACGGCCGCCGCTATGTGCTGACCGTGGGACAGGCCGCTCCGTACAAGAACCACCTTGCGGCGCTGGAAGCATTCGCGCTTGCGTTTGGCGATCGTGGCGACATCGACCACCTGTTCGTTCAGCGGCAGGGCGCGGGCGCCGCCGCGCTGCAAGCCCGCGCGGTGGCGCTGGGGATTGAGGAGCGGGTGCATGTCCTAGGCGCGGTTTCGCGGGAGGCACTGATCGCGCTCTACGGTCATGCGCTCGCGCTTTGCCATCCCTCCTTTTACGAGGGCTTCGGCAATCCGCTGGCCGAGGCGATGGCGTGCGGGTGCCCGGTCGTGACGAGCGACGTGTCGGCGATGCCGGAAGTGACCGGAGGCGCGGCGCTGCTCGCGGACCCGCACGCACCGGCGAGGTTCGCGACGCAGCTGCGGAGGATCGCCGATGAGCCGGCGTTGGCCATGGACCTGCGCGACAAGGGGCTCGCGCGAGCGGCGGCCCTGTCGTGGCGGGCCTTCGCAGCGGCGAATGTCGCGGTCTATCGCGAGGCGCTGGCGGCGTGACGGGCGGCACCGAGCCGGACGCGCATCGACTGGTCCTGCGCGGCGCGCTGGCGACCGGCGCGGGATTCGTGGTCAAGATGGGCGCGCGGCTGGGCTTCCTGCTGATGGCCGGCTGGCTGTTCGGCGCGGCTGCGTTCGGAGCGTACAGCCTGGGCGTCGCGGTGGTCGAGAGCGGGGTCGGCCTTGCTGGCCTGTCGTTGAAGAAGCTGCTCTTCCAGTGGCTCGACGCCAACGAGAGCAAGGGCGAAGAGCGCCGCCCGCCCCTGCACGTCGTCGCGGACGCGGCCGTGCTGGTGCTGACCGCCAGCAGCGTGCTGGCGCTGGCGATCATGACCGTCACCGCGCTGGTGGTGGGCGGCCTGCCCCGGACCGGCGCGGGCGCGGCGCTGTTCTGGCTGGCGCCGATGATCGCCGGGCAGACGCTGGTCGACGTGCTGCTCGCCGCCAGCCGCTGGCGGGGTGCGATCCGCTACGAGGTGGTTGGGCGCAGCATCGTCGAGCCGTATACGCAGCTGGCGGTAGCCGCCGCCGGCTGGGCGGCGGGCGTGCCCGGCTGGGCGCTGATCGCGGGCTATTGGGCGGGGAACCTGACGGTCAACGCCTATGCGCTGCTCGGCATCCAGCGGAGCTTCGGCGGCGGCGGGCTCGCGGGCTATTGGCCGGAGCGGCGGCGGCTGCTGCGGCTGGCGCGCTCGCTCGCGCCCAACACCGCCACCGACCTGCTCGCCGGCGTCTATGCCCGGCTCGACCTGTATGTCGTAGGCCTGGTGCTGGGGACGCGCTGGGCGGGTATCTACAGCATGGCGCAGCAGCTGTGCACGCCGGTGCGGCAGATCCGGCAGAGCTTCGACGGGCTGCTGGTGCCGCTGGTCGCGCGCACCGTCGCGGTGCGGGGCAGCGCTGCGGCGGGCGCGGCGCTCGCCTCGGCGGCGCGGCTGGTGCTGGCGATCCAGCTGCCAGTGGTGCTGGCGCTGTTCACGGTCGGCGCGCCGCTGCTCGACCTGTTCGGGCCTGGGTTCGCCGCCGCCTGGGCAGCGCTGGTGCTGCTGGCGGCGGCGGAGGCGGTGCAGGCGGCGTTCGGGACGGCCGACCTGCTGTTCGTCTATCTCAACCCGCGCGTAGGCCTGGCCCAGACGGCGGTCGGGATCGCGGTGGGAGCCGGCACCGCGCTGCTGCTGCTGCCGGTGCTCGGCATCACGGGCGCGGCGCTGGCGGTGCTCGCCGGCTATCTGGTACGCGCGGCGATGCGGGCCTGGACCTTGCGGCGGCGCTTTGCGGTGACGGTGCCGCTGGCGCATCCGGCGGGGCCGTTCCTCGCCGCCGCCCTTAGCGTGGGCGCGGTGCTGCTCGCCCGGCCGCTTGGCGATCTCGCGGCGCTCGCGGCCGGGCTGTCCGCCTATGCGGCCGTCATGCTGGTTTGGCTGCGCGTGACGGGCGAGAGCCTGAAGCTGACCGGGTTCGAGGCGCCTGCTCGCTGAGTTCGATCCAGGTCGGCGCGTGGTCGCTGGTCTTGTCCCAGCCGCGCGCCTCCCGATCGACCCCCGCTCCCGTCAAACGTCCGGCAAGCGCAGGACTGAGCAGCAGATGGTCGATGCGCAAGCCCGCGTTGCGCGCATAGGCGTTCCGGAAATAGTCGAAGAAGGTATAGATCGTCTCGCCCGGATGCAGGTGGCGCAGCGCGTCGGTCCAGCCCTGTGCCCGCAGTGACGCGTAGCGCGCGCGCACCTCCGGCGCGAACAGCGCGTCGTCGGTCCACCGCTCCGGCTTATAGACGTCGAGCTCGGTCGGCATGACGTTATAGTCGCCCGCCAAGATCACCGGTGCGCCGCTCGCCAGCAGCTCGGCGGCATGGGCGATGAACGCGTCGAACCAGGCGAGCTTGTAATCGAACTTGGGGCCGGGCCGCGGGTTGCCGTTGGGCAGATACAGCCCGCCGACCAGCACGCCCGCCACCGCCGCCTCCAAATAGCGGCTCTGCGACGGATCGGGATCGTCCGGGAGCCCGCGCCGCGTCTCCACCGGTGTGCCGACGCGGCTGAGGATGGCGACGCCGTTCCAGCTCTTCTGCCCGTGCCAGATCGCCTCGTAACCCGCGTCGGCGATCGCCTGGGCGGGGAACTTCTCGGACGGCGCCTTCAGCTCCTGCAGGCAGACGATGTCTGGCCTGGTCTCCGCCAGCCAGCGCAGCAGCACCGGCAGCCGGCCGTTGACGCCGTTGACGTTGTAGGTGGCGATCCTCACCGCCGCGATTGCCCCCGAAGTTGTCGAAGTTGCCGGCATCGCACATCATCCGCGGCGCTTTCGGCCGGGCTGATAGCAAGGTCAGGAGGAGACGGGTGCGGGGACATGGGCGACGGGCTAACCTGCGACGCGCGTGTAGGACAGCGCCAAATCAGTCGGGGAAGCGCCGGCTGAGGAAGCGCGAGCCAGCGAGGCCGAAGCGCCAGGGTTCGGCAGCGGCCTTGGTGATACCGATGCGCGGGCCGGTGACGAGTCCGGGTTCGGCTCCGCGCGGCGACAACGAAAAAGGTGCTACGTCGAGCGAGTGGCCGTCCAGGTCCGCAGAGACGGCGAGCGCCTGGCAAAGCTTGCCCGGACCGCTGCACAAGGCCTTGGCATCCTCGATCCCGCGCCGCGCCTGCATGGCAGCGAGTCCGTGCGTCGGTTCCAGTGCGCGCAGCAGCACCGCGGCGCCGGGCTCCTCGCCACCGACGATGTTGAGGCACCAGTGCATGCCATAGATGCGATAAATGTATGTGCGCCCGGCCGGACCCCACATCGCGCGGTTGCGCACCGTCGGCCCGGCGAAGCTGTGCGAGGCGGGGTCGGCGGCGTGGTAGGCCTCCGTCTCGACGATGATGCCGCCGACGCCGTCGATGCTCAGCGTACAGCCGATCAGCGCCCGGGCCAGATCGAGCACGGGCTGGGTGTAGAAGCTGGGGGGCATAGGCGCGTCTTGCCAGCGGCGGCGCTTGACCGCCAGCGCGACGGGCGCGACGCTGCGGCCGTGAAAAGGCTCCTCCCCCTCCTGCTGCTGGGCGCCGCGCCGGCGCCGCCGATCGCGGACCTGCTGGTGCGTGGCGGCACGGTCTATCCCGGCACCGACGCGCCCTTCACCGGCGACGTGGCGGTGAAGGGTGACCGCATCCTCACCACCGGCAAGCGGCTAGCCCACGCCGCGAAGCGCGTGATCGACGCGCGCGGCATGATCGTCGCGCCAGGCTTCATCGACCCGCACACGCATATGGGCGAGGCGCTGGCGTCGGACGACGCGCGCGAACGGCTGGTGCCCGCGTTCCTGCTCCAGGGCGTGACCACCGCCTTCATCGGCAATGACGGCGGCGGCGCGGTCGACCTCGCACAGGCGCTGCGGCGCGGGCGGCCGGTGGGGATCAACTTCGCCGCCTATGTCGGGTTCGGCTCCGTGCGCCAGGCGGTGATCGGCGCGGCGGCACGCGCGCCGGACGCGGGCGAACTCCGCCGGATGCAGGGCCTGGTGGCGCGCGCGATGTGCGACGGGGCGATGGGGCTGTCGACCGGGCTGTTCTATGCGCCGCAAAGCTTCGCGCGGACAGACGAGGTGGTGGCGCTCGCCCGCGAGGTCGCGGCGCGTGGCGGCATCTATGACAGCCACATCCGCGACGAATCGAGCTACACGATCGGGCTGCAGGCCGCCGTGGCGGAGGCGATCGCGGTCGGGCGCGACGCGGGGCTGCCGGTCAACATCAGCCACATCAAGGCGTTGGGGGTCGATGTGGAGGGGCAGAGCGGCGCGGTGATCGCCGCCGTGCGCGCCGCCCGGGCGCGAGGGCAGGGGGTAACGGCGGACCAGTATCCGTGGAACGCGAGCGGCACCAGCCTGGTGGCGGCACTGGTGCCCGGCTGGGCGCAGGACGGCGGCCGCGCGGCGCTGCTGCGGCGGCTTGACGATCCAGCGGCGGCGGCGCGGCTGCGGACGGCAATGGCGGAGAACCTGCGCCGGCGCGGGGGAGCCATGGCGCTGCTCGTCACCGACGGCCCTGACGCAGGGCGGAGGCTGGCGCAGCTGGCGGGTACGGGCGATCCGGTCGACGCTGCGATTGCCGTGATCCGCCGCGCCGATCCGGCGGTCGCCTCATTCAACCAGAGCGAGCGCGACATTCGCGCGTTCATGCGCGAGCCGTGGGTGATGACCGGGTCCGACGCCTCGATCGGGCATCCGCGCGTCTATGGCAGCTTCGCGCGGAAATGGGCGATGTACGTCCGGGCTGGGGTGCTAACGCCGCGACAGTTCGTGGCGCGGAGCACGACGTTGACGGCGGATACCTTTGGGCTGGCCGGGCGGGGGCGGCTGCGGACCGGAGCCTTCGCCGACCTGGTCGTGTTCGATCCCGCGCGCTACGCCGCCCGCGCCACCTATGCGCAGCCGACGCTGCCCGCCGCAGGGGTGCGAGCCGTTCTGGTTAACGGCGTTGTGGCGGTGGAGGACGGGCGGCTGACCGGTGCCGCCGCCGGCCGCGCCCTGCCGCGCACGCCGCGACAGGGAAGTTGCGCATGATCCGCTGGTTGGCGCCACTGCTGCTGATCGCCGCCGCGCCCGCCGGGTTGGAGCAACAGATCGCGGCCGATCTCGCGACGGCCAGTCCCGGCACCCGTTTCGGGCTGGTGGTGGCGACGGAGGACGGGCGCGAGATCGTGGCGTTGTTGCCGGACCAGCGCTTCGTGCCAGCGTCGAATACCAAGCTGTTCACCACGGCCGCCCTGTTCGACAGCGGCCTCGACGTGGATGCGCCCGATACGGCGACGGGCGCTTCGGTGCGGCTCGATCCGAGGCCCGGCCGGCCGCCCGACGTGGTGCTGACCGGCCGTGGCGATGCGCGGTTGTCGAGTGCTGCCGATTGCGCGGTCGATTGCCTCGCCACCTTGGCCGATGCGGTGGCGGCGCGAACCGGAACGGTTGGCGACGTGATCGGCGACGATAGCTGGTTCCCCGACGAACGCTGGTCGCCGGGGATGAGCTGGAACAACATGCCGACGGCATCGGGGACCGGCATTTCGGCGCTGACGATCGACGGCAACGAGGCGCAGGTGACGGTGACACCGGGCAAGCCGCCGATGGTGGCGGGCGACGGCTACTACCGCTTCGACAATCGCGTGGTGAACGGCGCGGTGACCGCGCTCGACTATGAGCGCGCGCCGGGTGGCGATGTGGTGCGGCTGACGGGCACGGTGGCGGCGGCGCGGGTGCAGAAGCTCGGCGTCGACGATCCGGCGCATTTCGCGGCTTGGCACTTGCGGCGGCTGCTCGTCGCGCGCGGGGTGCGCGTCGCCGGCACGGTGCAGGCGCGGCACCGGCCGCTCGATGCGGGCGACAATCCGGTGCGCCGGGGCAGCCTGCCGGCGGCGCGGCCACCGGAACTGGCAGCGCTCGCCCGACTGTCACCGCCGCCGCTGCTCGATACGGCCACGATGACCAATAAGGTTAGCCAGAACGTCTATGCCGAGTTGCTGCTGCGCCGCGTCGGACGGGTGCGCGGCACCGGCTCTATCGCCGACGGGCAGGCGGTCGTGCGGGCGATGCTGAGCAAGGCGGGAGTTCCCCGGACCGCGTATGACTTCGCCGACGGCTCCGGCATGTCAAACTACAACCGGGTGTCGCCGCGCGGCACGGTCGCGTTCCTGCGCTGGGCGGCGGCGCAACCCTGGGGCGTCAGGTGGCGGGCGACGCTGCCGGTGTCTGGCGAGGGGACGTTGCGCCGCCGCTTCCTGACGGGTCCGCTCGCCGGCAGGATCGCGGCGAAGACGGGGACGCTCAACGCCACCAACGCGCTCGCCGGCTATATCCGGGCCAAGAGCGGGCGGACGTTGGTGTTCGCGGCCTATGCCAATGACGTGCCGGACGATGCCGGAGCGACCCGGGCAGTGGACGCGGCGCTGGAGCGGATCGCGGCAGCGAACTAACCCAAGGCGGCGATCACCGCCTCGCCGACCGCCGGGCGCAAGGCAAAGATCGCGTCGGCGCCGTGGCGGGTCGGATGAACCCGGTTGGTGAGCAGCGTCCAGGCCAAGTCGCGATCGAAGTCGATCCACAGCCCGGTGCCGGTGAAGCCGGTGTGGCCGATCGTCGCCGCCGAGCAGGCATCGCCACCGTGCCAGCCGTCGAAGCGCCGCTCCCACCCACAGGTGCGTTCGCCTCGGACCGGTGCCCGCATCGCCTCGACTATCGACATCGGTACGCCCCCGTTGAGCAGGCGCTGCGCCCAGTCGAGCACGCCGGTGACCGTGCCGAACAGCCCGGCATGGCCCGCCGCACCCCCAAGCGCGAAGGCGTTTTCGTCATGCACCTCGCCCTTGAGCACACGACCGCGCCATGTGCATCGTTCGGTCGCCACGACGGGGCCGGGGGGCGGACCGAAGCTCAGGCCCCCTCCGAGCGGCCACGCGTCGAGGCCGGCGCCGGTCAGCCGCTCGACCGCGATGCCGAGCAGCATGTAGTTGAGGTCGGAATAGACCGGCGGCCCGGCCCGCCATGCCCGCTGCAGGATGAAGGCGCGCAGGCGGGCGGGATCGTCGCCATAGGTATAGATCGGCTCCACGGCGGGCAGGTGGGTGGCGTGGGCGAGGCCTTGGCGAAAGGTCAGCCGCCGCTCGGGTGCAGCCATGTCGTACTGGCGCAGGTCGGGGATCGCGTCCGCCAGCGGCGCGTCCAGATCGAGCCGGCCCTGCGCGGCCAGCGTCAGCACCATCGTCGCGGTGGCGATCGGCTTGGTCAGCGAGGCGAGGTCGAACCAATGTGACTCCGTCAGCGGCTCGCGCATCGGCTCGAGCGCCGCCCAACCTGCGACGCGGACATGGCGCCGGCCGTCGGCGGTGACTATGCCCAGCGTCGCGCCGGGAACCCCGCCGCGCTCGACCGCTGCCAGCGCGGGCGCAAAGGCCGCCTCGATCACCGGTCGTCCTCGCGCGCCCGCGCCCGCGCGACGAAGGGCAGCACGAGCAGCGCCGCCAGGCTCAAACCGCCGGCGAGCCAGAAGAAGCCAACAAAGCCGATCCGCGCCTGCATCGCGCCCGACGCGCCCGCCAGCAGCCTCGGCAGCAGGAAGGCGAAGCCCGACAACAGCGCATATTGCGCGCCTGGATAGCGCGGGTTCACCAACATGGAGAGATAAACGACGAACACCGCGCCCGCCATGCCGTTGCCGAACTGGTCGGCGCCCGTCGCCAGGTACAGCGCCGCCGTGCCGACCGGCTGATGCGCAAGCCAGACCAGCCCCCAATTGCCGAGCGCCGCCGCCACTGCCCCCGCCGCCAGCGCCCAGGGCAAGGCGACGCGCATTACCAGCCACCCTGCCAATGCCACGCCGGCGATGCTCGCCGCCAGCGCGACGACGCCGTCGGCCAGTCCGATCGCGGTCAACGAATAGCCGAGCGACTTGACCAGCGGCTTGGCCAGGGTGAGCGCCAGAACGTCACCCATCCGGTACAGCGACACGAACAGCAGGATCGCGAGCGCGGCATAGCCGAACCGCCAGAAGACATCGACATAGGGGCCGATCGCGGGCGAGGCGCGCAGCCGATCGTCGGCCCGGGCCCGTCGGATACGCGGTAATGCCACCGCTAGGAGGATAAAGGGCAGCAGGCAGATGCCGAGCACCACCGGCGTGACGTTGGTCCGTGCGTCGATGCCCGCTTGGCTGGCGAGGTGGAGCAGCACTGCGCCGACCACCGCCGTCACCAGGATCAACGTGGCGATGATGACCGCAGTCGCCAGCACGCCCTTGGTCAAGGCCGCGGCGCGCCCGCCCTCACCTTCGGGCCCTCGTGGCATCGCGGCTAACACCGGGAAGGGCGCGACCGCGAGGGCGGCAATGGCGAGGTACGCCGCCGTCCAACCGCTCCAGTCGGCCAGGATCAGCGTCACGCTCCCGGCCCCGACCAGCGCCGATCGGTAACCCCACAGGTTTGCGGCCACGATCGGTCCCTGCGTCTCCGGCGTCGGCGCGAGCTCGATCCGCCAGGCGTCGGTCGCGACCTCCAGCGTCGTCGTCCAGAAGGCGAGCTGGACCGCGAACAAGGCGGTCAGCGGCAGGCTGCGGTCGGCGCTGGTCACCGCCAGCGCCACCAGCGATGCCGCGATGCCGAGTTGAGCGAGCATGATCCACCCGCGCCGCTTGCCCCAATAGCGCGCAAAGCCCGGCACCGCGTAGCGGTCCACCAGCGGCGCCCACAGGAACTTGAAGGTCGGCAGCAGCGTCACCCAGGCGAAGAAGCCGATCACCACCAGCCCGACGCCGTGGTCCGCCAGCCTGAGCGCCAGCACGGTCGAGAAGAGGTAGAAGGGCAGCCCCGCCGAGAAGCCGAGCATCACCCATAGCGCGAACTGGCGAAAGCGCGGGGTGGCGGTGGCGTTCATCGGCAGCATGGTGGGCGAGACTTGGCCAGACGGTCAATCGGCTGGCCCGGATCGACGGCAAGTGCCGCGCTAAAGCCACACATTCACACGCTTTTTCTCGAGCGGACAAATTCCGCTGGCGCATCGCTACAGATTTGTTGCTTACTTGCACAAACGCCGCCGGGAGGGCGGGCGAGGCTCGGGGGATTTATGAAGACGAAGACGATCGCGCGCATGTGGCTGACTGGCGTGGCGGTAGCGGCCTTGCTGCCGGGTACTGCGCTGGCGCAGGTGCCGCAGGCGCAGACCACGCCGCCGGGAACCACCCCCACGGGTGCCGAGACGCCGACCGATGGCGCCGACCTGCAGGCCAATGATGCGCAGAACGGCAACAGCAATGACGACACGCGCGAGGTGCTGGTCACCGGCTCGCGGATCAAGCAGGACCCGAACAATTCGGCGCTGCCGCTGCAGATCGTCACTACTCAGGACCTGGCGCGCGAGGGCATCAACAGCCCCGAACAGCTGATCTCCTTCCTGTCGACCAACGGCAACGGCGCCGACAATCTCGCGGCGAACTCGGACGTCACCAGCGGCGCGCAGCGCGGCACCAACGGCCTGTCGGCCGCGAACCTGCGGGGCCAGGGCTCCGCCTCGACGCTGGTGCTGTTGAACGGCCGCCGCGTCGCTGCGCACGGCCTCACCGGCTCGGCGGTCGACGTCAACCAGATCCCCTTCGCGGCGATCGACCGGGTCGAGGTGCTGAAGGACGGCGCGTCCGCGATCTATGGCACCGACGCGATCGGCGGCGTCATCAACTTCATCACCAAGAAGGACTTCGAGGGCCTGTCGCTGCAGGGCTTCACCGACCAGACCCAACAGGGTGACGCGCCGATCTATCGCCTATCCGCCACTGCCGGCTATGGCGATCTGGCGACGCAGGGCTTCAACATCATGGGGGCGGTTTCGAAGAGCTGGAACGGCGTGTTGTTCGGTAAGAACCGCGACTTCGTCAACACCAACCAGCCGCTGCGCGGCCTGTCGGCGGATACGCGCGGCACACCGGTGGCGACGGCGTTCCCGATCAACCCCACCGCGGCCAGCGTCGGCATCACGCAAACCGGCACGCTGCTCGGCGCGCCCGCGAACAACGCGGCCGCCGGCGGCACCTTCCTGCCCGGCCTCGTCTTTCCCGGCGGCACCGTCCGCGCGGACGGCGGCATCAACATTCTCGACCTGCCGGGCGGCGCGGGTTGCGAGTCGGTGGCGGGCAGCTTCGCCTATGACGAGGCGCTGTGGAACATCCCGGGCGCGCGCTTCGCCTGCGCCTACGACACCGGCCGTGCCGCGACGCTGCAGCAGCCGATCGAGACGCTGACCTATTATGCGCGCGGCACCGCCAACCTGGGCAAGCACCAGCTCTTCGCCGAATTCACCGGTTCCGACGCCGACTCCGCCAAGCGCTTCTCTGAGAACCAGTATTCCGCCAACAACACGTCGCTGCCGATCGCCTATCCGCTCAACGCGCTGACCGCGGCGACCTACAACGACGTATACGGACGGATCGCGGCGCAATTCCCTTCGATCGCGGCCAACTATGGCAAGCCGATCGCCTTCCGCTATCGTTGCATCGACTGCGGCGTACGCGAATACACCACCTCCACCGAGACGCTGCGCGGCGCGATCGGCGCCGAAGGGCCGCTGGTCGGCAGCTTCGACTATCGCGTCGGCGCGTCCTACGCGAAGAGCCAGTCCTCGTCGGTGCTCGGCAGCGGCTTTCACTACCGCGGCGTGTTCGCGACCAACGGCGCCGCCGTCGCGTCCGGCACCGGCGCGACGCTGGCGGGGCAGCGCGATCCGCGCGCGCCGACCGCCCCCGGCGCCAGCGCGCCCGGTATCGTCGGCCTGTTCAACAGCGGCATCCTCAATCCCTTTTCCGTGACGCAGACGCCCGCGGCGATCGCGGGATTGGAGGCGGTGTCGGCGCGCGGCGTGACGCTGTATGGCGGCAAGTACGAGGTGAAGCAGTTCGACGGCTCGATCGCCGGGCGTCTGTTCGACCTGCCCGGCGGCGCGGTGCAGATCGCGGTCGGCGTCGATTACCGGCGCGAGACGTACAGCTTCAACGGTTCGTCGGCGGCAGCACTCGATCAGCCCGATATCTTCAACGCCGCGTTCGACAACGTCAACGCGCTGACGCCGAAGAGCCGCGACGTGAAGGCTGCCTATGGCGAGATCTCGATCCCGATCTTCAACGAGCTGGAGATCACCGCCGCCGGGCGCATCGACGAATATACCGGCTTCGGCACCACTACGAACCCGAAGGTGACGGCGAAGTTCAGGCCGGTCGAGTGGCTGATGTTCCGCGGCTCATACAATACCGGCTTCCGGGTGCCGACCTTCAACCAGATCTTCAACGGGACGCTGATCTCGCCCAACCCGGGCAACAGCCGCGCCGACCCGACCACCTGCCCAGCCGGCGGTGTCGTCAACGTCACGCCCGGCTGCGCGGCGATCACGCCCGACACGCTGACCGGCGGCAATTTGAACCTGGGACCGGAGACGTCCGAGCAGTTCAGCGGCGGCGTCGTTTTCCAGCCGACCCGGCGCTTCAGCGCGTCCGTGGATTTCTGGAGCATCGCGGTCGACAACACGATCGGTGCGCTGACCCTCGACCAGCTGCTGTCCAACATCAGCTTCTTTCCCGACCGGGTGGCGCGCACCAACGGCATCATCACGGGGCTTGACCTGCGCGCCGACAATATCGGGTCGCGGCGCACGCAGGGGCTGGAGATCATGCTGCGCGGCGGCGTCGACTTCGCGGGCGGCGCGTTGACCGCCGGGCTGGACGGCACACGCCTGCTCAAGAAGCGCGAGAAGTTCCTGCCCTCGCAGCCCTTCGGCCCCAGCCTGCTCGGGGTCTTCACCTATGCCGGCGATCTCGCGCTCAAGTGGAAGCACAACGCTTTCATCACTTGGTCGAACGACAATGTGACGCTCAGCGCGTCACAAATCTATCGCGACGGGTACAAGAACAACGCCCTGCCGGCGTCGGCGACGCGCCCGAACTTCAACCCGCAGGTCAGCAGCTACACGCTGTACAACCTGTCGGCGGCGTACCGCATCGCGCCGCAGTTCCAGATCGCGCTGGGCATCCGCAACGTGCTGAACCAGGATCCGCCGTTCGCGATCACCTATGACTCGAACACCGGCGCCGGCAGCTCGTGGGAGCCGCGTGTCGCCGATCCCCGGGGGCGGTCGTTCACAATCTCGACGGAAGTGCGGTTCTAACCCCTCGTCATGCTGAGCTTGTTTCAGCATCCATGCGAGGACCTCGACGTTTCTCCTGACGTTGATCGTCTCGCATGGGCCCTGAAACAAGTTCAGGGTAACGGAGGTGATAGATGCTGATCGCCTTTCTCCTCGCCGCCGCTTCGCCGGTCGCGGCCGTGCGCGTGACGTTCGACCGGCGCGGCGAGACGGCGGCCAGCGTGTCGGGTCTTGCCGACAGGGAGAGCGGCCGCGCCGTCACGGCCGACGATCCCGTCCGCGTCGCGTCGATCTCGAAATTGGTCGTCGCCATCGGCGTCCTGCGCCTCGCCGAACAACGCCGGCTCGACCTCGACGCGGACGTGTCGACACTGCTCGGCTGGCGAATGCGCAACCCCGCTTTTCCGGAGCGCCCGGTCACGCTCCGGCTGCTGCTGTCACATCGGTCGAGCATCACCGACGGCGTCGACTATGTGCTGCCGCTCGACGTCGAGATGCGGACGGCCCTGGCGAATAGCAAAGCTTGGGATGCCGAGCACGCGCCCGGCGCCTTCTTCCGCTATGCCAACCTCAACTTCCCGGTGATCGCCGCCGTCTTGGAACGCGCGACGGGTGAACGGTTCGACCGGCTGATGCAGCGTTTGGTGCTGGCGCCGCTGAAACTCGAGGCCTGCTTCAACTGGGCGAGCTGCACCGCGCAGGCCAAGGCTCGCGCCTTGATCATCTACCGCGACGGCAAACCGACCAAGGACACGCCGGCGGAGATCGCCGGCTGCCCGGTGACGCGCGCGCGCGACGGCACCTGCGATCTCGCGACGTGGCGAGCGGGCGCGAACGGCGCGCTGTTCTCGCCGCAGGGGGGCTTGCGCATCTCGGCGCGCGGGCTCGCGCGTGTCGGCCGTTTCCTGCTCGGGCGCGGCGAGGTGGACGGACTACGCCTGCTCAGTCGGCGGAGCTTTTCGCTGCTCGAGCGGCCGCTCTGGACGTTCGACGGCAAGAACGGCAATACCAGCGAAGGTTTCTACTGCCGCTACGGGCTTGCCGTGACCTTCCTCGCGACGCGGGGGTGCGATGACGATCCGTTCGGCGACGGGCGGCCACGGTTCGGTCACGGCGGCGATGCCTATGGGCTGCGCTCAGGGCTGTGGATCGATCAGAAGGCGGGCACCGGCGTCGCCTTTTTCGCGACGGACGTGCCGGCGGCGGCCGGCTTCACGCCTGTTGAACGGGCGCTCGCCCGCGGCACGCGCTAGATCCAGACCCCGCGGGCGAACCACTAGGCGTCCAGCGCTGCCCGGCACCCAGCGACAAAGGACGCGATCGCCGCATCCACCTCGCGCGCTACCATGTCGCCCTTCTCGGCTTTCGCCAGCGACGCGACCAGATCGCCCACGCCGAACGGCGCCACCGCGCCGCGCAGCGCGTGCGCCTCGCTCTTCACGCCTCGGACGTCGCCGCGGACGAACGCCTCGGCAATCGCCACGCGTGCTCGCTCGCCGTGGGTCACCCCCAGCCGCAACAGCATGTCGCGCTGCTCGCGGCCAAGCAGAGCTTCCAGGTCGGGCAACGCGTCGAGGACCATGAGCGGGCGCAACCACCCCCGTTCGCCATTGGCAACCCCCCGAACGGTTAATCGCCTCTTTACCTTATCCGGCGATGAAGTCGCAACGACCTCGCCAGGAAACCCGCTGATGCCTTCGCGTCCCACTCGTTCCGATCACGTCGCGGCCGCTGTGCTAACCGCGGGATTGTTCGCGGCACTTGCCTGGTTGGGGCTCACGCTCGCGTCGGATTCTGAGGGGATCGCGCCGGTCTGGCTGGCCAACGGGGTGTTGTTGGGCATGTTGCTGCGCGCGCCCGCGGAGCGGCGCTGGTCGCTGGTCTGTGCCTGCTTTGTCGCCAACCTCGCGGTCGGTTTCGCGCACGACGTGCGAGCTTTACGCAGCATCGTTTTCAGCCTCATCAACATGGCCGAGGTCGGCTTCGCCTTTTTTCTGCTGACGCGCCGCCGTTCGACGGTGGATCTGACCGATATCGGTGATCTGCTGCGCTTCTCGACGACGGGAGCCCTGCCCGCGCCGCTGCTGTCGGGTGGGCTAGCGGCGTTGCTGCTGGCGGTCACCGGCAGCAGCGACTGGCTCGCGATCTGGATCGCTTGGTCGATCACCGGTTCGCTGGGGCTGCTCATCGGGACACCCATGGTGATCGCGCTCGTCGACTCGGCGCGCGATAGCGCCGAGGGCGGTCCCGGGCCCTGGCAGACGGCGGCGGTGCTGATGGCTGGCCTAGCCGCCACGACCGCGGTCTTCGCACAGCCGGGCTATACGTTGCTGTTCCTGGTCGGACCGGTCATCGTCGTCACCGCCTTTTGCCTGGGCACACGCGGCACGGCCTTGCTCATCGCCGGCGTCATGCTGATCGGCACGGTCGCCACCGCTGCCGGTCACGGGCCGGTTGCGATCGTCGTGGCCGACCTGCAGGCGAAGGCAATCATCCTTCAGGTCTTCTTCCTCACCTGCTTTGCCATGGGGCTTCCGGTTTGCGCGCTGCTGGCCGGGCTCGCGCGGACGCAGGCGGAGTTGAACCGCCGCCGCGACTTCAAAGAGACCATGCTGCAGAACATGCGCGAGGTGATCTTTCGCACCGATGCGGAAGGTCGCTGGATTTTCCTCAACCCCGCCTGGGAGCAGTTGACCGGTCACACCGTCGCCGCCAGCCTCGGCCGGCGCGCTACCGCCCTGCTGCAGCGCGACGAGCGCCGCGCGGTCAGCGAAGTCTTTGCGCGGATCGTCACAGGCGAGGTGTCGGAAGCGGTGCTGCGCCAGCGGCTGCGTACAGCCGACGGCGACCACCGCTACGTGGAGGCGTCGGCGCGCGCGTTGTGGAGCGCCGACGGCCGCTTCGAGGGCACGATCGGCAACATCCGCGACGTGACCGAAAGCCACCAGTCCCAGGTCGCGCTGCGGGACAGCGAACGTCGCTTCCAGACCCTCGCCAACCACGCGCCGGTGGGTCTGTACCTGATCGATCAGCGTGGTGCGCTCACCTATGTGAACGAGCACTTCCTGACCCTGACGGGCAAGACCGAAACCGAGGTGCTGGGTGACGGCTGGCTGGACGCGCTGGTGCCGGAGGACCGCACGTGGGTCGCGCACGACTGGCCAAGGGTCGTTGCCGCCCGGGGCAGCACCAACGCCGACCTTGCGTTCCGCCATCGCGACGGGTCGATCCGCCACATCCATACCAGCACCGCGCCGTTGCTGGGTCCCAATGGTACACTGGACGGCTATATCGGCATCTTCATCGACATCACTGAGCGCAAGCTGGCAGAGGTTCGGCTGGAGCAAAGCGAGTTTCAGCTGAAGCTGCTCGCCGCCAACGCGACCGACGCCGTTCTGCGAATTGCGCTCGACGGCGCCTGCTTCTACGCCTCGCCGTCGGCGGGCGAAGTCATCGGCGTCGAACCCGAGCAGCTTGTCGGCCATTATACCAAGGATCGCTTCCACCCCGAAGACGTCGCTGAAATGAAGGCGACATGGCGGCGGCTGTGCACTGGCGAACTCGACCGAGCGGTACTCACCTATCGTTCGCGGCGCCCGGATCGTCCCGGGACCTGGTGCTGGCTGGAGGCGAATTGCGGATTGGTGCGCGACGGCGGTGGCAGCCCGCAGGAAGTGATCGTTTCAATCCGCGACATCACCGAGCGCAAGGCGCTGGAGCTCGAACTTGCCGCCGCGCGCGATGAAGCGCAGGTCGCCGCCCAGGCCAAGTCGGACTTCCTGGCCAATATGAGCCACGAGATTCGCACACCCATGAACGGCGTGATCGGCTTCACCGAACTGCTGCTGACCAGCAACCTCGATGCCGAACAGCGCCGCTACATGCGCATGATCGCGGAGTCGGGCCGGGCGATGATGCGGCTGCTCAACGACATCCTCGACCTGTCCAAGATCGAGGCGGGCCATATGATGGTCGCCTCCGAGCCGATGGACGTGTGCCACTCGGTGCGCAGCTGTCTGCAGCTGATGGTGCCGCTCGCGACCCGCAAGCGGCTCGAACTCGACTGGGAACGCGCGGATGCCGTGCCGGAATTCATCATGGGCGACGATCTGCGCTTTCGGCAGATCATGCTCAATCTGCTCGGAAACGCGGTCAAGTTCACGTCCGAAGGATCGGTCGGCGTCCACTTGCGCGTGACCGATGACGGTCGGCTCGAGGTCGAGGTCCGCGATACCGGTATCGGCATGCCGCCCGATCATCAGGCGCGGATCTTCGAACAGTTCGTTCAAGCAGACGTGTCGATCGCGCGCCAATATGGCGGCACCGGGCTCGGTCTGACGATCAGCGGTAAACTCGCGCGGCTGCTGGGTGGCGAGCTGCGCGTGGAAAGCGTTCAGGGCAAGGGCACCAGCTTCTTCCTGCGATTGCCGCTGCGGATTGCCGAAATGGACGCCAGTCCCAAGCGGAAGACGCTCGCCGAGCCGGCTCCGGCCATCGCGCCCAGCGGTCCGCGGGTGCTGCTCGCGGAAGATCACGAGATCAATCAGATGCTGACCGGCGCCATGCTCGAACGGCTCGGCTGCCGCGTCACCATCGCCGGCGACGGCGCAGAGGCGATCAAGGCGGTGATGGCATCGGCCGACGATCCTTTCGCCCTGGTGTTGATGGACATGCAGATGCCGCATGTCGACGGACTGGAGGCGACGCGGCGCATCCGCGCGAGCGGCTATGCGCCGGAGGTGCTGCCGATCGTGGCGTTCACCGCCAACGCCTTTGGCGACGACGTGGAGGCGTGCCTGCTCGCCGGGATGCAGGGCCATCTCGCGAAACCGGTCCAGCTCGCGCAGCTGCAGGCGGCGCTGCAGGAATGGAAACGGCCCGCGATCGCGCGCGCGGCTTAGCCGTGGTGGCTTTCCGCCGGCTCCAGCGCCCGCAGCGCGAGCACGGCCTGGGTACGATTGGCGACGCCTAGCTTGCGGAAGATCGCGGCCAGGTGCGATTTGACGGTCGGTTCCGCCAATTGCAGGTCATAGGCGATCTGCTTGTTCTGCCGCCCGTCGGCAATGGCGCGGAGCACACGCAGCTGCGCCACCGACAATGAACCGACCCGTCCGCCGGCTTCGTCGGCATTGTCGGCAGGCGGGTTGGCGAGCAGCGCGCCGGGCAGCCATTGGCCGCCGCCGAGCAGCACGCGGATTGCGGCGATCATCTGATCGAGCGGCGCGGATTTGGACATGAAACCGCGCGCGCCGAGCACGATCGCCTGGCGGATCACCGTTTCCTCGTCACGCGAGGAGACGATCGCGACCGGCGTCTCCGGGGCGAGCGCGCGCATCAGCACCAGCCCGGCAAATCCCTGCACGTCGGGCAGCACGAGATCGAGGAGGATCAGATCATGCGGGACCGCGCGCGCGCAGAACTCCGCCTCCGCCAGCGTTCCTGCCTTGTCGACCAGCAGCGCCGGGTCGATCGCGTGCGCCGCCATCGTCAGCGCCGTGACGCACATGGGGTGATCGTCGGCGATGAGGATCCGTCTCAACATCCCCCTTCCTATCGCGGCGCGACACGAATCGGAATAGATGACGCGCACCCCGCCCGTCCCGCAGCCGGTAAGAGCTTTTCGACTAAAAGGATGAGGCTCCTCAGCGAGGCGCGTCATTCATTAGGATGATCGGCGCCGGGCGGCGAGGAGTTGTTAACCGCACACCCCGCCAAGGGGGGCCATGCACAAGCCGACCTCTCCTCCGCCCCGCTTCCGCCGCGCACTCGGCCTGGCCCTGGTTCCCACGCTGGCGCTCGGCGCGGCGCCGGCGATGGCGGCCGGAACCCAGGCGGGCACCACCATTCGCAACACCGCGTCCGCGAGCTTCGACGGCAACGCCGGGACGACGACGATCACCTCCAACACCGTCGAGTTCAAGGTCGACGAGGTTCTGGACGTCGCCGTCGCCGGCAAGGATTCAGGCGATGCCAGCACCCGCGCCGGTGCTACCGGGCAGGTCCGCACCTTTACGGTCACCAACGCCGGGAACGGCGCGGAGGGCTTCCGCCTGGTCGCGAGCGGCACGGTCGGCGGCAACGGGTTCAACCCGACGGTCACCAGCATCGTTCTCGACAGCAACAACAACGGCATCCACGAGCCCGGCGTCGATCAGGTGATCGCCGCCGACGGCACCATCGCGGCGATGAACCCGGATGACGCGGTCACCGTGTTCGTGATCTCCACCGTCCCGGCGGACGCCGCCAACGGCCAGCGCGGCGCGGTCAGCCTGACGGCGACCGCGCTGACGGGCAGCGGCGCCCCCGGCATCACCTTTGCCGGGCAGGGCACCGGCGGCGGCGACGCCGTGGTGGGCGCGACGCGCTCCACCGCGCTCGCCGCCGGCGCGTTCGTGCTGACCCGCGCCACCGTGACGCTGGTCAAGTCGGCCACCGTGGTCGACCCGTTCGGCGGCAGCCGGGCGGTGCCGGGCAGCCTCGTCACCTATCGCATCGCGGCGGCGATCGGCGGCAGCGGCAGCGTCGCCGGGCTGCGCGTCACCGACACGATCCCGACCGGCACCAAATATCGCCCAGGCACGCTGACGCTGAACGGCACCGCGCTGACGGACGGCGCCGACAGCGATGCGGGCGTCGCCTCGGCCACCGGCATCGACGCCAACCTCGGCACCCAGGCCGCCGGCCAGAACCATACCGTCCAGTTCACCGTCGTCATCGACTGATCCGCCAGGAGTTATCCGCCATGATTCGCTTTTTCCTGTTCGCACCCATTGCTTTGGCCGCCGCCGCTCCGGCACTCGCCGCCGACCAAGTCGCGTTACAGAGCAACGTCCGCGTCGAGCGCACCGAGATGGTCGACGGCCGCCAGCAGGTGGTGCTCAAGGCGCCCGGCACCGTCGTCCCCGGCGACAAGCTGCTGTTCCAGACCAGCTACAAGAACGCCGCCGCCACGCCGGCGACCCGGTTCGTCGTCACCAACCCGGTGCCCGCCGCCGTCGCCTGGACCGGCGAGGGCACCGCGGGCGTCGAGGCTTCCGTCGACGGCGGCCGCAGCTTCGCACCCCTGCCGGCGCTCAAGGTCAAGGACAGCGATGGCACGCCACGCGCGGCCGGGCCCGCCGACGCAACTCATCTCCGCTGGACGCTGGCGAGCATCGCCGCCGGCGCCGGCGGCCAGCTCTCCTATCGCGGGGTGGTTCGCTAACCTTCGCCAAACCGCCCTCGGCGCGCGGGCGGCCACTCGCGCGCGCCATTCACTGGAGTAACAAGCAATGACCCGTCTCAGCCATTGGCTGGGGGCGGCGGGCGCCATGGCGCTTGTCGGCCTCGCCACTCCCGCCGCCGCTGCCGGCACTCAAGCCGGCACGACCATCACCAACACCGTGACGGTCAACTACAAGGTCGGCGGCGTCGATCAGACGCAGCAGACCGCGTCCGACACCTTTACGGTCGACCGCAAGGTCAATGTCACGGTAGCCGAGGTCGGCACCACGACGACGCAGGTCTCGCCAGGTCAGAGCAACGCGGTGACGACCTTCTCGGTCACCAACCTGTCGAACGCGACGCTCGACTTCGCGCTGACGGTAGCCCAACAGACCGGCGGCGCCGGCGCCCACAGCAACACCGACAACTTCGATGTCAGCAATGTCCGAGTCTTCTGGGACTCGAACAACAGCGGCGGCTATGACTCGGGCGACGCCCAGGTAGCATATCTCGACGAACTGGCGGCCGACACGGCGCGTACCGTTTATGTCGTCTCGAACGTCGCTACGGCCCGCGTGACCGGCGATGTCGCAGTCGTCACCCTGACGGCGACCGGTCGCGAGGGTCTCGGCGTCGGCGCGCAGGGCGTGGCGCTGGTCCAGACCACGACCGCCAACACCGCCAATATGGACACGGTGTTCGCCGACGGCCAGGGCGCGACGGACGCGGCGCGCGACGCTGCCTTCTCGGCCAAGGACGATTATACCGTCCTGGCGGCGGCGTTGAGCGTGACCAAGGTCTCGAAGCCGATCAGCGACCCGGTCAACGGCACCACCAATCCCAAGCTGATCCCCGGCGCGGTGGTCGAGTATTGCATCGCGGTCGCCAATGCGACCGGCGGCGCGACCGCCAGCAGCGTGGATCTGGAGGACGTGGTGCCGACCATGACGACCTTTGACAGCGCTTACGGCATCAAGCTCAACGGCACGGTGACGGGCGGCGTCTGCAACAGCGACGGTACGTCGGGAGGCGCGTACGCCAACGGCACCGTGACCGGTCAGCTTCCGTCGGTGGCGGCGGGCTCGGCGCGGACGCTGATGTTCCGCGTGACGATCAACTAAGCCGACCGGCCGGCGGCGGAGGGTAAATCCGCCGCCGGCCATCGCTTTCATGTCCGCATTGCGCCTTCTCTTCCGCATCCTGCTCCTCGCCATGCTGGCGAGCGGCCTGGTGCGCCCGGCGGCGGCGGCGGATCGCATCACCAACACGGCCAGCGCCCGCTGGAACGAAGGTGGCGTCGCGCGCGCCGTCACATCCAACACGGTCGAACTGCAAATAGCCGAGGGGCGCATCGACGTGTCGCTGCTGCGCATGGACCCAGGCTCAGGTCAGAACACGACGCTGACCGGCCGTTCCTGCCCCGTCACCGCCAACGGCACGGACCTCGCCTTCACGACCATCGGGGTCAGCCAGGCGGACACCCTCAACCTGGGCGACGTGCTGGTCATCGCGGTCGACGCACCCGCAGCGAACACCGACACCGCCGCCATCGAGACCCTCACCGTCACCGTCACCGCCGCGACGAGCGGTGATCGCGAAACGCTGACGCTGCATGAGACCGGCCCCGACACCGGCAGCTTCTCCGGGGCGGTCGCGACCGCCGCCGTGCCGCCCGCCGCGATCGGCAATGATTGTACCTTGGGGCTGGCGGAGGGCGACCGGGTCGCCGTCACCGTGGTCGGCGGCGGCGCGGCGCTTACCCCGCTCGCCAGCCAGTCGATCAACGTGCTGGTCGATCCAATCGGCAAGGTGTTCGACAGCAACGACGGTGGGCCGGTCAACGGCGTGCGGATGACGATCGTGGATGCCGACACGGGCCTGCCGGCCGAGGTGTTCGCGCCCGATCGGGTGACGCGCTATCCCGCCACCGTGATCACCGGCCAGACCGCGGTCGACGCCGCCGGCGCCAGCTATCGTTCGGGCAACGGCTTCTACCAGTTCCCACGAGTCCGCGCCGGCCGCTACCGTTTGGTCGTCGCGCCGCCTTTACCCTACACCGCGCCGTCCACCGCGACCGCTGCCGACCTCGCCCGCCTGGTACGTCCCAACGGCCGGCCCTGGTCGATCGGCGACGGGAGCTATGGTCGGCCGTTCGTCGTGGACGGAAGCGGGCTGGTCCGCATCGACGTGCCGCTGGACACGCCCGCCAAGCCGGCGGTGCTGACCAAGACGGCGTCGCGGGTCACCGCCGGGCCGGGTGACGCGATCGTCTATACGCTGACCCTCGCCAATCCGGACCCGACGCACATTCGGCGCGACCTGGTGCTGGTCGACGCGATGCCGGCGCAGCTGCGGCTGCGGCCCGGATCGGTGCGGGTGCAGGGTAGCGCCAATCCGATCGTTGCGGCCGGAACCGACGGCCGGGCGCTGCGCGTGACGCTGCGTCGGATCGCCCCGTCCGCCACCGTCAAGGTAACCTATGTGGCACAAGTTCGCACCGATGCCCACGCCGGCGCGGCGATCAACAGCGTCATGCTGACCGATCCCGCCGACACCGTCACCACCGCCAGTGTCGCGGTGCGGATCACGACCGAGACGATCGCGGACCGCATGACGCTGGTCGGCCGCGTGCACCATGGCTGCGCCGCCGATGGCAAGGGCATTCCAGGTGTCCGCGTGACGCTGGAGGACGGCAGCTATGCCGTCACCGACCGGGACGGCCGCTATCACTTCGAAGGCCTGATCCCGGGCACCCATGTCGCACAGGTCGACCCGACCACGCTGCCGACCGGCGGCTCGTTCGTCGACTGCGCCCGCACCGCGCGCAGCAGCGCCACGTCGCGCTTCGTCACCGGCCAGGGCGGCGCGCTGGTCATCGCCGACTTCGCCGCCGATCTCTCCGCACGCGCCACCATCATCACCGATGCGGACGCGACTCCCGCGGCGCTGTCCGACAAGACCGCCGCCGGCGCCGAGCGCGACTGGTTCGCCGGCACCGACACCAGCATCGACTGGCTGTTCCCGGAAGCCGACCACAACCCGCGCGCGCCCGCCGTCCGCGTCGCTCTGCGCCACGGGCCGAGCCAGACCGTGCAGCTGTCCGCCGACGGCAAACCGGTCGACAAGATCGCTTTCGACGGTGCGCGCAAGAACCCCGACGGCCGCTTCGCGGTCAGCCTGTGGCGCGGTGTGCCGATCACCGGCGGCGTCACGCACCTGAGCGCCACGGTCGTCAACGAGGACGGCTCCGTCGCAAAGACGCTGACCCGCTCGGTGCGCTTCGTCAGCGCCGCCGCGCGCGCGACCTATCTGCCGGAGCGTTCGCGCCTGCTCGCGGACGGCACCAGCCGGCCGTTGATCGCGGTGCGGATTACCGACGCAGGCGGTCGCCCGGTCCATGCCGGCAGTGTCGGCGACCTGGAGCTCTCCGCGCCCTATGAGGCTGCGCAGGCGATCGATGCCGAGCAGGCACGCACCCTGTCCGGCCTGGAGCGCGCGCAGCCGACCTGGCGGGTTACCGGTGACGACGGCATCGCCTATGTGGCACTGGCGCCGACCACCCTGTCGGGCGCGGTCGCACTCGATTTCGCGTTTCGCGACCGCGACCAGGTCCGCCGCCAGCGGCTCGACGCCTGGCTGTCGCCGGGCGATCGCCCGTGGACGATCGTGGGGCTCGCGGAGGGCCGGATCGGCCGGCATGTCGAGCCCAACGCCAACAACGACCGGCTGATCGACGGCCGCCTTGCGCTGTATGCGAAGGGGCGGATCAAGGGTCGCTGGCTGCTGACGCTCGCCTATGACAGCGCCAAGCGGCGCGCCGACCAGCGGCTGGGCGGCACGATCGACCCCAACACCTATTACACCGTCTATGCCGACCGTTCCGAGCGCCGCTACGATGCCGCTTCGACCGGCAGGCTGTACCTGAAGCTCGAAGCGCGTCAGTTCTATGCGCTGTGGGGCGATTTCCAGACCGGATTCACCGACACCGAGCTCGGCCGCTACAGCCGCGCCGCGACCGGGTTCAAGGCGGAAGTACGCACCGGCAAGGTCGCCGCCAGCGCCTTTGCCGCGCGTTTCCCGTCCAACCACCGCCGCGACGAGATCCAGGGCAGCGGGCTGTCCGCCGGCTATCGCCTCTCGACCCGGCCGATCCTTGCCAATTCGGAGGAAGTCTCGATCGAGGTACGCGACCGGCTGCGCTCGGAGAAGATCGTCGAGCGTCGCACGCTGACCCGCTTCGTCGATTACGACCTCGACTACGAGACTGGCGCGCTGCGCTTCTCGGCGCCGGTGCTCAGCCGCTCTTCGGAGCTCGACCCGCAGTTCATCGTCGTCGAGTATGAGGTCGACACGCTGGCGGGCGACAAGATCTCGGCCGGCGCGCGCGCGACGCTCACGACCGGGCGCGTCCGCATCGGTGCGACCGCAATCCGCGACGGCGACAACGCGACCGCGCTCGGCGCCGCCGACCTCCGCGTCCAGCTCGGCGCCAACACCGTAGCGCGCGGCGAGGTCGGCGTCAGCCGCACCGCCGGCAAGTTCTCCGCGGCCTGGACCGCCGAGCTGGAGCATCACGACGCCCGTTTCGACGTGCTCGCCTATGCCCGCCAGCTCGACGTGGATTATGGGGTCGCCGAACAGAACCGGGCGGAGCGCGGCCGCCGCAAGATCGGGGTCGACGCCCGCCTGCGCCTGTCCGATCGGCTGTCGCTCTCGACCAGCCTGTGGACCGACAGCGACCTGACCGGTCCCGCCAGCCGTCGCGCCGCCAAGATCGAAGCCGCGTACCGTACCAACCTGTCCGAGCTGCGCCTTGGCCTGACCCATGCCGACGACCACACCGCCAGCGGCGATCACCGCTCGACGCTGCTCGAGGCGGGCGCGACGCGGCGGCTGTTCGACGGACGGCTGGAACTTGACGCCAGCACCGCCGTCGCGCTGGGGGACGCCGAGAGCATCGACTTTCCGGCGCGCCACCGCCTCGGCGCGCGCGTCAAGGTGACCCCGGACGTGACGCTGACCGGCACCTATGAGCTGGCGGCGGGCGACGCGATCGACGCGCACACCTTCCGCGTCGGCTTCGACGTGAAGCCCTGGGCGGGCGCGCGACTGGTGTCCGCGCTCGCCTCGCAGGACATCAGCGAATATGGCCGCCGCGCCTATGCCGCCTATGGGCTGGCGCAGTCCTGGTCGGTGACGCCGCGGCTGTCGATCGACGCCAGCATCGATGGCGAACGGACGCTCGGCGGCGTCGACACCTCGCGCATCGTCAATCGCGCCCACCCGGTCGCGTCGGGCGGATACATCGGCAATGGCAGCACGCTGGTGGAGGACTTCGCCGCCCTGACGCTCGGCGCTGCCTATCGCGCCGGCCGCTGGAGCGCGACGGGTCGACTGGAATACCGCGCCGGCGAGCAGGCCGACCGCGCGGTCGCGACGATCGGCGCGATCAAGCAGCTCGGCGAGGGCGAGGCGATGGGCCTGCTCGCGACCTGGACCCGCGCGACGCCGGCCAATGGCGCGATCGCTGATTCGACCAATATTGCGGGCTCATTGGCGCTGCGCCCGATCGGCGAGAGCGCGCTGCTCGCCAAGCTGGAATATCGCAGCGACCGCGCCGGCGATGTGCTCGATCGCCGCGCGGTCGGCAGCATGTCGCTGGCGATCCAGCCTCGCGCCCGCGACGGCCGCGAGCGGGGCGAGATCAACCTGTTTGCCGGCGCGCGCTATGCGCTCGACCGGATCGACCGCTATGATGTCGCGGGCTGGTCGGCGCTGCTCGGCGCCGACGCGCGGATCGCGGTCGGCCGCCGGATCGAGGTCGGCGCCAGCGCGACGTTGCGCGGCGACCCGCGCGGCACCTATGCCTATGCCTATGGCCCATCGCTGGGCGTACGGCCGGCCAAGGACATGCTGGTCACCGTCGGCTACAATGTCCGCGGCTTCACCGATCGCGACTTCGCCGCCGCTCGCACGACGCGCGCTGGCCCGTACGTCACCGCCAAGCTGAAGCTTGACCGCGACAGTTTCGCGTTCTTGGGACTGGGGCGGCGATGAAGCGCCTCGTCCTCCTCCTGCTCGCCGCCCTGCCCGCCCCCGCCGCCGCGGTGTGCCCCGCCGCCAACCAGTTCAACTTCCTCTACAGCAATCAGCCAGCGGCGACGCTCAGCTATGGCGGCAGCTACACCTATACGGCGGCGACCAGTGGCGGCGCGACGCGGAGTTTCACGGCCGCGATCGCGCAGAACGGGCTAAGCTCGTCGCAGGTCAATAGCGCTCAGATGCCAGCCATCAGCACGTTGATGACCGGGGCGGACGCCACCAAACGCTCCCTCGTGCTCGGTGGCACCTTCAGCGGCCGCACGGCGACCCTTTCCGGCACGACACGTACCGTCACGGTGACCTTCACCTTCACCCAGCCGATCCGAGATTTCGCGGCCACGCTGTACGACATCGACTTCTCGTCGAACCAATATCGTGACTGGATCCAGGTCACCGGTTCCAGCAGTACCGCCACCTACACGCCGGTTCTGTCCTCGCCCGCTGGGAACGGCAATGGCACCGGCGTCAGCCGCACCGCCAGCGGCTCCACCGTCACCTTCGGTCCCGCGACCTCCCCGGTGACGCTGACGAACCAGCAGGCGGCGGGCTCGTCCACCTCGGACAACAATTCCAGCGCCGGCACCATCAACGCCAGCTTCGCGCAGCCGGTTACCAGCGTCACGATACGCTACGGCAATGCGCCTTACACCGGTCTGGAGAACGACACCGGGCAGCAGGCGATCGGCATTGCCGGCATCAGCTTCTGCCCCATGCCCGACATTGGCGTGGTCAAGACCTCCACTCCGGCATCCGGTGCGCTGGGCGCCTATGACCTGCCGGCGAACGATATCACCTACACGTTGACGGTCACCAACACCGGCGGCAGCCCGGTGGACGCGGGAACAATCGTGCTGCGCGACGTGCTGCCTGCCGCCGTCACCTTTCGCAACACGGCGCTCGCCGGCGGCATCCCGTTCGCGATCAGTTCGGGGAATAGCGGCGTGACGCTGTCCAGCACGTCGCCCGCCTATTCCAACGACGGCGGCACAACCTGGGGTTATGCGCCGGCGGCCGGCTATGATCCCAACGTCAAGGCGGTGCGCATCACCCCGTCCGGTACGATGGCGCCGAACTCCAGCTTCTCAGTCACTTTCGTCGCGCAGGTGAAATAGCGCGCGCATTCTGGCAAAGCCGCGCGCATGACTCATTCCGAACGCCTCGCAGCACTCCGCGCCGAGCTCGCCGCCCGCGACCTCGACGCTTTCGTCGTGCCGCTCACCGACGAGCATATGAGCGAATATGTCGGCGGCTATGCGCAGCGGCTCGGCTGGCTGACGGGCTTTCAGGGCTCGGCGGGGACGGCCGTGGTGCTGGCGGACAAGGCGGCGATCTTCACCGACGGGCGCTATACGCTGCAGGTGCGCGAGCAGGTGGACGGGGCGGATTGGGAGTATGTCGAGGTGCCGGCTACGTCCGTGGCCGACTGGCTCGCGGCGAATGTGGGACATTGCGATGTCATCGGCTATGATCCTTGGCTGCACACCGCGACTTGGGCGCAGGCGACACACAAGCGGCTGCAGGGAGAGTTGGCCGCCACCTTGGCGGCGCAGGCGGACAACCCCGTCGATGCGGTCTGGACCGATCGCCCTGTCCCCTCGCCGGCACCGATGACGGTGTACGACCATCCCGCCGCCGGGCGCGCGTCGGCGGAGAAGCGCGCGGAGATCGCCGAGTGGCTCGCCGCCAAGCGGGCCGACGCCCTCGTGCTGACGGCGCTCGACTCGATCGCCTGGCTGCTCAACGTGCGGGGTGGAGATGTCGCGCATACGCCGGTGGCCCTGAGCTATGCCGTCGCCCATGCCGACGGCACACTCGACCTGTTCGTCGCGCCCGAGAAGGTCGGCGAGCCGCTGCGCCAGCATCTCGGCAACGCGGTGCGGCTGCACGACCGCGCGGCCTTCGCGGCGCCGTTCTTCCAGTCGCTCGCCGGCAAGCGCGTCGCGGTCGATCCCGAGCGCGCCGTCTCTGCGATCGACGCGCTGCTCGCGCAGGCGGGCGCGACGATCGTGCCGCTGCGCGATCCGGTGGTGCTCGCCAAGGCGATCAAGCACCCCGCCGAAATCGCCGGCCACCGCGCCGCCGCGATCCGTGACGGCGCGGCGCTGACCCGCTTCCTGCGCTGGGCGGAGGAGACGCTGCCGGCGGGCGGCGAGACCGAGCTGTCGGCCGCGGCCAAGCTGCTCGCGTTCCGCAGGGCCACGGGGCTCCATGTCGACCAATCCTTCGACACGATCAGCGCCACCGGCGCGCATGGCGCCATTCCGCATTATCGGGTGGACGAAGCCTCGAACGCGCGCATCGAGCCCGGTCAGCTGTTCCTGATCGATTCAGGCGGCCAGTATCTCGACGGCACCACCGACGTGACCCGCGTCGTGCCGGTGGGCGCGCCGTCCCCCGAGATGCGCGACCGCTTCACCCGCGTGTTGATGGGGCACATCGCCCTCGCCACCGCCGTGTTTCCCGACGGCACCTGCGGCGCACAGATCGACGCCTTCGCCAGGCGCCCGCTGTGGGACGCCGGGCTCGACTTCGCGCATGGCACCGGCCACGGCATCGGCAGCTACCTGTCGGTGCACGAGGGGCCGCAGCGCATCGCCGCCCCCAATTATCCGGGCGGCGCCAGCTTGGAGCCGCTCCGCGCGGGCATGATGTTGTCCAACGAACCCGGCTACTACAAGGCGGGCGAATACGGCATCCGCATCGAGAACCTGGTGCTGATCGAGCCCCGCGAGGTGGCAGGCGGCGACCCCGATCGGCCGATGCTCGGTTTCGAGACGCTGACCTGGGCGCCGATCGAGGCACGGCTGATCGAGGCCGCGCTGCTCACCGCCCAAGAGATCGCCTGGCTCGACGCCTACCACGCGCAGGTGCTGGCGAAGCTCGCGCCGGCGCTGGATGCGGCGACGCAGGCCTGGCTGGTGGGAAAGTGCCGGCCGCTTGCGTGGTCAGTCGGGTAAGGGTGGCGAGGCGGCGGCGCTATCCGGCTGCTCGCCGCTGGCGGTCCGCGCGGCCACCTTGCGCCGTTTCAGGTTCTCGCGCAGCTGTGCCGCAAGCCGCGCGTCGCGCTGTTCCCTCGCCGTCATCGCCGGCACCTAGGCGCGCCGCCTGCGCCTTGACAACCCGCCGCCCGTCCGCTCTAGCGCGCCCTCGCCGAAAGGCTGGCTGCCGTAGCTCAGTGGTAGAGCGCATCCTTGGTAAGGCTGAGGTCGTGAGTTCAATCCTCACCGGCAGCACCAGTTTCTCCTTGTAGAACAAGGAAGAAACGCGCGGTCTTCGCGCGATGTGGTCGACCTTTGCAAGCATATCGGAGGCAAGTCGCGGCGAAAGTCCTGCCCCCAAATGCGCGCGTTGGCGTGGCGGAGGATGCCCATGGTTGACCCGAATGCCCAAGTTCTGAGTTGGATCGCTGCGGGTGCGCTGATCGTCGTCTACGAGGAGCGCGTTTGACAGAACTGCCTCCCGCCGATTTCCAGGCGTTGTTCGAAGCGTCGCCGACGGCGCTGCTCGTCGTCGCGCCGCCGCACGGGACGATCGTCGCCGAAAGCGAGGCGCTGTTCCGCTTGACGGGCGTCCCGCGCGAGGAACAGATCGGACGTCGGCTGTTCGACGCGTACCCCGCGGATGCGGAAGAGCCCAACGCCGACGGCGTGCGCAATCTCACCGCATCGCTGGAGCGGGTGGTCGGCACCAGGGCGACCGATGTCATGCCGGTCCAGCGCTATCTGGTGCGAGGCGCGGATGGGCGCTTCGTCGAACGTTGGTGGGCACCGACCAACACACCCGTGCTCGGCGCCGATGGTCAGGTCGTGCTGATCATCCATCAGGTGGAGGAGGTCACGGAGGTGGTCCCCCTGCGCGGTGACGCTCAGGGGCGCGACGCGCTCGCCCGTGCCCAACGGGCGGTGATCGAGGCTACGCGCGTCGGAAACGGAATTGCGCGATGCGCAGGAGCGCTACCTCGCCTTGTTCAACGCCATCGACCAGGGCTTCTGCACGATCGAGTTGGCGTTCGACGAACAGGGCACGGCGATCGACTACCGCTTCCTCGAGGTCAGCCCCTCGTTCGAGCGGCAGACCGGCATCGCGGACGGCGCCGGTCGGTGGATGCGAGAGATCGCCCCCGACCAGAATCAGTTCTGGTTCGACACATACGGCCGGGTCGCGCAGACCGGTGAGCCGGCCCATTTCGAGAGCTTCTCGACGCCGCTGGACCGCTGGTGGGATGTTTACGCCTTTCCGATCAGCGGCGAACGCCGCGTCGCCCTCCTGTTCCGCGACATCAGCAGCCAGAAGCGCGCGAGCGAGCAACTGCGCGAGAGCGAGGCGCGGTTCCGCGAGTTCGGCGAGGCCGCCTCCGATGCCTTGCGGATCGCCGACGCGAAGACCGGGCACCTGGAATATCTCAGCCCGGCGTTCGAGCGCATCTGGGGTGAGCCGCGCGCCAGGGTCTTGCGGGATATCGGCCGCTGGGCCGAGTTCCTGCACCCCGATGATCGCGAGACCGGCCTGTCCGGCATGCCGCGACTGCTCGCGGGCGAACGGGTGACCAACGAATACCGCATCGTCCGGCCCGACGGCGAGGTGCGTTGGATCCTGGACGTCGGTTTCCCGGTTCTGGACCATTCAGGACGCGTCGTGCGCGTCGCCGGCATCGCGCAGGATCTAACCGAGCGCCGCGTCGCCGAAGAAGCGCTGCGCAAAAGCGAACAGCGCCTGCGCGAGCTGAACGCGACCTTGGAGCGGCGGGTCGCCGAGCGGACGGCCGAACTGAGCGAGAGCGAGCGCCGGTTCCGCGGCATTTTCGACTCCGCGCTCCAGTTCATGGCTCTGCTCACACCCACGGGGACGGTGGTCGAGGTCAACCGAACCGCGCTGGCATGGAGCGAGATCACGACCGACGAGATCGTCGGCAAGCCGTTCTGGCTGGCAGCGCCGATGCGCGACGATCCCGCCCTGCAAGCCTCCATCCAGGCCTGCGTCGAGCGCGCGGCCGCCGGCGAGACGGTGCGGGAGGAGCACGAGATGCGGGGGGCGGGCGATGCCCGGGCCATCATCGATTTCTCGGTGAAGCCGGTTCCGGGTGAGGGCGGCAAGATGCTGTGGCTGGTCGCGGAGGGGCGTGACATCACCGAGCTGAAGCAGGCTCAGGAGGCGCTCCGGCAGGCACAGAAGATGGAGTCGATGGGACAACTCACCGGCGGCGTCGCGCACGACTTCAACGATCTGCTCACGCCGATCATCGGCTCGCTCGACATGTCGGTGCGTCGCGGCGTCGGCAACGACCGCGAGCGGCGGCTCGTGGCCGGCGCGCTGCAATCGGCGGAGCGCGCCAAGACGCTGGTGCAACGCCTGCTCGCCTTTGCCCGCCGCCAGCCGCTGCAACCGACGCCGGTCGACCTGCACACCGTCATCGACGGGTTGGCGGGTCTGATCGAGTCGACACTGGGGCCACACATCACCGTGAATGTGAGGCTCGCGGCCGAGCTGCCGCCGGTCAGCGCCGACCCGAACCAGCTGGAGATGGCGTTGCTGAACCTGGCGGTCAACGCGCGCGACGCAATGCCCGAGGGAGGCGTACTCACGATCGAGGCGCGGCGGGAGAGTGTGGGTACAGGACAGCGGTCGCCGCTGCGGCAAGGCCATTATGTCCTTATCCGCGTCAGCGACACAGGCGTCGGCATGGACAAGGCGACGGTTGCGCGGGCCGTCGAGCCGTTCTTCTCGACCAAGGGGATCGGGCGAGGAACCGGTCTGGGGCTCAGCATGGTCCATGGCCTCGCCGCCCAGCTCGGCGGCGGGCTGACGATCGACAGCGCCCCCGGCCGTGGCACCACCGTAGAATTAGGGCTACCCGTCAGCCTCGCACCGATCGAAGCCGCCGAAAGCGCGGCGACGGCGCCTCACGAGCGGCGTGAACGAGGCACCGCACTGCTCGTGGACGATGAGGAACTTGTCCGGATGAGCACGGCCGACATGTTGATGGACCTCGGCTTCGAGGTCATCGAGACGAGATCGGCGGAGGACTCCCTGAGGATGGTCGAGCAACGCGGCATGCCCGATGTCCTGGTCACCGACCACCTGATGCCCGGCATGACCGGCGCGGACCTCGCGCGCACGCTGAGGGCGAAGGCCGCCGACCTTCCGGTACTCATCGTGTCGGGTTACGCCGAGGCGACGGCGTCGCGCCCGATCTGCCGCGCCTCACCAAGCCGTTCCGCAATGCGGAGCTGGCGGCGAAGATCGAGGAGGTGACGCGGGGCAGATGACCCCTTTTCCCCCGACGCTTGCGGGCGCGCCATCGCCGATGATATGTTCACTTTCTTGAACATTGCGGGCGTAAGAATGTTTGGACATCTCGGTGGCGCTGCTAAATGGCAGGCGAACACGGGTCGGCAGGGAGAGAAGCGATGAAGATTTCGGGATCGATGGTTCGGGTCGGTGGCGTGGCATGTGTTGCCGCCCTCGCCTTGAGCGCGTGCTCCAAGGAGCCGCAGGCACCACCCGCTGCCACGACGACGACAACCACGACCGAAACTGCCGCTGCTCCGGCGGAGGCTCCGGCCGCCGCCCCCGCCGCAGTCGCAGGGGCAACTGCTCCGGCGCCCGACAACACCGACACGCTGACCGGGGTGAAGTTCGCCAGCTACACCGGTGATGCGGCGGCAGGTAAGACGGCGTTCGCGACCTGCCAGACGTGCCATGCGGTGGAAGCGGGCAAGAACAAGATCGGGCCCTCGCTGCATGCCATCGTCGGCCGTGCCGCCGGCTCCGTCCCCGGCTTCACCTACTCGGCCGCGAACAAGAACAGCGGTATCACCTGGACCGCCGAGAAGCTGTTCCAGTATCTCGAGAAGCCCCAGCGCGTCGTGCCCGGCACGAAGATGGTCTTCCCGGGCATCCCCGATCCGCAGAAGCGCGCCAACGTGATCGCCTATCTCGCCACCAACACCTGATCCGAGGATCGGTCCGGCGGCTTCGGCTGCCGGACCGCCCTAATGCCGTCGCAGGTCGGCCAGGTGAACGGGAAAGGACAGCGCCAGCGGCAGCGCGATCCACGGCCATTCGGCCCCGGTCAGCGCCGCGCGCAGGGCCAGCAGCATCAGCGCACCCGGCGCAAGCCGCAAGACGGCGTGCCTCGGCGCCCAGCCGCGCCGGACCAGCCAGACAAGTTCGAGCGCCAGCACCGCGAGCACGACATCCACCGCATGGCCGCTCGCGAACAGCCAGTTCATGCCTTCGGCCGCGTCAGGAAAACGGCCCGTTCAACCGCACGACGGCCATGTTGAGATAGCCGGCGAACGTCACCCACAGCAGATACGGCACCAACAGCGCCGCCCCGATCATCGACCGTCGCCAGATCAGGACGATCAGGCCGGCTACGGACAGCCACAGCCCGACCACTTCGATCAGCGCCCAGTCCGGTCGCTGAAGCTGAAAGAACAGCAAACTCCAGACGATGTTGAGGAAGCCGCTGAGCGCGAACAGACCGAGCAGCCACTCGCGCTCGTCCCAGCGCGGGGTCGCCAGCCAGGCGGTGACACCGGCGAGGCCGGTCAGCGCATAGATCGCCGTCCACGCGACCCCGAACGCAGCCGGCGCCGGGGTCCATGCCGGTTTGGCTAGGCCGTGATACCAGGGACCGATCTCGGTCACCGTCGCGCCCAGCACCGCGACGATCGCCGCCATGAACGCGGCGACAGCGACGGGGGCGACCCAGGCGCGGCTCATCCGGCTGTCTGCAACAAGTGGCGCATGTCCTTCAGGAAGATGCGGAGATACGCGAGCGGGCGGGCATAGACCAGCTTCTTGTCCATATAGGCCGGCCAGATCAGCCGCTGGACGTCGCGATCGTTGCACATCGCCACGAAGCGTTCCCGGCGGCGATCGTTGCGGTACCAGAAATGCTGCATCACGCCGAGCACCTGGAACACCCGGCCATGCGCGCGCATGAAGGCGCGGCGCGCGCGCCGCAATGCGCGCGGGTTGCCGGAGGTCAGGAACGCCCCCACCGCTGTCGCGGCTTCGCGCCCGGCGACCATCGCGTAATAGATGCCCTCGCCCGAGGCCGGCGCGACCACGCCCGCCGCATCGCCGGTGACCAGCACGTCGCGGCCATTGTCCCACCGGCGCAACGGCTTGAGCGGGATCGGCGCGCCTTCGCGGCGGAGGGTCTCGCATCCTGCCAGCCCCTCGCGCGCGCGCAACCGGTCGACGGCGGCACGCAGCGCGAACCCCTTGTCGGCGCTGCCCACGCCGACACTGGTGGTGTCGCCGTGCGGGAACACCCATGCATAGAAGTCCGGCGACAGCGCGCCCTGATAGAACACGTCGCAGCGCGAGCGATCGAAGGTGGACTCGCCGGCGTCGACCGGCGCGGGCGATCGGATGACCTCGTGATAGGCGAAGACGCACGGCATCCGCTCCGCTCCCACGAGCGCCCCGCGCGCCACCTTCGAACGCGCGCCGTCCGCGCCGATCACGCAGCGCGCGCCGATCCGGTGTTCGCGGCCGCCGCGTTCGTCGCGATATACGACGATCGAGCCGCCATCCGCGTCACGCTCCAGGCGGTCGAACATCCCGGTTACGCGCACCGCGCCAGCCGCCGCCGCGCGTGCGCGCAGCCACTCGTCGAAATGTTCACGGTCGACCATGCCCACGAACCCGTCACCGCCGGCATCGACCGCCATGTCGGCGGCGGCGTCGGAGGGGCCGATCATCCGCGCCGAGCGGACCCGGCCGACGATGAGATGGTCGGGGATCGCGAAGTCGCGGATCAGCCGCGGCGGGATCGCGCCGCCACACGGCTTGATCCGGCCAGCGCGATCGAGCAGCAGGACGCTGCGTCCGGCTTGCGCCAGATCGGTCGCGGCGATCGCCCCCGCCGGTCCGCCGCCGACGACGACGCAGTCATAGCCCGTCATGCGGCCTCACGCGCGACCGGCCAGGCACGTCCGCGCCGCCCGAGGCCGCGCAGGGAGAGCGATGCGGCGGCGAGGAACAGCACCGCCTCGACGCCGAACACGACCAGGAACGTGTCGGTCGTCGATCCGGTCAGCGCCCGGCCGAGATCGACGCCGATCGCGCCGAGCAGTCCGCCGAGCCCGAACGCGATCGCCTGTGCCGCACCCCACACCCCCATCCGCGTGCCCTCGCGGCCCGTGTCCGCGCCCGCCAGCGCCATCATCGCGCCGATCGCGGCGACCGCGAACACACCGTTGGCGAAGCCCAGCAGCGCGATATTGGCGGACAGCGGCCAGCCGGGCCCGACCCGCGCGGCCATCGCCAGGCCGCCCAGCGCCAACGCCGAGCCGACACACCCGCCGACGATCCAACGCTGCAGATCGCGGGCGCCGCGCACGCGCTTGGCGAAGCCGCTGCCGCCGATCCCGACGACGATCATCCCGACCAGTACGCCGGCATGTTGCAGGCCGGACAATTGCGTCGACTGACCGGGCGTGAAGGCAAAGACCAGCCCCGCAAACGGCTCCAGGATCAAATCCTGCATCGAATAGGCGAGCATCGACAGAAAGACGAAGACTGTGAAGCGGCGCGCGTCGTCGTCCCCCCACATGCCGCGCACCGCCTCGCCGAACCCAGGGACCGGCCCCGCCTGAATGGGCTCCGGCAGCGGCGGGTCTCCCTCGACGCCCCAGATCGCCCCGATCGACACCAGTAACGCCATGCCCGCGACGCCGCCCGCGACCGCGGTCAGCCGCTCCAGCGAGAACGGATCGATGAGGGCCCCGGCGATCCCTGCGGTCACCACGATCCCGGCAATCATCATGATCCAGGTGATCGAGGCCGCCGCGGCGCGCCGCTCGGGCGCGACGCGGGTGGCGAGCAGCGCCAGCAGCGACGTGCCCGCCGCGCCGACCCCGGCGCCGATCAAGGTGAAGGCGAAGAAGGCCAGCACGAAGCCCCAGCCCGATCGCGTGGCGAGCAGCCCGACCGAGGTCACCGCCAGCAACGCACCCGCCGCCAGGGTCACCATGCCGAAGATGACCCACGGCGTGCGCCGTCGGCCGCGATCGGACCGGTGACCCCAGGCCGGGCGCGACAGCTGCACCGCGTAATGCCACGCGACGAGGCCCGCCGGCAGCGCGGCGGGCAGCGCATATTCGACCACCATGACCCGGTTGAGCAGCGAGGTCGCCAGCATGACGATCGCGCCGATCGCGCTCTGCACCAGACCGAGCCGGACGATGCCGAGCCACCCCAGCGGCGTCACAGACCCATCACCCCGCCCAGCCCTAGCGCGGCCGCAAGCATGCCGAGCACATACAGCGTCGTGCCGGTCGCATTGTACCGAGGCGTATGCGCCAGGGGATCACGCAGCAGCCGGCGCATCAGGACGAGCTGCCCGAGCAGCAGCGCCGCGACGACCGCCGCGACCACCACATGATCCCAGCTCGCCAGCAGCCCGACCACCGCGACCTGCGGCACCGCCATTACGACGCAGGCGACCCGCGCGGCGCGATCGACACCGATCATCACCGGCAACGACCGCAGCCCTGTCGCCCGGTCGCCCTCGACGGCTTTGAAGTCGTTCAACGTCATGATGCCATGCGCCCCGGCGCTGTACAGGATCAGGACGATGAGCACCGCCCCGGACGGCAGCGTCCCCGCCATCACCGCCGCCCCGGTGAACCAGGTCAGCCCCTCATAGGTGAGGGCGACCACCGCCGGGCCCAGGATGCCGCTGCTCTTGAACCGGAACGGCGGCGCGCTGTAGGCCCAGGCGAAGATCAGGCCCAGCGTGGTGGCGGCCAGCACCCATGGCCCGGTCAGCGCCGCGACGACTAGCGATAGCACGGTGCCGGCGATGGCGATCGCCAGACCCCATCGGCCTGCGATCCGCCCCGACGGGATCGGCCGGTTCGGCTCGTTGATCGCGTCGACATGCCGGTCGAACCAGTCGTTGACCGCCTGGCTCGTGCCGCACACCAGCGGGCCGGTCAAAGCGATGCCGGCAAGCAGGAACGGCCACCGGTCGGCGATCGGCACGCCTGACGACACGACGCCGCAGCCGAACGCCCAGACCGGCGGAAACCAGGTGATCGGCTTGAGCAGTTCGAGGACGTCGCGAGGAGCCGGAGGTGAAGCCCTGCGCGTGAAGGCCGTCGAACGCTCCATTCCATGTAAGCTAAGGACGACGCCCGGGGGCGTCAAACCAAATTGACGCGTGATTTACTCGGCGCTCGAGGTGAGATTGCCGAGCCCGTGCCGATGGAGTTTGGAATACAGGCTCTGGCGGCTCACGCCCAGGATCTCGGCCGCCGAGGCGCGATTGTCGGAGGTGTAGGCCAATGCCGCTTCAATGCAGAGCCGCTCGATCAGGTCGGTCGACTCGCGGACGATCTCCTTGAGCGACATGCGCCCGACCAGCTCGGTCAGCTGCTCGACGGAGCGTGGAACGTCGCGGGCGATCGCAGGCGCGTCGCGCAGTCGGCGGCCGACCGACCTGATGGTGAAACCGTAGCATGCGCCGTTGACCGTCGGCGCGACGACGCCGGATACCTCGATCTGCTCCTCGGCGCCGGCCGAGCCCCGCAGCACGGTCGCGATGTTGCGCACGGTGCCGTGATCGCGCAGCTGGGCCATGATGATTTCGAGGTCGATGCCGGGGCGGCCGAGCCAGGTCGCCACCCGTGCGCCCGTGACCCGCTCGATCGAGGGCATCTCGGTCATCTCGACGAACGCGGTGTTGGCGGTCATGACCCGGAGCTCGCGGTCGACCAGCACGAAGGCGTCCGGCATCCGCTCGACCACGTCGCTCAGCGTCGTGTCGTGTTGCTGACGCGTCGCCACGGCGTCGGCCGACGCGGTGATGCGGAGGAGGAGCATCGCCTGACGCGCTTGGCGGAACAGCCGCGCGGTCAGCGACGCCTCGCCGCGACCGTCGGCCAGCAGCAACGTCACGGGCTGCACGTCGTCGGCCGTTTCCGCCGCACCGATATAGGCGATGAAGTCATCCCGCGAGGCGGCGTCGACGATCGCATGGATCGAGCTGCCGACCAGCGCCCGGCCGGCGACATCCAACAGCCGGTGCGCGGCGGGGTTGGCCTCGCGGATGCGACGCGTTCCGGCGTCGACCACCAGCACCGGCTCGTTGGTCATGTCGAACAGCAGGCGGTAGCGGGTCTCGGCCTGGCGCAGGATGATGTAATCGCGCTCGAGCGATTGCTGCGTCTGCAGCAGACGCTGCTGCATCGCCGCCGCGCCACGCATGTCGCGACCGATCGCGATCAGCCGGTCGCCCTCGTCGAGCGTCATCACCAAATAGCGCACCGGCACGTCACCGCCGGCGGTCGGATGGTTGACCTGGCGCCAGCGTGGCTCCGGATCTGCGCGCCCGGCCCCGTCGATCATCTCGAGGATCTTGGGCCGGCTCTCGACGGTGACGGTCGCCAGCCAGTCGCCACCCACCCAGTCGGCGAAGCCATGCGCCGCGAGTTCCGGGCCCGACACTGCCACGTCCAGCACCGTGCCGTCCCTGGAAAGCACGAGCGCGATATCCCCGACGGCGGCGAGCAACGCCGCCGCTACGTCGGCCGACAGCCGGCCGGGCATGACGCCGGGCTTCGTAAAGGCCGTTTTGCGGGACACGGTGACATGCTTGGTCATGGACGAAACGTGGAACTCCACGGCAGGTGTTGATCGATCACGCCTCTAATGCGGCGCTCTCGCGGACGCGAACCAAATCGGCGGCAACGTTTAGAGCACTGATCGCGTCGGTCGCGGTGCCGTCCGCCCCGACCTTCACCGCTAGCCATGGATCGGCGCTGAACAACCGTCCGCCCACCATGATGCAGACGCAGCGGTTCTTAGACACGTTGCGCAACGCCGCAATGACGGAAGTTAGGCTTTCGAGATGCGCGTCGCAGCTGACGGTCAGGCCGACCAGGTCGAACCATTGGTCGCCCACCCGCTTGATCAGGTCGGGCGTCTGCGGCCCGCTCATCCGGTCGGTGACCCAGCCGTCGCGGCGGAACACCTCGTCGACCACCACCGTGCCGAAATTATGCTGGTCGCCCGGCATCGACGCGAACAGCGCGCGGTGGCCGCCCGCCGACAGCATCCGGTCGGCGGGGCAGCGCGCCGCGATCTCGTGGACCACCTCCTGCAACCGCCACAGCCCCATCGTCACATCGACGAAGTCGCAACGATCGTCCTCCCAGAATTGACCGAGCAGGCGTGCGGTGGGCGCCAGCAGATCGACCATCAGCGCATCGATGGTGACGCCGCGCGCCAGGATCGCCTCGATGTGCGCCAGCAACGCGTCCGCGTCGACCGCCAGCGCCAGCGGCGCCAGCGCGGCGATCTCTGTCTCGTCGATGGCGGCGATCTCGATCACAGGCTTGTCGAGCGAATGCGCGATCATCAGCCGCGGAATGATCTCGCCTTCGATCAGCATCGACAGGGACCGATCGTAATCCACCGTGGCCAGCGCGCGAAAAGCCGACAATCCTTTCGCGTCAGCACCTAGTCTCCGCGCCCGACCTGCGCCGTGATACGGCGAAGCCCCGCTCTCGATACGAGCCAACGATGCCACACCGACCCTCCCGCTCGATCCAGACGCTTACACGCTCACCGGGGCCGTCGTTTTCGAAGTCTCCCGCGGAGGCAGACTATGCTCATTCGCCCGACACTGGCAATCGCAATCCATCCTCGATCAAACTTCGTGTCAACTTTCGTGAGTGTCAAATAATCTTGACACTTTCGGACCGGCCGCCTTACTCTCCTCTCCAACGGACGGTCCGATAGAGGCGAGGGTGGATGCGGGCGAATGTCGCCATTGTAGCCGACACGGCACCTGGTGATTACCGTCCCCTCTACACGCCTGACCAACGCCGCCGCCGCGATGCGACTCGCTGGACCCTGGTCCAGGGCATCCTCGCCCCCGTGCAGTTCCTGATCTTCCTCGTCAGCCTGGTTCTGGTGGTCCGCTACCTGTCCACCGGCACCGGAGCGGCGGCGGCGACCGCCTCCATCGTCGTCAAGACGCTCACGCTCTACACGATCATGATCACCGGCTCGGTCTGGGAAAAGGTCGTGTTCGGAAAATGGTTGTTCGTGCCGGCCTTCTTCTGGGAGGACGTGTTCAGCATGCTCGTGCTGGCGCTGCACACCGCCTATCTGGTGGCGCTGATCGCGGATGTCGGCACCGAGCGTGACCGCATGCTGCTCGCCCTCACCGCCTATGCGACCTACGCAATCAATGCGGCGCAGTTCATCTGGAAGCTGCGCGCCGCGAGGTTGCAGGCCGCGTCGCCCTCACGGCTGGGGGTGGCCGCATGAGTTTGGCCGCACCCATCGCCGACACGGGGTGCGGTTCCGCCCCCGTGCTGCGCGAGCGGGGGCAGCGTGAAGTCTTCTGCGGGCTGACCGGCATCATCTGGCTGCATCGCAAGGTGCAGGACGCGTTCTTCCTGGTGGTCGGATCGCGCACCTGCGCGCATCTGCTGCAATCGGCGGCCGGCGTGATGGTGTTCGCCGAGCCGCGTTTCGGCACCGCGATCATCGAGGAACGCGATCTGGCCGGCATGGGGGATTGCAACGAGGAACTCGACCGCGTCGTGGACCGGCTGCTGACGCGGCGCCCGGACATCAAGTTGTTGTTTCTCGTCGGCTCGTGTCCGTCCGAAGTGATCAAGCTCGACCTGTCGCGCGCCGCCGCGCGGCTGTCGGTCAAGCATGCGGGTTCGACCAAGATCCTCAACTATTCAGGATCCGGGATCGAGACCACCTTTACCGAGGGCGAGGACGCCTGTCTGGCGGCACTCGTTCCGGATCTGCGCGCCGACGACTCGGGTGTGCCTAGCCTCATGATCGTCGGTGCGTTGCCCGATGTCGTGGAGGATCAGTTCCTCCGCCTGTTCGCCGAACTCGGTATCGCCACGGTCCACTCGCTGCCGGCGCGCCGCGCCGACGCGATGCCGCCGGTCGGTCCGCAAACGCGCTTCCTGCTCGCCCAGCCGTTCCTGGGCGAGACCGCGCGGGCGCTGGAGGATCGCGGCGCGGTCCGTCTCGACGCCCTGTTCCCGTTCGGCGCCGAAGGAACGACCGACTGGCTCCATGCGGCGGCACAGGCGTTCGGGATCGACGAGATGCACTTCCGTCGGGTCATCGCGCCGGGCCGCGAGCGCGCCAAGCGCGCGATCGAGCATTCGCGCGCCCGGCTGGACGGCAAGCGCATCACCTTCCTGCCCGACTCGCAGCTCGAAGTGCCGCTGGCCCGGTTCCTCACCACCGAGCTCGGCATGCGGCCGGTCGAGGTCGGCACACCCTACCTGCATCGCCGGCATCTCGCCAAGGAGCTGGCGCTGCTCCCCGCCGACACGTTGATCAGCGAGGGCCAGGATGTCGACAAGCAGCTCGACCGGGTCCGCGCCACCAAGCCCGACCTGACCGTCTGTGGCCTTGGTCTCGCCAACCCGCTGGAGGCCGAGGGGCTGACGACCAAATGGGCGATCGAGCTGGTGTTCTCGCCGATCCACGGCTTCGATCAGGCCGGCGATCTCGCCGAACTCTTCGCGCGTCCGCTGCGGCGGCGCGACGTGCTGAGGGTCTGAGATGCAGCTCACCATCTGGACCTATGAAGGACCGCCCCATGTCGGAGCGATGCGGGTCGCGACCGCGATGGAGGGGGTGCACTACGTCCTCCACGCGCCGCAGGGCGACACCTATGCCGACCTGCTGTTCACGATGATCGAGCGGCGCGGCAAGCGCCCGCCCGTCACCTACACCACCTTTCAGGCGCGCGACCTAGGCAAGGACACCGCCGATCTGTTCCAAAGCGCGACCCGCGACGCCTATGCGCGCTTCCGGCCGCAGGCGATGCTGGTCGGCGCGTCGTGCACCGCCGAGCTGATCCAGGACGACCCCGCCGGCATGGCCCAGGCGATGGGCCTGCCCTGCCCCGTCATCCCGCTCGAACTCCCCAGCTATCAGCGCAAGGAGAATTGGGGCGCGGCGGAGACCTTTTACCAGCTGGTCCGCACGCTCGCCGACCCGACCGTGACGCCCGCCCCGCGCAAGGGTCGCGCGCCGCGCGCCAATCTGCTCGGCCCCACCGCCCTGGGCTTCCGCCACCGCGACGACGTGATCGAGATCACCCGGCTGCTCGGGCTACTCGGAATCGACGTCAACGTCACCGCGCCACTGGGCGCGACACCCGCAGACCTGGCCCGGCTCGGCGATGCCGACTTCAACATCTGCCTGTATCCGGAAATTGCCGACACGGCCTGCCGCTGGCTGGAGAAGAGCTTCGGCCAGAAGGCCGTGCGCACCGTTCCGATCGGCCATGGCGCAACGCGCGCGTTCATCGCCGAGGTCGCGGCACTCGCCGGCGTCGATGCCGAGACCGCGCTCGACACCTCCAACCTGCCCTGGTGGAGCCGGTCGGTCGACTCGACGTATCTGACCGGCAAGCGCGTCTTCATATTCGGCGACGCCACCCATGCGATCGCCGCCGCCCGGGTGGCGCGCGACGAGCTCGGCTTCGAGGTGGTGGGTATCGGCTGCTACAATCGCGAATTCGCCCGCGACCTGCGCGATGCCGCCAAGCTGTACGGCCTCGAGCCGCTGATCACCGACGACTATCTGGAGGTCGAGGAAGCGATGGCGGCGCTGCAGCCCGAGCTGGTGCTGGGCACGCAGATGGAGCGGCACATCGCCAAGCGGCTGCGGATTCCGTGCGCCGTGATCTCCGCGCCGGTCCACGTCCAGGACTTCCCCGCGCGCTACAGCCCGCAAATGGGTTTCGAGGGCGCCAACGTGCTGTTCGACACCTGGGTCCACCCGCTGGTGATGGGGCTGGAGGAGCATCTGCTGACGATGTTCCGCGACGACTTCGAGTTCTCCGATGCCAGCGGGGCCAGCCATCTCGGCCATGGCGGTTCTGCCCCCGTCGACCCCGTGGCGACGCAGCCGGAGCAAGTTCCGCTTCCCGTGATCGGCAACGGCGAATGGTCCGCCGACGCCGAGCGCGAGCTCATGAAGATCCCGTTCTTCGTGCGCGGCAAGGCGCGACGCAACACGGAGAAATTCGCCGCCGAACAGGGGCTGGCCAGCATCACGCTCGACACCCTCTACGACGCGAAGGCGCATTATGCCCGGTAACCCGCCGCTGCACGTCGTCATCGTCACGCTGGACAATCATCTGGCGGGTGCCGCCGAGCGTGCCGCCGCCCGCTTTGCGGCGGAAGGCGCCGGCATCACGATCGGGTTCCATGCGGCCGCCGATTGGGAGCGCGATCCGGCAACGCTCGACCGCTGCACCGCCGACATCGCGCGCGGCGACATCGTCATCGCGACGATGCTGTTCCTCGACGACCACATCAAGGCCGTGCTGCCGGCACTGACCGAGCGGCGAGAGCAGTGCGCCGCCATGCTGGGGCTGATGTCGGGCAGCGAGGTGGTGAAGCTGACCCGCCTCGGCGATTATCGGATGGACAAGCCCGCGCGCGGCCCGCTCGCGCTGCTGAAGCGGCTGCGCGGGTCGTCCAAAGCGGGCGCCTCGTCGGGTGCCGGACAGATGAAGATGCTGCGCCGGCTGCCCAAGATGCTGCGCTTCATCCCCGGCACCGCGCAGGATGTCCGCGCCTACTTCCTGACCCTGCAATACTGGCTGGCCGGCAGCGACGACAATGTCGTCGGCATGATCCGCGCGCTCGCCAACCGCTATGCCGGCCATCGCCAGCGCGCGGAGCCACCGCACGACTATCCGGAGATCGGCGTCTATCATCCCCGCCTGCCCGGTCGCATGGCGGAGCGGAGCGACGCGCTGCCGGCGGCGAAGGGCACCGTCGGCACGGTCGGGCTGCTGATGCTGCGCTCCTATCTGCTCGGCCGCGATACCGGCCATTATGACGGCGCCATCGCGGCGATGGAGGCCAAGGGGCTGCGGGTCATCCCCGCCTTCGCCAGCGGGCTCGACTCGCGCCCGGCGATCGAGGCGTTCTTCCTCAAGGACGGCGTCGCGACCGTCGACGCGATCGTGTCGCTCACCGGGTTCAGCCTGGTCGGCGGCCCGGCCTATAACGACGCCGAAGCGGCCGAGGCGATCCTGGCCAGGCTCGACGTCCCGTATATCGCCGCCCACCCGATCGAGTTCCAGTCGCTCCAGCAATGGGGCGCGGGTCGGCAGGGCCTGCTGCCCATCGAAGCGACGATGATGGTCGCCATTCCGGAGCTGGACGGGGCGGTGCTGCCCAGCGTGTTCGGTGGCCGCGCCGACGGGTCCGGTGAGCCCTGCACCGGCTGCGGGCGGCGGTGCACCTTTCCCGAGGCGCGGCTGGCGCGCGAGATGCAGTCCTGCCCCGAACGTGCCGAGGCGCTGGCGGGCAAGGTGGCGAAGATCGTCGCGCTGCGGCGTTCCGCGCGCGCCGAGCGCAAGCTGGCGGTGGTGCTGTTCAACTTCCCGCCCAATGCCGGCGCGACCGGCACCGCGGCCCATCTGGCGGTGTGGGAATCGCTCCATACGACGCTCGTCAAACTGGCCGCCGAGGGCTATTGCGTCGACGTTCCCGACAGCGTCGACAGCCTGCGCGATGCGGTGCTGACCGGCAACGCCGCGCGTTTCGGCGCCGACGCCAATGTCCATGCGCGGATCGCCGCCGACGATCACGTCCGCCGCGAGCCGCATCTGGCGCAGATCGAGGCGCAATGGGGACCGGCGCCGGGCAAGCAACAAAGCGACAGCGCCTCGATCCACGTGCTGGGCGCAATGTTCGGCCAGGTCTTCGTCGGCATCCAGCCCGCCTTCGGTTATGAAGGCGATCCGATGCGGCTGTTGTTCGAGGGTCGCTTCACCCCGACCCACGCGTTCAGCGCCTTCTACCGGTGGCTGCGCGAGGATTTCGGTGCCGATGCGGTGCTGCATTTCGGCACTCACGGCGCGCTGGAATTCATGCCCGGCAAGCAGGCGGGCCTGTCGGGCGATTGCTGGCCCGAACGGCTGATCGGCGACCTGCCCAACATCTACCTCTACGCCGCCAACAATCCGTCCGAAGGCCTGATCGCCAAGCGCCGCTCGGGGGCGACGCTGGTCAGCTACCTGACGCCGGCGCTCACCCAGGCCGGACTGTACAAGGGGATGAACGATCTGAAGGCGCTGCTGGAGCGGTGGCGGTCGTCGCCGTCCGCCGACGAGCGCCTGGCGCTGGAGCCGATGATCCGCGCCTCGGCGGAGACGCTGGACCTTGCGCCAACGCGCGCACCCGCGATCGTCGCGGTGGCGGATGGACTGCCGCGCAGCTGGACGCCGGTGATCGTCACCGACGAGACGTGGGACGTGACGCCGTTGTCGGCGCGGCTGTACGAACTCGAGCGTGAGCTGATCCCCCATGGCCTGCATGTGCTGGGCGAGGCGATGTCGGAGGAGACGCGGGCGCAGATGATCGCCGCCGGCGCCGACGCCGACATGCCGGTCGCCAATCACGAGCTCGACGCGCTGGTCCACGCGCTCGATGCGGGCTTCGTGCGGCCCGCGCCGGGCGGCGACGTGCTGCGCAATCCCAAGGTGCTGCCGACCGGCCGCAATATCCATGGCTTCGACCCGTTCCGCATCCCCGGCACGTTCGCGATGGCCGAGGGCGCCCGCCAGGCGAACGAGCTGATCGCCCGCCACACCGCGACCGCCGACTTTCCCGAGACGCTCGCCATGGTGCTGTGGGGTACCGACAATCTGAAGTCGGAAGGGATTCAGATCGCGCAGGCGCTGTCGCTGATCGGCGCTCGGCCGCGCTTCGACGGCTATGGCCGGTTGAGCGGTGCCGAGCTGGTGCCGCTGGTCGAGCTCGGCCGCCCCCGCATCGACGTGATCGTGACGCTGTCGGGTATCTTCCGCGACCTGCTGCCGCTCCAGACCCGTATGCTGGCCGAGGCGGCCTGGCTCGCGACCATCGCCGACGAGCCGCTGGAGCTGAACTTCATCCGCAAGCACAGCCTGGCGCACGCCGCCAAGCACGACTGCGACATGGAGACGGCGGCGCTGCGCGTCTTCTCCAATGCCGAAGGATCGTACGGCGCCAACGTCAACATGCTGATCGACGATGGCGCCTGGACCGATCCCGATGAGATCGCCGAAGTGTTCGAGCGGCAGAAGGGCTATGCCTATGGCCGCACCGGCCAGCCCGCCCGCCAAGCCGAGCTGTTCAAGTCCGCGCTCGCCGGTGTCGATCTCGCCTATCAGAACCTCGACTCGGTCGAACTGGGCGTCACCGACATCGACCATTATGTCGACGCGCTCGGCGGCATCAGCCGTTCGATCACGCGGGCGAAGGGCAGCGCCGCGCCGATCTACATCGTCGATTCGACGCAAGGCGCGACCAAGGTCCGCACACTCGGCGAACAGGTCGATCTCGAGACGCGGACCCGGATGCTCAATCCGGTCTGGTATGAGGGCATGCTCAAGCACGGTTTCGAGGGCGTCCGCAACATCGAGGCCCATGTCACCAACACGGTGGGATGGTCCGCCACGACCGGCGAGGTCTCGCCCTGGGTCTATCAGCGGATCAGCGAGACCTTCGTGCTCGACGCCGACATGCGCGAGCGGCTGGCCCAGCTGAACCCGAAGGCGTCCGCCCGCGTCGCCAACCGCCTGCTGGAAGCCAGCGACCGGCAGTTCTGGGCACCCGACGAAGCCACCCTGGCCGCATTGCAAGCGGCCAGCGACGAACTCGAAGATCGCCTCGAAGGCGTAACCGCGATCGCGGCATGAGGAATTATTGATGGCCCTGTTCGATCCCCCCACACGCGGCGCCGACGGCGCCGGCTCGGTCCAGGTCGCGCTCGATCCCAATGATCGGATCGGCAACGCGAAGGTCTTCGCGGTGTATGGCAAGGGCGGGATCGGCAAGTCGACAACGTCGTCGAACCTGTCCGCGGCGTTCTCGCTGCTGGGCAAGCGGGTGCTCCAGATCGGCTGCGATCCCAAGCACGATTCGACCTTCACGCTGACCAAGAAGCTGATGCCGACCGTCATCGACGTGCTCGAGACGGTCAATTTTCACAGCGAGGAACTGCGCCCCGAGGATTACATGTTCGAGGGGTATAACGGTGTGATGTGCGTCGAAGCGGGCGGGCCGCCCGCGGGCACCGGCTGCGGCGGCTATGTCGTCGGCCAGACGGTGAAGCTGCTGAAGCAGCACCATCTGCTCGAAGACACCGACGTCGTGATCTTCGACGTGCTGGGCGATGTTGTGTGCGGCGGCTTCGCGGCCCCGCTCCAGCACGCCGAGCGCGCCGTCGTCGTCGCCGCCAATGACTTCGACAGCATCTTCGCGATGAACCGCATCGTCGCCGCCATCAAGGCGAAAGCCAAGAACTATGACGTGCGGATGGCGGGCGTGATCGCCAACCGCTCGTCCGCGACCGACGAGATCGATCGCTACAACGAGGCGACCGGGCTGAAGCGGCTCGCGCACTTCCCCGACCTCGATGCGATCCGCCGCAGCCGCCTCAAGAAATGCACGCTGTTCGAGATGGACTCGACACCGGAAGTCGATGCCGCCTGCCTGGAATACAAGCGCCTCGCCGCCTTGATGTGGGCAGGCTGCGAGCCGCTGGCCGCCGAACCGATGAAGGACCGCGAGATTTTCGAGTTCCTGGGCTTCGAATGATGACGACAGCGATCCCGTCCTCCAGTTATGACGATCGCCGGGGACGGCTCGAGGCCTATTTCGACCGCACCGCGTCGAAGGCCTGGGAGCGGCTGACCTCCGACGCGCCGGTCAGCGGCATCCGCGCCACCGTCCGGGCAGGGCGCGACCGGATGCGCACGACGCTGCTGTCGTGGCTGCCCGCCGACATGACCGGCCTGCGCCTGCTCGACGCCGGTTGCGGCACCGGCGCGCTGGCGGTCGAGGCGGCGCGGCGCGGCGCGGCGGTGGTGGCGATCGACGTCGCCGGCAGCCTTGTCCAGGTCGCGCGCGAGCGCATGCCGGCGGCGCTCAACATCGAGTGGCGCGTCGGCGACATGCTCGATCCCGCGCTCGGCCGGTTCGACCATGTCGTGGCGATGGACTCGCTGATCCATTACCAGGCCTTCGACATCGTCGATGTCGTCCAGGCGCTGGCCGATCGGACGCGCGGCTCGCTGCTTTTCACCTTCGCGCCCTCGACCAGACCGCTCGTCGTCATGCATGCGGTTGGCAAGCTGTTTCCCCGCTCCGACCGCTCGCCCGCAATCGTGCCGGTGCGCGAGCGGCTGCTGCGGACCTTGATCGCCGGCGCGATGCCCGCCACCCGGATCGGGCGCGACATGCGGGTCGCCAGCGGCTTCTATACCAGTCATGCGATGGAGGTGCTGCCGGGATGAGCCGTGCCGCGGCCTTGAGAACGGGGGTGTTCTGGAGCCGGATCGGCACGCGGTTCCTGCCGTTCGCCGATGTCGCGACCAAGGAACTGCCGCTCGGCCGGCTGCTGCGGTTATCGCTGTTCCAGATCTCGGTCGGCATGGCGGCGGTGCTGCTGACGGGTACGCTCAACCGCGTCATGATCGTCGAACTCGGGATGGCGGCGTCGCTGGTGGCGGCGATGGTGTCGCTACCGCTGCTGTTCGCGCCGCTGCGCGCGCTGATCGGGTTCAGGTCCGACACGCATCGCTCGCTGCTCGGCTGGAAGCGGGTGCCCTATATCTGGTTCGGCACGTTGCTGCAGTTCGGCGGTCTCGCGGTGCTGCCGTTTGCGCTGCTAGTCATGACCGGCACCGGCGACGGACCCGCGCTCGTCGGTCACATCGGCGCTGCGCTCGGCTTCCTGCTGGTCGGCGCGGGCATGCACACGACGCAGACCGCCGGCCTAGCGCTCGCGACCGATCTGGCGACGGAGGAGACGCGCCCGCGCGTGGTGGCGCTGCTCTATGTCATGCTGCTCGTCGGCATGATGGTGAGCGCCCTGGTGATCGGCCGCGCGCTCGCGGACTTCACACCCACCAAGCTGGTCCAGATCATCCAGGGCGCGGCGGTTCTCACCATGGCTCTCAACCTCATAGCCTTGTGGAAGCAGGAGACCCGCAATCGTGCGGCGACTGCGCCGAGCGCGGCGCACCCGACCTTCGGTGCTACCTGGGCGACCTTCATCGCACGGCCGCGGACGCTGCGGCTGCTGGTCGCGGTGGGTCTCGGCAGCGCCGCGTTCAGCATGCAGGACGTGCTGTTGGAGCCCTATGGCGGTCAAATTCTGGGCCTGTCGGTGGGCGCGACGACGTCGCTCACCGCGCTGTGGGCGTTCGGCATGCTCGCGGGCTTCGTCTGGGCGGGGCGGCAGCTCGCCGATGGGGCCGATCCGCACCGGTTGGCCGGCTTCGGCGGCGTGGCGGGGATCATCGCCTTCCTTTGCGTGCTGTTCGCCGGCCCGCTCCAGCTGACGGCGCTGCTGACGGTCGGCGCGACATGCATCGGGGTGGGCGCGGGATTGTTCGCGGTCGGTACGCTCACCGCCGCGATGAAGATGTCGGACGAGGGTAATGCCGGTCTAGCGCTCGGCGCCTGGGGCGCGGTGCAGGCCAGCGCGGCGGGAGTGGCCATCATCATCGGCGCACTGACCCGTGACGCAATCTCGGCGGCCGCGATCGACCGGCAATTGGGGTCCACGCTCGCAGTCCCGACCACCGGCTATGCGTTCGTCTACGCAATCGAGATCGTCCTGTTGCTCGGCACGCTGGTCGCGCTCGGGCCGCTCGTCCGCGGCGCAGCACCCTCTCCGGTCCCATCGGCCCGCTTCGGCCTCAGCGAATTTCCGATCTGAAAGGCATTACCATGAGCCCCCAACTCACCCCCGGCATTGACGTGGCACTCCTGGTGTTCTGGGCGTTCGTCCTGTTCTTCGTCGGGCTGGTCTTCTACCTACGCCGCGAGGATCGCCGCGAGGGCTACCCGCTCGAGGAGGAGATCTCGGGCCAGATCCGCAATCCCGGCGGTGTGCTGTCGACCGCCTCGCCCAAGTCGTTCCTGTTGCCCTTCGATCAGGGCGTGGTGACCGCACCGCCAGGCGGCGGTCGCGATCCGTTCAGGATCGCTGCGCGGCTGACCGACCGTTTCGCCGGCGCCCCCTATGCGCCGACCGGCGATCCGCTGGCCGACGGCATCGGCCCCGCCGCCTGGGCGGACCGCGCCAAGCGCCCCGACCTCGACATGGAAGGCCATTTCCGGATCGTGCCACTGAGCACCGCCGCCGGCTATTCGACCGCGGCCCCCGACCCCGGCCTGATCGGCTGGCCCCTGGTCGGTGCGGACGGCGTCGTCGCCGGCACCATCGCCGACCTGTGGATCGACAAGGCCGACCGCCTCATCCGCTACATGCAGCTCGACGGCGTGGGCGCGCCTGCGCTGGTGCCGATGATGATGGCAAAGGTCGACCGCCGCCGCCGCCGTGTCGTGGTCGACGCGCTCAACGGCGCGCAGTTCGCCGGTGTGCCGCGGCTCGACGCGCCCGATCGGATCACCCTGTACGAGGAAGAGCGCGTCCAGGCCTATTTCGGTGGCGGATACCTCTACGCCAATCTCGCCCGGCAGGAGCCGTTCCTGTGACCGAATACGACAACGAGCCGATCCCCGGCCTGCCGGATCGGCTCCCGCCCGGCGAGAGCATCCTGTGGCAGGGTTCGCCCGACTGGCGCGCGCTGGCCCGGGCCGCCTTCCACACCCGCCTGATCGCCGGCTATTTCGGGGCGTTGTCGGTGCTGGCACTGGCGCTGGCGCGTTCCGACGGCGGCTATACCGGGGTGGTGATGACGGCGCTGCTCGGCGTCGTCGGCGTGGCGCTGCTGCACTTGCTGGCCTGGGCGTCGGCTAGGACGACGATCTATACGCTAACCGACCGCCGGATCGTGATGCGCATCGGCATCGCCGTGCCCAAGTGCATCAACCTGCCGCTCGCCACCATCGCCTCGGTCGATCTCGCCGCGCGCACGGACGGCACTGGCGACCTGCCGCTGACCCTGACCGGCGCGCCCAAGCTCGGCTATCTCGCGCTCTGGCCCCACGCCCGGCCGTGGCGGATCAACCGACCCCAGCCGATGTTGCGCGCGGTGCCGGGCATCGGAACGGTCGCCGCCCTGATCGCGCGGACGTGCCTCGCCGCCAACCCGGGCCCGTGGCCGGCGACGCCCGATGAACGACGAGCGCCCGCGCCCATGACGCTGGAGGCGCAGGCGGCATGAGCACGGCCAGCGCCCGCCCCGACACGCTGCCGCGCGGGACGCTGATCCTCGCCGCCGCGATGATCACCTTCGCCGTCGGCGCCGCGACCGTTTCACGCGTCGCCGGTATTCCCGCCGCCGCGTCGCCCGCGGCGCTGCGGGCGACGACGCAGGTGACGGCGCTTGCGTCGCGGTCGTTGCGCTTCGTCGACCGCGCGGACGGCGCGGTGGTAATCCATGATGTCGGCAAAGGCACGATCGCGGCGGTGATCGAGCCCGGCGAGGAGACCGGATTCATCCGCGGCGTCATGCGCGGCCTGGCGCGCGAGCGGCGCATGCACGGCGTCGGCGACCGGCCGCCCTTTACCCTAACCGCTTGGCGCGACGGCGAGCTGACGCTGACCGACAGCGCCACCGGCCGTTCGATCGAGATGACCGCGTTCGGATCGAGCAACCGCGCCGCCTTCGCCGCGCTGCTGCCGATCGTGTCGAAAGCCACACGCTCATGATCGCGCTGCGCCGCACCAGCTTCGAGACGCCCTGCCGGGTCGAGGTCGAGCTCAGCGACGAGTTCTGCCGCGCTAACGTCGTGCTCGCCAATGACTATGCGATCGGGCCGGGCGACCGGGTGCGCGTCCACGGCGCGCCGATCAGCGTCGGCTTCGGCGAACGTCGCGTCGAAGATCGGATCGCCACCGTCGAGCGGGCAAGCGCCATCGAGCGGCTATGGACCAAGTTCGCCGGCCATTTCGAGATGACCGAGCTCTACGAAGTCAGCTTCAGCGATCGGACAACCGTATGAACGCCGCCGCCGCCATTGCCGCGCCCGTCCGGCGCACGCCCGGCACCGCGACGCTCGCCGCCGCGCGCGAGGACACCGTGCTGGCACCACGCTTCTACACCACCGACTTCGCGGCGCTCGACCGTATCGACGTGTCGGGTGTGCGGTCGGAGTGGAACGCGATCATCGACGAAATGGCGAGCGACCCCAACCGCCTGCACTTCAAACGCACGGACGCGTTCGACGGGGTAATCGAGAGCCTGCCCGAGGGCTTGCGCGAAGAGTTCACCGACTTCCTGGTCAGCTCGCTCACCGCCGAGTTCTCCGGCTGCATCCTCTACGCCGAGATCGCCAAACGGGTCACCAATCCCGACATCAAGCAGCTGTTCAAGCTGATGAGCCGAGACGAAAGCCGCCATGCCGGCTTCATCAACGACACGCTCAAGGACGCCGGCATCGGTATCGACCTTGGCTTCCTGACCCGGACCAAGAAATACACCTATTTCCGGCCGAAATTCATATTCTACGCGACCTATCTCAGCGAAAAGATCGGTTACGCGCGGTACATCACAATCTACCGCCACCTAGCGCGCCACCCGGAGCTGCGCTTCCACCCGATCTTCGACTGGTTCGAGCTGTGGTGCAACGACGAGTTCCGCCACGGCGATGCCTTCGCGATCCTGATGCGCACCGACCCGAAGCTGCTAACCGGCATCAACAAACTGTGGATCCGCTTCTTCCTGGTCGCGGTCTACGCGACCATGTACGTCCGCGACCACAATCGTCCGGCGTTTCACAAGGCGTTGGGAATCGACCCGACCGACTATGACCGCCGCGTCTTCACCATCTGCTCGGAGATCACGCGACAGGTGTTCCCGGTCGTGCTCGACACCGACAGCCCCCGCTTCGCGCGCGGGCTGGAGCGGATGCGGCGGATCGCGGGCGGCATCGACGCCGCCAAGAAGCAGGGTGGCGTGGTCGGGGCGCTCAAGCGTGTCGGGCTGGTCGGCGCGGCGGCGCTGTCCTTCGCCCGACTGTACCTGACCCCGGTCAAACGTAACGAGGCGCCCGCGACGGTGCGGCTGGTCCCGGCCTGGTGACACTGCCGCCGCTCCTGTTCGCGCTGCTGATGTGGTTCATCGGCACCGCCGCTGTGGTGTGGCTGGACAGTCGCCCCAGCTACACCTTTCGCACCAGCCTCGCCTGGTCGGGGCTGGCGGCGATCGGCGCGGCCGTACTGGTCTGGGCGCATGCCGACGACACGAGCGTGGGTGCTGCCTATCTCGGCTTCGGCGCCGCGATCGTGATCTGGGGGTGGCACGAGATGAGCTTCCTGATGGGCGAGGTCGCCGGTCCCAACCGGGAGCCCTGTCCTCCCGGCGCGGTCGGCTGGGCGCGGTTGAAGGCCGCGACCGCCACCGTCATCCACCACGAGCTGGCGATCGCCGCGACCGCGATCGCGCTGTTCGCGATCACCTGGGGTCAGCCCAACCAGGCGGCGCCGCTGACCTTCCTGTTGCTGTTCGTGCTGCGGCTGTCGGCCAAGTTCAACCTGTTCCTGGGTGTGCCGAACCTCAGCGACGAGGTGTTCCCGGCGCACCTCGCCTATCTGAAAAGCTATTTCCGCCACCGCACGATGAACGCGCTGTTTCCGCTCTCGGTCGCCTTCGGCGCCGGGCTGGCGGTGTGGGCGTGGCGGCTGTCGGAGGCGGCGCCGGCCGGCGGCGGTGCGGCGGCGTCCTGGACGCTCCTGGCCGGGCTCGCGGCGCTCGGCGTCGTCGAGCATCTATTCCTTGTATTGCCGATCCGGGACGCGAAGATGTTCCAATGGGCGTCAGCAATCGGCGCAACCAAGAAGAGGGCGGCCCGAGCCGCCGTGATCGACCAAGCGGGGAGAGGGTGATGGACTACGAGGCGGTGTTCGCAAAGCAGCTCGACGAGCTGCGCGAGGCGGGCAATTACCGGATCTTTGCGGAACTGGAGCGCCAGGCGGGCAGCTTTCCGCGCGCGCAGCGGTGGACCGAGGAGGGCGAGGTCCAGGAGGTCACCGTCTGGTGCTCGAACGACTATCTCGGCATGGGCCAGCACCCCAAAGTCCTCGGGGCGATGCACGAGACGCTCGATCGCTGCGGCGCCGGCGCGGGTGGGACCCGCAACATTTCCGGCACCAATCACCAGCACGTCTTGCTCGAAGCAGAACTCGCCGATCTGCATGGCAAGGAACAGGCGCTGATCTTCACGTCGGGCTATGTCTCGAACTGGGCGGCGCTATCGACCCTCGCCTCGCGGCTGCCCGACTGCGTGGTGCTGTCGGACGCGCTGAACCATGCCTCGATGATCGAAGGCATCCGCCACAGCCGCGCCGAGTGCAAACGCTGGCGGCACAACGACGTCGCGCATCTGGACCAGCTGCTGTCGCAGGTCGCGCCCGGCCGCGCCAAGCTGGTCGCGTTCGAAAGCGTCTATTCGATGGATGGCGACATCGCCCCGATCGTCGAGATCCTCGACGTGTGCGAGAAGCACGGCGCGCTGACCTATATCGACGAGGTCCATGCGGTCGGGCTGTACGGCCCGCGCGGCGGCGGTGTCGCGGAGGCGCTGGGCGTGATGGACCGTATCGACGTGATCGAAGGGACGCTTGGCAAGGCATTCGGCGTGATGGGCGGCTATATCGCCGCGTCTGCCAACCTGTGCGATTTCATTCGCAGCTTCGCCAGCGGCTTCATCTTCTCGACCGCGCTGCCGCCGGCGGTGGCCGCCGGCGCCGCCGCCTCGATCAGGCATCTGAAGGAAAGCCAGATCGAGCGGGTGCGGCATCAGAACCGAGTCAAGATCGTCCGCCAGCGGCTCGACGCGATGGGCATCCCGCATCTCGACAATCCCAGCCACATCATCCCGGTGATGGTCGGCGATCCGCATCACGCGAAGATGATCAGCGACTGGTTGATGGCCAATCACGGCATCTATGTGCAGCCGATCAACTATCCCACCGTGCCCAAGGGCACCGAACGGCTGCGCATCACGCCGTCGCCGGTGCATACCGATGGCGACATCGACCGGCTGACCAGGGCCCTTAGCGAGATCTGGTCGCAATGCGCGCTCGCCCGGCGCGAACTGGCAGCGTAGCGCGCCGCCGCTCTCCCTCGGGCGGCCGAGGGGAGAGCGGGGCCGTTGGCGATCGAAAAGCAGATCAGTCGTGCAGGCGGCGGCGCAGGTTCCATAGCGCCAGCGCGACGCCCGTCAGCACGACCGGGACCGCCACCGCCGTAGCGCGATCATAGTCGACACCCGGCAGTGCCTCGAACACATATTTGGCGAGCCCGACGAGGTAATAGCTGATCGCGACCACCGACAGCCCCTCGACCGTCTGCTGAAGGCGGAGCTGCAGTTGCGTGCGGCGATCCATCGACGTCAGCAGGTCGCGATTCTGTTTGGCCAGCGCGATGTCGATCCGGGTGCGCAGCAGCTCGCTGGTCCAGGCGGCGCGCTGCGACAGGTTCTCTAGCCTAGCGGAGAAGCTCTCGCAGGTACGGACGGCGGGGGTGAGACGGCGCTCGGTGAAGTCGGCCAGCGTCTGATGTCCGCGCACCGGACCGATCCGGAGGGACGCCAGCCGGTCGATGCTGAGCTGCGCATAGGCGCGCGTCGCGCTCATGCGATAGCGGGTCTCGGCGACCAGCCGGGCCAGCTCGGCCGACAGATAGGTGAGCTCGTCCAGCAGCTGGTCGTCCTGCGACCTGCGCTCCGACACCGCGCCCGTCAGCTCGGCCAGCCGCGCCTCCAGGCCCGTGACGGCGGGCGTCAGCCGCTGCGCTAGCGGCAGGCCCAGCAGTGCCTTGTTGCGGTAATTGCCCAGCTCCTGCAGGCGCTGGACGAGCTGCGCCGGTTCGTCCCCGGCGAGATGGCGGTCGAGCACCAGCAACCGGCCGTAGCCGTCCGCCTGCAGGCGGAAGTCGGACATGATCCGCGCCGCGCCGTCTGCGACGTCACACACCACGGTCGCTTCGCTCGAGAACCACGCGTCGCGCTGGGCGTCCGTCGGCTCCGGCGCATCGGACGGGAGCAAAGCGATCTGGGTCGCGCGCAGGATCTCGCCGGGCATATCCGCCAGGATCGCGCTCAGCTGCGGTTCGAAATGCGCCGGGTCGAACGGCATGTCGAACGACCCGTCGCGCAGCAGCGTGTAGCTGGCGAATTCGGTGTGCCGCTCCCAAACCAGGCTCATGCCCGCGAGCTGCAGCACGGCGTAGCGGTCGCTGATCGGCGCGGTCGAGCCCGTGGTGGCCGCGAGCGCTTCCAGATGCCGGCGCGGGGCATCACCCGCCTTTTCGCCCAGCACGGTCACGACCTGCATCAACCGGCAGGGCGCGGCGAAGCGTGGCAGCCGCCGGACGTGCATCTCGTCGGCGATGGACGCACGCAGTGGATGGTCGGCGATCATGTCTCCATCTCGTCCGCGTCGGTTTCGCGCCTGCCGAAGGAGGCGCGGGGCGGGCTCACTGGGTCGTCGTGACCGACGGCACTCCGCTTTTGTCCACCATCGCCGCGGGATCGTTGAACGCGCCGGGCACCTGCCTCGCCGCAGCCGGCAGGCCGGTGGGGGCGGCGACGGTCATCGGCTGCGCTGCCAACGACGGCGCCTGCGCGATCATGCTCCGCCCTCCCAGCGGCTTCGACAGACCCTGATGGCAAGTCGTGCAATTGATCTTGTACGGGTCGCCGTTGGGGCCCTTGCGATTGACGGGGAAAACCGCCGCGAGCGGCGTGATGTAGTTCTTGTTGGCGTCGCTGACCATGCGAATGCCGTAATAGGCGGTACCGCGCTGCGCGCTGCTGAGGTTCCAGGCGCGGAACGACTGGCTGTTGTGGCAATAGGTGCAGTTGACGCCCAACGCCGTGCTGACATGCATCATCAGCCCATAGGTGCGCTCGGCATCCTTGATCGACACGATGTGATCGGCGGAGGGATGGATCTTGCTTGATGCGACGCGGATCTCGCCCTGGCCGGAGAAATAGGCGGCGAACGGATCCGACGGCAGCGATGCATAGCCGACATTGGCATCCGGCGTGTTCTGCCCGCGCTTGTTGCCGCGGATCGTCGTCGGATCGGGGGCCTGCGAGGCGGTCCAGACATTCGCCGGCACCGCGTTGCCCCGGTGGCAGGTGTAGCAGGTGACGCCGGTCTGCTTGACATGGCTCGACCAGCGCGAGTTGATCGCCTGCGTCATCTGCAACATGCGGCGCGCCACGACCTTGGTGTATTTCTCGTCGGACGCCATGTTCTCGGGGTTGTGACAGTAGTTACAGCCCTGTTGCGCCTCCGGCAGATCGGCGGGCACGACCCATTGGTTCATCTGGGCCATCAGGTGGTTGAACCGTTCGGCGCTCACCCCGCCCAGCACCTGGACGTTCTGATAGGTTTGCGCGGCGGTGGGGCCGCCGTCGGGCGGCAGCGGATAGGCTTCGGCGGGGATCGCCGTCGCCTCGGCGATGCTGCTCCGGTCGACGATCTGCGCGACACCGGTGCCGCGAAAGCCGGTCTGGGTCGAGACTTTGGCGCCCGGCTCGCATGCGGTAAGCGCGAGCGTCAGCGCCGCTGCGCCCACGCTGGTCGTGACAGGCCGGTTCATCGTGTCGCTCCCGACAGAGTAGCGGGGTCGACGACGCCGGTGTCGGGGTAGCCCGGCGCGATGCCGTTGGTCACGCCCCACAGATACCAATTGTCGACCACCGTGCCGGTCAGCAGGATGCCGATTCCGCCCGTGATCGGACACAGGATCGCAAACCACCACGCCCACCGATGGATCGACTCGGCGGTGGCGTTGAACCCCATCGTCCAGCGCCAGAACAGCATGCCGCGTTCGAACGCGGTGCCGCGATCGGTGATCTGCTCGATCTCGCGCTCGCTGCCGTAGCGGCCGGTTGCGAGCACCGTCGCGCCGTGCATCGCGAACAGCATCGTCGAGCCGTAGAGGAAGACGATCGAAAGCGCGTGGAACGGGTTGTAGAAAAGGTTTCCGTAGCGGATCGAGAATGCGGCGGTCCAATCCAGGTGCGGAAAGATGCCGAACGGCACCGCTTCCGCCCAGCTGCGCATCAGCAGCGGCCGCACGAAGCCCAGGATCAGGATCAGGAAGATGCCCGCGCCGAACGCCCAGGCGACGTGTGAACCCATGCCCAGCGCCTTGGCGCGGCGAAAGGTGCGCAGCCACCACAGGATCAGCGCGCTTGACATGAAGAAGCCAGCCATTTGCCACCAGCCGCCTTCGGCCAGCGGTACGAAGGGGGTGAACCCCCACTCCGGTCCGGGCGGCTCCAGCGCCAGCCAGGGCAATTGGCGCGCGAACTGGATCGGGTCCCAGTTGACGCTCGCCCACATGTTCAGGCCGATAATCTCGAACGACAGGAACGCGCACAGCAACGAGGCGATGCCGAGCTTGCCGAGATAGATAGGGCCGATCTGCGCGGCGCCCAGCTTGCCGGCCCAGTAGCTGACGAAGCCGGACGAACCGCGTACGAAGCTGCCGGTGCGGATCGCCGGTCCCATTTCCATGGGGCCGCGCAGCTGCACCTGGGTGAAGATGTTCTGGTAGCGTAGCATCGCTTATGTCCCCCTCACGACCAGATCGGCAGGTTGAGCCACCAGGTCCACCATTCGGGCCAGCCGCGGGTCCATAGCGGGCCTGAGATGATGATGCAGATCGCGCTCCAGAAGCCCGCCGACAGCGCCAGAAACAGCCCGAGCCGGTGGATGCCGAGCGTACCCACCGAATAGCCGATGGTGTCGCGGAAGAAGGCGTCCTCATACTCGGGCGATCGCACCGCCTCGCCCTTGGCCGGATTGACCGACGACAACACCAGCGCGCCGTGGAACGCCAGCGCGCCCCCGGTCACGAAGAAGAAGCTGACCGCCAGCATGTGCGCCGGATTGTAGTGGAAATGCAGATACTGGTAGCCGGTGTTCGATACCCAATCGAGATGGCTGAAGATGCCGTACGGGAAGCCGTGGCCCCAGGCGCCCAGCATGAACGGGCGGATCACCACCAGGCTGACATAGGCGAAGATCGCGAAGCTGTAGGCAAAGGGCACATGATACCCCATGCCCAGCTTGCGGGAGATCTCGACTTGGCGCAGCGCCCATGAGCTGAAGGCGACGATCGCGCAGACCGTGATGATCTGCCAGAACCCGCCCTCGCGCAGCGGCGCCAGTGCCAGCCCGTAGCTGAGGTCCGGCGGCGCGATGTTGATCAGCCAGGGGTTCCACGTCGGCCCCAGCGAGGCGGCGTAGAGGATCAGCAGAGTGCCCAGCAGCGCGCTGATCGCGGTGACCACGCCGAAGAAGCCGACATAAAAGGGCCCGACCCAAAAGTCGAACAGGTCGCCGCCGATCAGCGTGCCGCCCCTGACCCGATATTTACGTTCGAAGCTCAGCAGCGCCATGGCCACACCTTGCGATCGCTACCAGCGCAGCGAATCGCCCTTTCTTGGATATGCTGCGTTTCGAATGGGTGGTCCCGGGCAGTTCGGCCGGAAACGCCCACTCGAAACAGCGTGTCGCAGTTCGTTCAGCCGCCCGTCGTTGTCGGCGCGCCGGTAGCCGGAGCGGTTGCCGCTGCGGGCGCGGTGCGCGGTCCGTCGAGCCAGTTGAAACGGTTGGTGCTGAGCAGGATGAAGTGGATCAGCAGCGCCAGCACGAACAAGAAGATGAACAGCGCGACCAGCGAACGTCGCGGGTCGAAGATCAGCCAGATTCTCCACATGATGTGGTTCCTTTCTGTTTCAGACAATGGTCCCGGGGGACGGGATCAGAGCCAGGGGCGCCAGTTCCACACCAGGAAGTGGGCGACGATCGCCACCACGGTGAAGATCAGGAAGCTGGTGATGAAGATCTTGTGGAACTCCTTGGCTTCCTCCGGAGTCAGGTATGCGCCCGGCCCCATCCTTTCGTCGGTATTCTGTCTCATGTCGGTCATTTCACGTCTCCATAATTCCCGTCGAGGACAGGAGCGTGGAACGCGCTCCCCGGCGGCATCCGCGCCGGCGGGTCGCCGACGAGATTAAGGGCCACGCTCATGCCGCGCGGCTTTCGATGATCGCGAGCGCCAGGCGCTCGGATGTGACGGACGGTTCGCCCGCACGGCGCGCGGCGCGCTCGGCGGCGTCGCGGATGCGCTTGGCGGCGGAGATGCGGACCAGCACCGGCTCACGCTCGACGACCGCATCGAGCTCCGATTTGGCGGCTTCGTCCCACAACAGCTCGCGCTCCAGCCGCGCCAGCGTCGGCTCCGCTTTGTCGAGTTGACCGGCGAGGGGGATGATGTGGAAGAGTGCGTCGAATAGTGCGTTGCACACTTCCTGGATCAGGTAGGTGGCGCCGGCATAACCCATGAACGGCGTACCCGTATGACGGCGGATCACCGCGCCGGGAAAGCTCGCCGGGATATAGACGCCGCGCGCACCTGCCTCGGCCATGTACATGCGCTCGTTGAAGCTTCCGAACAGCACCAGCGGCGGATTGTCGCGGATCATGTCCTTGACCGCCTGGTTATCCGACTTCGACCCGGCGCACCGTGAGACCGCGAAGGTGCAGGGCAGCCCCATGTCGTCTTCGAGGAACTTGCGGATGCCGCGCGCATAGGTGTCGGTGGCGACAATCCCGAAGCTAGCGGTGCCGAAGAAGTCCTGTGTGACGGAGCGCCACAGGTCCCACAGCGGCTTGATCGTGGTGTGCTTGTCGCGCTCGATGAACGGCTCGGGGTCGAGCCCGGTGAGCTCGCCGAGCTTGCGCAGGAACAGCGTCGTCGATTTCAGCCCGATCGGCGCCTGGAGGTACGGCCGCTCGAGCGTCTCGCACAGGCCGCGGCCAAATTCGCGGTACATGCACACATTGACCTGCGCGAGCGCCAGCTTCTTGACGTCCGCCAGGTGGCTGCCGAGCGGAAAGGTGACGCCGACGTCGGCGCCGATGCCTTCGATCAGCCGGCGGATCTCGGCCAGATCGGACGGCATGTTGAAGGTGCCGTACATCGGGCCGATGATGTTGACCCTGGGCTTCTCGCCCTCGCGCAGCGGCTTCAATGCCGGCACCTTCTTAGGCCCGAACTGCGTCCACAGCCATTTCAGCGCGCGATCGCCGGCCTGCCACTGATCCTCGTCGATGGTGCGCGGCAGGAAGCGGACGATGTTCGTGCCCTCGGGCGTGACGCCGCCGCCGATCATCTCCGCGATCGAGCCGGTGACGACGACCGCGGGCAGATCGGGATCGAGCGTCTTCCAGGCGCGTTTCATCGCGCCTTCGGTACCGTCGCGACCGAGTTCCTGCTCGCCCAGACCCGTGACCACGATCGGCAGCTCGTGCGGCGGCAACCCGTCGGTATAGTGCAGCACCGAGGTCACCGGCAGGTTCTCGCAGCCGACCGGGCCGTCGATGATGACCTGCAGCCCCTTGATCGCGGTGAACGCGTAGACCGCGCCCCAATAGCCGCCGGCCCGATCATGATCGATGATCAGCGTCATGTGCCGATATGCTCCTCGGCCTTGGCCGCGGCGATGCGCTTGGCGGCGAACTTGGCCTTGAACTCGGGCCGGTCGACCGGAGTCGTCTCCCACTGACCGGCGTTCGGCCCGACGCCGACGCCTTCGAAGAACGCGCTCATCTTTTCGAAGCGATCGCGATTGGCGAGTGCCGCGTTGACCACGGTCGCTAGGCTGCCCGCTCCGGCCGGGCCCATCAGCGGGCGGGCCGAGATGAGGTTGGTGAAATACAGCGCCGGCACCGACTTCTGCTTGGCGTACTGGACGACCGGCGTGGTACCGATGGCGAGGTCGGGGCCGAACTCTTCGATGGCGGCGACGTCCTGTTCCAGGCTGGCGCGGTACTGGACGCGGCAGCCCTTCGCCTCCAGCCATTCGCGATCGGGATCGGACCATTTGGTGCGGGGACAGGCGGTGCCGACATAGGGCACATCGGCACCGCTCTCGATCAGCAGCCGCGCGACGAGGAGCTCGGAGCCTTCATAGCCCGATACCGTGACCCGCCCGGCAATGGGCTTGGCTGCGAGCGCGGCACCGATCGCGGGAAGGAAGCGGTTCTTTGCGGCGTCGACCCTGTCCTGCGCGACGCCGCAGGCCGCGCCGATCGCGTCCAACCAAGCGGCGGTGCCGTCCACGCCCACCGGTGCCGAGCCGACGACCTTGCGTCCCGCCGCCTCGAACTCGCGGACGCTGGCGGTATAGAAAGGGTGGATCGCACCGACGACGGCGCAGTCGAGCGCGGCATAGAGCTCGCGCCACTCGCGCGTGGGCACCACGGGGCCGGCGGCCAGACCGAGCGGCTCGAGCATCAGGCCGATGCCCGGCGGATCGGCCGGAAACATCTCGCCCAGCAAGGTCACCGTGGGCCGATCGGCCCGCGTCGTCGGCGCCGCGACCGGGCCGGTCTCGGCTTCCTTGCGCGCATAGGACAGCATTGCGCCGGCGAGCACGTCCTTCGCCTCCGCATGGGTCGGAATGCCGAAGCCGGGAACGTCGATGCCGATCACCCGCACACCGTTGATCTGCGCGGGCAGCAGCTGCAGCGGCACACCCGACGCGGTCGGCACGCACAGGTTGGTGACGATGATGGTGTCGTACAGCGCCGGGTCGGCGAGGTCATGGACGGCGTCGCGAATGTCCTCGAACAGCTTGCCGGTGACCAGCGTCTCCGAGCTGAACGGCACATAGCCGACGCTGCGCCTAGCCCCGTAGAAATGCGCGGTGAAGGTCAGGCCGTAGACGCAGCATGCCGAGCCCGACAGCACGGTCGCCGTGCGGCGCATCCGCAAGCCTACTCGCAGCGAGCCGAACGCCGGGCACATGGATTGCGGCTGATCGTGCGGACCCTGGGGATAGTCGGCGGCGTAGCGGTCCAGAACCTCCGACTTGCCGGCCAACACCGCCGCGTCGCGCATCGTATCCTTCGAGTCGCAGCCGCCCGCCTCCGCAAGGTCGATCCGGTCGCGATCGCGGGGAAGGGCCTGCGCGTCCATCGCGTCAGACCGCGTCGTACACGATTTCGAGCGATGGCTTGGTGACATAGGCGCTGCCGCGCATGTCCGCCTGGGTCGCTGGCCTGAGCGTATAGTCCGCTCCCGTGATATCGGCCGAGAACAGGCCCAGCAGTCCGTCCTGATCCAGCGGCGTCGGGCGCAGTGGCGGTGCCTGCGCGACGTTCAGCGCCAGTTCCTCGAACAGCGACGCCCATTGGCTGTCGGGCTTGCCGATGATCTGGTAGTTCGCGCTCTTCTTGCGGATATCCTCGTTGGCGGGGATCGCGCACAGCACCGGAATGCCCACGGCCTCGGCAAAGGCATTGGCCTCGCCGGTGCCGTCGTCCTTGTTGAGGATCATCCCGGCGACGCCGACATTGCCGCCCATCTTGCGGAAGTACTCGACTGCCTTGCAGACGTTGTTGGCGACATACAGCGACTGCAGGTCGTTCGACGCGACGACGATCACCTTCTGGCACATGTCGCGCGCGATCGGCAGGCCGAAGCCGCCGCAGACCACGTCGCCCAGGAAATCGAGCAGGACGTAGTCGAAGCCCCAGTCGTGGAAGCCCAGCTTTTCCAGCGTCTCGAAGCCGTGGATGATGCCGCGGCCGCCACAGCCGCGCCCGACCTCCGGGCCGCCCAGTTCCATCGCGAACACGCCGTCGCGCTGGAAACAGACGTCCTCGATGCCGATCTCCTCGCCGGCGAGCTTCTTCTTGGAACTGGTCTCGATGATCGTCGGGGTCGACTTGCCGCCGAACAACAGGCTGGTGGTATCGCTTTTCGGATCGCAGCCGATCAGCAGCACGCGCTTGCCCTGCTGCGCCATCATGTAGCTGAGGTTGGCGAGCGCAAAGGATTTGCCCGATCCGCCTTTGCCATAGATCGCGATGATCTGCGTTTCCTTGGTCACCGGGCCGGTCGGCACGGGATCGGGCTCCCACGACGCTTCTTCGCGCAACGGCGCCGGATCGAACATGCTCATATCGCTCTCCAATCGAGCACCATCTTCAGGCAGTCGGGGTCGGTGAATGCCTGCGGATAGGCGTCGATCGCCTCGACGGCCGGGCGCGCGTGGCTGATGAGGTCGTCCAGCGCGAGCACACCGATGTCGAGCAGTTCGAGGACCGCCGCGATGTCGGCCGGAGAAAACTCGGCTGCGACCCGCATCCGCGCCTCGCGCATGAAGACAGGCGGAAAAGCGAAGGACAGGCGATCGTAAAATCCGGCCAACACCACTTCGCCACCCTTCGCGAGACGGGCAAAGGCCAGGTCGAGAACGTCCGGTGCGCCGCTGGCGTCGCAGATCACGCGGTAGTCGCGCCGCTCGTCCGATGCCGGGTCCATGACCTGATAGCCGAAGCCGTCGCGTCGCGCGGGGTTGGTCTCCCACATCACCGGCGCACCTGCGCCCGTCGCGATGGCGATGCGGGCGATCAGTCGCCCCAGGATGCCGTGGCCGATCACCAGATCGGGAACGCCGCCGAGGGCGATCGCGTGATGCGCGGTCGCGGCGAGCGCCAGCAGGATGCCGTCCCGCCCCAGCGATGATGGGATGGGGATTGCGCGCGCCTGCGGCAGGTTGACGTGCCGCGCGGTGCCCCCGAACAGCCCGCGCGCATCGCGGAAACAATTGGCCCCCGGAACGAAGACCCACTCGCCGATGCGCCCGCGCGCCTCGATGCCGGCATCGACGATCCGGCCGACCGACTCGTAGCCGGGTACCAGCGGGTATCCCATGCCGGGGAACTGCGGCATGCGTCCCGTCCACAGCAGCTTTTCGGTGCCCGAGGAGATGCCGCTCCAGTCGATCTCGACCCGGACATCGACGGCGGCGAGCGGATTCAGCGATAAGGATCGGAGGGCGATGCGTTCGGGCGCTTCCAGTATGACCGCGACCCCCTGCACCTGCTCACCTCTCATTGCGTCGGGTGGTATGCCCCTGGCGCATTTGTAGTTGTATATGGACAAAAGGAGGTGTCAACTTTTTTGGACACACTTTATTTCGAGGCCACAATGATGCTGCAGGTGAGGGGCATCGCGGTGTTCAGCAGCTGTGGGCGACTGAACCCCGCGGCGTGCAGCATGGTGACGATTCCCTCGCGGGTGCGTGGTCGACCAGAGCCCATCGCCCATAGATAAAAGCCGAAATAGGCATCACCCATCGGCTCGGCGCCGCGCGCGCCCGCCATCGGCTCCGCGATGAGGATGGTGCCGCCGCGCGGCAGCGCCTCGTAAATGGCGTACAGCAACGCCGACGCATGGTCGTCGTCATGGTCGTGCAGCACGCGTACGAGCGAGACCAGATCGAAGCCGGATGGCAGGGGATCCTGCAGGAAATCGCCTGCGAAGACCGTGGTTCGCGCCGCCAGCCCGGCCGAGTCGAACCGCCCGCGCGCGCGGTCCACGACGGCCGGCAGGTCGAACAGCCCGAGCGCCAGCCTTGGCACCCGCGCGGCGACCGCCATCAGGAACGCCCCCTCTCCGCCGCCGACATCCAGCAGGCGCTCGTGCCTATGGAACGGGTAGGCGTCCATTACCTGCGCCGCGATCAGCGGTTGGGAGGCCGCCATCAGCGCCGAATAGGCGCCTACTGCCGCCGCATCGCCGGTGCCCGCCGCCTCGGCATAGTGCCAAAGGCCCGACAGCGCGCCGCCGCCACCGCCCCGACGCAGCAGAGCCACCGGGTCGGCGAGATCGGCGTAAAGCAGGCGGTGGTGCACGATCATCTCCGCGACGCCGCGGTTGCCGCGCAACGCAGCGCCGCCCGCGCCGAGCGCCCAGCGCGCGCCCAATGGCTGGACAAGGCCCAAGGCAGCGGCGGCGCGCAGCAATCGTTCGGTTCCCGTGATCGGCAGCGCTATCCGGTCCGCGATCGCCGCCAGGTCCGCTGGTTCCTCGGCGAGCACGTCGAGCAGCCCGGTCTCCACGCATGCGGCGAGGATCTGCGAATAGGTGAACCCCGCCACCAGGTCGAATAATGCGCGCGCACGTCGGCGGGCGACCGGGCGCGTCAAGGGGAAGCGGGTCGCGAAGCGCTGGAACCTTGCCGACGAGAGCAGCCGGTTGCGCAGGCCGATCCATCGCTCCTGCAATCCGACGCTTGACGACCCTGATGAAAGCATGTGTCCAGTTTTGTGGACAGGTGATACTGTCCGGTCAACCGGCCAGAACAGGGTTTGGATGCAGGACGAGGGCGTGATCGTGATTGGCGGGGGAGTGGGCGGGCTGGTCAGCGCCGCCCTGCTCGCCGCGCGCGGTCGCGACGTCACGCTCCTCGAAGCGCAGCCGGGCCCCGGCGGGAAGTTGCGGGCCGTGACCGTGGAAGGCACGGCGATCGACGCCGGGCCGACCGTGTTCACGATGCGCGACGTCTTCCACGACATCTTCGCCGACTGCGGCAGTGCGCTAGAGGATCACCTGACGCTGCGACCGGCCACGGTCCTCGCGCGTCATGCGTGGGGGCCGAGGCCAGACGCGGACCGACTCGACCTGTTTGCCGATCCCGCCCTCAGCGAGGCGGCGATCGGCGACTTCGCCGGCGCGGCGGAGGCGCGCGGGTATCGCGCCTTCCGCGCGGAGGCGCGACGCTTGTTCGAGGCGCTCGACCGGCCATTCCTGCGCAGCCCGAAGGCCGATCCAATTACGCTGGGCTGGCGGATGGGCGCGGGGGGCCTGCCCGATTACCTCAATCTACGCGCCTATGTCTCGATGTCGCGGGCACTGAGCGGCTATTTCGCCGATGCGCGACTGCGCCAGCTGTTCGGGCGCTACGCCACTTACAGCGGCTCGTCCCCGTTCGCTTGCCCCGCCACGCTGATGCTGATCGCGCATGTCGAGGCCCGCGGCGTGTGGCTGATCGACGGGGGGATGCACCGGCTGGCGCAGGCGCTGGCAACGCTGGGTCGATCGAACGGGGTCCGCTTCCGCTACGGAACACCAGTACGCGAAATCCTGGTCGAGCGGGGTCGCGCGGCCGGGGTCGTGCTCGCGGACGGGGAGCGGCTGGATGCCGGCGCGGTGATCTGCAACGCCGATCCGGCGGCGATCGGCGCGGGCGCGTTCGGCGCGTCGGTGCGTTGCGCCGTGACGCCGACGCCGGCGCATCGACGGTCGCTCAGCGCGCTGGTGTGGACCGCGCGCGCGCGCGCGTCCGGCTTCCCGCTCAGCCGCCACAATGTGATCTTCTCGGACGATTATCGTGCCGAGTTCGACGCGCTCGCCGCGGGTCGTCTGGCGCAAGCACCAAGCGTCTATCTCTGCGCCCAGGACCGCGACGCGACCGACGACCCACCCGCGCCGCCTGGCCCCGAGCGGCTGCAGATCATCGTCAACGCGCCGGCCAATGGCGACGGCGCACCCCTTTCCTCAGCGGAGATCGACCGATGCACGCAGGCTATGCTCCACAGCGTTTCGCGGGCGGGACTTTCGCTCGACTTGGGGGACTCGGCGAAGCTGACGACGCCCAGCGATTTCGCGGCGATGTTTCCGTCGACGGGTGGGGCCCTTTATGGACCGGCCTCGCACGGGTGGGCGGCGTCCTTCCGCCGGCAAGGCAGCCGGACAGCGATCCCTGGGCTCTATTGCGCGAGCGGGAGCACGCACCCCGGCGCGGGCGTCCCGATGGCGGCGCTTTCCGCCCGGCTGGCCGTCGCCTGCCTGCTCGCAGATTGCAGGCGGTGGGACCGCGCTTCGACGTCGTGGTTCAGCCGAACGGCTATGCCTGGTGGTATATCGACGCGAGCAGCGATGACGGCGCCCACGGCCTGACGATCATCGCCTTCATCGGCAGCGTCTTCTCGCCCTATTACAAGCTCAGCGGCCGTGCCCGGCCCGACAATCATTGCGCGATCAACGTTTCGCTCAGCGGTCCGCGCGCCAAGGCTTGGGCGATGACCGAGCGCGGATCGCATCGGGTGGCCCGCGACGCGGACAGCTTCGCGGTCGGCCCCAGCAACATGCACTGGGACGGCGACACGCTGGTGATCGCGATTGACGAGATTTCCGCACCGTTGCCTTATCGCGTCCGGGGAACGGTGCGGGTCAGCCCGGAGATGATCGGCACCACCGCGTTCCAGCTCGACCCTGCCGGCCGCCACCGCTGGCACCCCGTCGCGCCGCGCGCGCGGGTGGAGGTGGAGATGGCGCATCCCGGCATCCGCTGGTCGGGCGACGGCTATTTCGATTCAAACTTCGGCGACGAACCGCTGGAGGACGGGTTCGACGATTGGCACTGGTCGCGCGCGCATCTCAGCAACGATGTCGCGGTGCTGTACGAAGGGCGGCGACGGGGCGGTGCGCCGTTCGACCTCGCGCTCAAGTTCGACCGGCAGGGCCGCTGGCACGATGTTGTCCAGCCCGCCCCCGCCGCGCTGCCGCGAAGCGGTTGGCTGGTGAAGCGGGCGACGCGAGCGGATTCCGGCCATGATCCCCGCGTCATCAAGACCTGGATCGACGCGCCGTTCTACGCACGCACGGCGCTTGCCACCCGGCTGTTCGGCGAGGATGTCACCGCCGTCCACGAAAGCCTGTCGTTGGGCCGGTTCCGCTCACCGATCGTTCAGTCCATGCTCCCCTACCGCATGCCGCGGGCTTTCTGGTGACGCGGAGGCCTTCTTCGCCTTGTCGCGGGCGATCTCGCGATTGATCGAGACGAGCTGCCAGATCCCGAACGCCAGCGCCGGCACGCCCGCGATCGCCAGGTCCAGCAGCCCCAGATAGTTGCTCACCGTTGCCCTCCCACGAAGTCGCGCACCAGCGCCGCGACCGCATCGGGTCGCTCCTCATGCGCAAGATGTCCCAGGCCGGCGAGCGGCACCACCCTGGCGCCGGGTATCAGCGCCGCTACCTCGCGCGCGTTCGACAGCGGGATCGCCGCGTCGGCGTCACCGTGGATGAGGAGCAGCGGCGGGCCTAGGCGCGACAGGTCGCGGCGCAGCGCTTCCAGGTTCCAGTCCGCCATCATCGTGATCGCACCCGCGCAGTGAGCCGGTGTCGCCATCAGCGCCTGATAGCAGCGGATTCCTTCGGCATCGATCTTCGACCCGGTGCTGCGGGCGAGAAAGCGCGCCGTCTCGCCCGAGCCACGCGCCAACCGCGCGAACAGATGCGGGGCGAGCGGATTGACGAACAGCATTCGCGCCAGCGTCGGAAAAAGCTTTGCGGCCAGGCCCGGAAACGGCAACAGCGCCGCCCCGAGCCCGACGATCGTCTTGGGGTCCGCGAGACTATCCAGCGCCATCCGCGCCGCAATCGCGGCACCGGCGGAGTGACCGACGATCGCGTCGGGGCGGAGGTCCAGAGCGGTCAGCAAGGCGGCGACCCCGCGCGCCATCGCCGCCATCGTCAAGCCTCCTGCGGGGCGGCCGGTCGTAAACCCGTGCCCAGGCAGATCGGGTGCCACGACGGTGAAGTCCTCGGCCAGCAACGGCGCCAGCGCCCGCCAGCTATGCGTCGCCGCGCCAGTGCCGTGGAGCAGCAGCAGCACCGGGCCGCTGCCCATCACCTGGACATGCCAGCGCAGCCGGCCTGCATCGACGAAGCGGCTATGCGCGCGGTTCGGCCAGTCGCGACCCTCCACCGCCCAGTGCGGGGCATAACTCACCCGCGCTGCGCCGCGCTGACGGCGGCGTGCATCGCGATCGCATCCGCGCGCGGCAGCGGCAGGTATCGCGCGCGCATCGCCGCCGCCAGCGCCGCTCCTTCGGCTCGGGGTCGTGCGGAGATGTCGACGAACGCCGCCGCGATTCCGGCCGCGCCGATCGCTCTCGCCGCCGCCGTCGCGTCCGCTTCGGCGACGGCGCGGATCGCGCTGCCGTCACCGGCGATGTTGGCGCGGCCATCGGTCAGCACGACGATGAACGGCGTTCGGCCACGCCCACGCGCCGTTTCCGCCAGCTCGCGCGCCGCGTTCAGCCCCGCCGCCAGCGGCGTGCCGCCGCCGCCCGGCAATTCGGCCAGCGATCGCCGCGCCCGCGCCAGCGACCGGGTCGGCGGCAGCAGCAGTTCGGCGGATCGGCCACGAAACGCGACCAACGCGACCTGCGCGCGCTTCACATAAGCCTCGGCGAGCAGCAGCTCGACCGCGCCCTTCGCCTCGGCGAGCCGCGCCAGCGCCGACGAACCCGACGCATCGACCGCGAAGATCGTGACGGCCTCCGCGCGCGTCTCGAAGCGGCGTATCCGCAGGTCGTCGCGGCGGATTTTCACGCCCGCGCCGCCGCCCCGCAGCGCCTGCCACGGTGCGGCGGCGCGCAGCGTGTCGATCAGGCTCAGCCGCAGGCCACCCCCGGGCACACCCGCACGCGCGCCCATCGGCCGGCCCCGAGTGCCCGACTTGCGGCGTTCGCCCGCACCGCTCGCCCGCGTCACCCTTCGCCCGCGTCCGGCGGCGATGCGCGCGAGCACGTCCGGCGGCAACGCGGCCAGGGCGGCGGCGAGCACCACATCCTCGAGCGGCCCCGGATCGCTTTGCTCGTCCTCACCGCCCATATCGTTATCCGAATCGGAAGGCGGCGGTGGAGGCTCGGGGGCAGTCTGATCCTCCGTCTGAGGCAGTCGTGTCGCCCGCGGCGCAAGGACGAGCCGCGCGGCCAGCGCCACATCCTCATCGACGATCACGTCGCGCCCCGCGAACGCCGCCGCCGCGCGGGCGGCGCGCAGGGCGAACAGCGACGCCCGCGCCGAGTCGACGCCGAGCGCCCCGGCGGTGGCGGCCAGCGCCTGCAACACCTCCGCCGACGCGGCCTGCACCGACCGTTGCGACGCCGCGCTCGGCTGAGGGGCGATGTCCGTCGCCCGGACGTCGGTAAGATCGACCCAGAATGCCAGCCGCTCGGCCAGCCCGGCTGGCGTGCGTTCGTCCGGCTCCACACCATCGTCCAGCGCCACCGTCATGAACCGTGCAGGCCCACGCAGCGTCGCGCCGTCACGTTCGACCACCAGCTCGCCCGTGTCGATCACCGCCGCCAGTCGGCCGGCAAGCGCGTCGGACAGCCGCTCCGCCATTGGCACCACCAGCACCCCGCGGTCGACCTCGGCCAGCAAACCAGTGCGCGCCACCGACCGCCCAAGCGCCAGCGTTGCGGTGAGGTCGATGCCGCCGAGCAGCCGGCCATCGTCGATATGCGGCGGCATCCGCCGCATCGGCGCCGCGTCGGACAAGGCGCCGCGTAGCTCGGCGATCACAAGGTCGCGTACCGCATCGCCGCCGCGCAGGACCATGCCGCCGAGCCCCGGATCGATAGCACACAGCCGTGCCGCGATCAGCGCGTCGTGCAGCGCGTCGCCGGGCGCGTTCACCCGTGGCCCTGCCCGGCCAACTCCTCCAGCGCGCGCTCGATCCGCGAGGTCGATCCGGTCTCGTCCAGCACGTTGCGGCGCAGCCGGTGGCGCAACGCCATCGGCGCCACCGCCGCGACATGATCCACGGTCGCGGCAGGCGCGCCGTCCAGTGCCGCCAGTGCCCGCGACGCACGCATCAGCGTCAGTTCGCCGCGCAAGCCATCCGCGCCCACCGCCATGCACAGCCGCGAGGCGAAGGTCATCACCGCATCCGCCATCGCGACCGCCGACAGCGCCGCCCGCCCGCGCGCGATGCGCTTCAGCGTCTTGGCTTCCGCCCGCCGCCAGCTCTCCGCGAACGACGCCGGCTCACGCTCGAACGCGTCGCAGCGCTTGAGGATCTCGACGCGCTGCTGCAGGTCCTGCGGGGTCCGCACCTCGACCGACAGGCCGAAGCGATCGAGCAATTGCGGGCGCAGCTCGCCTTCTTCCGGATTGCCGCTGCCGATCAGGACAAAGCGCGCCGGGTGCCGGACGCTCAATCCTTCGCGTTCGACCACATTCTCGCCCGATGCGGCGACGTCGAGCAGCAGGTCGACGATATGGTCCTCGAGCAAATTGACTTCGTCGATATACAGGAACCCGCCATGCGCGCGCGCGAGCAGCCCCGGCTCGAACGCCTTGATCCCTGCGCCGAGCGCGCGCTCCAGGTCGAGCGCGCCCACCACGCGGTCCTCGGTCGCGCCCAACGGCAGGTCGACAAAGGGCACCGCGACCTTGCCCTTGCGGGGCGTGCCGTCCTGATAGCCCGCGCCGCCGGCCGGGATCGGCGGCAGCAACGCCGCCAGCGCACGCACCGCGGTAGACTTGCCCGTACCCCGGTCGCCGAACACCATCACGCCGCCGATCCGGGCGTCGACCGCCGCGATCAGCAGCGCCTGTTTCATCTCGTCCTGGCCGACGATTGCGGAAAAGGGAAAGGACATGCGCACACCCATCGTGTACCATCCGTTGGACACTCCACAAGCCGGACGATGCCTTGCCCTCCACCCCCGTCATCATCGCGGTTGCGGTTGCGCTCTTCCTCGGCGCGTTCGGCGGGCTGATGACGCCCATCGGCCCCTGGTATCGCAATTTGCGCAAGCCCTCGCTGCAGCCGCCCGACTGGCTGTTCGGGCCCGCCTGGACGATCATCCTGGGGCTTGCCGCCTGGTCGGCGGTGATCGCCTGGAACGCGGCGGAGGGCGCGCAGGAACGGACCACGGTGGTCATCCTGTTCGTGACCAACGCGATCGCCCACGCGCTGTGGAGCCCCTTGTTCTTCCGCCTGCGTCGTCCCGACTGGGCGCTGATCGAGGTCGTGTTCCTGTGGGGATCGCTGGTCGCGCTGGTGGTCGGCCTGTGGCCGATCTCGCAAAAGGCGAGCCTGTTGATCCTGCCCTATCTGCTCTGGGTCAGCTTCGCGTCGTGGCTGAACTGGGCGATCGTGCGCCTCAATCGGCCGTTCGTCTGATTAGCGTTCGGGTCACGCGCCGGCCGCCATGGCCTCATACTGGTCGATGATCACCAGCCGCTCGGCGATGTCGGCCCGATACGGCGCATTGCGCGGCGCCAGCGCCAATGCGCGCAGCCAAGCCGTCCGGGCGCCGGCGAGATCGCCCGCCCGCGCCAGCGCCATGCCGAGGAAGAAGGGTGGCCCCGGCTCGCGCGGCGCCAGCGCCACCGCGCGCTGAAAGGCGAAGCGCGCCGACGGCGAAAACTGGCCATCGTCATGCGCCGCCAGCGCCGCGCCGAGCCCGGTCCATAGCGCCGGCTGACCGGGGGTGGCGCGGATCGCCCGGAGCAAGCCCGCCGCCGCTCCCGTCGCGTCGCCGTCGCGCAGCCTAGTGTCCGCGACCGCCAGCGCCTCGCGATCGCCGAGCGTGCCGGGCATGATGGCCGCCCGGAACGCGATCATTCCGGGCTCGACCTCGATCGTCTTCACCTTGGCGCTGACCGGCTGCCCGGGCAGGCCCGCGCGCTGCTGCCACGCATAGCCGGCGCCGCCCAGCATCAGCGCCGCGCCGGCAAGCGAGGCATAGACCCGCGCCAGTCCCGCGGCTCGCATCGCCGCGAAGGCCAGACCGCCGATCGCGAACAGGGCGATCCAGCCGCTCACCGCTTCTTCCTCTTGAAGGTGCGCGACATGATCAACCCGCCGATCGCGAGCAGCAGCAGCGGCGCGATCCACAACGGCGCGGTGACGGCGCTGAGCGGCGGATTGTAGGTGACGTAGTCGCCATAGCTGCGGATCAGCCCCTCGCGAACGCTACCGGCGCTCTCGCCCGCGGCGATGCGGCTGCGCACCAGCGAACGCATGTCGCCCGCCATCTCGGCGTCGCTGTCGATGATCGCCTGACCCTGACAGACCAGGCAGCGCAGCTCCTCCATCAGCTTGCGCGCCGCCGCCTCTTTGGCCGGATCGGCGAGCTGGGTGTTGGCATAACGCGCGGGCGGCAGGTTGGACTGTGCGAACGCCGGACCGGCCAGCAGCAGGCAGGCGATAGCGACGCCCCGCCTCATTTACCGTTCCTCACCGCGGCGATGATGGTCGGGATGTCGGCTTCCTCGATCGTGCCGATATGCTGCAGGACGATCCGCCCCTGCCCGTCGATCACGAAGCTCTCGGGCACCCCCGACGACCCGAGCGCCAGCTGGACGCGCGATTCGCGGTCGCTGCCGATGCGCGCATAGGGATCGCCGTTGCGCGCGAGGAAGGTGCGGACATCGGCATCGGCGTCGCGGATCGCGATTCCGTCAATGGCGACACCGGCGCGCTTGAGCGCCATCAGCTTGGGCGCCTCGACGATGCACGGCACACACCAGCTGGCGAAGACGTTGAGCAGGCGCCGCTCGCCGGCAGCGAAGTCCGCGGTGGTCAGCCCGGGCTTGCCCGGCGCGATCGCAGGCAGCGCGAATGCGGGGAGCTTCTTACCGATCAGCGCGGAGCGCACGGTGCGGTCGGCGGGCTTGACCAGACCATTGACGAACACGGCGAGCAGCACGGCAAACGCCAGCAACGGCACCCAGAGCAACCAGCGTTTCACGCTGCTACCGGCAGTGACGGCGTGGCCCGCCGTTCCCGCCGCATGCGCCCGACGAGCGACAGCGCGCCGCCCAGCGCGATCAGCATGCCGCCCAGCCAGATCAGCGTGACGAACGGCTTCCACCACAGCCGCAGCTGCCAGCGGCCGCCCTCGCCCTGCTGCCCCAGCACGGTGTAGAGCTGGCCGTCGAGCCGGGTCGCGATCGCCGACTCGCTGGTGACCATCGTCGGATTGGCGAAGAAGCGGGACTGCGGGCGAAGTTCCAGCGGCGTCCCATCGCCACGCTGCACCCGCAGCCGCGCCTCCAGCGCCGACCAATTGTCGCCGACCGCCGGTGCCACGTCGACCAGCGTGACGGCGAACGGTCCCACGCGCTGCGTCTCGCCGATCCGCGCCGCGACCAGCGTCTCCTTGGTAAAGGCGGCGTCGCACGCCATTCCGGCCAGGCTCACGGCGATGCCGAGATGCGCGACCACCATGCCCCAGGTGAATAACGGCGTGCGCCCAAGATCGCGGCCCCACAGCGGCGCGATGCTGGCGACGCCGACGCCGGTCGCGATCGCCAGGCCGAGCAGCGGCAGGATGCCGATGCCGGGCGCGAGCAGCCGGATCGCGATCAGGGCGACGACCACCAGCACCGCGGCCGGAATCACGCCGCGCCCCAGCACCGCGCGCCATGCATCGCGTCGCCAGCGCAGCAGCGGTCCGACCGCCATCACCATCACCAGCGCGAGCGCGATGGGCCCGGCCGCGGCGTTGAAGAAGGGCGGCCCGACCGACAGCTGCACCCCGAAGCTCGCGGCCGCGATCGGGTAGAGCGTACCGATCAGCACCACCCCCAGGATCACCGTCAGCAGCAGGTTGTTGACCACCAGCGCGCCTTCGCGGCTGACCGGCTCGAAGGTCGTGCCCGCGCGCACCGTGCCGATCCGCAGGGCGAACAGCGCCAGCGCGCCGCCGATATAGATCGTCAGCAGCGCCAGGATGAACGCGCCGCGCTCCGGGTCCACCGCGAAGGAGTGGACGCTGGTGAGGATGCCCGAGCGGACCAGGAAGGTGCCCAGCATCGACATCGAGAAGGCGACTACCGCCAGCATGATCGTCCACGCGCGCAGGCCGTCGCGCGTCGCCAGCACCGTCACCGAATGCAGCAGCGCCGTCGCCGCCAGCCACGGCATCAGCGATGCGTTCTCGACCGGGTCCCAGAACCACCAGCCGCCCCAGCCGAGCTCGTAATAGGCCCAGTAGCTCCCCGCCGTGATGCCCAGCGTCAGGAAGATCCAGGCGCCCAGCACCCAGGGCCGCATCGCGCGCGCGAACGCCGGACCCACATCGCGCGTCACCATCGCGCCGACCGCGAAGGAGAACGCGATCGAGATGCCGACATAGCCCAGATACAGCGTCGGCGGATGGAACGCCAAGCCGGGGTCCTGCAGCAGCGGGTTGAGCCCCTGCCCGTCCGCGGGCGCCGGATCTACCCGCGCGAACGGATTGGAGGCGAACAGCAGGAACGCATAAAAGCCGAGCGCGATCAGCGCCTGCGCCCCCAGCGTCGCGATCAGCGTGCGCTCCGCCAGCCGCTTCTCGAACAGCGCCACCGCCCCTCCCGCCAGCCCCAGCACCGTCACCCAGAGCAGCATCGAGCCCTCGTGGTTCCCCCACGCACCCGCCAGCTTGTACAGCCACGGCTTGGCCGAATGGCTGTTGGTCGCGACCAGCAACACGCTCATGTCCGAACGCAGGAACAGCCAGATCAGCAACGCCATCGCCACCCCGGCGAGCAGCCCCTGGACGACGGCCACCGACCGCACCGCGCCCGCGATCGCCTCACCCCCGCGGGCGACGCCCGTGATCGCGAGCACCAGTTGCAGCAGCGCAAGCGCGCCCGCCAGCCAGATCGCCGCCAGTCCTGCCTCGGCAATCACCCGATCACCTCATTCACTTCTGAATCGTCTCGCTCTTGTGCATCTTGCCGGCGACCTGCGGCGGCATGTAGCGTTCGTCGTGCTTGGCGAGGATGGTCTCCGCCACGAACGCACCGCCTGGGGCGACGCGCCCCTCGGCCACCACGCCCGATCCCTCGCGGAACAGGTCGGGCAGGATGCCGCGATAGGCGACAGGCGTCGTCGCGCGGTTGTCGGTCACGACGAAGCTGGTGGTGACGCCGTCGGGCAGCTTGGTGATCGATCCGACGGCGACCATTCCCCCCAGCCGGATCGCCGTGCCGGGTGCGACGCCGGCGGCGGCGAGGTCGCTGGGCGCATAGAAGAACGCCGCCTGATCCTTCATCGCCGACATCGCCAGCAGCGCCGCGCCGACGACGGCGGCGACGGCCAGCAGGGCGAGCCACAGGCGCTGGTTCTTCGCGGTCATGACCGGGAAATCTCGGCGGCGGTCTCGGCACGGCGCATCGCCAGCCACGCGACCAGCGCCGCCGCGGCGCTCCCGCCCAGCGTCAGCGCATAGGCCGCGGCGATGAAGGGCCAGGCGTTCATGCCCGCGCCATCCGCCGCATCCGCGCCTCAACGCGCGCCAGGGCCAGCAGCGTGCGCATCCGCATGATCACTATGCTCGCGAACAGCAGTGTGAAGCCCGCCAGCGTCCACCACAGCGGCCACAGCAGTGCGGCGTCGATGCTCGACCCCGACAGGGTGATGCTCGGCCCCTGGTGCAGCGTGTTCCACCACACCACGGAATAGCGGATCACCGGCAACAGCACGCTGCCCGCGATCCCGAACAGCGCCGGAATTCGTCCGTCGCCGTCCCGATCCGCGTCGGCGCGGGCCAGCGCCAGATAGGCGAGGTAGACGAAGAACAGCAGCAGCATGGAGGTCAGCCGGCCATCCCACTGCCACCACGTCCCCCAGGTCGGTCGGCCCCAAATCGACCCGGTCGCCAGACACAGTCCGGCGAACAGCGCGCCGGGCGCGGCGATCGCGCGCGCGGCGATATTGGCCAGCGGATGCCGCCATACGAAAAAAGCGATGCTCGACATCGCGATTCCGGTCCAGCCGCCGGTGCCGAGCCAGGCGGTGGGCACATGGATATACAGGATCCGGACGCTCTCGCCCTGCAGATAATCCGCTGGCGTCTGGGTCAGGCCAGCCCAGGTGCCGATCGCGATCAGCAGCACACCGGCCCAGAACAACACCGGGGTCAAGGGCCGCGTGATCTTCAGGAAGCGGGCGGGATTGGCGAGGGCGTGTACGCTGGGCACGCCGGAGCATAGGCAGGATCGCCGACCGAAGCCAAGCCCGACCGCTCGGCCTCGTCGTCCACATCATTTGACAGTCGGTTTTCGCGCCCATACCCAAAGGCGGTGATTGGATGTTCTTCCGTGCCGCGCGGCGGTGCCACCACCTCATGAACCGGATCCGGTTGGGTACTCGCGGGTCTCCGCTCGCGCTCGTGCAGGCGAACATCGTCCGCGACGCCCTGATCGCGGCGCATGCGGTCGACGTCGAGATCGTGGTTATCCGCACCACCGGCGACGTGGTCCAGGACCGGCCGCTGGCGGAGATCGGCGGCAAGGCGCTGTGGACCAAGGAACTCGACCGGGCGCTGCTCGGCGGCGCGATCGACTGCGCGGTCCATTCGATGAAGGACGTGGAGACGATCCGGCCGACGGCGATCGCGATCGTGGCGATGCTGCCGCGCGCCGATGTGCGCGATCGACTGATCGGCGCCGCGTCGATCGCCGACCTGCCGCAAGGTGCAACGGTGGGCACCAGCTCGCCGCGCCGCCGCGCGCAGCTGCTTCGGCTTCGGCCGGACCTGCACGTGGTGTCGTTCCGCGGCAATGTCGACACGCGGCTCGCCCGGCTGGCGGCGGGCGAGGCCGACGCCACCTTGTTGGCTGCGGCCGGCCTCGCGCGGCTGGGACGCCCGGATGTCGGCACGGCAATCGAACTCGACATCATGCTCCCAGCCCCGGCGCAGGGCGCGGTCGGCATTGAGGCCCGGAGCGACGACGCTGGATTTCGCGCGATGCTGGGGGTCCTAGATCACGCGCCCACCCATGCCGCCGTGCTGACGGAGCGAGCGTTGCTGGCCGCCCTCCACGCCGGCTGTCACTCACCGGTCGCGGCGCTGGCGGGCGACGACGGCCTGATCCGCGCCGAGTTGTTCACCGAGGACGGCCGCGATCATGTCGCCGGCACCGGCGACGACCCGGCGGAGCTCGCGCGCGACCTGCTGGCGCGCGCGCCGCATACCGTTCGGGAGTTGTTCGCAGCGTGACCATGCCGCCCTTGGACTCCGAGCAAGCCGCCGCGCGCACCTGGTTCGAACATCTGCGCGACCTGATCTGTGCCGAGTTCGTTGCGATCGAGCGCGAGAACGGCTCGGCCGCCGCGTTCGGCTACACACCCTGGGACCGCACCGACCCGTCCGGAGTCCCCGGCGGCGGCGGGGTGCGCGGGGTGATGAAGGGGCAGGTCTTCGAAAAGGTCGGGGTCAACGTCTCGACGGTCGGCGGCACCTTCGAGGGCGATTTCGCCAAGTCGATCCACGGCGCGGCCGAGGACCCCGGCTTCTTCGCCACCGGCATCAGCCTGGTCGCGCACATGGCCAATCCGCACGTCCCGGCGGTGCACATGAACTGCCGCTTCCTGGTGACGACGAAGCGGTGGTTCGGCGGTGGCGCCGACCTCAACCCGCCGCTGCCGCGCGACGAGGATACCGCCGAGTTCCATGCCCTCCTGAAGGCGACCTGCGACCGCCACGATCCGACCTATCACCCGCGCTTCAAGGCTTGGGCGGACGAGTATTTCTACATCCCGCACCGTCAGGTCCACCGCGGCGTCGGCGGCATCTTCTACGACCACCTCGAGGGCGACTTCGGCGCCAACTTCGCCTTCACCCAGGATGTCGGGCGCGCGTTTCTGGAGGCCTACCCGCGGATCGTCCGCCGTCGCATGCACGAGCCCTTCACCGACGCCGACCGCGCACAGATGCTGTCATGGCGCGGCCGATACGCCGAGTTCAACCTCGTCTATGATCGCGGCACGTTGTTCGGCCTGAAGACCGGCGGCAATATCGACGCGATCCTGATGAGCCTGCCGCCGACCGCCACCTGGGCCTGACCGCCCGGCGCGATCTTACAACTTCGGCGAGTGATCCGGCGCCTTGCGGCCGGCGTCGAGGTCGGCCGCGACGTTGCGCTCCTGCCGTCCGTCCAGGGGATGCCGGTTCGACCGCTTGCGCAGAAAATAGGCAAATCCGATCGCCACGATCGCGGCGACAAGCACCAGCGTCATGAGGTTCTGCGAAGCGAGAAAGCCGGTGGAGGTCATATCGTAACTCTTTCTATCAGAGCCCCGAGCGTTAACCCCTTCAATCGTGCGCTTGTTCCCACCGTTCGCGCGGACCGACCGAACCTAGGCCTTCTCCAGCGTGCATTGCAGCGGATGCTGGTTCTGCCGCGCGAAATCCATGACCTGGCCGACCTTGGTCTCGGCGACTTCGTAAGAAAAGGTGCCGCACACCCCGACGCCCTTCTGATGAACGTGGAGCATCACCCGCGTCGCCGCCTCCATGTCCATGCGGAAGAAGCGCTGGAGGCAGAGCACGACGAACTCCATCGGCGTATAATCGTCGTTGAGCATCAGCACCCGGTACGGCGTCGGCTGCTTGGTCTTGGCGCGCGTCTTGGTGGCGACGTTGAGGCCGGTGCGGCCACCATCGGCGATGTCGCCGTCATCGCCGCCGTTGTCTCCGGACCGACGCTCGGCTGCTGTGATCGGGTCGAACTGCATGCGAGGTCAAAATATGGGAACAGGCGGAGTCGAGGCAAGGGCTTAATGCGAAAAGGGCGGCGATCCGAAGACCGCCGCCCCATGTCGTTCGGCAGGCCGTCACGGAAGTAAATCCCATGACGTCGAAGCTCGGCTGATGCCGAGCCCGGCCGGCCTGGAGGCGCGCGACTCAGCGTGGCTGAGCCGTCTCGCCTCAGGCGGCCTGCTTGATCTTCTCGACGGCGACCGCGACGCGGTTGGAGATCGGCTGCGCGACCTCGCCAGCGAGCTTGAGCACCGCCTCGGTCGAGTGCGAGGTCTGGGCGACCATCGCGTCGAACTGCTGGCGGATATAGTCGCCCTGCAGCTTCACGAACTCGGTCGGCGACTTGACGGTTGCCATGGTGCGTGCGGCCTCGGTCGCGCCTTCGAACTGCTTGCGGACATAGGCGGCCTGCTCCTGCGCCATCGACTGCATACCGGCGAACGCCAGCTTGCCCGACTCGACCAGCGCCTCGACATTGCCCTTGGTGAAGCCGTTCATCTCGGCGAACAGCTTGGTCGACTTCTCCATTGCATCCTTGGCGCGGCCATTCATGTCGCCGAACATCGCCTGGGCGGTGTTGGCGCCCTGCTGCGTGCTGGTGTCGGTCATGTTCTCGATCGTGGTAGCCATGGTGGGTTCCTCATCTACGGTGTCCGCCGGCAGGGCGGAGGTGGGTTGAACGGCGACAGCGGCGTCGGAGAATGTCGCGGGCGCGGCCACGAAACCCTCGTCGTTCTTGTAACCTTTGCCCTTCTTGGGCTTGGGCGCGGCAAGTGCCGCCGGGATCGACTCGGCCGAGCCGAGATCGGTCAAAGTGGGAAGATCCGACATCAACGCTCCTCTGTTGCACTGCAACATAGGGCATTGGACCCTTCGGTCAAGCGAAATGCTGCGATGCAGCAAACGTTAGATACCGGCGAGCACTTTACCTGGCGCGCACATACTCACCTGGCGCTTCCCCCAACGCCGGCAACGCTCCGGCGCCCGGCACCCGTGCGCCGTCTGCCGCGACCTCGTCCGCATCCAGCCCGCGCAGCCACCCGATCCAGTCCGGCCACCAGCTGCCCTTGGTCTCGCTCGCGCCCGCGACGAACTCCGCGAGCGTGTCCGCCCTCGCGTCGTTGGTCCAGTATTGATACTTCCCCGCCGCCGGAGGGTTGACCACGCCCGCGATGTGCCCGGAGCCCGCGAGAACGAACCGAAGCGGCCCGCGAAACAGATGCGTGATCTTCCACACGCTTTCCGCCGGCGCGATATGATCCTCGCGCCCGGCCTGGACATAGGTCGGCGTTTCGACCTTGGTCAGGTCGATCGGCGTGCCGTTCACCGACAGCCGGCCCGGCTCGATCAGCAGGTTGTCGCGGTACAGATCCTTCAAATAGCTCTGGTGCCACGCCGCCGGCAGGTTGGTGGTGTCGCCGTTCCAGTGGAGCAGGTCGAACGCCGGATACTCCTCGCCGAGCAGATAATGGTTGGTGACGTAGTTCCAGATCAGGTCGCGCCCGCGCAGAAGGTTGAAGGTCGCGGCCATCACCCGACCGTCGACATAGCCGTCGGTCGACATCCCCGCGATCAGCTCCATCTGCCGGTCGTCGACGAAATGCTTGAGCTCGCCGGGATCGGAGAAATCGACCTGCGCGGTGAAGAAGGTAGCACTCCTGACCTTCTCCGCCGCGCCCTTGGCCGTCTCCACGGCCAGCGTCGCGGCCAGCGTCGTCCCCGCGACGCAATAGCCGATGGCGTGCGCGGCCGGCACACCCAGCAGGTCGCGCACCGTGTCAATCGCCTCCACCTGCGCGGCGACATAGTCGTCCCACTTCACCTCCTTGTGGCTGGCGTCGGCCGACTTCCACGACACCATGAACACGGTCAGCCCCTGTTCCACCGCCCAGCGGATGAAGCTCTTCTCCGGCGTCAGATCGAGGATGTAGAAGCGGTTGATCCAGGGCGGAAAGATCACCAGCGGCGTCGCCAGGACGCGCTCCGTCGTCGGCGCGTATTGGATCAGCTCGTATAGCGGTGTGCGCTTAACCACCTTGCCCGGCGTCGTCGCGAGGTTGCGGCCGAGCTCGAAGGCATCGGGCGCGGTATGCGTCAGCTGCCCCTTGCCCATGTCGGCGAGCATGTTCTGCATGCCCTTGACCAGGTTCTGCCCCCCCGTCTCGACGGTCCGCTGCAGCACCTGCGGGTTGGTCAAGGGAAAGTTGGACGGACTCATCGCATCGGCCAGCATCCGCGCGGTGAAGCGCAGCCGCTCGCGCTGCGGCTCGTCGACGCCATCCATCTTGTCGATGCTTCCCATCAGCGCCGCGCTTGCCTGATCGTAGGCCTGCCGGATCGCCGCGAAGCCCGGCTGCGACCAGGCCTCGTCCTTGAAGCGCTTGTCCTTGGAAGCGGCGACGGGTTCGGCGGGGGTCAGGAAGCGCTGCCACAGCTGCAATCCGTCGCGCCAGAACTGCCCGACCCGCTCGACCGTCTCCGGATCGTTGACCCCCGCAACGGTGCCGCCCGCCTCCTTCATCGTCGCAATCGCGCGCTCGAGCAGCTTTTCCTGCTCCGCCCCCACGGTCTGCAGCCACTGCATCGGATGGGTCGGGGGTGTCGGTGCGTCGGCCATCTCGGATCCTTCTCGTCACTCTGCCTCGGCCGGGGTGACGTGCGTAGCAGAAACGCTGTAAGCGACGAACATGTCCGACGACTTCTACCGCATCAAGCGGCTGCCGCCCTATGTCATCGCCGAGGTCAATGCGATGCGAGCGCAGGCGCGGGCATCGGGCGAGGACATCATCGACCTCGGCATGGGCAACCCCGACCTGCCGCCGCCGCCGCACGTCATCGCCAAGCTGGTCGAGGTCGCGCAGAAGCCCGACGCGCACGGCTATTCGCAGTCGAAGGGTATTCCGGGCCTCCGTCGCGCCCAGGCCAACTATTATGGCCGCCGCTTCGGCGTCGATCTCGACCCCGAGACCGAGGTCGTGGTGACGATGGGGTCCAAGGAAGGGCTGGCCAGTCTCGCCACCGCGATCACCGCGCCCGGCGACGTCGTGCTCGCGCCCAATCCGTCCTACCCGATTCACACCTTCGGCTTCATCATCGCCGGCGCCACGATCCGTGCGGTGCCGACCACCCCTGACGAGGCCTATTTCGAGAGCTTGGAACGCGCGATGGCGTTCACCGTGCCGCGCCCGTCGGTGCTGGTGGTCAACTATCCGTCCAATCCGACCGCGGAGGCGGTGGACCTCGCCTTCTACGAGCGCCTTGTCGCCTGGGCCCGCGACAACCAGGTTTGGGTGATCTCCGACCTCGCCTATTCCGAGCTTTATTATGATGGCGTGCCCACGCCCTCGATCCTGCAGGTGCGCGGCGCCAAGGACGTGGCGGTCGAGTTCACCTCGCTCAGCAAGACCTATTCGATGGCCGGCTGGCGGATTGGCTTCGCGGTCGGCAACGCCAAACTGATTGCCGCGATGACGCGGGTGAAGTCGTATCTCGATTACGGCGCCTTTACCCCGATCCAGGCCGCCGCCTGCGCCGCGCTGAACGGCCCGCAGGACATCGTCGAGACCAACCGCCAGCTCTATCACAAGCGTCGTGACGTGCTGGTCGAAAGCTTCGCGCGCGCCGGTTGGGACATCCCCAGCCCCCGCGCGTCGATGTTCGCCTGGGCCCCGCTGCCGCCGGCGCTGAAGCACCTGGGCAGCCTCGAATTTTCCAAACAGCTCCTGACCGAAGCCAAAGTCGCGGTCGCGCCGGGCGTCGGCTATGGCGAGAACGGCGAAGGCTTCGTCCGCATCGCGATGGTCGAGAACGAACAGCGCCTGCGCCAGGCGGCGCGCAACGTGAAGCGGTATCTCGCCAGCATGGGGGTGAATACGCCGGCGCAGGGGACGGGGTAGAGATACGGCTCGCCCGATGGCTCATGCAGCCAAAAACCGACCGCTTATGAGACACTCACGTGGCGCCAAAGTCGTCAGTCCGCCTTAACGGCGGCAAGCTCGTTTCCGCTCGGATCACGGAAGTGGAAGCGTCGACCACCTGGAAAGGCAAATATCGGCTTGGTGATGACCCCTCCCGCCTTGCCCACCGCTTCGAGGGAGGCCTCGAGATCATCGACGGCAACGACCGCCAGGGGCGCGGAAGTGGCCTCGCTTGCGTCTGCCTGCAAGCCGATGTCCACGTCACCCGTCATCATGCAGGAGTAGCTTGGGCCGAAATCGGTAAAGGCGAGGCCGAACGCATCGGTGTAGAACGAGCGAGCTGAAGCCAGGTTGGATGCCGGCAATTCTACGAAGCAGATACGAGACATCAGTTGCTCTCCAGAGGTTTTTTGCGTGGCTTCTTGGCCGTCGGTTTCAGGCCTGCTGCACTGCGCGCCATCCACGACCGAAGGCTTCCGGGATCGGCCAGCATCGCCTCCGGCAGCAGGAGGTAACTCTTGCTCGGCGGATCGTCCGGTTGGTACCGTAGCGGCTTCACGTCGGGCACCGCGCTCAACGCCGCGTGATCCGCGCCAGTCATCTTGAGCGCAAGCCCCACATTCGAGAGTGAAGCGAACGCCTGCCCAGCGGCATAGCCGAGAATCCCGCCGAACATAGGGCGGAACCCAAGTTCAAGGTCGCGCGGACTCGCCGCCTCCATTACGGCCTGCAACTCCTTTGGATCGTGCTCCACCCCGCGCCTCACCGTTGTTCAATCAACCCTATGCCTACACGCGGGCTCCTGCCAACGTGGTGTCAGCATGACGCGCCGAGCCGATCGCCTCCTTGCCCTGCTCGAACTGCTCAGGAGCCTTCCGGTTAGCACGGCGGCGAACCTCGCCACGACGCTCGAAGTGTCCATCCGCACGGTATACCGCGACATTGATGCTCTCGTCGCAACAGGCGTTCCGGTGCGCGGCGAAGCAGGCGTGGGCTACATGCTGGAAGCCGGATATCATCTACCCCCGCTGAATCTCACGGCCGAAGAAGCCGAAGCCTTGGCGCTCGGTGCGCGGGTGCTCGCCACCTGGAGCGACGGGGCCGTCGCCGGGCAAGCCGCTGCAGCGCTGGCAAAGGTACGAGCCGTCTTACCCGCGTCGGGTCAGGCGGGGGTCGATCAGGACATATTCTGGGCACCGCAATGGGTGGAACGCCATGCGCCCAGGGTCGACCTGCTCGAACTGAAGCGCGCCGCGCAACGTCGGCGCGTGCTGGTGATCGAATATGAGGCGCTGGACGGCGCTCGCACCACCCGCACCGTTCGCCCGCTCTCCATCAACTTTTTTGGCCCTGTCTGGCTGCTGGCTGCCTGGTGCGAGCTAGCGGGGGACTTCCGGTGTTTTCGGCTCGATCGAATCGATTCCGTGACGCTGACCGGCGCGATATTCCGCGATGAAGACGGCAAGCGACTTGCTGATTTCAAACGGATCAAGGGTGAGGAAGCGCGCGTAGCGGAGTTCGATACCAGCGTCACAACCGAAGGAGGCTGTTGAAAAAGGAGGCGGTCGGCGGCTGGGGCTGCGAGCGATATCGTCGGCATGCGGTTGAGCGAGCCGCCTGGCTCAGGCGGGGGCCGCCCGGCTGGCGAGGAGCTGGAGGTTGTAGGCCGCAGCCGCCATGGTGAACTCCTCGGCGGCTCCGGCGAGGCCTCTTAGCTTCAGTGTTCGCAGTTTCAGGTTGCGTTTGAGGTGCCCGAACACGCGCTCGATGCGCTTTCGCCGTTCTCTGGCGCGGGTGTAGGCGTCGGTTCCGGCGAGCGCGCGGACCTGGTCACGCGCGTCCTCGTCCACGAGGCGGGTGACGGCGCGTCGCTTGGCCGTGGTGCATCGCGGCTTGAGCGGACATCCGGCGCAGTCGGCCGCATGGCTGCGATAACGGCGCACCTGGCTGGCGCGGACCGTGCCGCGGTAGGTGAGGGGCTTGTCGGCGGGGCAGCGGTACGTGTCGGTATCAGGGTCGTAAGTGAACGCGTCTCGGGTGAAGAAGCCGTCGCGTTGGCGGGTGCGGTCGATGACCGGCACGTACGGCGTGATACCCCGGCCGATGAGCCAGCCGAGCAACGGGCCGTTGCCGTAAGCCTTGTCGGCCGCGAGGCTCGTGGGCGCGATGCCGAGCCTGGCCTTAACGCGGTCAACCAGCGCCCGGGTTGCCGCGACCTCGGCCGAGAAGCGCGCGGGCGTCGCCTCGACGTCGAGGATGCAGTCGGTGTCCAGGTCGAGCAGCGGGTTGATCGCGTAGGCGAAGCGCCCCGGGCCGTGCTTGCACGTGAACGCGGCTTGCGGGTCGGTCGGCGACACGTGGGTCGGCTCGATGGGCGCGGGCTCGTCGGGATCGGGTGGCAGCGCCGCGTCCAGCGCGGCCAGGTACTCCGCCACGGGCCGCAACACCGCCTCGCGTGCGCGGAGTGCGTCGGCCGCAGTGGCGCCCGGAAGCTTCTTCTCCCAGCTCGCGTCCGCCTGGATCGTGCTGCCGTCCACCGCCAGCTCGCGGCCCGCGACCAGCCCAGCCGCAGCGCAGCGTGCGACCACCTCCTCAAACAGCAGACGGTGCAGGTCGCACTGGCGGAAGCGGCCGTGCCGGTTCTTGGAGAAGGTCGAGTGGTCGGGCACCCGGTCGCCGAGATCGAGCCGGCAGAACCAGCGGTAGGCGAGGTTGAGGTGTACCTCCTCGCACAAGCGTCGTTCCGAGCGGATGCCGAGCAGATAGCCGACCAGGAGCATCCTGAGCATCAGCTCCGGGTCGACCGACGGGCGCCCGCTCGCGCTGTAGCTGCCGGCCAGCGCCTCGCGTACGAAGCCGAAGTCGAGCAGACCATCGATGCGGCGCAGCAGGTGGTCAGCCGGAACGTGGTCGTCGAGCCGGAACCCGTAGAACAACGACCCTTGCGCGACCTGCCGACCCATCATCGCGCGTGCTCCCCGTCGCCTTACGGCAGGGAATCACGACCGCACACCCACCGCAAGTACGAGTTTTTCAACAGCCTCGAAGGGTTTTAACACCGTTCAGTGGCGCAGCTTGAACAACGCAAGTTGAGCGTGACGGGACAAACCCGCTAATCCGCTGAGGTCGGCTTCGAACCAACCTTCCTCCGAATGCCGCCCGCCTACTCCGCCGCGATCGCCTCATCCGGGTCGCGCGCGATGTCGGCGGGTAGCGCCCAGTGGAGGTCCGACAGCCCGAGGACGCGGCCGTCGTGCGACAGCACAGACACCGGCTGGATCGGCCGCGTGTCGCGCATGTCCACCAGCACCGGGAAAGCGGGCATGCAGGTCTCCCACCGCTCGCCCCATTGCCGCATCGCGATCATCGTCGGCAGCAGCGCCGCGCCCTTTTGCGTGAGGCTATACTGCACCTTGCGCCGGTCGTCGGGCATCGGCTCGCGTTGGAAGATGCCGTACTGGACCAGCTTGGCAAGGCGGTTGGCCAGGATGTTGCGCGCGATGCCCAGCTCCGACTGGAACTCCTCGAAATGGTGCAGCCCGTTGAACGCGGCGCGCAGGATCAGGAACGACCAGCGCTCCCCCACCGCCTCCAGCGCCGCGGGCAGCGAGCATTCGTCCAGCTTTTCCCGGAGCTTGCCCATCAATCCATCCTCTTCCTGCCATAGCGTAACGCAAACGCGACCGAGATGCCGCACGAAAAGTTAGTTTCTCGTTGCAACTAGAAACCTACTCGGATAGGTAGTGATTCGCAACGCATCTAACAGGAGGTTCTCATGCGCCAGGTTCTCGCTCTCGCCGCCGCCGTCCTCGTCGGCTCCACGATGATCGCCGCCACTGCCGATGCGCAGAGTGCCGCTGCTTCACCCGGCGCCTACTACGTCGCGGTCCCCGCCGCGCAGCCCGGCAAAACGACGCTGATCACCCGCTCCACCCCTTGGGCGCTGCGCGGCAACGCCTATGTCGCCGCCCGCGCGCCCGAGCGCGACACGGTGCTGTGTCAGCTCGTCGCGAAGAACACCGGCGCGCTCGCGTCCTTTGCGGCCGGCGGCAAGACCTATGACGCCGACCAACTCGCCAAGTGCAATTCGGTCGCGAAGGGCGGCAACGGCGGAACCGCGATTGTTGCGCGCTAATTCTGTTGCATAGCAGCACGCCGCCCCTGCAAAGAGGCGGTGTGCTGCGGCAATATGAGCTCGTCGATCGCGTCCTCGACTACGATCCACAAGCCGACGAGGCGCTCCTCAACCGCGCCTATGTCTTTTCGATGAAGGCGCACGGGTCGCAGAAGCGCGCGTCCGGCGACCCATATTTCTCGCACCCGATCGAGGTCGCGGGCATCCTCACCGACCTGCGCCTCGACGCCGAGACGATCGCCACCGCCATCCTCCACGACACCGTCGAGGATACGGTGGCAACGCCGGAGGAGATCGAGAAGCTGTTCGGCGCCAACGTCGCGCGGCTGGTCGACGGCGTCACCAAGCTTTCCAAGATCGAGGCGCAGTCGGACAATGAGCGCGCGGCGGAGAACCTGCGCAAGTTCCTGCTTGCCATGTCCGACGACATCCGCGTGCTGCTGGTCAAGCTCGCCGACCGGCTGCACAACATGCGCACACTCCACCACATCGTCAACCCGGACAAGCGCCGCCGCATCGCGCGCGAGACCATGGAAATCTATGCGCCGCTCGCCGAGCGCGTCGGCATGTACGAGTTCATGAAGGAGATGCAGACCCTCGCCTTTCGCGAGCTCGAACCGGAGGCATATGAGTCGATTACCCGCCGGTTGGATCAACTGAAGGAAGGCGGCGGCAATCGCATCGCCAAGATCGCATCCGGCATAAAGCTGCTGCTTTCCCGCACCGGCATCGACGCCGACGTATCGGGTCGCGAGAAGCATCCGTATTCGATCTGGCGCAAGATGGCCGAGCGCCACATCTCCTTCGAGCAGCTGTCCGACATCATGGCCTTCCGGGTCGTCGTGGCGTCCGAGGAGGAATGCTACCGCGCGCTGGGCGCCATCCACCGGCGCTGGCCGATGGTGCCCGGCCGGTTCAAGGACTATCTCTCCACCCCCAAGCGCAACGGCTATCGCTCGCTCCACACGTCGGTCATCCACGCCGAGAACACCCGCGTCGAGATCCAGCTCCGCTCCAAGACGATGCATGCCGAGGCGGAGTACGGGCTCGCCGCGCACTGGGCGTACAAGGAGGGCAAGAGCCGCGCCGACGCGGACCACAGCTGGATCCGCGATCTGGTCGAGATCCTCGACACCGCCGCGACGCCTGAGGAACTGCTCGAGCACACCCGCATGGCGATGTACGCCGACCGCATCTTCGCCTTCACCCCCAAGGGCGAGCTGATCCAGCTGCCCAAGGGCGCGACGCCGATCGACTTCGCCTATGCCGTCCATACCGATTTGGGCGATCAGGCGGTGGGCGCGAAGATCAACGGCCGCGTCGTGCCGCTGTCGACGGTGATCGAGAATGGCGATCAGGTCGCTATCCTCAACTCCAAGGGTCAGTCGCCGCAGCCCGCCTGGCTTGACGTCGCGATCACCGGCAAGGCGCTGGCCGCGATCCGCCGCCACCTGCGCCACGAGGAACGCGACGAGCAGCTGAAACTCGGCCGCAAGCTGCTCGACGACATCATCGGGCGCCTGCCCGCGCCGCTCGCCGCCGATGCGGTGACGCAAGGTCTCAAGCGGCTGAAGCTCCCCGACGAGCCCGCGCTGCTGACCGCGATCGCGCGCCACACGCTCGCCGACGGCGCGGTGATGGAGGCGCTGATGCCCGGTTCGGCCGGCGCGGACGTGGCGATGGTCGCCCCCCAGACCCAGGCGATCTCGATCAAGGGCCTGACGCCCGGCGTCGCCTTCGAGCTGGCGGAATGCTGCCACCCGGTGCCCGGCGACCGCATCGTCGGGCTGCGCCGGCCCGATGCCGGGATCGAGGTCCATGCCATCGAGTGCGGCGTGCTGGCGGAGCTCGCCGAGCGCTCCGCCGAGGAGACCGACTGGATCGATCTCGGCTGGGGCGACAAGGCCGACGGCGCCGTCGCGCAGATTTCGGTGATGGTCAGGAACGAACCCGGCGCGCTCGGCCTTGTCGCCACCATCATCGGCCAGCACAAGGCGAACATCATCAACGTCCGGCTGGATACCCGCGACACCCGCTTCCACACCAACACCATCGACGTCGAGGTCCACGACCTAGCGCAGCTGCTCCGCCTGATGGCGGCGCTGCGCGCGGCGGACGCGGTACACATGGTGGAGCGGATCTAGGAGAGAGAGACATGGATCGCCGTCAATTCATCGCCGGCGGCACCGCCGCCGCCACCGTCGCGCTGCTGCCCGCCACCGCCGCGACCCAAAAGGGCGACGCGGCCCTCACCGCCGCTTTCGACACGATCTTCGCAGACGGCGTCCGTGCAAGTCCCGAAGGCGCTACTTCGCTCGGGCTCGACAAGGGTGCGAACGCCGCCCTGCGCCGCCGGCTCAACGACAATGGTCCAGGCGCGCTGGCGAAGGATCTGGCCATGTCGCGCCGGCATCGCGCTCTGCTCGCCGCGGTCGATCCCGCCACCCTCTCGCCCCAGGCCAGGATCGACCGCGAGGTCGTGCTCTATTCGATCGACCAGCAGATCGTCGGCCCCGAGCGTTTCGGGCTGGGCTCGCCGCAGGGGCCGTATCGGATCACCCAACAGGACGGCGCCTATTTCGGACTGCCCGACTTCCTCGATTCGACGCATCCGGTCGCCGACGCGGCCGATGCGGACGCCTATTTGGAGCGGCTGTCGCAGGTCGGCCGCGCGCTCGACAACGACACCGCCGTACAGCGCGAACAGGCGGCCAAGGGCCGGCTCGCGCCCGACTTTTCGCTCGATCTGGCACTCGCGCAGATGGCCAAGCTCCGCGCGCCCGCCGCGGCCGAGAACGGGCTGACGCGTTCGCTGACCCGTCGCGCGGGCGAGGCGAAGCTGACCGGCGAGTATGGCCCGCGCGCCGTGCGGCTGGTCGAACAGTCCGTCTATCCCGCGCTCGATCGCCAGATGGCCGCCGTGCGGCAGCTCCGCACCCGCGCGCGCAGCGCGGCAGGCGTCGGCGCGATCCCCGGCGGCGAGGCGATCTATGCCGCCGCGCTGGCACAATCCACCACCACCAACTTCTCCCCCGACGAAGTGCACCGCATGGGACTGGCGCAGGTCGCCGATCTGACCGCGCAGCTCGACACCATCCTCAAGGGGCAGGGTTTGACCCAGGGCACGGTCGGCGCGCGGCTGGCGGTGCTCAACAAACTGCCGGCGCAGCTCTATGCCGACACCGACGCCGGCCGCGCCGAACTGTTGCGCGGCCTCAACGAGGGCAATCGCGCCATGCAGGCGCGGCTGGGCAAGGCGTTCAGCAACGCACCCAACGCGCCGCTGGAGATCCGCCGCGTTGCGCCCGAGATCCAGGACGGCGCGCCCAACGGCTATTACTATCGCGCGCCCTTGGACGGGTCACGTCCGGCGATCTACTGGATCAACCTGAAGTCGGTCGGCGACTGGCCGAAATACACCCTGCCCTCGCTGACCTATCACGAAGGTGTGCCGGGTCATCACCTGCAGATCTCCACCGCCCAGCGAGCGCCGACCCATCCGCTGCGCAAGATCGCCTTCTTCAACGCCTATCTGGAAGGCTGGGCGCTGTACGCCGAGCAGCTCGCGGACGAGCTGGGCGGGTATGCCACCCCGGTGGAGCGCGCCGGCTATCTGCAATCCTTCCTGTTCCGCGCCGCGCGCCTGGTGGTCGATACCGCGATCCACACCAAGGGGTGGACCCGGGAGAAGGCGACGGACTATTTCGTGGACACCGTCGGCTTCGCCCGGCCACGCGCGCAACGCGAGATCGAGCGCTATTGCGTGTCGCCGGGTCAGGCCTGTTCATATAAGATCGGCCACGCCGCCTGGCTGCGCGCGCGGGCGGAGGCGCAGCGGATCGCCGGCGATCGCTTTGACCTGAAGCACTTCCACGACATCCTCGAAGCAGGCGCGATGCCGCTCGTCATGCTGGAGCGGCTGACCACCGAGCGCGCGCGTGCGATCTGATCACCGGAGACGTCCCATGCGCCCCACCGCCCTCGCCGCCCTGCTGCTGGTCACGGCGCCCGCCACGCTGCCGGCGCAATCGCGCGGCATTTCGGCATCCGACAAGGCGACGGGCGCGCAGGCGCACCCTCAGCTCCTGGCCCAATATGGCGGCGCCTATCGCGGGCCGCAAAGCGCGCTCGTCGCCCGTGTCGACCAGCGCGTGGCGGTGCAATCCGGACTGTCGAACGCAGGCGGCGACTTCATCGTCACGCTGCTCGACTCACCCGTGGAGAACGCCTTCGCCATCCCCGGCGGCTATGTCTATGTCACCCGCCAGCTGCTGGCGCTGGTCAACTCCGAAGCCGAGCTCGCGTCCGTGCTCGGGCACGAGGTCGGCCATGTCGCCGCGCGGCACGCCGCCAAGCGCAACACCCGCGCGCAGCTCGGCGGGCTAGCGGCGGCGGTGGTTGGCGCGGTCACCGGCAGCGATCTGGCCGGGCGCGCGGCGGGCTATGGCTCGCAGCTTTATACGCTCGGCTTCAGCCGCAAGCAGGAGTATGAAGCCGACGGTCTCGGCGTCCGCTATATCGCGGCGGCCGGCTACACGCCGCATGCCGCCGCCGACATGCTGGCGGAGCTGAACGAGTCGAGCCAGCTGCAGGCGGCGGTCACCGGCCGCGGCATAGGTGGCCTCACCTGGATGTCGACGCATCCCAACGGCGCCGACCGCATCGCGCGCGCGGCCCGGCTCGCCGATGCGACACGCCGCCCGGACACCACCGGAGTTCAGGATACAGGCTTCCTGCGCGCGCTCGACGGCCTGCCTTATGACGACGGCAGCAAGGTGGTGCGCATCCACACCGTCCGTGTCGACGAGACGGCGCGCGGCCTGGCGGCGCGCATGACCTATCCGAGCCATCAGCTCGACCGGTTCAGCGTCCTGAACGCCATTGATCCGGACGCCCCGCTCAGGCCCGGTACGCTGGTCAAGCTGATCGTCGCGCGCTGAGGCTTACCAGAGACGAGGAACCTCGTAGCGGTCGAACTTGTCGTCGATCGACACCAGCGTGAGGCCTTCCACCCGTGCCTGCGCGATGAGCAGGCGATCGAACGGATCGCGATGGTGCATCGGCAGGTCGGCGACCGCGACCGCGTGGCGCATCTCGACCGGCAGCGGAGCAAAGCGCTGCTCCGCCAGCATCCGGTCGAACCCGGCGAGCAGTGGCGCCATACCGCCGAGCTTACCGGTCGCGTGCTTGGTTGCGATCTCGAATGCGGTGACGCTGCTGACCAGCACTGAGCGGGGCGCGGCGCTTGCTATGGCGGCGCGGGCGGCTGAGCTGAGGGCCGGAAGCTCGTCGAACCACCACAGAAGGGCGTGCGTATCGAGAAGCAGCCGCAACTAGAGCAGTCCCCATTCCGCCAGCTCTTCATCAGTAAGAGCATCGAACGCGTCGGGCGCATAGGTGAATTGACCCTTCATGCTCCCCGGCACACGCGGCGGGTGCACCGAAGCATTTTCCACCGGCACCAGCCGCACCTTCGGCACGGTGCCGCGCGCGATCACCACGTCCTCGCCCTCCAGCGCGCGGGCGATCAGCCGAGACAAGTGCGTTTTCGCCTCATGCACCGTGACCGTGGTCGCCATCGCCGGTCTCCTTAGTCAACTCACTTAGCTAAGGCAGCTCCGGCGCTCAAGATCGGCGATGACGCCCGGGACTACGCGCGCTACACCGCACCCATGCGCCGTCCCGCCTTATCCGTCGTGATCCCCTGCTACAACGAGGCGGCCTGTCTCGACATGCTCCACGCGCGGGTCGCGGCTGCGGCGCGCGCGGCGGTGGGCGACGATCACGAGATCGTACTGATCAACGACGGCAGCCGCGACGACAGCTGGGCGGTGATGCGGCGGCTGGCGGCGTTCGACCCGCGGCTGGTGGCGATCAACCTGTCGCGCAACCATGGACATCAGCTGGCGCTGACCGCTGGGCTGGACCTGTGCGCGGGTGAGCAGATCCTGATCATCGACGCCGACCTGCAGGATCCGCCGGAGCTCCTGGTCGGCATGCGCCGGACGATGATCGAGCACGGCGCCGATGTGGTCTATGCGGTGCGTCGCAAGCGGCAGGGCGAGACCTTGTTCAAGAAGGCGACGGCGGCGATCTTCTACCGGCTGCTGGACCGGCTGACCGACACCGAGATCCCGCTCGATACCGGCGATTTCCGGCTGATGAGCCGGCGGGCGCTCGATGCCTTCCTGGCGCTGCCCGAACAGGCCCGCTTCATCCGCGGCATGGTGGCGTGGGTAGGGTTCCGCCAGGTGCCCTTCACCTATGATCGCGCAGAGCGCGCGGCGGGCGAGACCAACTATCCGTTCGCGAAGATGCTGCGGCTCGCCTTCGACGCGGTGACCGGCTTCTCGACCGCGCCGCTGCGCTTCGCCAGCCATGCCGGGCTGGCGCTGACGGGCGTGTCGCTGCTGCTGTTCGTGTATATCGGCATCGGCTGGCTGACCGGTTCGGCGGTCGAGGGATGGACCTCGCTGATGGCCGTTACCGTGTTCATCGGCGCGGTGCAGATGTTCGTGCTCGGCATGATCGGCGAGTATCTGGGCCGCATGTATGTCGAGGTGAAGCGGCGCCCGCTGTACTTGGTCGCCGATATCGCCGGGCCGGTGCAGGGGACGCCCAGCATCGGCTTCGTCGCCGATCAGCCGGGAATGGCGAGCGTGACCAGCGAAACTCCCGGGGTCATGGGCACCCTGCCGACCAGGTGACGCTCGAGCCGGAAGATGCGCTCGAACAGCGCGTTGATCGGCGCGGGCGGCGGTGAGTCGTCGCTGTCCTCCCGTCCCGTCGCCTTGCCCGCCAGCCGGGCGGCGGCGGCGAGGGGAAACAGCAGCGAGTTGAACCAGCGCAGCTTGACCGGCTTCAGCCCCGCCGCGCCGATCGCCGCGCGCAACGTCGCCTTGGTATAGCGGCGGTGATGGTGGTTGACGACATCGTGCGCCGACCACATCCAGGCATGCGCCGGCACCGCGATCAGGATCTTGCCGCCGGGTTTCAGCAGCGTCTTCATCGCCGCTAGTGCTGCGACATCGTCGGCGATGTGCTCGACGACATCGAGGACCGCGACCAGATCATAGGCGCCGCGCTCGACCCCCGGCAGTTCGGGCAAGGGCGCATCGCCGACCGGTCGGCCCAGCCGCTCCCCGGCAATGGCCCGCGCGGCGGGGTCGATCTCGATCGCCTCCACGCTGCCGAAGGCGCTCAGCATCGGCAGATTGTGGCCGGTCCCACAGCCGATCTCCAAAATGCGCGCATCGTTCGGCAACGCGCCGTAGCGGTTCAGGTAATCGCGCAGGATATCGCGGCGCGCGCGATACCACCAATGAGTGGAGTCATGGGCCGCCATGCGGTCATAAACGACGCGGTCCATTCAGGCGTACACCCAGTTGCGCTGCAACCAGAAGGTCGCGAGCGGCGTCACCGCGATCGCCGGCACCAGCGGCCACCAGGTGGGACCACCGACCAGCGGCCCGGTCAGCACCCAGGTGAACAGCGCGTTGAGCCCGAACCCGAACAGCTGCACGCAGAAAAAGCGATGCGCGGTACGCGCGGACCGGGTGCCGTGCCCGCGGAAGCTGATCCGGCTGTGCGCGACATTGCCGACCGCGGTCGCCGACAGGAAGGCGATCACCACCGCGATCAGCGGCCACACCGCACCGCCGCCAAGGTCGACGAGACGGTCGCCGAAGGTCGCGATCGGCCAATAGACCGCTGCATAGAACGCCGTGACGCCGAGCCCCGTCACGCCGAAGCGCAACAGCTGCCCCAGCACCTCATTGTCCCGCAACTGGCGCAACACCGCCGTCACTTGCCCTTCACCCCACCACCGTTAGAGCGGCCGCGTGTAGGGCGGGGACGGGCGTGAGGGAAGCTGCTTCGGATCGTTGGTTGCGGGATCTCGACCGCCATTGGGTGGCGTGGGTGCTGATCGCCTGGGTCGCGTTCGCGGCGTATCAGATCGCCAGCGACTGGAACGCGATCCGCTGGCTCTCGCTCGGCGACACCGACGACAACATGCGGCTGATGCAGGTGCGCGCGCTGCTCGACGGGCAGGGCTGGTACGACCTGCGCCAGTACCGGATGAACCCGCCCGCCGGCTTCGACATCCACTGGAGCCGGCTGGTCGACCTGCCGCTCGCGGGCCTGATCCTGTTCTTCGACCTGTTCACGACGCGGGAGTGGGCGGAGCGGCTGGCCTGCGGGGTCGCGCCGCTGCTGCCGCTTGCCATCGCGCTGCTGGGGCTGGGCGCGACCGTCCGGCGGCTGGTGCATCCGCTCGCCTGGACGCTGGCGACGCTGGTGTTTCTGACCGCCTATATCCCGATGCTGATGTTCGGGCCGATGCGGATCGACCATCATGGCTGGCAGCTGGCGATGCTCAGCCTGACGCTCGCCGGCCTGTCCGATCCGCGCCGGTCGCGCGGCGGCGTACTGGTGGGCATGGCGAGTGCGCTCAGCCTCACGATCGGGCTGGAGATGCTGCCCTATTGCGCGATGGCGGGCGGCATCCTCGCCTTGCGGTGGGTCGCCGACCGCGACGAGGCGACGCGGCTCCAGGCCTATGCGCTGACGCTGGGGGGCGGCAGCGCCGCCGGCTTCGCGCTGTTCGCGTCCAACGCCAACTGGGCGCCGCGCTGCGACGCGCTGACGCCGGTATGGCTGAGCGTCACCGTCGCCGCCGGCGGGCTGCTGTTCGCGCTCGCGCGGCTCAGCCCCGCCACGGCGCGGACGCGGCTGATCCTGGCGCTGCTGGTCGGCGGCGGCATTGCGATCGGCTTTGCCAGCCTGTTTCCGCAATGCCTGACCCGGCCCGAACAGGTCTCGGACGAACTGGCGCGCGAGTGGCTCAACAACGTCAAGGAAGCCAAGCCGATCTGGGGGCACCCGCTCCGCATCGCCTTTCCGATCGCGGCGCTGCCGGTGGTGGGGCTGCTCGGCGCAGGTCTGGCGATCTGGCGCGCCGAAGCGGACCGGCGCGCCGCCTGGTGGCCGGTCGCGCTGTTCAGCGCCTTTGCGGTGTTCATGCTGACCTGGCAGGTCCGCGCCGGACCGGCGGCGCAGCTGCTCGCGGTGCCGGGCGTGACCGCGCTCGGCTGGGTCCTGCTCCCCTGGGCAAGGCGAAGCCGGTCGATGCTGCTGCGTGTGCTCGGCCCGGTGGCGGTGCTGGTTCTCGTCATGGCCGGGCTGTTCGCGTCGACGGCGGTGAACTGGTTTCAGGTCGACCGTCCCAGCCCGAACGCCACGCGCGTCAACACCGCGACGGGCGAGTGCATGCGCACCTCGCGCCTGCTGACGCTCAACCGCTATCCGCGCGCGCGCATCTTCACCTTCGTGGATTTGGGCCCGCGCATCATCACGGTCACCCATCACGACGCGATCGCCGGCCCCTATCATCGCAACGGCGACGCGATCCTCGACGTCAAACACGCCTTCGGCCGCTCGCCGGAGGAAGCACGTGCGATCATCAAGCGCCACGGCGCGACGCTGATGCTGCTGTGTCCCTACATGGCCGAGTCGACGATCTACCGTGCCCGCAACAAGGGCGGCTTCTACGACCGCCTCGCGCGCGGCGAGCGCTTCCCCTGGCTGACGCGGCTGCCAATGCCGCAGCGATCGCCCTATGCGATCTACCGGGTGGACTGAGGAATCGTCACCGCAGCGAGACCTGCAACCCGTCCATCACGAACTGCACCGCCAACGCCGCCAGCAGCACACCCAACAGCCGCGTGATCACCGCCTCGATCCGCGCGCCCAGTCGCCGCATGATCGGCCCCGCCGCGAGCAGCGCCACCAGCGTCAGCAGCAGGATGGTACCGAGTGCCGCCAACACGATCGCGGAATCCCGCAGCCCGTCGTTCCTCGCCATCAGCAGCATCACCGACGCGATCGAGCCCGGCCCCGCGATCATCGGCATCGCCATCGGAAAGATCGACACGTCTTCGACATGCTCGGCCTGCACCTTGGCGGCGCGGTCCTCGCGGCGTTCGGTGCGCTTCTCGAACACCATCTCCAGGGCGATCAGGAACAGCATGATGCCGCCGGCGATGCGAAAGCTGGCGAGGCTGATGCCCAGTCCGCGCAACAGGTCCTCGCCGACCAGCGCGAACACCAGCAGGATCGCCGCCGCGACGCCCACCGCGCGGAACGCCATCGCGCGGCGATGAACGTCCGATGCGCCCGCGGTCAGCCCGGCATAGATCGGCGCGCAGCCGGGCGGATCGATCACCACGAAAAAGGTGATGAGCGAGGAGATGTAGAGCTCGATCACAGCCCCGCCTCCACGCCCTCGCGCCGGCATGCCGACACCAGTGTGTTGCGCAGCAGGCACGCGATCGTCATCGGCCCGACCCCGCCCGGCACCGGCGTGATCGCGCCCGCGACCTCCACCGCGCCCGCGAAGTCGACATCGCCGACCAGTCCCATGTCGGTCCGATTGATGCCGACGTCGATCACGCAAGCCCCCGGCTTCAGCCATTCGCCCCGGATCATCCCCGCCACGCCCACCGCCGCGACGACGATATCGGCACGGGCGAGGTGCGCGGGCAGGTCACGGGTGCGGCTGTGCGCCACGGTCACCGTGCAGCTCTCCGCCGTCAGCAGCGCCGCCATTGGCTTGCCGACGATGTTGGAACGGCCCACCACCACCGCCTCCAGCCCGGCGAGCCGCGGATGCACGTCGTGCAGCAGCAGCAAGCAGCCGTACGGCGTGCACGGCACGAAGCCCGGCAGCCCCGTCGCCAGCCGGCCGGCGCTGACGGGGTGGAAGCCGTCGACATCCTTGTCCGGGTCGATCGCCAGGATCACCGCGTTCGCGTCGATCTGTGGCGGCAGCGGCAGCTGGACGAGAATGCCGTCGACCGCCGGGTCCACGTTCAGCCTTGCGACGAGCGCCAGCAGGTCCGCCTGCGAGGTATCTACGGGCAGGCGGTGCTCGAAGCCCGCCATCCCCGCCTCGCGCGTCGCCCGCCCCTTCGATCGGACGTAGACCGCAGACGCCGGATCCTCGCCGACCAGCACCACGGCCAGCCCCGGCGCGCGACCGCTCGCCGCGCGGAAGCGCGCGACCTCGGCCGCTACGTCCGCGCGGAGGGCGGCGGCGCGCGCCTTGCCGTCGATGATGGTGGCGGTCATGCCTGGGCCTTAGCGGCAAGCGCCCGCGCTCGCCACCCGGGCAACAGACCGGCTAGAGGACTTCCGGCCCCGCAGCCAGCGCCAGATAGGGCAGCGCCCGGCTGCGCAGGAACGACACCACCAGCAGCACCACCAGTGGGGCCAGGTCGATCGCGCCGAAGTCGGGCAGGATGCGGCGAATCGGGCGATAAAGCGGCTCGGTCAGGCGATCGAGCCCCTGCACCAGCCCGCCGACGAACTGGCTGTGCCGGTTGACGACATTGAACGCGAGCAGCCAGCTGAGGATCACCTGCACGAAGATCACGACCTGCAGGATCATCAGCAGATAGTCGGCGAGAAGGAAGATAAGGCCCATAAGGGTGACTTAGGGGGGCAGGCGACGGCGGGCAATGGCGCATCGGGTTCCCTTCCCGCTTGCGGCAGGGGCGTCTGGTCCTCCCCTCCCGCCAGCGGGAGGGGAGCTAGTCCGCCTGCCGCCGCACCAACGTCCCCGCCCCCCGCCGCGTGAAGATCTCCAGCAGGATCCCGTGCGGCACCCGGCCGTCGATGATCACCGCCGCGTCCACCCCCGCCTCGACCGCGGCGACGCAGGTCTCGACCTTGGGAATCATGCCGCCGGTGATGGTGCCGTCCGCGGTCAGCGCCTCGACCCGCGCCGGATCGAGGTCGGTCAGCAGCTCCCCCGCCTTGTCGAGCACGCCGACGACGTCGGTCAGCAGGAAAAACCGCGCCGCTCCCAGCGCCCCTGCGATCGCGCCGGCCATCGTATCGGCGTTGATGTTGTAGGTCTGGCCGTCGGCGCCGATCGCGACCGGTGCGATCACCGGAATGATGCCCGCCGCCGACAGCGTGTCGATGATCGACCGGTCGACTGCGACGGGTTCACCGACAAAGCCCAGGTCGACGTGGCGTTCGATCCCCTGGGTGCGGTCCGCCCCGCGCCGATCACCGACCTTCTCGGCCGTCACCAGGCCTGCGTCCTTGCCAGAGATGCCGACCGCGCGACCGCCCGCCTGGCCGATCCAGCCGACGATTTCCTTGTTGATCGAGCCCGCGAGGACCATCTCGGCAATCCGCGCGGTCTCCGCGTCAGTCACGCGCAGCCCGCCGACGAAGCGCGATTCGACCCCGAGCCGCTTCAGCATCGCGCCGATCTGCGGCCCGCCGCCATGCACCACCACCGGGTTGATGCCGACCGCGCGCAGCAGCACCATGTCCTCGGCGAAGTCGCGCTGACGCTCCGGATCGCCCATCGCGTGGCCGCCATATTTCACCACGAAGGTGGAGCCGGCATAGCGCTGCAGATAGGGCAGCGCCTCGGTCAGCGTCTCCGCCTTTGCAAGCAGGGCGGGATCAGGCGTGTGATCGGTCATGGACATGCCTTTAGGGGGCGGGTCCCGCAGGCCCAACCCCCTCTCGGCCGTCGCGGCGACGCTTACTTCTTGTCGGTCTCGCCCTCGGAGACGCCGATGGTCGGCACGGACACCGTCTCCTTCTCGGTGGTGACCTTCGGCACCTCGACGGTTTCCTGCTTGGTGCCGACCACGACCGACTTGGAGTCGACGTCGACGTTCGGAAGCGCGCCGGCCTTGGCGTCGACCTCGACCTTGGGCATCTCGCCGCCGGTCGCGTTGACGCGCCAGAAGCCGGTCAGGAACAGCAGCGCGGCGATCAGCCCCGCCAACAGCGCCACGATCCCGATGACGCGGCCCGCGCCGCCCCGCTTCTCGACATATACGCGGTCGCCCGCTTCGTTGTTACGATACTCGGCCATTACTTGCCTCCTCCTGAACTACGCGCCTAAACCCACGGTCGGGGCGGCTTGTTCCCGCCGCGAAACGATGACGGCCGCCCGAAGTCAGCGACGCCGTCATCGGTCTTCACCCTCGGTCGAGAGCTCGCCCAAGCGCCACGGCGGCATAGATCAGCGGCGGCACCAGCAGCGCCGACAGCGCCACCTTCGCGATCATCTGTCCGACCAGCAGGTCGCCGATCGGAAACACGCCCAGAAATGCGATCGTCACGAACAGCAGCGTGTCGACGATCTGGCTGAGCACGCCGGCGGTCGCGGAGCGCAGCCACAGCAACTTTGCCCCCTCACGGCCCTTCAACCACGAAAAGATCGTGACGTTCAGCGTCTGCGACACGCCATAGGCGACGATGCCGCCGATCCAGATCCGCCAGGTCGAGAACAGGATGCCCTGCACCGCCGCCAGCGCCTCGGGCCGGCTCTCCCGCATCTCGGCCGAGGCGGGCAGCGCCCAGACCAGCAGCGACAACAGCAGCGAGGCGATCAGGGGCACGAAGCCGAACCGGACCAGGCTGTTGGCGGTCGCCTGCCCATGCAGTTCGGCGACGGCGGAGGACACCACCACCAGCAGCAGAAAGGCAAAGATGCCCGCCTCGATGGTGAGCGGCCCCAAGGCCACCTGCTTGTTGCCGAGCACGCCGGCGATGCACACCATGCCGCCATAGAAGATCGCCAGGACGAAGAGAGAGCGGGACAATGGAACAGGGGGGCTCATGGCGCCGTGCTAGCCGCCTCGCGGGCGCCGGTCCATCGCCGGCGAGGATTGCGCCTGTCCTACAAGGATTTTCATCGGCATAAGAGCGGAGGTACGAAGGCGGGGCGTGGGTGGAGCGATTACGAATGTGTGTTGATCCCGGCAACTTCGACAACTTCGGCGGGCCGCGCGCCTGATGACCAGCCCGCTCATCGGCATCGCCGGCATTCTCGTCATCCTGGCGCTCGCACTGCTACTCTCCACCGATCGCCGCGCCATCCGCCTGCGCGTGGTCGGCGCGGCCTTCGCGCTGCAGGTCGGGATCGCGGTGCTGGTGCTGTATACCAGCTGGGGCCGCGCCGGGATCGAGGCGATGGCGCGCGGCGTGTCGAACCTGCTCGGCTATGCCAACAAGGGCACCGAATTCCTGTTCGGCCCGGCCGCAACCAACCCGCTCGCCAACACCTTCGCACTGGGCGCGCTGCCGGTGATCATCTTCTTCGCGGCATTGGTGTCGATCCTCTACTTCCTCGGCATCATGCAGCGCATCGTGCGCTGGGTGGGGGGCGCGATCGGCTGGATCACCGGCATCAGCCGGGTGGAATCGTTGGGTTCGGCGGCCAACATCTTCGTCGGCCAAAGCGAGTCGCCGCTGGTGGTCCGCCCCTATCTCGCCGCGCTGCCGCCTGCGCAGCTGTTCACGCTGATGGTGGTCGGCATGGCCGGGGTCGCCGGCACGATCCTCGCCGCCTATGCGACGCTGCTCGGCCCGACGGCGTTGCCCTATCTGCTCGCCGCCGCCTTCATGTCCGCTCCCGGCGGCATCCTGATGGCCAAGATCGTCATGCCCGATGCCGCGCCACAGCTCGGCGAGCTACCGCTGGTCGGCGACCAGGGCGAAGGCGCGATCGACGTTGCCGAGACCTTCGAGGAGGGCGAGCGCCCGGCCAACATCATCATGGCCGCCGCGCAAGGGGCGCAGACCGGCGTCAAGCTGGCGGTTGCGGTCGGCGCGATGGTGCTCGCCTTCGTGGCGTTGGTGGCGCTGGCCAACGGCCTGCTGGGCGGCGTCGGCGGCTGGTTCGGTCGGCCGGACCTCAGCTTCCAGCAGGTCGTCGGCTTGGTCTTCCAGCCGCTGATGTTCCTGATCGGCGTGCCCTGGGCCGAGGCGGGCACGGCCGGTGGGCTGTTCGGGACCAAGATCGTGCTGAACGAATTCGTCGCGTTCATCGAACTCGGGCAGATGGCCGCGTTGAGCGAACGCACCCGCATCATCGTCACCTTTGCGCTGTGCGGCTTCGCCAACTTCTCCTCCATCGCGATCCAGATGGCGGTGACCGGCGGCCTGGCGCCCAACCAGCGCCCGGTGATCGCCAGGCTCGGCCTGCGCGCGCTGGCGGCGGGCAGCCTCGCCAATCTGATGTCAGCGGCGCTGGCGGGGCTGCTGATCGGGTGAGCGCGCCGTCGCGGACCTTCACGATCGTGCCAGACGCATCGTTCGAGATCGCCCTGCCCTTTGACCAAAAGACCGTGTTCGGCCGCACCCGCGCCCCCGTCCTGGTAACCATCAACGGCCACAGCTGGCGCAGCACCGTCACCACCATCGGCGGCACCCCCTGGCTCCCCCTCCGCCAGAGCAATCGCGAGGCAGCGGGTGTGCGGGAGGGCGTGGCGATGGAGGTGACGGTGACGCTCGACACCGCACCGCGCAGCGTCGATCCGCCCGAGGACCTGCGCGCCGCGATCGAAGCAGCAGGCGCCTGGCCCGCATGGAAAAAGCTCAGCTTCACCCACCAACGCGAGCATGTGGAGGCGATCGAGGGCGCGAAGAAGCCCGAGACCCGCGCCCGCCGAATAGCGAAATGCGTCGCGATGCTCAGCGCGTAGGCACCGGCTCCGGACCCGAATAGTCGTAGAACCCGCGCCCCGACTTCCGCCCGAACCAGCCTGCCTCGACATACTTCACCAGCAGCGGCGCCGGCCGGAACTTGGGGTCGCCGGTGCCCTCGAACAGCACGCGCGTAATCTCCAGGCAGGTATCGAGCCCGATGAAGTCCGCCAGCGTCAGCGGCCCCATCGGGTGGTTGAGCCCGAGCTGGCAGGCGAGGTCGATGTCACGGATGCTCGCCACGCCCTCGCCTAACGCGAAGCAGGCCTCGTTGAGCATCGGCATCAGCACCCGGTTGACGATGAAGCCGGGCGCGTCGTTGGCGCGCACCACCTGCTTGCCGAGCCGCTGCGCATAGGCCTCCACCGCGGCGACCGTCGCGTCCGACGTCGCCAGCCCGCGGATCAGCTCGATCAGCCCCATCACCGGCACCGGATTGAAGAAGTGGACGCCGACGAACCGCGCCGGATCGGGCGCCGCCTGCGCCAGCCGCGTGATCGGGATCGACGAGGTGTTCGATGCCAGGATTGCCCCCGCGCCCAGCACCGCGCCGACATCGGCGAAGATGCGCCGCTTGATCTCCTCGCGCTCGGTCGCGGCCTCGATCACCAGCGCCGCCGGCGCGAACGCACTTGCCCCGTCGACCGGCTCGATCCGCGCCAGTGCCGCGTCGGCATCCCCGCGCGCGATCTTCTCCTTGGTCACCAGCCGGTCCAGCTGCTTGCCGATCCCCGCCTTGCCCGCCTCCGCCCGGTCGCGCGACACGTCGGCCAGCAGCACGCGATACCCTGCCTGCGCGGACACCTGCGCGATGCCCGCCCCCATCTGCCCCGCCCCGATGACGCCGATCGTATCCATCTCGATTGCTCCTGTGTCCGCCCGCCGCTAGCGATTAAGCGTGATGAGGAAAACCATGCAGCTCAAAGCCCTGTTCGCATCCGTCCTGCTGGCCAGTGCCGCGTCGCTTTCCGCTCAGGCGCTGCCCCCGCCCGTGCCGCTGCCCGGCGACAGCGCAGAGGACACCAAGCTCAAGCGGCTGTTCTACGACAGCGACGAGCGCGACCTCCGCCTCAACCCAATCAGCGCCATCTTTCGCGGCGACCTGCGCTACGCCGACCGGCTCGGCGACTTCTACACGGACGCCAGCGAGGAACGCGACCGCCGCAACACGCTCGCCGATCTCGCCGCGCTGCGTCGGATCGACCGCACCCGCCTCACGGTCGTCGACCAGCTGGCCTATGACGTGTTCGAGCACGGACTGCTGGTGTCGCTCAAATCCTACCGGCCCGAGTTGCTCCGCGTCAGCCGCGCGCTGCCGATCAACCACTTCGGGGGCTTGCAGACCTTCTACCCCGACTTCGCGAGCGGCAAGGGTGCAGCACCCTTCAAGACCGTGCTCGATTATAACAACAACCTGAAGCGCAACGCGCAATATGCGGCCGGCTACGACCGCATCATCGCGCGCTTCCGCGCCGGCATGAAGGCCGGGATCGTCCAGCCGCGCCTGACCGTCGTCAACATGATCGAGCAGTTCGACAACCTGCTCAAGCAGGGCGTCGAGGGCTCCACCTTCTATGCCCCCGTGACCATGTTCCCGGCGACGATCCCCGCCGCCGATCAGGCGCGGCTCAAGGCTGCCTATGCCGCGCAGGTTCGTGACCTCATCAACCCCGCGCATCGCAAGATCCGCGACTTCCTGCGCACCGAATACCTGCCCCGCGCCCGGGCCACCGTCGGCCTGTCGGCGATGCCGGGCGGGGCGGCCTATTACGACTATCGCATCGAGGCGAGCACGACGCTGCCGCTCAAGGCCGCCGACGTTCACGCGCTGGGCTTAAGCGAGGTCGCCCGCATCCGCGCCGAGATGCAGCGCCAGCAGGCCGCAGTCGGCTTCAGGGGCACGCTGGTCCAGTTCTTCGAACATCTGCGCACCGACCCGAAGTTCGCGCCCAAGTCCGCCGCCGCGATCAAGGCGAGCTATGAGAGCATCGCCAAACGCGTCGACGCGCGGGTCCGCGACCAATTCGCGCTGATCCCCAAGGCACCGCTGGAGCTGCGCCCCGTCCCCGCCTTCCGCGAGAAGACCGACGCCGCCGGCTCCTATCAGGAGGGCACCCCCGACGGGACGCGGCCGGGCGTGTTCTACTTCAACACCTATGACCTGCCGACCCGCTACACCTGGGGCGAAGAGACGTTGTACCTGCACGAGGCCGTACCCGGCCATCACTTCCAGATCAGCCTCGCGCAGGAGAACGCGGCACTCCCCGCCTTCATGCGCTTCGGCGGCAACACCGCCTATGTCGAGGGCTGGGCGCTCTATGCCGAGAGCCTGTACCGCGAACTGGGCGTCGAGACCGACCCTTACCAGCGCATGGGCGGGCTGGGCGACGAGATGCTGCGGGCGATGCGGCTGGTGGTCGACACCGGCCTGCATGCGATGGGTTGGAGCCGCGAGCAGGCGATCGACTACATGCTCGCCAACTCGCCCGGCAGCCGCACCGACTATACCGCCGAGGTCGAACGCTACATCGCCAACCCCGGCCAGGCGCTCGCCTACAAGGTCGGTCAGCTCACCATCCTGCGCTTGAAGGCCGACGCAAGGGCAAAGCTCGGCGCGAGGTTCGACCCCCGCGCCTTCCATGCCGCCGTGCTCGACACCGGCTCGCTGCCGATGCCGGTGCTGGAGCGGAAGATCGGGGCGTGGATCAGCCGCCAGCGCGCACGCGAGTAGCGAAGCTATTCGCGAGACGCGCAAGCCTGTCCTGAGCGCCTGCCTTGGCAGGCAGTCGAAGGGGCCGGCCGGCGGGTCGGCTCCAGCCGAACCCGTTCGACGTCACGCGATTCACTCGCGTGACGGGTTCCCGGCGCGCGATCTATCCCGGCTCGGAAATGTCCGCTTTTGGTGGAAAGCGGACGATCAGTGCCGTCGCGACGATGGCTGATTGGTGATCGTTCGCCTTGGGTTTTTCGGCACCGGAAAAAGGCAGTTGGCCCGGTAGACTGTTTTCCATTGGCCTTTATCCAGAAGCTGAAGGGCGCGCCCGCCAAGAGCAGCAAGGACAACGCGTGCTTCGCCTCCCGCCCATGCGTCCAGCAAACGCTCGAACTGAGGAGCGCTTCTTTCAAAGGGAAAGAAGTAGGACCAGAACCCCGCAACGCCGAAGTTCAGTTCGTCGCCGTTCTGAAGCCCGAGGGTAATGGGCAACGATAGACCGTCTTGCGTCGGAAACTCCCAGAGCACTTCGATTGGAGCGTTGGGGTCTACGCTGTAGGCAAGCCGGTGCGCCTCGGCAAAGCGCGTAAAAAGGGCTGTAGCTTCATCGCTATAGTCGACCATCAGTCGCGTTATCTCGCAGCGCGCGAATGTCCGCAACTGGGCGTAAGCAGCCGTTCGGCGGTCAGCCGCACGGAACGCCCGGAGGTGGTGATTAGCTGCCGGCCTTCGGGCGTTGATCGCCGCGCACCTAGTCTACGTCATCTGCCGCTGCACGTGCGCCTCGAAGGCATCGAGGTTGGGAAAGACGGCACCAAGCCCCTGCTGATCTACCGTAAAGGCCGCCTCGACATACCAATGCCCGAACAGCGTCCCATGGAGATCGCCTAAACGCGAGAGAACGGCGAACAGCCGACCGTCGCGCAATGCCAGCACAGCCTCGCTGTCGCCGAATGCAGAGTCCAGCCGGGCCGGCTCAAACGTGATAGCCATGGGGTCAGGCGGCTTGGGCGTGCAGATAGGCAGCGTCGAAGTCCGCTGCTCTGCGCATCCTGTCCCAATCGGCAATCTCGACCTGTCGCTTGTCTCGCGCGATCAGACCTTCCGCAGCCAGCTGCGCAAGCATACGATTGACGTGGACGTTCGTAAGGCCGGTCGCGTCGGCGATGTCCTCTTGCGTCATGGGCAGCTCAAAGGACGTCGGACGGCCAAGACCGGCCGTCTCGCGCCGGGCCGCAAACTCACAAAGCATATGCGCGATCCGCTGTTTGGCGTCGCGCCGGCCCACGTTCAGCACCCACTCTCGAAACACGGATGCATCGATCAGCGTGTCGCGCCAGAGCGCCTCAGCGATCGTTGGATGAGTTTGCGCCACCTTCTTCAGTTCGGCAGCCGGTGTAGCGGCAAACGTTAGATCGCTGATCGCCTGGATGCTGTGATCGGCTCGGGAGAGCAGAAGATGCTGCAGGTCCACGATGTCGCCGGCCATGTGAAAAGACACGATCTGCCGCGAACCCGTTCTGGTGGTCTTGTATCGGCAGGCGTAGCCGCTCAGCAGCATGTAGCAGGTGGTGGACTCTTCGCCTTCGCGCAGAAGGTGCTGCCCAGCAGCCACCCTTTTGCGCGCAAGTGGCAGGTTCTTGAGCGCGTCGCGATCCTGCTCATTGAGCTTTGCGAGTCGCTCCAGCTTCCGCGTCATTGCGCCGAAGCCGTCGTCGTTGAAGTGCATGGTAGTCCGCCGCCGCCGTTCATTCGTTCGTCCGCAGGCTTTCGACATTCTCTATGGAAAATCAACGACGTGCGAGCTGATAGAGTCTTGCTTAACTTAGATTAAGGCCTAAGTTCAAGAGCCAGCCAGCCCGTTACGTTGAATGCGACGGGTGGTCTGCATCATGCAGCACCCCGGCTACAGCGGGACAAGCCTATGGCCTACCAAGCAACACATATCGTGTCAGAGGAACGCCGGCGCGCTGCGGTGATCGGGGAAACCTTGCTTGGCTGTCTCGCTCCCGTGGACGATGACAGGTTTGCGGGCTTGCTGGCCGCCTTGGACCACGTGCCCTTCGCGCTAGACTCACGTCTGTGTGGTCCTGCCGCCAGCGACCAAATTGTAGGCCGGTAGCGCTTCCTTCAGCCCAGCTGAACGTCCGCAATTGGGCGTTAGCGGACATTTGCCGATCCCAATGTCTGCTGATTGGTGGCATCGGCCCCCGACTCCCCTCCGCCTGGAAACATCGAAATAGCTCTGCCCTACAAGCCCGCATTCGTGCCCTAAGCTCCCCGATGGAGCATCACCCTCACCTCGTTCGGTCACCCACGCCCGAGCGCGCCCACTGGACGCCGGCGAAACAGCGCATCTTCCTCGCCGCGTTGGTGGAGACCGGCAGCGTCGCCCGCGCCGCGCGGGCCGCCGGCATGTCGCGGTCTAGCGCGCATCGGCTGCGTCGGCGGCTGGCGGGCACGCCTTTCGATCGCACCTGGACCGCCGCGCTGCAACGCCATGCCGCCGCCCTCGCCGATCCGATCGCCGCGCTCGCCGATGCGTCGCCGGTGCGTGACGGGCGCGTCGCCGATGCCGAGCAGGCGCGTCGGTGAGGCTGGCCCGTGACCTTGGTGTGACCCGGATGTTACCGTGGCGGCGCTGCAGCGGCGCATGGGTGTCGCGCGGCAGGTGCCTCGTCGTCCCGACCGGGCGCTTCGCGGGCGCGATTGGCCCGAAACGCTGTCGGGCGCTCAACATTCTCAACGTTCGCCGGCCTTGGTCCCCGGGCCACCCCGCGATAGGGCCAACGGCATGACCAACCCAACCCCACCGGTCGCCGACCGCCGCCCGCACAGCTTCACCGCGCATGGCCACACGATCGAAGACCCCTATGCCTGGCTGAAGGACCCGAACTATCCGGAGGTCACCGACCCCGACATCCTCGCCTATCTCGAGGCGGAGAACGCCTATTTCGAGGCGGTGATGGCGCCGCACGCGCCGCTGGTCGACACGATCTACGAGGAGATGAAGGCGCGCATCAAGGAGGACGAATCCTCCGTGCCGCAAAAGGACGGCGACTGGCTCTACTGGACCGCGTTCGAGACCGGCGGCCAGTACCGCAAATGGTGGCGCAAGCCTGTTGCCGGTGGCCCCGACGAATTGCTCCTCGACGAACCCTCGCTGGCGGACGGCAAGGAGTATTTCCGCCTCGGCGCGTTCGCGGTGTCGAACGACGGCACCAAGCTGGCCTATGCGATCGACGACAGCGGCGCGGAGCGGTTCGAGGTGCGGGTCAAGGATCTGACGACGGACGAGCATCTGCCCGAGACCATCCCCGGCATGCTCTCCGACATCGTCTGGACCAGCGACGACGCCGGCTTCCTCTACGGCCTCGCCAACGAGCAGTGGCGCACCGACAACGCCCGCTTCCACCGGCTCGGCACCGACCCCGCCGACGACGTCGTGCTCTTCCACGAGGCCGACGAGGGCTTCCGCGTCGCCGTCGCGGAAACCAGCGCGCGCAACTGGATCGTCATCGCGACGGGCGATCACGTCACCAGCGAGGTCTATCTGCTCCCAGCCAACGACCCGCTCGCGAAGCCGATCCTGGTCGCCCCGCGCATCACCGGCCGCGAATACGATGTCGACGAGCATGACGGCGTGCTCTTCATCCACACCAACGACACCGACCCGATGTGGCGGCTGTGCACCGCGCCGGTCGAGCGGCCGGGCGAGTGGACCGAGCTGATCGCGCCGTCGCCACATTTCTACATGACCGGCGTCGAATGCTATCGCGACTTCTTCATCGTCGAGGGCCGCGAGGACGGGCTCGATCAGGTCGCGCTCCACCGCTACGAGGCGCCGACGCAAGGCCGCCGCATCGGCTTTCCGGAGGCGAGCTACGCCGCCGGGCTCGGCGACAATCCCGAATATGCCGTCGACACGCTGCGGCTCGGCTATGAATCGATGGTCACGCCCGGCACTGTCTACGACTATGACGTGGCGACGGGCGCGCTGACGGTGCGCAAGGTGCAGGAGATCCCGTCCGGCTACGACGCCGCCAAATACCGCACCGAGCGCCTCAAGATCGCCGCGCGCGACGGCACGCAGATCCCGGTCTCGATCGTCTATCCCGCTGGTTTCGAGAAGAACGGCACCGCGCCGCTCTTCCTCTACGCCTATGGCGCCTATGGCTACGCCATCCCGCCCGGCTTCTCGACCGGGCGCCTGAGCCTGCTCGATCGCGGCTTCGCCTTCGCCATCGCGCATATCCGCGGCGGCGACGATCTCGGCCAGCAATGGTATCATGACGGCAAGCTGGAGAAGCGCACCAACACCTTCAACGACTTCGTCGATGTCGCGCGCGGGCTGGTGGCGCAGGGTTGGACGAGTGAGGGCAAGATCGCCATCTCCGGCGCCTCGGCGGGCGGCGAGCTGATGGGCGCGGTGGTCAATTCCGACCCGGAATTGTGGGGCGCGGTGGTCGCCGGCGTGCCCTTCGTCGACGTGCTCAACACGATGATGGACCCCGAGCTGCCGCTGACCCCCGGCGAATGGCCGGAATGGGGCAATCCGATCGAGGACGCCGCCGCGTTCGCGTTGATCCGCGGCTACGACCCCTACCAGAATGTCCGCGCCCAGGATTACCCGCCGCTGTTCATCTCCGGTGGCCTCAACGACCCGCGCGTAACCTATTGGGAGCCCGCCAAATGGGCCGCCAAGCTCCGCGCGACCAAGACGGACAACAATGTGCTGCTCTTGAAGACAATCATGGGCGCCGGCCACGGCGGCAAGTCCGGCCGCTTCGACAGCTTGCGCGAGACGGCGGAGGAGCACGCCTTCGTGCTGTGGCAGCTGGGGGTGGAGGGCTAACGTCATGCTGAACGTGTTTCAGCATCCATGCGCGACCGCGCGCCGGTGCCCTTGCGGCCGGCGTCGCGCATGGACCCTGAAACGAGTTCAGGGTGACGGAGCTCTTGGGTGACCCCCTTCACCCTCCCCTTCACCGCCGCCCGCGCCGACATCGACGAACTCGGCCACGTCAACAATGCCGTCTGGGTCAGTTGGGTGCAGACACTGTCGGTCTCCCACTGGGAAGCAGTCGCCCCGCCCGAGCACCAGGCCGCGCATGTCTGGGTCGTGACCCGGCACGAGATCGATTATCGCGGCAACGTTCGCGAGGGCGAGACGGTGACCGGGGAGACCTGGGTCGGTGAACCGAAGGGAGCGCGCTTCGACCGCTTCTTCCGCTTCACCGGTGTGGACGGCCGTGTCCGCGTGGAGGGCCGTTCCACCTGGGCCCTGCTCGACCGCCACACCGGCCGCCTGCTGCGCGTCCGCCCGGAGTTCGCCGCGCCCTTTCTGACCTGACCGACGCCAATTTGTGGCGAACTTTACCATCTTGATGAGTAGCGAATTAGGACTGGAATTCCTAAGTAACTGGAATGACACATTCCCTCGAACTGGCACGGTCCCTGCAGTCATCCTTCGTGAACCGGGCGTCCTCGCCCGAGACATCGAAGGAGCCGACCATGCACACTAACACGCCGCTCTGGGCCCGCGAAGACACGATGCTCGGCGTCTGCCACGGCCTGGGCGAGGAGCTCGGCATTCACGCCAACTGGCTCCGCATCGCGCTGGGCCTGGGCCTGTTCTGGAATCCGGCCGCGGTCGTCGTCGGCTATCTGGCGCTCGGCGTCGCGCTGGCGGTGTTCCGCTGGTTCTTCCCGCTGCGGCCCGCCGTCCCCGCCGAGCCCCGTCAGCCGTTGCGCGGCGACAACGACGATGCGTTGGACGCCCGGGCGCAGGCCGCCTAGCCCGAGTTGCGCAGCGCCGTCGCGATCGCGTTGATCGACAGCAGGATACCCTCGCCGATGCGAGGGTCGTCCTCGCCGGCGCGGTGCCGCTTCATCAGCTCGATCTGGAGCAGGTTGAGCGGCTCCAGATAAGGCAGCCGCAGGCGGATCGAGGCATCGAGCTTGGGGCTGTTCTCCAGCAGCCGCGTCTGGCCGGTAGCCGCGAGCAGCCCGTCATGGGCTTGGCCCCAGCCGTCGCGGATCCGCTCGAAGATCGGCCTAAGGTCGGGCTCGACCAGCTCGGCGTAACGCCCCGCCAGCGCCATGTCCGACTTGGCGAGCACCATCTCCATATTGGCGAGCGTCGACGCGAACAGCGGCCAAGCCTGCGCCATCTCGGCCAGCAGCGCCTTGTCCTCGCACTCGGCGAGCGCCTGCCCGGCCCCGCACCAGCCCGGCAGCATCACCCGCGCTTGCGCCCAGCTGAACACCCAGGGGATGGCGCGCAGATCCTCGATCCGGTCCGACCTGGTTCGCGACGGCGGCCGCGAGCCGATGTTGAGGTTGGCAATCTCCGCGATCGGTGTCAGCTGGCGGAAGAAGCTGCGGAACCCTTCTGTCTCATAGACCAGCCCGCGATAGGCGCGGAACGCGCTGGCGGAGAGCCGGTCCATCGCCGCGGCGAACGTCTTGCTTTCCTCACTGGACAGCCGCGGCGGTTCCAGTGTCGCCAGCAGCGTCGCCGACGCCATCGCCTCCAGATTCGCGATCGCCCCCTCGCGCGTGCCATACTTGCCCGCGATCACCTCGCCCTGTTCAGTGATCCGGATGCGGCCCTCGACGGTGCCGGGCGGCTGCGCGCGGATCGCGGCGAACGACGAACCTCCACCCCGCCCGACCGCGCCGCCGCGGCCGTGGAACAGCTGCAGGCGGACCCCGGCAGCATCGAACACCGGCCGCAGCGCTGCCGACGCTTGCGACAGGCTCCAGGTCGAGGTCAGATAACCGCCGTCCTTGTTGCTGTCGGAATAGCCGATCATCACCTCCTGATGACCCCGCGCCCGCGCGATCGCCGCCACCTCCGGGAGCGCGAACGAGGCTGCCATGATGCCGGGTGCTGCTTCCAGATCCTCGATCGTCTCGAACAATGGCACCGCCATGATCGCGGCTTCACCCGGGCGGTACAGCCCCGCCTCTTTGAGCAGCAGATGCACCTCCAGCAGGTCACTAACCGACTTCGCCATCGACACGATGTACTGGGTGATGCAGGCGGGGCCGTAGCGGGCATGCGCCGCCGCCGCCGCCTCGACGATCGCGAGCTCACCGCATGTTTCGTCGCTGTACTCGGCAAAACGGCTGGTGAGCGGGCGGGTGCTGGCGAGCTCCCGACGCAGCAGCACCACGCGAGCGTCCTCGTTCAAGGCGAGGTAATCCGCCTCGACGCCTGCCACCGCGAACAGCTCGGCGACGACGCGCTCGTGAACCGCCGAGTTCTGGCGCAGGTCGAGCGTGGCGAGATGAAAGCCGAACAGGTCGACCGCACGGATCAGCCGCCCCAGCGCGCCACCGCTTGCCAGGGCTCCGCCGCCGCCCGCCGCCAGTGCGCGGGCGATCGCGACCAAGTCGGCGCGAAAGCTCTGCGAGTCGGGATAGGCCTCGCCGGTCAGCGGGCCGGGGCGCGGCACAGGCGTGCCGGTGAGCGCGAGATGCGTCGCCGCCAGCCGCGCATAGATGCCCGACAGCGCGCGGCGATAGGGTTCGTCCTGGCGCGACGCGGCGGTGTCGCCGCTCCGTGCAGCGAGCACCAGCACCGTTTCGTCAACGGCCGCCTGATTGCTCGAGATCGACAGCTCCGCGCCCAGCGCGTGGACAGCTTCGAGGTAATGGCCGAGCACCGCCTCCGCCGCGTTGGCGAGCGCGGTCCGGAGCGAGTCGGCGGTGACGTACGGGTTGCCGTCCCGGTCGCCGCCGATCCAGCTGCCCGGCTTCAGGAACGATGGCGTTCGCTCGCCCAGCGCGCGATCCCAACGCGCATAGAGCGCAGGCAAGGCGGGCAGGAACACGTCGCGCAGATAGGACAACGCGGTCTCGACCTCGTCGGTGACGTACAGCCGCTCGCGCCGCAGCGCCCGGGTTTGCCAGAGCAGCGCCACCTGACGTCGGATCGCGTCGTCGATCATGTCGCCGTCGACCGTCTCCGCAAGCCCCGCATCCTTGCGCGCCATCAGCTCGGCGATGCGGTTGCGGTGGTCGATCATGCTCTTGCGCCTTACCTCGGTCGGGTGGGCGGTGAGCACGGGCGCGACCAGTGCTCGGGCGAGGAGATCGCGGATGCGCTTGGGCTCCACTCCGTCCGCTTGCAGTCGAGCCAGCGCGGCCGCGAGATCCGCGCCCTGCTCGGCAATGACGCCCTGGCGATCCTCCGCCAGATTGGCGAGCATCGAGAACAGCATGAACCCGCGCACCACCTCCAGTGCCTCGTCGAGATCGAGGTGCGACAGGTCGAGCTGCGCGTCGCCCGAGGACCGGTGACGTTCGACAGACGCACGGCGGATCGTCTCGATCGTCGCGTAGATGCCCTCGCCGGCATAGTCGCGGATGACGTCGCCCAGCATCGCGCCCAGCAGGCGCACATCGGGATTGTTCGCGATCGGAGGAAGGCTGGCCATGTGCCGATGCTGCGCTGCGGCGTAGGGCAGGTCAACCTCGCCGAACCGGCGTCAGGCCTCCAGCTCGATGTCCCAGTACAGCCAGTCCCGCCAAGTCTGGTGGAGATAATTGGGCGGGAAGCTGCGGCCATGTTCCTGCAGCTGCCACGAGGTCGGGCGGATCGGCTCGATATGGAGCGGCATCCGCGCCTGACGCGGCGTGCGCCCGCCCTTCTTGAGGTTGCAGGGGGCGCAGGCGGTGACGACATTCTCCCAGGTGGTCCGCCCGCCCTGGGCGCGAGGGATGACATGGTCGAAGGTCAGGTCGCGGCCATGCCCGCAATATTGGCAGGCGAAGCGGTCGCGCAGGAACAGGTTGAAGCGGGTAAAGGCGGGGAATTGCGACGGCTTGACGAACTGCTTGAGCGCGATGACGCTGGGCAGCTTCAGTGCGACGCTGGCGCTGCGCACCTCGCGCTCGTAGCAGCTGACGACATCGACGCGGTCGAGGAACATCGCCTTGACCGCGGTCTGCCACGGCCAGAGGCTGAGCGGATAATAGGACAGCGGCGTATAATCGGCGTTGAGGACGAGCGCGGGGCAGCCATCGGGGTGGCGGATGAGATCGGGATGAAACACGGCTCCTCCCAGCGCTGCGCCCGTGCCGCATGGAACGCGACGGTGACGCCACCATGACAGCACAGGCGGCGATTCGGGGTCAAGAGGTCGTTACTCGGTTTGCGCCCTCGCCGACCGGGCAGCTCCACCTGGGCCACGGCTATTCGGCGGTGCTGGCGCACGACTTCGCGGTGGCCTACAGCGGGCGGTTCCTGCTGCGGATCGAGGATATCGACGGGACCCGATCGCGACCTGGGCACGTCGAGACGATCCTGGCCGATCTAGCGTGGCTGGGGCTCGCGCACGCGCCGCCGGTGTTCCAGTCGGCGCGACTGAACCTGTATGCAGACGCGCTGGAGCGGCTGAAGGTGGCGGGGCTGGTCTATCCCTGTTTCTGTACCCGGGCGGAGATCGCGGCGGCGAGCCTGAGTGCCCCGCATGGGGTGGAGGCGGTGTATCCCGGAACCTGCCGGGGGATCGCGGCACCGGACCTGGCGAGGCCGCATTGCTGGCGGCTCGATGTGGCGAAGGCGCTCGACAGTTTCTTCCCCGGCGAAGGCCGGGGCCCAGTTGCACCGTCGCCGGTGGGCGAGGACATTACGCTATCACAAGGGACGTCGATCCTGAGCCGCGGCCTTCGCCGAGGAGGAGGCGGTCACCCTATGGAGCTATCCTGGCACGACGCTTCCGCGGGATGGATACAGGCCGACCCACTCGCCCATGGCGACGTCATCCTCGCGCGCAAGGACGCGCCGGCCTCCTATCACCTCGCGGTCACCGTCGACGACGCCGCGCAGGGCGTGACCGACGTGGTGCGCGGGATGGACCTGTTCCGCGCCACCGACGTGCATCGGCTGCTGCAGACGCTGCTCGGGCTGCCCAGCCCGCGCTACCACCATCATCCGCTGCTGACCGGAGCGGACGGCGAGCGGCTGGCGAAGCGGCATGGCAGCCCGACGCTGGCGGCGCTGCGCGAGGCGGGCGAGGACGGGCGCAGCGTGGCACGTGCGTTACGCTTGGGCATTTTGCCCACTGGTTTCGCCGTGGCCGCGCCCTAGATTACCACCATGAACACCTTCCTCGTCATCTTGCTCATCGCCGCCATGCTTGCCACCGTGGTGGCGCTGGTGCGCGGCATCGTCTCCTTCCTGCAGGAAAGTCACGCTCAGGTGCGCGACGGCGAGGGGCCGAGCGCCGCGTCGCTCAAGTCGAACAAGATGATGCAGATGCGCGTCTTCTATCAGGCGCTGGCGATCCTGATCGTGGTGGTTATCCTGTTCGCGGCCGGGCGGACCTGAACTGGTCAAGCTCAATCGCATCTATACGCGGACCGGCGACGACGGCACCACGGGGCTGGTCGACGGGTCGCGCGTTGCCAAGGCTTCGGCGCTGATCGGGGCGATCGGCGAAGTGGACGAGGCGAACTGCGCGATCGGGCTGGCCGTGATCCATGCCGAGGACGGCGACCCGTTGCGACGCATCCAGAACGACCTGTTCGACCTCGGTGCCGATCTGGCCACTCCCCAGGGCATCGAGGGCGCGCTGCGTATCGTGCCCGCGCAGGTCGCGCGGCTGGAGGCGGAGATCGACGCGATGACCGCCCAGCTGCAACCGCTGACCAGCTTCGTGCTGCCGGGCGGCACCCCCGCGGCGGCGGCGCTGCACGTCGCACGGGCAACGACGCGTCGGGCGGAGCGCGCGGCGAGCGCGGCCGCGGTCAGCCCGCTGGCGCTGGCGTATCTCAATCGGCTGTCCGACTGGCTGTTCTGCGCAGCGCGAATGGCGAACGACGCGGGCGCGGGCGACGTGCTGTGGGTGCCGGGTGGCGAGCGTTAGCTGACCAGCTTTTTCGTCTTCCCCGGCGAAGACCGGGAAGATGTAAAGCTCCAACCCGGTCACATCGGCAACGCCCCGGTCAGATACGGATCGACCGGTGGCTCCTCGGGCACATCTAGATCAATCCCCGCCCGCGCGGCGGCGTCCGCGAACCAGCGGTCGCCATTGACCTTGCGCAAGGTCGTATCGGTGCGGCTCGGCACCAGGCCGTAGATCGGACCACGGCGATAGCCCGGCTGCGCGTCCCCGAACGCCCAGGCGAGGTTGCCATAGGTCGACGGGTCGCGGCCATCGAGGCTCAGCCGATCGTTGAGGTAGCACGCGGTCGCCCACCCGGCTTCGGGCGAGGGCGTCATCGCTATCAGCCGCTTCGACCAGTACATGCGCAGATTGTTGTGCATCCAGCCGTCGAGCAGATATTGTTTCTGACACGCGTTCCAGGTCTCGTCCGCGGTTTCGCCCAGCACCAGCGCGCGCAACGTCTCGACCTCCGGACGCGGGTCACCGGCATGTTCGGCAAGCTCGCGTCGCGCCCAGTCCGGCACCCGGTCGTAGCGTTCGGGCACCGGCAGCGAGCGGGCCTTGTAGTGGAACCACTCGCGCCAGGTCAGCAGCTCGTCGAGGAACTTGTCGCGCGTCGCGGCGTCGACGCCGGCCTCTTCGACCACCGCGACGATCTCGCGTGGGGAGACGACGCCGAAATGGAGGTAGGGAGACAGCGTGCTCGCCCCTTCCGGCCGGCGCGCCTCGCGGCGTGCGTCGGCATAGGCGGGCAGCACCTCGGTCCGCAGCCGCTCAAGCCGCAGCGCGACCTCGGCGCGGGTGGCCGGAAACATCGCCGAGGGGGGCAGCGCATGGTCGATCGCGCACTCCGCGACCAGCGCGTCGAGCCGGGCGTCGGTCAGGTCGGCCAGACGGTCGGGCTTGTAGGGGAGCTTGCCCGCATAGGCCGGCCGGTCCGGCTGCTCGTCGGTCCAGCCATACCAGTCGGCCCGCACCTTCTGGTGGCGGCGCCGAAAGGCCGACGTGGTGCGCACGCCCTGCTCCAGCGCCAGTGGCGGCACCGTGCTGGCGGCGTTGACCGCCAGGGCGGCCGCGTCGGTCCTGGCCGCGAACCGCTCCGCCTGCCACTGCGCGACAAAAGCAGGCTGGTCCTCAAGCACCACGGCGGCGGCATCGGCGGCGAGGCGGTAAACGAGGCCCCTCTCGCGCTTGGCCGCACGATCGACGAACTGGACGCAAGCAAGGCCGCGCGCGGTGCAGTCCCGCTCCAGGTCGCGGCTGACGCCGAGAACGAAGCGGTGGAGACGATCCGACGCGTAGGGGTAATCCTCGCGCAGCCCGTGATAGACGAGCACCGGCAGGCCCAGCGCATTGCCGAGCAGCACCGCCGCGTCGATTACCGGATTGTCGGTCGCGCGCAGCGCCTGCTGCAACCAGCACAGGACGTAGTTGCCAGCGCCGAGCGGCCGGTCATTGAGCACGCGGAGGCGAGGAGCCTCGTGCCAGTCGGCGAGGAGTGCGACGGCGTCCGTCATCGGAAGTTGAGGGAAAGTTGAGGCTCGATCATGGTCGGCGCAGCGGTCCGGCGGACTGGAAGTTGAGGGAAAGTTGAGGCGTGAAACGCGGCCGCGCGTTGAGCGGGTCCGTGCCGTCCGTAACCTGCCGCATCGATCCGCATGTTGGTCGGCTTGGCGCGGCGCGGGCTTGTAGGACAGCCCCGATTTGCTGGAGCGCGTATTGCCCGATTTCACCCTTCTCGATGCGATCGGCCTGGTCGGCGTGCTGCTGTTGCTGATCGCCTATGGGCTGACGGTTGGGGGCCGCATCGACCCGCTGCGGCCGGCGGCGCTGTCGCTCAACCTGTTCGGCGCGCTCGGCATCCTGGTCTCTCTATGGGGCGCCTTCAACCTGTCGGCGCTGGTGATCGAAAGCGCCTGGGCGCTGATCGCGCTCGCCGGGCTGGCGCGCTGGTGGTGGCGCCGGCGATCCGCTTAATCGAGCCGTAAGCGGAGCCCCAGCCACAGGGTACGCGGCGTCGCGCGCTCGACCACGTCGGCGCCCGTGACGCCCGCCTCCACCCGCGCGTCCGTCAGGTTCTCCGCTCGCGCTTCGAGGCTGAGCGCGCGGGTCAGCGGCAGGCCGGCAAACGCATCCAGCGTCGTCGCGGGCGCCAGCATGCGGGTGTTGGCGTCATCCTCGAACTGCCGCGCGACATGGCGCAGCGTCGCCGACAGCGTCGTGCCGCCCTGCCGCCGGCCGAGCGTAGCGGAGACGAGATCACGCGGCGTCTGCGCCGGGCGCAGGCCGTCGAGTGCGGCGGCGAGGCCCGACGCCTCGACACGCGGATCGACATGGCTCCACGACGCGCGCGCGAACCAGCGGCCGAGCGTCGCGGCGGCATCGACCTCCAGCCCGGTCGAGCGGATCGCGTCGAGGTTGCGGCGCACCCGGTACACGCCGCCCGCCGCGACGAAGCCGACGCCGGGGAAATTGCCCGGCCCCGCGCCTGCCGTCACATTGGCAATCGCGCCGGTCAGCCGGTTGTGGAACAGCGTCGCCGAGACGGTGACGCCAGCCGCCGGCGCGATCGTCACGCCCGCCTCGGCGCCGTCCAGCCGCTCGGGCGCGAGCGCGGCGTTGGCGGCGACCGCATCCGGTCCGACGCGGAACGGACGGTACAGCTCGTTGAGCGTCGGCAGCCGCCAGCCGCGATACGCGGCCGCGCGGGCCGTGATCGTGGGTGAGGCTCGCCACGCCAGCCCGGCACGCCCGGTCGCCTCGGTCCCCTCGCGCGACGCGAACCGCTGGTCGGTCACCACCCCACCGGTCGCGAGCGCGCGCTCGGCCAGGAAGCCGCCCGCGATCCGCCAGCGATCGACGCGCCCGCCCGCGGTCAGCGTCACCGCGCCGACCTCCACCGCGCCATCGGCGAACAGCCCGATCGTGCGGTTCTCGCCGCCCGCCAGCCGCCGCCGGGTCGGTGCCGCGGCGACGAAGGTGAACAGCTCCTGCGTCCCGCCCCGGACATCGCGCCAGTCGGCGCCGACCCGCACGTCCACGCCCTCGCCCATCGGCGGCCGCAGCTCCAGCCGCGCGCCGAGGCCGGTCGCAGGGGTGTTGTACTGATCGAGCGTCTGCGTCGCCGTCCTCCGGCCAGCGTCGATGCCCGCAAAACTCGACGCGAAGGCGCGCGTCTGCAGATAGGCGAGCGCGCTCCAGCCCCAGCGGCCGCGCCCGACCAGCCGCAGGCTCGCATCCGCGCCCTCGCTGCGGTTGGCGGTGAACGCCGTTCCGCGCTCGCGCCGATCGGAGAAGGCGGAGAGGTTGGCCTGCAACTCGGTGGCGGCCGCGATCTCGACGACGCCGCGTACCGCGACGGATGTCTGCTCGTACGGCGCCGCCCGGTCGGCGGGGCCGCGCCGTTCGGCGACGATGGGTACGAAACCGGCGCCGCGCGCATAGGCTGCGGCGATCGTCGCGAAGCCGCGTCCGCGCTCGAGCGTCGCGCTGGCCTGTGCGTCCACCGCATTGCGGCTGCCGCCGGACAGCGCCGCATCGAGCGCGCCGAGCTGTGCGGGCGTGGCGCTCTCCAGCTCCACCGTGCCGGCGAGCGCGCCCGGGCCGAGATAGCCGCTGCCGCCGCCGCGTGTCACCCGCACCTCGCCGAGCCGGCCGGTCGCATAGGCCGGGAACGCCACCCAGCCGCCGAACGGATCCGCCTGCGGTACGCCGTCGAGCAGCAGCAGCGCGCGGCTGGACGCGTTGCCGCCGATGCCGCGCAACGAGAGGCCCTGGCTGGTCGGATTGGCGCTGCGCGAGTCGGAGCGGCGGAACTGCTGCAGCCCGGCGACGTCGGCGAGCACGCTTTCCAGCCGATTGGCGGCGTTCTGCTCGATCCGCTCGCGGTCGATCCGCACCACGTCGAAGGCGCGGTCACCGAGCCGCGCGTCGAAGCCGCGGCCGGTGACGACGATCTCGGGCACGGGTTCCTGCGCCTGAACGGGCGCGGCGGCGAGAAGGAGGGAGAGGAGAATGGGAGGTCTCTAGCCTACAGATGCGCGCCGCGGCAAAGCCGCGCCGTCGGTCGGAGCTGCGCCCCGCCGGCCGCGCTTGCGCGTCTCAACGCCAGCTTCGCTAGCGCCGTGCGCGCTGCGCGGTGGCAAAAACGGAGGGAGCCACACTTCGATTAGTAACTCATTGATATGGAGTGATAAAGTTTCTGGTCTTGCGATTCCGTGCCCCCAGTTGTGCCCCCGGATATGATACCGATTCTTGGCATGCGCGATCCAAGATGCCTCAACGCCGGCCTAACCAGTACATGTAGCAGCCGCAACGCCCCTCGTCGCGTATTTGCAGCGATCATCGGATTGCCTCGACGAACGACCACCGGAGGTCCGGTGTGCGGCAAGCATCGCTAGCAGCCGTTTCAACGAAGCCATGGATTGCCCGTTGCGCTCGCCTTCCGCCACGCATGCCTCCATCAGTTCGATGTCCTGCTTGCCTACCTTGCCACCGTGATGAAAGGCGTTGAAGGCCTGGAAGTCGAGCGGGCGCGAAGCCTTCTCGATCGACCCCCATATCCTCGTGACCATGCCTCGCGTCAGCACGATGCGGGTGACCCTGCCACGCCAGCCCCGATGCTTCATCCGGACGACTTCCTGGACAGCCTTCACCGTCAAACGCCACAGTGGCTTGTTCTTCGCCAGAGATGCCGCGGACGGCCAGCCCATGAGCTCGCTTGCGGTGAAAATCGCGAACGGCGATTCCGAAATCATGGCAAGGAGATGCGGTTCGATGGCGATGCATTGAGCTACGCCGCACCCATCATAGAGCGCGGCCAAGCGCCGCGCCGCAGCGGGATGGCGGTTTTCAACCATCAGGCCCGCCTTCCCATAATGGCGGTAGGCGATATCGGCCCTGCCGAGCAGCGTGGCATCCGTCGGGGGATGGACCGGAAGGTCCACGCGGTCCACCTGATAGGCCAGACTGCCGAGCGCCGCCATCATGATCCGGTTGTCGGCCAGACCCGTGGCCGCGACATAATGATCGCGAAGGCCAAGGCCGACACCCCCGCCGATCAGGATGGCATCGGTGAAGCGGATCGCCGCTCCTAATTCGCGCAGCAGCGCCGTTCCCTCCGCCGATCGGGTCGATGCGCCATCCAGGGTCACGATGACATAATCGGGCTGCGGGGCGGTCGCCATCTCGATTTCGGCGACGACAGCATAGTCGGAGAAAGACTTCAGCTCCGCATCGTCATACGAATACAGGAGCTGCGGCCGGGAGAGTTCGGCGACCCGACCGGGACGAACGAGGTACGTCACCGATGCAGCAGCCAGGTGAAGGTGATAGCCAAGCGTGAGGCCCATGGCCCCGGCCCCTACGATCAGCACCTTCGGATGAGGGGTTGCGGTGTCGGCCATGATGATCTCCAGTGAAGTGCGGTGACATCGAGCTGTCGCTAAGCAAAAGATGCCACGACATAGGCGCCGACGGTGATGACCACCCCGGCAAATCCTCGCTCGAGCAAACCCTTCCGCGTGCCAAGCAAGCGGCCAAGCGAAATGCCGGCGATCGTGCCCGCCACGCCGCCCGCGATCAGCAGCCCCGCCACTGGCCAGTCCACGAAACCGGATACAGCGTAGGAGGTCGCCGTGGGCAGCCCCAAGGCGCCGACCACGAACAGCGAGGTGCCGATCGCATAGGAAAGCGGCATCGCGGTCGCGAGGATCAGCCCAGACACGATCAGGAAGCCGCCTCCGATACCGAAAAAACCGGCGGCGATGCCGACGCCTAGCCCAATCGGGAGCAGGCGGGGCAGCAGCGTTGCGGCGATTTTACGCGTGAGCCGAACGTCGGGTGCTTCCGCGGTGCGCCGCTTGCGCCGCATCGACATGCCGACCCCGATTCATGTGCCACGACTACAAGGCACCGGCGCGCGACGACTATCGCTGGGAGACGACGGTCGGCGAGCAGCGCCGGGCCAGCGTGCATGTTCATGATGGGGTGAGCGAGGACTCGTTCGTCGCGATGCGCGAGGCTCGGGACGCCACCCTCTCCGTGCCGAAGCTGCTGCTGCCCGCGATGCAGGTAAACATCCGTGCCGGCCACTTCGATGAGGCCGAGGCGAACGGCGTCACCTACTTGCGGATACCCGTGAAATGGCGGGCGTCTGAATGCGGCACATCAGTGTGAGATTTGCGATCGGGGGCAATGCCGCGAATAGCACGGTCTTGGCCGATCAGCGTTCGTACGAATAGTCCGTCCGGTCACGACGGCTGGGCTGAAGATGCGCGAGGTTCAGCCAGCTGCCCTCGATCGTCTCAAGCTTCTCGGAATCGGCAATGACCACACGCTTGCCGATGCGCCATTCGCCGTCGCGTCGTTCCATCCGGTCGATATAGCGAACGTTGACGATGAGATCCGCCGCCGGCTCCGCCGCGGTCGCGCCGCGGCGATGGGAGACGATGGCATAATGTTCAGCCCATGCGATGTCGCCCGTGACTTCGACCAGCTGGTTTCCGGTGAAGTGCGTCGTGCTCTCGAACCTGGGGAGTCCAGCCGAGATCCAGGCGATGAAGCCATCGATGCCGCCGCTGTAGCTGCCATGCTCGTCCGTCGCATCGGGATGATAACAGGAGCGGACGAGGTCCCAGTCGAGTCGATCCACACCGCGGCAATACCGCAAGTGAACGTTGCGGATCAGCGCTTCGTCGATGAAGTTCTGGATGTCCGTCATGGCGTGCTTTCTTCATTGCGACCTCCCTTGGCCGAGCTCGCCATCCTCTCGGTACGTGGCGTAGCCAACCAAGGGGCAGAGCCCCGCGCCTAGGCTGCCAGGTCGGACGCTTCGGAAAAGCGTGTGCGATGCCAAGCAGCGTTTCCATAGGCGAGATCCAGCATCATCTGCCGCTTTAGGTGATGGCTGACGATCAGTTCCGCGCTGACCCCAACCCCACCGTGGAGCTGGACGCACTGGCGTGTGACGAACAGCCCGCACTGCGCGACCCGCGCCTTGGCCGCAGATATTGCCGCCCTGCGTACGGGGGCGGGAGCCCGGAGCCGTGCGGTGGCGTGATAGACCATCGAGCGCGCTTCCTCGCACCGCGTGTCGATGTCGACCATGCGGTGCTGCAGGACCTGAAACGACCCGATCGCCACGCCGAACTGGCGGCGCGTCTTGAGATAGTCGAGCGCGGCCGCGCTCGCCGCGTCCATCGATCCCAGCGCCTCGGCCAGATGCGCGACTATCGCGCGGTCCACCGCCGCTTCGAGCACGGACAGACCCTTGCCCGGTGGAGCGATGCACGCGTGCTCGCTGATCGCTACGTCGTCGAGCCGCAGGCGGGCGTGGCGGTGGCCATCGATGCTACGGAACCGATCGATCGTCAGCCCGGCGGCATCGCGGGGGACCAGGAACAGCGCAATGTCTTGAGAGCCTTGCGTGCGTGCGGGAACGACGAACCACTCGGCATCCGCGCCGTCCTCGACGTGCGACTTCACCCCGGTCAGGCAATGCCCGCCGGTCTGCGTGACGGCCACCGTCTCGACGTGCGAAAGGTCGAACCCCGCTGCCGGTTCGCCGAGCGCGAGCGCCGCCTGAACGCGCCCCGTCGCAATGTCCGCGCGCAGCTCGGCGAGGGCGGGAGCCGACGATGATTCCAGCAGCGCGGGGACGAGGATGCAGCGCGTGACATACGGCTCGAGCATCAAGTGCCGGCCGAAGCCCTGCATCAGCGACATCAGGAACGTGTCGTTTTCCGCCGTGCCGCCCGCCTGACCCAAAGCGAGCCAGCCCAGCTCCGCCATCTCGCGCCATCGCGCCGCCGATGCTTCCGGACCAGCCGCCAGCTGGTGAAGGCGTTCTCCTGGGGGATATTGACGGGCGCCGAACTGGTCGACGCTGTCGGCGATCATCACCTGCTCTTCGCTGGGCTCGAAATTCATGACGCCCCTCCTGCCGCTTGTATTGATCCGATGCGCGGCAGCGGCGCATAGGGGAACGTCGGCACCTATCCGCAACCGGCTATTGCATATGTGCTAGATCGATGGGCATCATGCCTCCGGCTCGACCGGCGAAATCATGTATGAAATGTCATGCCTGTGGCAAACGGCGTCAGACCGGCCGCGAGAGGTGTTGGAGAGGAACCCACGATGCGTAGACCTGTGGTCAAATCCGCGTCCCGTGCGCTTGAGGTGCTCGAACTATTCAACGAACAGCGGCGCCCATTGCGGCTGCAGGAAATCTACGAGCTGCTCGACTATCCACAGTCCAGCGCGACGCACCTGATGAAAAGCATGGTCCACCTGGGCTACGTCAACTACAATCGGGCGTCGCGGGCATACGTGCCGACGTGCAAGGTCCGCGGTCTCGGCAATTGGCTGTCGAGCGCGATGTATGGCCAGACGCGCTTCCACCGGCTGGTCGATCTGCTTCAGCGGCGGACCGACGAAACCGTCGCGCTGTCGATGCAGAACGACCTGTTCATCCAGTATTTCATCATCAAGCCGCCCGGTCACGACTTCAAGATGCCGCCGGACGAGGGCAACATGCGCCTGCTGACCGACTCAACATCGGGCATGGCGCTGCTCAGCCGGATGAGCGCCGCGCAGGTCGATAAGATCTGCCGCCACATCAATTACTACGAGGCCAACGGCGAAGACCGCGTCGAGGTCAACGAGGTGTTGCGCGAATGGCGCTGGGTCAAGCAGGTCGGCTATTGCTACCGCGAGCACCACCCTGATCCGAGCACCTCCTCCATGGCCTTTCCGCTAGAGGAATGCCTTTACGGCATTCCTCTAGCGCTCGGCGTCGGCGGCCTCGCCGATCGGCTGGCGCGCAACAAGATGCGGATCACCCAGATCGTCCGCGAGACGATCGCCGAGTTTCACGACGGTCTGGACGAAGGCGCTGCGCCGCGCCGGGAGCGGGCGCGACTCGCCTGGTCAGGTCAGGACGTCGAGGTCGGCGCGATCGAAGCCGCGTAGGTCGGCGGCCCTGCCGTCGCGGATCTTGGCGACCCACTCAGCGTCCGAGAGAAGGGCGCGGCCGATCGCGACAAGATCGAAATCCCCGCGGGCCAGCATCGCGTCGAGCACGTCGAGCCGTGCGGCGGCGGAGGTCGCTTCCTGGCGGTGGAGGCTGGCGATCATGTCGTTGTCCAGACCGACCGAGCCGACCGCCATCACCGGCTGGCCGCTCAGCCTGCGCGTCCAGCCGGCGAGCCCCATGTCCGAGCCCGCGAACTCGGCGTCCCAGAAGCGGCGGGTCGAGCAGTCGAAAATGTCGACGCCCGCGTCGACCAACGGAACCAGGAATTCCTCCAGCTCCTGCGGCGTGTCGCACAGCCGCGCGTTATACGCCTGCTCCTTGAACTGCGAGAAGCGGAGCATGATCGGGAAGTCCGGCGCCGTCCGGCGGCGGCACTCGCGCACCACTTCACAGGCGAAGCGCGTGCGATCGGCGATCCCGTAGCCGTCGTCGCGGCGATTGGTTTCTGTCCAGAAGAAGCTGTCGAGCAGATAGCCGTGGCCACCATGAATGTTGACGCCGTCGCAGCCGATCTCCCAGGCGACCTGCGCCGCGCGACCATAGGAATCGACCACCTCGTCGATGTCGGCCTGGGTCGCGGGAAGACCCTCGACCTTGCCCGGGTGATAGATGCCCGATGCCGAGATGGTCGCCAGGTGCGCGTTGGGGACGATCGGATATTTGAACCGTGCTCCGCCGATGTGCCAAAGCTGGGGCATGAAGGCCGCACCCGCCGCCTGCACCTCACGCGCGATCCGGCGCCATGCCTCGATCGCTTGCGGATCGTAGATGTTGGGGATGATCGTGTCCTGGATCGCCACCGGGTGATTGATCGCCAGCCCTTCGGTCACGACCATGCCGACTCCGCCCTCGGCCCGGCGCCGGTAATAGCTCGCGACCGCGGCGGTCGGGATGCCCCCGGGCGACTGGCGGCGGGTCATCGGTGCCATGACGGTACGGTTGCGCAAGGACAGCGCGCCGAGGACGAGCGGGTCGAAGAGACTGTTCGGCATCGCGCGAAACCTTCGAAGAGAGCTCAGCCGAGGTGTTCGGCGGCGAGCGCCGCGCCGGCGCGGTAATCGCCCTTGCCGCTGGCGTGCCGGGGGACCGCGTCGACGACGACGATGTGCTTGGGGGTCTTGTAGGCCGCCAGCGTCGATTTGAGACCCGCGCGCACCTCGGCTTCGTCATAGCCGCCGACGGTGTCGATCAGCGCGACCACCGCCTTGCCCCATTGCGCATCGGGAATGCCGAGCACCATCGCGTCGTCGACGCCGGGCTGGAGTTTCAGCGCCTCCTCGACCTCCTCTGGAAACACCTTCTCGCCGCCGGTGTTGATGCACATGTTGCCGCGCCCGATCAGCCGCAGCCGCCCCTCACCATCGCGCGCCGCGAGGTCCCCGGGGATGGCATAGGTCACACCGTCAATCTCGCGAAACGTCGCCGCTGTCTTCGCGGGGTCGCCGTGATAGCCCTGCGCGAACGGCGGACATCGCGCGAGCAGCCCTTCGCCAGGCTCGTCGTCGGTGAGGATGCGGTCGGTCTCTGGATCGATGAGGACGGTGGTTGGCGAGGCCGCGAACCAGCCGGTCGGCGTAGAGCTGGTCGCGGTGGTGATCGCATAGCCTAGCCCCGAGGCTTCGGACGCGCCGAGAATGTCCATCAGCGTCAGATGCGGCAGCGCGGCGATGAGCGCTGCCTTGACCTCCTCGCTCCACATCAGCCCGGCCGACGAGATGAGGCGCAGCGCGGAGAGGTCCCAGCGGCCCGGGTTCGCCAGCAGGCTGCGCGCCATCGGCCGGGCGAAGACGTCGCCGACGATCAGTAACCGGGTCGCGCGGTGGCGAGCGGCTTCACTCCAGAGTTCGTCGGGGTCGAAGCGGTCGGAGGGGAGCAGCAACACGGTGCCGCCATTGACCAGCTCGGCAAGCGAGCTGTTGAGCCCCGCGCCGTGCATCAGCGGGCAGGCGGGGAGGACGCGTCCCGGCGACGGATTGTCACGCACCGCGCGGACGTGATCGTCCATGGTTTCGACACGCGTACGGACCGTCGGGGATTCCAGCTGGATGGCGCGGGCGTCGCCGCTGCGCCAGATCACGCCCTTGGGCCGTCCGGTGGTGCCGCCGGTATAGAGCAGGTAGCCGTCCTCGGGCGATCGCGCGATGCCGAGCGGCGCGGGGTCGCCGCCGACCAGCGCGTCATACTCGCCGCCACCGATCTGCACCGCGAGGGTCAGCGGCGCGCCGAGCGGCGCGACAACGTCTGCGAAGTCGGGCTGGTAGAAGAGTGCCCGCGCGCCGGAATCCTGGAGAACATAGTCGATCTCTGTGGTGGTGTAGCGATAGTTGACGTTGACGGAAGCAAGCCGCGCCTTGAACGCCGCCGCCGCGATCTCGACATATTCGGGGACGTTGCGCGCCAGGATCGCGACCCGGTCGCCGTAATTGAGTCCACGCGCGAGCATCCCACGCGCCAGGCTGTTCGTGCGCGCGTCGAATTCGGACCAGCAGATCGTGCGCGAACCCTGGATCAGTGCGGGGCGATCTCCGGGCACGGCGGCTGCCGTGGCATCGAGCAAGTCTCCGAAATTCCAGTTGGCGACGGTCATGAGCGGTCGGTAGGCGACGGGTAGCGGGGGCGCACGTCCGCGCCGGGATGGCACACGAGAATCGCATATGTGCAGCGTCTTACCTAAGCGCATCCAGTTCGGTGTAGACCGCCGCCTCGAACGCCTCGCGAACTTCGGTCAACGCGGGATCGGCGAAGGGCAGCAGTTGCCCGAGCAGCACCCCGCACACGCCGGCGACCGGGTCGATCCAGAAGAATGTACCTGCCACGCCGACCCAACTCGCGCCCCCGGCGCGTCGACGGCCGCAAATGTCTTCGGGATTGCGTACGCCCAGCAAGCTCCACTCGCCGCGTTGCCCTGGCAACGGGTCGTAGGGCAGGCATAGTGCGGGGATGGCGGTGTCCACCCGGCCCACGGAATGCCCGCCGGCCTGCTCGCGCCACATCGCCTCGACGGTCGCGGCTTGCAGCACCCGGACCCCATCGAGGGCGCCGCCGCCGAGCAGCATGCGCAGCAGGCGGATATAGTCGCCGGCGGTCCCGAACAGCCCCGCGCCGCCGGAGCGGAACTCCCAGTCGCCCGGTTGTCCCATCGGCGAGGGGATCGGCACGACCTGGCCCTCCGGCTGGCGGAGATGAACTGCGGCGCATCGTTCGGAGGGCGCGAAGCCGGTGTCGGTGATGCCCAGCGGTGCGAAGATGTGATCGGCAAAATAGCGGTCAAGCGTCTGGTCTGTGCAACGCTCGATCGCGAGCCCTGCCCAGTCGAGGCCGGTGCCATAGGCCCAGCCCTCGCCTGGGTCGAACAGCAGGGGGCCGCGAAGCGACGCCAATGCCGTCGCGGGCGGCGGCCCGGCGGAGCCGCGCGCGCGCATCAGGCTAGGACTCATGAGGTCGTAACCGAGGCCCGAGCGGTGGGTGAGCAGGTGACGGAGCGTGATCGCCCCGCGCGCGGGGCGCAGGATCGGGCGATCGTCCGCGTCGAAGCCTTCGAGCACCTGCGCGTCGGCCAGCTCGGGCAGCAGCGCGGCGACGGGCTCTTCGAGCGTGAGGCGCCCCGCCTCCACCAGCTGCATCACCGCGACCGTCGTCACCAGCTTGGTCAGCGACGCAAGCCAGAAAACCGTGTCGAGGGTCATGGCCTGCGGTTGTCCGGCGGCGCGGACTCCATGTGCTCCTGCGTAAAGCACGCCCTTCGCGTCGGCGACGACGCCGACCAACCCCGGCGCTACGCCCCGGTCGACGGCGCCGGCAAGGACGTGGTCCAGCGAGGCCTCCCTGCATGTTTCCTGCGCGATCCTTTTGTTCGCGGTGCGGTACAGGCCGGTGAGGAAGTCTCGGATGGGTTCGGGTGGTCCGTCAAGTGTGCCCTCGCTGCGCCAGGCGATTTCGGTAGCCCAATCGGTGCGCCGGGTCAGCCGGACGGTGCAGCGATAGCTGGTGACGCCCGCGAACGGCATGTCGCCGCTGTCGAGGATTTCGTAGCGGAACAGATAGGCGTCGCGATCGCAATCGAGCAGCGCCTCGTGGATGCTGAGCCCGCGCGACGAGGTGACGATGCGGACCGCTCCGGTTGTCTCGGTGCGCAGGATCGTCGGCGCAAGGCGTTCGGGATGCGCCCAGTCGGTCAGGACGCGCCAGACTGCGGGTGCGGGGGCGGGGATGTTCTCGCGGACGGCGGCGAGCTCGATCATTCCGTCACGCGCCGATGAAGATGCCGCCGTCCACCGCCAGCCCCTGGCCGGTGACGTAGGCGGCGTCGTCCGACGCCAAGAACAGTGCGACTCTTGCGACGTCCTGGGGCTCGCCCAGGCGGCCAAGCGGGCTGCGCACGCTCCATGCGGCGGCTCTGGCCGGCTCCATCGCGCCGGTCATGCCGGTCATCACCGGGCCGGGCAGGATAACGTTGGAGGTGATCCCGTAGGGGCCGAACTCCAGCGCCATGTTGCGCGCGAGCGCGATCAATCCGGCCTTGGCCGCCCCATAGGCGGATTGCTGCGGTACCGCGCGCTGCGCCGCCATGCTCGAGGTGGAGATGATCCGCCCCACGGCCGATCGCTTGAGCAGCGGCAGCAGGTCACGGACGATGCGAAAGCCCGCACGCAGCGAGACGTGGAACATCGTGTCCCAGAACTCGTCGCTCATCTCGGCGATCGGCGCGGTGCGCAGGACCGCGGCGTTGTTGACGACAATGTCCACCCCGCCGAGCCGGGCATCGAGCGCTTGTGCGATTCGTCCAGGCGCGTCGTCGGCAGCGACATCGGCCTCGAAGGCGATGATCCGATCGGTCGAGAAAGCGCAGGGAACACCAGGCAGATCGACCGCGAGAACGCGTGCGCCTTCGTATGCGAAAAGCTCGGCGGTCGCGTGGCCGATTCCCGACGCCGCACCGGTGACCAGCGCCACGCGATCCTTTAGGCGATCGGGCATCAGGCGATTCTGTCGCGTTGCAGGCGGCCGCGCGCCGCCCAGAAGCACGCCGCGGCGACCAGTCCGGCGGCAGTCGCGCCCGCCATGCCGACACGCAATCCACCCCCCGTGCCCAGACTCGGCGCAAAGGCATCGCTGAGCAACCCGACGCACAACGGCCCCAGGCCCAGTCCAACGATGTTGAACACGAACAACATCAGCGCTGAGGCGGTCGCGCGCGACCGGGGGGGCGCAAGTCCCAGCGCGGCAGCGTAGGCGGCGCCGTTCCACGCGGAATTGAGCGCGGACGCCATGGCGATCAGCGCAATGGACAGGTACAGGCCGGGCACGAACATCGCCGCGAGTAGCAGCGGGGCGGCAGCGGCAGAGCATAGGGCGGGCAGGAGCACGTAGGCGGAGCCGTTCCGCGCCGCCCAGGCGTCGGCGACGCGTCCGCCGACAACCGCGCCCGCGACCCCGGCCACGCCGCTGCTCAGCCCCAGCGCGAGCCCAAGGAAGCCGATTGGCTCCACTCCCATTCCTGCCGCCGCCTGCGCGAGTTGTCCTGCGTGGTTGCGAAGGAAAAAGGACGCATAGAACGCGCCGAGCCCGTAAAAGACGAACGACGCCGCTGCGCCGCCGCCCGCGACGAGCACGAAGCTGCGATTGGTAAGGAACAGCCGCAGGACTCGCCAGAACGGCTCCGGCTTCTCGCGTGTCACTGCGCTGCGCGTCTGCGAGCGGCGCGGCTCGGGAAGCGTGAGGATGGCGAGCACCGCCAGGAGGACGCCGGGCGCGCCCGCGATGAAGAACACGCTCCGCCACCCCCATTCAGCGGCCGCAAAGCCGCCCATTGCCATGCCGACGAGCTGCCCCATTGGTGCACCCATCGAGTAGAGCGCCAGCGCGCTCGCGCGCTTCGCCTGAGGAACGATGTCGGAGATCAACGAGTGCGCGGGCGGCGTGCAGCCCGCCTCGCCGAGGCCGACGCCGATCCGCGCCAGCACGAACTGGGTGAAGGTCTGGGCGAGGCCGCATAGCGCAGTGAACAG
>NZ_DASTMA010000022.1:0-124966 GCF_035714405.1 Sphingomonas sp. | reverse complement strand
GGTTGAAGTCGCCTTCGAGCCCGTGACCGATAGCCTCGTGCAGCAGCACGCCCGGCCAGCCCGGGGCCAGCAGCACCGTCATCTCACCCGCAGGCGCCGCGACCGATTCCAGATTGACCAGCGCCTGCGCCAGCGCCTCGTCGATGCCGCGGTTCCAGGTCGCGGGCTCGAACACGCGGTCGTACAGATAGCGTCCGCCGATCCCGAAGCTGCCCGTTTCGCGGCGGCCATTGTGTTCGACCACGATCTGGATGTTGAGGCGAACCAGAGGCCTGACGTCGGTAGCGACGAAGCCGTCGGCGCGCACGATCTCGACCACGCTCCATGTGCCCGACAGTCCAACGGACACCTGCGCGACGCGGGCGTCACGTGACCGTGCCGCGGCGTCGATCGTCTGGCACAGGTTCACCTTGTCGGCGAAGGGCACCAGGTCGAGCGGGTCGGTGTCGGTGTAGAGGTGACGGTTGGTCTTCGCCGGCGCCGCCGCTTTGGGAGAGGCGGACGGATCGATCAGCGCCATCGTCTCCGCAGCGCGCTTGATCGCGGCCTCCGATAGTTCGTTGGCATGCGCGAACGCGGTCATTTCGCCGGACACGGCGCGCAGGCCGAAGCCGGCGGCGGTATCGTAGCTCGCGGTCTTCAGCCGCCCGTCATCGAACCCGAACGCCTCGGCGCGGCGATATTGCAGATACAGCTCGCCATCATCGGCGCGGGCGAGCGCGTCGGCCGTCAGCCGCAGCGCGGCCTCCGGCGAGAGCGTGTCACGGTAGAGGAACGAGCGCGAATCCTGGTAGGTCAATCTTCGGCTGCCTTGACTCGGTTGAGGCCATCGCCCTCGCCGTAACGGCTCTCCTGCCACATCATCACGCTTCCCACGCTGAGCAGCGTAAGGCCGACCGTGAAAAGGATGATGGTCAGATCGGACATCATCATTGCTCCCGTAAACAGCGTTCAAGGGTGGTGACCGCCGCGCTGACGACTGCCGCCCGTGACCGCTGGTCCATATAGGGCGAAGGTGTCTCGTCCAAAAGGACCGTGCTCGCCAATTCGCAGCGACGTAGTGGAGCCTCGCCGGTGACACGCGCACGATCCGTGAGATATGTGCCGAATGCCGTGATCGTGACGGCCAGACCGGAGGTCACGATCAGGGCGCCCCAGCCAGGATGGGTTCCGCGCCGCGCCACCATCAATGCGGGCTACCACCTTCGGTGACATCCGGCAGCGCGCCTTGGTCCGCGCCATCCGCCGGCCCGCCCACCAGCACGAAGCGGCGATCGCAGTAGCCGCAGTCGACATAGCCATGCTCGTCGATCTGCAGCCACACGCGCGGGTGGCCGAGTGCCGCCCCGCCCGGGATGTCGGCGGCGCCGTCGCAGGCGACGCGGCGCTGGGTGACACGGGTGACTTCGGGCGGCGGGATCATGTCCCCGCCGTAGCAAGGAGCATTGTGGCGGCGCAACCCGAAGCCTATCGCGCTCGCATGACGCCAGAGACCTCCGGGGCCGCCATCAGCATCGCCGATCTGGGCAAGACCTATGCGGGCGGCAAGCGCGCGCTCGACGGCGTGACGCTGGACGTGCCGCGCGGCTCGATCTTCGGGCTGCTCGGGCCCAATGGCGCCGGCAAGTCGACACTCATCAACATCCTGGCGGGGCTGGTCAACAAGACCCAGGGGAGCGCGTCGATCTGGGGCTTCGACATCGACGCCCACCCGCGCAACGCCAAGGCGTCGATCGGCATCGTCAACCAGGAGATCCTGTTCGACCCCTTCTTCACGCCGGTGGAGACGCTGGAGATCCAGGCCGGGCTGTACGGGGTGCCCAAAGCGCAGCGCCGCTCGCTGGAGCTGCTCCGCGCGGTGCATCTGGAGGACAAGGCCAACGCCTATGCCCGTACGCTGTCGGGCGGCATGAAACGGCGGCTGATGGTCGCCAAGGCGATGGTCCACGCCCCGCCGGTGCTGGTGCTGGACGAGCCGACCGCCGGCGTCGACATCGAACTGCGCCAGCAGCTCTGGGCCTATGTCCGCGAGTTGAACGCGGGCGGCGTCACCGTGGTGCTGACGACGCACTATCTGGAGGAGGCCGAGGAGCTGTGCGATCGCATCGCGATCATCAACAACGGTCGGCTGATCGCCAACGAGCCAACCCGCGAGCTCGTCGCGCGGGCGCAGGAAAAGGTGGTATCGGTCACCGTCGACCGCGACCTGACCCGGGCGCCGGCGGCACCCTGCTTCGAGAAGATCGTGCTGCGCGGCGAGCGCGTGCTGGAGATCACCTACAGCAAGGACCGCGTCAACGCGGGCGAGGTGCTGGCGGCGGTGACGCGTGACGGGCTCGGCATCGTCGACGTCTCGACCCGCGAAGCCGATCTGGAGGACGTGTTCCTGAACCTGACGCGCGCGGCGAACGCCTAGCCGACGGGGGTACGGCCTGCCGGGTCGTGAGCGATGCCGTAGTAATATTTCTCGTCCGGCGCGGCATCGGGGCAGAACCAGCCGGCGCTGCGCTTGATCTCCGACAAACCGACCTTGCCCTCCGCGACGATCACCGCGCGGCCGACGTCGGAGCAGCGATCCGCGGCGGTGCGGCCGCTGTCGGCGGTAACAGCGGTAGCGGGTGGGCCGCCGACCAGCACGACCGCGCCGCGCGGACCATAATCATGAACCCAGGCCGCGGCCCCCGCTTTTGGGCGCAGGAAACCGCACGGTGCGGCGAGCCCCAACGGCACCGGCGCTGCCCCCGCCGCCAGGGCGCACTGGCCACCCTCTGTCACCAGGCGCAGCGTGCGCCCGCCGACCTGCGCTTCGGCGAGGCGGCCGTCCGGCGTCGCCGCGGGGGCGACGGTGTTGGTCTGTGGACCATCGGGTTGCGCACCTGCCGAGCAGCCGATCAGCAGCGCCGCGGCGAGCGGCAGCGCGCGCGCGGCGATCATGCGAAGCTCCAGAACCAGATCTTCTCGCCGACCCCGAAATATTCGGTCGCGCCGCCCTTCAGCGTGCCGGCGCTGCCATTGCCCTGCCAGACGTCGATATGGTCGGTGGTGCCCCAGCCGTTCTGGATGAAGATCATGCCCTTAGCCCCCTTCAGCGCCGCCATGTTGCCGTTGATCGTGCCATCGTAGATGGTGAAGCTGGCTGCGCCCAATCCCTTGCCGCTGGTGACGCGGTGGAAGTGGTTGGCGATGTCCTGCGCGGCGCGGACATGGCCGGGGCGGTGACTGCCGAAGCGGCTGCCATCGTAGTCGACACAGGTGCGCAGGCCGGTCAGGTCGGCGCCGACCGCCCGCAGCGCGGTGCTCACCCGCATCGCGCACTGGTTGCCGAACGTTTCCTTGTCGCACACGTCGGCACGGCCGGGGTGCGCATCCCACAATTGCTGGAAGGTCGGCATGGGGACGGACTCCGCAGGGACTGGGGCGAGCTTATGGCGACCGTCGGCCCCCGACAAGCGGACGGGCGCGACGGCGTCGCATGTTGGTCGCCTAACGCGGATACCGGCGTTCGAATTCCTCATCCGACATCATCAGATAGCGGATCATGTCGATGAACCCCCACGGCACGGTGACGAACAGCCCGATCACGGTGATGCTGAGCACCAGCATGACGATGCCCGAGCCGGTGCGGCCAGTGTAGAAGCGGTGGATGCCGAGCGGCCCGAGCAGAAAGGCAAGCAAGGCGGCGATCAGCTTGTTGCGGTCGTTGCGCGGTGCCCTGGCCGGGGCGGACACGGCGAATTCGGGCCGGGTCACGGCGACCGCGCCCGGCACCGGATAGATCGACAATGCGCGGCCGCCCTCCGATTCGAAATCGACCTCCAGCCCGCGCGCGGGTTCGCCCCGATCGGCCCAGTCGGCGGGGCCGAAGCGATAACGTTGACCGTCCTGGCCGGTCAGCAGCCCCTCGCCCGTCCGCACATCGACGCCAAGAATATGTCCGCGCAACGCCTGCCTCCCGCCGCGCTGCGTTATGACGGCTGGCGTGGGTGATGCAAGCGCATAACACACTTGCGCTCGCCGCCGGCTTGCCGAAGGGCAGCAGTCAGACGTGGACGAGGCGGAGACGGGCGTGGGCGATACGGCTTCAGGCGGGACGGGCAGCGACATCCTGGTCGTCGGGTCGGGGGCGGCGGGGCTCACCGCCGCGCTGACGCTGGCCGAGCGGTTCCGCGTCACCGTGCTCGCCAAGGGCGCGCTGAACGAGGGCGCGACCGCCTGGGCACAGGGCGGGGTGGCGGCGGTGCTGGAGCCCGGCGACACCTTCGCCAACCATGTCGAGGACACGATGGTGGCGGGCGCGGGGCTCAACGATCGCGGCGTCGTAGAGTTCGTGATCGGCCAAGCTCCAGCCGCGATCGAGCGGCTGCAGCAGCTGGGCGTACCCTTCGCCACCGAGGGAGATGCCCTCCATTTAACCCGCGAGGGCGGGCATTCGCACCGGCGCATCGTCCACGTCGCCGACGCGACCGGCTGGGCGGTGCAGGAGGCGCTGCTGCGCGCCGCCACCGCCCACCCCAACATCACCATGATCGCCGACCAGGTCGCGATCGACCTCGCCACCTCGCGTCACGAGGAGCGGTATTCGGGCGCGGGCAACGTCTGGGGGGTCTATGCGGTCAATCGCGCGACCGGGGCGGTAGACCTGCACACCGCCCGCGCGACGATCCTGGCGACCGGCGGCGCGGGGCGAACCTATCTGTTCTCGACCGCGCCCAAGGGCGCGACCGGCGACGGCATCGCCATGGCGTGGCGGGCGGGGTGCCGGGTGTCGAACATGGAGTTCATGCAGTTCCACCCGACCTGCCTCTACCATCTCGACGTCAAGAACTTCCTCATCACCGAGGCGGTGCGCGGCGAGGGCGGCCACCTGCTCAATCCGCGCACCGGCCGGCGATTCATGGCGGATTACGACTCCGAACGGCTCGAGCTCGCCCCGCGCGACGTGGTGGCGCGCGCGATCGACGCGGAAATCAAGCGCGACGGCCTGGATTACGTCCACCTCGACATCAGCCACCAGCCGGCGGCGTTCGTCCGGGAGCATTTCCCCACCATCCACGACAAGCTGCTCGGGCTGGGCATGGACATGACCACCGGGCCAATCCCGGTAGTGCCGGCGCAGCATTATACCTGCGGCGGCATCGTCATCGACCGCGACGGGCGCACCGACCTGCCCGGCCTCTACGCCGCGGGCGAGTGCACCCAGTCGGGGCTGCACGGGGCCAACCGGCTCGCGTCGAACTCGCTGCTCGAATGCTTCGTCTTCGGCGAAGCGTGCGCCGACGACATCGCGCGCCGCTGGGAGGCGCTGCCACCGGTGCCGGTCATCCGCCCTTGGGACGAGAGCCGCGTCACCGACTCCGACGAGGAGGTGGTCATCAAGCAGAACTGGACCGAGATCCGCCGGTTCATGTGGAATTATGTCGGCATCGTCCGCACCACCAAGCGGCTGAACCGCGCCGCCAACCGCATCAGGCTGCTGCAGGAAGAGGTGGCGGACCATTATGGCCATTTCCGCGTGACGCCCGACCTGATCGAGCTGCGCAACCTGCTCCAGACCGCCGACCTGATCGTCCGCTCCGCGCTCCATCGGCATGAGAGCCGGGGGCTGCACTATACGCTGGACTGGCCGGAGACCTCGGCGGAGGCGGTCGATACCGTGCTGGTGCCCTGAACGAGCTTCTACTCGCGAATTCGCGGGATTCGGGAGGCGGGTCCGGTTAGCAGGGCCGCATGATCCGCCGGCCCATCTCCGTCCTGCGCACCCTGCTGAGCAGCGAGGCTACCGCAGGCTTGATGCTGATGGCGTCGGCGGCGCTGGCGCTGGTGGTCGCCAACTCCTTTGTCGCGCCGGCCTACTTCGCGGCGCTCCACGTCTCCGTCGCCGGACTGAGCGTCGAACATTGGGTCAATGACGGGCTGATGGCGCTGTTCTTCCTGCTCGTCGGGCTGGAGATCAAGCGCGAGTTGATCGACGGGCAGCTGTCGACTTGGCGGCGACGCGCGCTCCCCGGCATCGCCGCGATCGGGGGCATGGTGGTGCCCGCCGCGATCTTCGTCGCGCTTAACGCCGGCGAGCCCGCGACGCTGCGCGGTTGGGCGATCCCGACCGCGACCGACATCGCCTTCGCGCTCGGCGTCCTGGCGCTGCTCGGCCGCCGCGTGCCGGTGTCGCTCAAGATCTTCCTCACCGCGCTGGCGATCATCGACGATCTCGGCGCGGTGGCGATCATCGCCCTCTTCTACACCGCCGACCTAGCGCTCGGCTGGCTGCTGCTTGGGGCCGCCGCGGTGGCGGTGGGTTACCTGCTCAATCGACGGGGCGTCGTACGGCTGGCGCCTTATCTGCTGCTCGGCGCGGTACTGTGGGTGCTGGTACTGCGCTCGGGCGTCCACCCGACCCTGGCAGGTGTGGCCCTGGCACTTGTGGTTCCGTTGCGCGCATCGCCGGGCCGTCCCGACGATGGCGCCTCGCCGCTGCATCGACTTGAACACGCGCTCCAGCCCTGGGTCGCCTATCTGGTGCTACCGGTGTTCGGCTTCGCCAATGCCGGTGTGGCCTTGGGAGGGGTTGGACCTGGGGTCTTGTCGGCTCCGCTGCCGCTCGGCGTGGCCGCCGGGCTGTTCTTCGGCAAGCAGCTCGGCGTGTTCGGCGCCAGCTGGGCCGCGATCCGGCTGCGCCTGGCACCACCCCCGGACGGCGCGTCGATGCGGCAACTCTATGGCGTCGCCTTGCTGTGTGGGGTGGGCTTCACGATGAGCCTGTTCATCGGCGCGCTCGCCTTTCGTCACGACCCTGAGTTGCTTGCCGAGGTCAAGATCGCGGTGCTCGCGGGGTCGGCGCTATCGGCGCTTGCAGGCGCGGCGGTGATGCTGGCGCCCCGCCGCAAGCGCCCGACGGCTCGCTGACGCAAGCTCGACAAATCAAGGCCTTGGCCGGCCTGCCCGCGCTTCACCGCAGCCCCGCGCGCACTCGTCGCAGGATGTCGTCGATATACTTGTTTGTAACGCGGCCACCCGCACACAACATAGCCGGGCGTTGACGGATGCATGTGATGGCGTTGGGTAGGCATATTCGGACGGGAGTGTGCGTGCTGCTCGTGGCCGCGCTGGCGGGCTGTGGCTCGACCGAGCGGCCCGGCGCCACCGCCCGCGCGCCGCTGCGCTCGCCGCCGGTGATCGTCTCCATCCCGATCCCGATCGTCCAGCCGCGCGTGGTCCGCGCCGCGCCGATGCCGCTGATCGGCGAGCTGGTCCGGCTCCAGCGCGCCTTCCCGGGGAAGTCGGGGGTGGCGGTGCAGGCGGTCGACGAGGGCTGGAGCGCGGAAGCGGGCGGACGCCAGTATCTGCCGCAGCAGTCGGTCTCGAAGCTGTGGGTCGCGCTCACCATCCTCGACCTGCGCGATCAGGGCCGCATCCGGCTGGATGACCCGGTGCGGGTGACCGCGGACGACCTGACGCTGTTCCACCAGCCGATCGCCTGGCTGATCGCCAAGAGCGGCGTCTTCGAGACCAGTGTCGGCGATCTCCTCACCCGCGCGCTGACGCAGAGCGACAACACCGCCAACGACAAGCTGTTGTGGCTCGCCGGCGGCCCATCGGCGGTGCGCGCGATGATCGAGAACAAGCGGCTGGGGCCGATCCGCTTCGGTCCGGGCGAGCGGCTGTTGCAGGCGAAGACCGCCGGGTTGAACTGGCTGCCGTCCTTTTCGCAGGGCGGCGCGTTCGCCGCCGCGCGCGCAGCGCTGCCGCGCGAGCGCCGGGTGGCGGCGCTGGACGCCTATATCGCCGATCCGCCCGATGGCGCACAGCCGGTCGCGATCGCCGATGCGCTCGCCCGCCTGGCGCGTGGCGAGCTGTTGAGCGAGACCTCCACGCGTGTCGCGCTGTCGACCATGAGCCAGACCGTCACCGGCCGTGCTCGCCTGCGCGCGGCACTCCCGGCGGGCTGGCAGATCGCGCACAAGACCGGCACCGGCCAGGACCTCGCCGGCCGCAACGCCGGCTTCAACGACGTCGGCCTGCTCACCGCGCCGGACGGCCGCCGCTATGCGATCGCGGTGATGATCGGCGACACCACCCGCCCGGTGCGCGAGCGCCAGGCGCTGATCCAGTCGGTCGCGACGGCCGTGGCGAACCACGCCCAGATGACCGGCGGCGGCGGGATCGCGTACTAGCCCTCTCCCGCTTGCGGTAGAGGGACAGCCGCCGCAGGCGGCAGGGCGAGGGCCGGTGCGACGGACACGCCGTATCACCCAGACCGCCCTCACCGCTGCGACTAAGGCCGCTGCGCGGACCTAAGTCTCGCTCCTCTCCCGCAGGCGGAAGAGGGTTGAAGCCTTTGCCCCTGGCGCGCGCTCCGCTAAGCCGCCGCGATGCCGCATCTCTACCTCGTCGATGGCTCGGGCTATATCTTCCGCGCCTATCACCGGCTGCCGCCGCTGACCAACAAGCACGGTCAGCCGGTCGGCGCCGTCTATGGCTACACCACCATGCTCTGGAAGCTGGCCGACGAGGTTCATGCCGCCGAGGGCCCGACCCATATGGCGGTGATCTTCGACAAGGGCTCGCACACCTTCCGCAACGAGATGTACGACCAGTACAAGGCGCACCGCCCGCCGCCGCCCGAGGATCTGGTCCCGCAATTTCCGATGATCCGCGACGCCACCCGCGCCTTCTCGATGCCGTGCATCGAGGAGGACGGGCTGGAGGCGGACGACCTGATCGCGTCGTATGCCAAGGCGGCGCTGGCGCAGGGCTGGGCGGTGACGATCGTGTCCAGCGACAAGGACTTGATGCAGCTGATCGAGCCGGGACTCGATCTCTACGACACGATGAACAATCGCCGGCTGGGCGCCGACGCGGTGGTCGAGAAGTTCGGCGTCGAGCCGACCAAATTGGGCGAGGTGCTGGCGCTGATGGGCGACAGCGTCGACAATGTGCCGGGCGTACCCGGCGTGGGGCCGAAGACCGCCGCGACGCTGATTCAGACCTATGGCGATGTCGAGGCGGTGCTCGCCGCCGCCGCCAGGGACGACTTCAAGAAGGGCAAGCTTCGCGACAATCTGCGCGACCATGCCGACGCCGCGCGGATGAGCCGCGAGCTGGTCAAGCTGAAATGCGACGTGCCGCTCGAGCACCCGCTCGAAGAACTGGAGCTCAAGGGCATCCCCGACGCGCCGCTCCGCGCGTTCCTGGAGCATCACGGCTTCCGCACGCTGCTCAACAAGCTGGAGCAGGTCGCCGACGCGCCGGTGGTCACGCCCGATTCGGTGCCGCAGGACAGCGACCCGCCTTGCGACCATGACGGCTATGAGACGGTGGTCGATCTCGACACGCTCGACCGCTGGATCACGGACGCGCGCGCGCAGGGCTTCGTGGCGATCGACACCGAGACCAGCGGCACCGATGCGACCACCGCCGAGCTGGTCGGCGTTTCCCTCGCCCTCGCGCCCAACCGCGCCTGCTACATCCCGCTCAAGCATGGCGGCACCGACCTGCTGGCCGAGAACCCGGTGCAGATCGACTGCGCGCCCTGCCTCGCCAAGCTCAAGGACCTGTTCGAGGACGAGGCCGTCCTCAAGATCGGCCACAACATCAAGTTCGACATGATCGTGCTGGGCTTGCGCGATATCGCGGTCGCGCCGCACGACGATACGATCGTCATGAGCTTCGACCTCGACGCGGGCCTGCACGGCCACGGCATGGACGAGCTCGCCGCCACCCACCTCTCGCACTCGTGCATCGCGTTCAAGGACGTGGTCGGGGTCGGCAAATCGCAGCGCGGCTTCGCCGAAATCGATCTCGCCGCGGCCACCCGCTACGCCGCCGAGGACGCCGACGTCACCTTCCGCCTGTGGAAGCGATTTCGCGCCCGTCTGCCCGCCGAGGGCGCGACGCGAGTCTACGAGATGGTCGATCGGCCGCTCGTGCCGGTGATCGCGCGCATGGAGCGGCACGGCATCGCCGTCGACCGCGCCCGGCTCGCCGAGCTGTCGGCGGAGTTCTCCGGCCAGATCGTCGAGCTGGAGAAGGAGGTCCATGCCCTCGCCGGCGGACCGTTTACGATCGGCAGCCCCAAGCAACTGGGTGACGTGCTGTTCGAGCGGCTGGGCCTGAAGGGCGGGCGCAAGGGCAAGTCGGGCGTCTATTCCACCGACGTCACCGAGCTGGAGCGGCTGGCGCGCGAAAAGGCGCCGGGCAGCGAGGTGGTCCGCAAGGTGCTCGACTGGCGCCAGCTGACCAAGCTCAAGAACACTTATACCGACGCGCTGCAGCAGGAGATCAACCCGAAGACCGGCCGCGTCCACACCAGCTACTCGCTGACCGGCGCGCAGACCGGGCGGCTGTCCTCGACCGAGCCCAATCTGCAGAACATCCCGATCCGCACCGAGGTCGGCCGCCAGATCCGCGACGCGTTCGTGGCGGAGCCGGGCAACGTCATCCTCGCCGCCGACTATTCGCAAATCGAGCTGCGCCTCGCCGCGCACATCGCCGACGTGCCGCAACTGCGCGACGCATTCGCCGCCGGCGAGGACATCCACAGCCTGACCGCCGCCGAGCTGTTCGGCGAGGTCAACCGCGATACGCGGGCGCGCGCCAAGACGATCAACTTCGCGATCCTCTACGGCATCAGCCGCTGGGGCCTGGCGGGGCGGCTGGAGGTCTCGTCCGACGAGGCGCAGGGCATGATCGACCGCTATTTCGAGCGCTTCCCGGGCATCAACCGTTACATGGCCGAAACGCTGAGCGAGGTGCGCGAGCGCGGCTACACGACGACGCTGTTCGGTCGCAAATGCTGGTTCCCGCGCATCAAGTCCAAGGTCCAGAACGAGCGCCAGGGCGCCGAACGCGCCGCGATCAACGCGCCGATCCAGGGTACGTCCGCCGACATCATCAAGCGCGCGATGATCCGCATGGAGCCCGCGCTGGCGGAGGCCGGGCTCGGGCATGTCCGGATGCTGCTGCAGGTCCACGACGAACTGGTGTTCGAGCTGCCGGCGGGCGACGTCGCGGCGGCGTCGGCGGTGATCGAGCGGGTGATGGCGGGTGCTGCGGAGCCCGCGGTCAAGCTGACCGTGCCGTTGGGAATCGAGATCGGGACGGGGCCGAGCTGGGGCGCGGCGCACTAGGCCCTCCCATCTTCCCGCGCGCAGGCGGGGGCCCAGTCGCCACGAACTCGGTTAGTAAGGTCAGCCACTTACAACGCGGCAGCTCGCGACTGGACCCCCGCCTTCGCGGGGGTGGATGCCAGTGGACGCGTATCCGCCCTGTCCTACACGGACCGATCTATGCCAAGACGTATGCGATGACCTGCCCGGCACCGGCCACTCCATTGCGCGACCGGAGCGCGGCTGACGCGTTGCCGCCGCGGCGCGTCGCAGTTGCGGCTTGCCGAACCTGTGTCGAGGTCAGCAACTTCCTCAACATCGGCGGTCGCTGAGCAGGTGACCGAGCCCCGCTCCGACATCGACACGCTCGCCAAGGGTGGCCGGACCAACGTCGCCGGTTTCATCCTGCGGCTGGCGGCGCGCATCCCCTTCCTGTTCATCGCGGGGCGGCTCTATGGGCCGGAGCTGGTCGGGCGGTTCGCGCTCGCGATCGTCGTCGTCGAGCTCGCCGCGGTGGTCGCGACGCTGGGCCTGAAGCGCGGCTTGGCGCAGGCGCTGAGCGAATCCGATCGCCCGCATGTCTGCGTGGTGTGGGACGCGATGGCGGTGGCGTTCATCGCGTCGATGCTGGCAAGCGCGGTGCTGTGGTCTTTTCCGCAGGTCATGTACCCGAATACGCGGGTCGGCGGGCTCGATCGCTGGCTGCCGCTGATCATCCTCGCCGTCGCCTGGTCCGACGTCAGCCTCGCCGCGCTCGCCTATCGCTTCAACGTCAAGGCGGCGGTCACCGCGCGCGCCGTCATCGAACCGTGGACGATCTCGATCGCCGCGTGGGGCTTCTCGTTCGTCAACATCCGCGACGGGTTGGTGCTATCCTATGTCGTGTCGATGATTGCGGCGCTGGTCGCCAGCCTGGTACCTTTCCTGAAAAGCTACGGGCTGCCGCGCGGCTGGTCCCCGCAGCCGCGCGCGCTGTTCCGGCTCGCGCGCTACAACGCGCCGCTGGCGGGTGCCGATGCGCTCGAATGGGGGACGCGCAACGTCGACCGGCTGATCATGGGGCGCTTCTTCTCGCCCGAGATCGTCGGCATCTATTTCATGGCGCAGCAGGTCGCGTCCCTGCCGCAAAGGTTGAAGACCAGCTTCGATCCGATCCTGGGGCCCGTCATCACGCGCAGTCTGGCGGCGGGCGATCACGCCGCGATCGCCAACCAGGTGCGGCAGGTCGCGTTCTGGATCATCGCGGCGCAGGGCGGGCTGGCGCTGATGGGCTCGATCCCGGGGGAGGCGGTGATGGGCGTACTGGGCCCGCAGTTCGTGGCGGGTACCGCGGCGCTCGCCTTTCTGCTCGCGGCCGAGGTGCTCGCCTCCACCGGCGCGGTCTGCGAGACGGCGCTCGTTTACACGGCCCGGCATCGCAACCTGATAATCTCGGCGGCGATGCTGGTGTTCCAGGTGGTGCTCAGCGTGGCGCTGATCTTCCTGATGCGGGGCGCGGGGTGGCCGGTGGCGTGGCAGGCGGCGGGGCCGGCGGTGGCGCTGACCATCAGCCTCGCACTCACCTCGGTCATCAAGGCGCGGCTGCTCGGCCACATCCTCGGCGAGTCGGTCTCGCCCTGGCGCTGGCCGCTGCTGGGCGCGGCCGCGGCGGCGATCGTCGTCGGAGCGGCCGTTACCGCGCTGCCGCCGTCGCTCGAATGGGCGGAGCTGACGATCGGGGTGCCGCTGATCGCGGCGGTCTATCTGCTCGTGCTGTTTCGCTGGGCGTTCACGCCTGCGGACCGGGCGCTGTTCGGCAGCGTGCCCACGGCGGAGGAGGCGACGCTGCCGAATGTGGGGTCGATCACGCGTTAACGAGACGCGCTCATGCATGGGGCTGATAACTTCAGTGCCTGAAGTGCCTTATGCCCGTGAATACCATCGCCAGCCCCGCCGCGTCGGCGGCCGCGATCACCGCGTCGTCGCGGATCGAGCCGCCCGGCTGGATCACCGCGGTCGCGCCCGCCTCGACCGCAGCCATCAATCCGTCGGCGAACGGGAAAAAGGCGTCAGATGCCACCGCAGAGCCGATCGTGCGCGGCTCTGCCCAGCCTGCCTTGTCGGCGGCATCGCGCGCCTTCCAGGCCGCGATCCGCGCCGACTCGAGGCGGTTCATCTGCCCCGCGCCGACGCCGGCGGTCGCGCCGTCCCTCGCATAGACGATCGCGTTCGACTTGACGTGCTTGGCGACGGTCCAGGCGAAGCGGCAATCGGCCAGCTCCTGCGCGGTCGGTGGGCGCTTGGTCACCACCTGCAGCTCGCCAAGGCGACCATTATCGCGCCCCTGCACCAGCCAACCGCCGGCGATCGACTTGATCGCGAACCCGCCCCGGCCCGCGTCCGGCAACTCACCGGTCAACAGCAGCCGGAGGTTCTTCTTGCCCGCGAACACCGCCAGCGCATCGGCATCGGCGTCGGGCGCGATCACGACCTCGGTAAAGATGCCGGTGATCGCTCGCGCGGTGGCTTCGTCGATCGGCCGGTTGAGCGCGATGATGCCGCCGAACGCCGACACGCTGTCGCACGCGAACGCCGCCTCGTAAGCCTGCCGCAGCGTCGCGGCGGTCGCGACGCCGCAGGGGTTGGCATGCTTGACGATCACCGCGGTCGGTCCTGCATCGCTGAACTCGGCGACCAGCTCCAGCGCCGCGTCGGCGTCGTTGAGGTTGTTGTAGCTGAGCGCCTTGCCCTGCACCTGCCGCGCCTGGCCGATCCCGCGCGCGGACGGCCCGCGATGGCGGTAGAACGCCGCCTGTTGGTGCGGGTTCTCGCCGTACCGCAGCACCTGTGGCGCCTCGAGCACCATCGGCAGCGTCGCCGGGAACATCTGCCCCTGGTCGGCAAAACCGAACCAGCTGGCGATCATGGCGTCATAGGTGGCGGTCAGCGCGAACGCCTTGGCCGCGAGCCGCCGACGCAGCTCCTGCCGGGTGCCGCCCTCGTCGATCGCGGCGAGCACTTCGGCGTAATCGGCGGGGTCGGTCAGCACCACGACATGCGCGTGGTTCTTGGCCGCCGAGCGCACCATCGCCGGGCCGCCAATGTCGATATTCTCGATCACCGCGTCGCGGTCCGCGCCCGACGCGACCGTCGCCTCGAACGGGTAGAGGTTGATGACGAGCAGGTCGATGCCGCCGATGCCGTGCGCGGTCATCGCGGCGACATGTTCGGGGTCTTCGCGCACCGCCAGCAACCCGCCATGGACAGCCGGGTGCAGCGTCTTCACGCGGCCGTCCATCATCTCGGGAAAGCCGGTAAGCTCGGCGACGTCGCGCACCGTCAGACCGGTCTCGCGGAGCGCACTGGCCGTGCCGCCGGTCGAGACCAGCTCCACGCCGCGCTCGGCCAAGGCGCTGGCGAACGCGACGATGCCGGTCTTGTCGGAAACCGACAGCAACGCGCGTCGAATCGAAACAGTGGTCATGCTCATCCCTCAGATCGCCCGCTTGAACGCCCAGCTGATGCCCGCGCCGCCCGCCGCCGCCTCGCCGCTCACCACCAGCTGCTGCGTCGACACCGGTCGGCCGGTGGCGTCGATCCACAGGCTCGGCTCGATCGCCAGCGTGCCGCCGCGGCAGCGGAACTGCCACAGGGCGCCGCCGGGCAGCCGCAGCAATGCGGCCAGACCATCAGCGGTCGGTGACGCCTGCACGCCCGCGCCGAGGTGGAAGCGGACCGCGAACGCCGCACCCGCGCGCCTGCGCCTGCCCTGCGGCAACAGCGCGTCCTCGCCGCGCAGCTCGCGCCCGTCGCCGGTCAGCAGCAGCTGGCGGCGGTGGACGAACCCCCAGCGCCGGACATAGCCGTCATGGCTCGCCTCCAATCGGCTCGCGGCGTCGCTCTCCTGGCGCGAGAGCTCCACCTGCGCGACGCCGCGACCCAGCGTGCCGTCGGGTTGGATCGCGGTGGAGTTGGAATCGGCGACGACCAGGGTCGAATGCGCCGCGGTGGTGCGGAGCCCCTCGGCGAGTTCGCGCGGCAGGCCGGCGGTCGCCGCGCGCGCGCCGCCGCAATTGACGACCAGACGGGCCGGTCCGTCCGACAGTTCGAATGCCAGCGTCGAAGCGCAACCCCCCTCCACCTGCCGACCGACCGGCGGCGGCGCGGCATCGACGATCAGCACCGCGCTGCCCGCCGCCAGCCGCTGATAGCCCCAGTCGCGCGACTGGCGCAGCGGCCGGGTGCGGATGCCCGTCGCTTCGATCACGGCCGCGACCTCGGCGGCCGACGCCGGACCGCTGCCCTGCCAGCTCGCCAGCGAGCGGTCGGCATGGGTGACGCCGAGCAGCGCCGGCACCGCGCGCGTCAGTGCCGCCGCGACGCTCTGCGGCAGCTCCAGCCGCCGCGCCGCATAGGTCTCGCGCAGCATCGCCAGCAGCGCAATCGTGTCGAGCAGCTGCGCCGGACTGCGCGAGACCGCACCGCCATCGTCGTGGAGCCCGCCCGCGATCGCGCGCGCCAATCCCGCCTCGCCGAACGCGCGCCTGGGATCGCCGCCGGGGATCAGCAGCCCGGCCGCGACGATGCCGCACCACGCAGCGATGCGCCGCGCGCCCGGCGGTGCCTTGTCGGCGCCACGCTCGATGTGCCGCGCGCCGCGCGCCAGCGTGTTGAGCACCGCCGAGCGGTAGATCAGGTCGGTGGAGCTGAGGATCAGCGGCGCGTGGCTGGTCCAGAACAGCAGCCGCCGACCCCAGAGATCGGGCGCCCAGGCGAGCGCATCAACCTTGTTCTCATACGCGCGCAGCCAGCGCCCGGTCAGCGCCTCCGCGATCGGCGCGCCCTGCGCCCGGGTCGCGACGGTCGACAGGTCGCGCAGCCAGGCGAAGCTGTGGACGTGGTTGGCGAACGGCTTGCCCCAGTCCCGCCGTCCGAAATCTAGCTCGTCGAGCAGGTGCGACTCGCCACGAAAGCTGATGCGGCCATCGAGCAGCGCCTGCCCGCGCGCGACATCGCCGACTACCGGATCGTCGGGCACCGCGATCAGCTTGAGCGGATAGCGCCCGCGCAGCCGCAATGTGTGAAGCGGCGTCCGCCAGGTCAGCTTGTGGAAAGTGTCTGACAGCCGCTCGGCGAGGCTCAGCCCCGTGTCGCCGCCCAGGCGCACCAGCCGCTTGCCCTCGTCGATGGTGTCGGGCGCGACGTCGGGTTGGTCGGCGCTCACCCGCCTCTTAGCATGGCGATGTTGGCGGCGTATCGGTCGGGCCCGCCGCGGAACACGGAGGTGCCGGCGACCAGCGCATCGGCGCCGGCCTCGATGCACCGGCGCGCGCTGTCGGCATCGACGCCGCCGTCCACCTCCAGGTCGATCGCGCGACCATTCGCGTCGATCATCCTGCGCACCGCAGCGATCTTCTTGAGCTGCGAATCAATGAAGTGCTGGCCGCCGAAACCCGGGTTGACGCTCATCACCAGCACCAGGTCGACCAGATCGAGCAGGTAATCGAGCATCTTGGCCGGCGTGCCCGGGTTGAGCACCACGCCCGCCCGCTTGCCCAATCCCTTGATGTGCTGGAGCGAGCGGTGGATGTGCGGCCCGGCCTCGGGATGGACAGTGATCGTGTCAGCGCCAGCCTCCGCGAATGCGTCCAAATACGCGTCGACCGGGGAAATCATCAGGTGGACGTCGAACGGCTTGGTCGTCAGCGGCCGCAGCGCCTTCACCACCGTCGGGCCGAACGAGATGTTGGGCACGAAATGCCCGTCCATGATGTCGAGATGGATCCAGTCCGCGCCGGCCGCGTCGATCGCGCGGACCTCCTCGCCCAGCCGCGCGAAGTCGGCCGACAGGATGGACGGGGCGATCCTGACAAGGTTGGGGCGGACGGGCTGTTGCACCGGGCGGCTCTAACCCGCCGTGCCGCCCCCGTCACGCCGGAAGCGCGCGATGAAGAAACCGTCGCACCCCCCTTCCGCTGCCAGCGTGCCGGGCACGGTCCTTACCCAGCCGCGGTCGGTGGCGGCGACCGGCAGTTCGCCGGGCGCGGGCGCGACCAGCGTGAAGTCTGGGCGGTCGGCGAGGAACCGCTCCGCCTGGTCCTCGCCCTCCGCCGGCTCCAGCGAGCAGGTGGCATAGACCAGTGTGCCGCCCGGCCGCACCCACTCCGCCGCGCGGGCGAGCAGGCGGGTCTGCAACGCGGCCATCTCCGCGATCACCGCCGGGCGGACGCGGTGCAGCACGTCGGGGTGGCGGCGGAAGATGCCGGTAGCGCTACAGGGCGCGTCGAGCAGCACCGCGTCCACCGGTGCGGGCGGGTTCCAGTCGAGGATGTCGGCGCGGATCACCTTCGCCTCCAGCCCCGTGCGCTCAAGATTATCCCGAAGTCGCGCCAGACGACTTTCGCTGCTGTCCACCGCCGTTACCCGCCACCCCGCCGCCGCCAGTTGGCACGTCTTGCCGCCGGGTGCCGCGCACAGGTCGAGCACCGTGCCGCCGCCGGCGCCGAGCAGCCGCGCCGGCAGCGAGGCGGCGAGATCCTGGACCCACCAGCCGCCGTCGGCATAACCTGGGAGGTCGGGCACGGAGTCGGCGTCGTCGAGCCGGACATGACCCGCCGCCAGCGAGCGACCGTCCAGGCGCTCCGCCCAGCCGTCATCGCGCAACGACAGGTCGAGCGGCGGCGGCGCGGCGATGGCGCGGGCCGCGGCCTGTGCGACATCCTCGCCCCAGGCGGCAGCCCAGCGCGCATGCGTGTCCGCGGGCAGGGTCGGTGTCTCGGGCAGCGTCGCCCCACCGCGCACGACCGAGCCGAACACGCCGTGCACCAGCTTGCGCGGGCCGCCATCGACCAGCGGCAGCACCGTCGCGATGGCGGCATGGGGCGGGGTCGAGAGGCGGAGAACCTGCACCAGCGCGATACGCAGCGCGAACCGCGCCTTGGCGTCATCGGGCAGCCGTTGCCGGGTCTGCGCGTCGATCAACGCGTCTAGGTCCACGAGCCAGCGCAGCGCCTCGGCGACGATGGCATGGGCGAGGCCCCGGTCGGGACCGTGGATCGCGCGGGTCGCGGCCGGCAGCGCCGCCTCCAGCGCCTCGCCACGCCGCAGCACCGCATCGAGCAGCCGCAGCGCCGCGCGCCGGGTGGCAGTGCCCAAAGGTTCTCTGGGCGGTTCCGGGGGACGGGTCTGGCGAATCGGCATCAACGCCCCATGTGGGGGGCGACGCCGGATAAGGAAACCGCGATGGGCAAGCGCCCCGATCATGTGAAGCCGCCGGAATACCTGACACCGACCAAGCCGGTGCCGCTGCCCGAGGCCCGCGAGCGCAAGGCGGACGACCCGCTCGGCCGCAATCCGACCCGCTATGGCGACTGGGAGCTCAAGGGCATCGCGGTCGATTTCTGAACATCGGATCGGCCGACCAGATACTCTTCCCCGGCGCAGGCCGGGCCCAGTTGCCACCAAAGCGGAGGGGAGGTGCAACACCACCAACATGCACCTGCGCAGCTGGACCCCGGCCCTCGTCGGGGAGGATTGCAGCGGCGTTACGCCCCCTCCGCCCGCAACGGTCGCGCCAGCAACGTCTCGATCACCTCCGCCGCCGCCGCACCTGCCAGCAACCGGTTGACCGCGTCGGTCACCGGCATGTCCACCCCGGCTGCGCGCGCCGCAGCCGCCAGCACCGGCGCGGTGAAGGCGCCTTCGGCCACCGTCCGCCGGTCCGCGAGCAACGCGGCCGCGGACCGCCCCTGCCCCAGCCCGATTCCCAACGAGAAGTTGCGGCTCGATGTCGACGAGCAGGTCAGCACGAGGTCGCCCAGCCCCGCCAACCCCGCGAGCGTCTCCGCGCGCGCCCCGCGCGCCAGTCCGAAGCGGGTCATCTCCGCGAAGCCGCGCGCGATCAACGCCGCACGCGCGTTCTGTCCGAGCCCCGCGCCCTCGACCACGCCGCAGGCGATGGCGAGGACGTTCTTCACCGCACCCCCGATCTCCGCGCCGGCGAGATCGTCGCTGGCATAGGGGCGCAGGGTCGACCGCGCGACCTGTTCGGCCAGCCGCGTCGCCGCCGCTATGTCCCGCGCCGCCAGCGTCACCGCGGTGGGCAGGCCGCGCGCGACCTCATGCGCGAAGGTCGGGCCGGACATCACCGCCACCGGCGAACCGATCACCGCCTCGCCCGCGACCTGGTGCAGCAGCTTGAGCGATCCCGCCTCGATCCCCTTGGAACACAGGATCAGCGGCGCGCCGCGAGAGGGCAGGCCGGCGAGCACGGCGCGCATGTGCTGTGCCGGGGTGACGACGAAGATCAGCGCGGCGCCGTCGAGCGCGGCGAGATCGGCGAACGCGCGCACCGACGGAGCGAGGGGGATGCCAGGCAGAAAGGTCGCATTCTCGTGCCGTTCGTTGATGCCCGCGACCACCTCCGGCTCGCGCGCCCATAGCCGCACCGGGCTGCCGTCGGATGCCATTACCTGCGCGATCGCGGTGCCCCAGGCGCCGCCGCCGACCACCCCGATCATGCCTTCACCCCCGCGCCACGCACCGCTTCTGCCGCAGGATCGAGTGGCCAGCGCGGACGGGCGGGCACGTCGAGCGGGTCGGTCAGCCCGGCCGCGAACCGCTCAGCTCCCGCCCAGGCGATCATGGCGGCATTGTCCGTGCACAGCCACAAGGGCGGGGCGACGAAACGCAGGCCATGGCTTTCGGCCAGCGCCTGCAATGCCGCGCGCACGGCGCCATTTGCGGCGACACCGCCCGCCACCACCAGCGCCGTGGGTCTGCCATGTCCTTGGAGCGCAAGCCGCGTACGATCCACCAGACAGTCGATCACCGCCTGCTGGAACGACGCCGCGATGTCCTCCGGCGGGTACTGCCCGACCACCCGCGCCACCGCCGCCTTCAGCCCCGCGAACGAGAAATGCGGCTCGGGCGAACGGAACAGCGGACGCGGCAGCGGCACCCCCGATGCGTCACCCGCCGCCGCCGCGCGCTCGACCGCCGGTCCGCCGGGAAAGCCGAGCCCGAGCAGCTTGGCGGTCTTGTCGAACGCCTCCCCCGCCGCATCGTCGATCGTCGTCGCCCACCGTCGATAGCGGCCGACGCCCTCGACCAGCAGCAGCTGGCAGTGCCCACCGGACACGAGCAGCAGCAGGTAGGGGAAATGGAGGTCCGGGTCCGACAGCCGCGGGCTGAGCGCATGACCCTCCAGATGGTTGACCGCGATCAGCGGCTTGCCCGCCGCATGGGCGAGCGCCTTGCCGGTGACCAGCCCGACCATCACGCCGCCGATCAGCCCCGGTCCTGCGGTCGCGGCAACCGCATCCACATCGCCCAGCCGAACGCCCGCGTCCGCCAGCGCCGCCTCAACCAGCGGCGCCAGCGCCTCGACATGCGCGCGCGCCGCGATCTCGGGAACCACGCCGCCAAAGGGCGCATGCGCCGCCTCCTGCCCCAGCAGCCGATGCGCCAGCACCTGCCGGTCACCGGTGACCAGCGCCGCCGCGGTCTCGTCGCACGAGGATTCCAGGCCGAGGATGAGCACCGCCGCGCTCTAGACTTTCGACGCCGCCTTGTCGAAGGCGCGGGCGTGGAACGGTTCAGACGCGGCACACCCGGTTCGACCCGCAAGATACTGCTGATCGAGCCGCTCGCGCCGGCGCCGGAGTCGGCGCGCCGGCGGTCCGCCGGGTGAACCGGCGCGCGCTCGTGCTGCGCCCACAACCCGGCGCGGACCGGACGGCGGCGCGGCTGCGCGCGCTCGGCGTCACTGCCGAGGTCCAGCCGCTCTTCACCATCGCCCCGGTCGCTTGGCAGCCCCCTGCCCCCGAGGATTTCGATGCGCTGCTCCTGACCAGCGCCAACGCCCCGCGCCTCGCCGGGCCCTCGCTGGCTACCTTGCAGAACCTTCCCGTGCTGACGGTCGGCGAAGCCACGGCGGCGGCGGCGCGAAGGGTCGGGCTGGAGGCCGCGATGGTCGGTGATCGCGATGTCGCGGCCTTGCTCGCCCAAGCTCGATCCGCCGGCTTTGGCAGGCTCCTCCACCTCGCCGGGCGCGAGCGAGTGGAGCTGCCCGACGTACGACAGTTGACGGTCTATGCCAGCGATCCGGCACCCATCGACGCAGCCACGGTGCGCGGCTGGTCGGAGCACGTCGCGCTGCTCCACTCCCCCCGCGCGGCGCGCCGGTTCGCCGCGCTGATCGACAGCCAGGGTGTGGATCGTTCGACGGTCGACATCGCCGCGATCAGCCCCGCCGTCGCCACCGCGGCCGGCGGCGGCTGGGCGCGCCGCATCGCCGCGACCGAGCCCGACGATGGCGCGCTGACCGCATTGGCGCGGGAGTTGATTGACCAGCCTCGACCGCGCGCGGATAAGCAGCCGGCATGAGCGACGACCGGTCCCTCCCCCCACCCGCGTCGGCCCATGGTACGCCCGCCGGTCCCAAGGGCCTTCGTATCGGCGTCGTCTCGGTGCTGGTCGCGATCGCGTTTCTGGTCGGGCTGGCGCTCGCCGTCGTGCTGGTACGCCGCCAGAACGCGCGCATGGATGCAGCCGAGATCCCGGCCTTGGCCCAGCCAGTCGCAGCCCAGCCGGTCGCCACCCCGCCCCCGGCCGACGCCGTGTCGCTCAGCGCGCGCCAGGCGGTATTGTCCGGCCAGTTGGCGGCGCTGGAGGCGCGTTCCGCCTCGCTCAGTGCCAGCGCCGAGGGTGCGGCGGGTCAGGCGACCCGGGCAGAGGGGCTGTTGATCGCCGTCGCCGCGCGCCGGATGCTCGACCGCGGCCTGGCGCTCGGCGCGCTCGAGACGCAGCTGCTGGCGCGGTTCGGGCCGAGTCAGCCGCGCGCGGTCGCCATCGTCCGCCAGGCGGCGCGCGAACCCGTCACGCTGGAGGATCTGCGCCAAGGGCTGGATGTGATCGGCGCCAATGCCGCGGCAGGCGTGCGGCAGGGTTGGCTCGACAGCCTCCGCCGCGAACTGGCGACCCTGGTGGTGCTGCGTCGCGCCGGCACGCCTTCGCCCTTGCCCGCCGATCACCTCGCGCGCGCGAAACGGCTGTTGCAGGCCGATCAGGTCGAGGCCGCGCGCGCGGAGGTGGCGGAACTCCCCGGTGCCGAGGAAGCCGCCAACTGGCTCGCCGCGGCGCGACGCTATGTGCTCGCGCGCCAGGCGCTCGATGTGCTGGAGGCCGCCGCGCTCGCTTCGCCAGCGCCGCCGCCCGCACCCGGGATCGGCGCCGTCATCCCCTGAGCCGGGCGATCAACGCCTGTGCCCCGGCGGGTGCGCGCGCCTTGGCGCCATTGATGAAGAATATGAAGGTTTCGCGCGGGGTTCGCGGCGGCGGCGCAGCGGCGACATAGGGCAGCCCCTCGGGTTGCTCGCCTGCCGCCCAGCGTCGCGCCGTATCCGCCCAGCGGTCGAGTGCTTGCGCGGGGTAGCCGTCAGGATTCGCCTCCTCGGCCTGCTCGAGCCGCGCATAGACGAACTCGCCCGTCACGTCGGCCACAGCGCCGTATTTTTCGGAGTCGGCATAGACGATCGTCACGCCCGCGGTCCGCGCCAGCTCGACGAACGCGGCACAGCCGAAGCTCTCATGCCGCGCCTGCACCGCATGGCGCAGCGGCACTCCGTCCTGCACGCGCGGCAACAGCGCCAGAAACGCGCCGAGGTCGTCCGGATCAAAGCGCCGCGTCGGCGCGAACTGCCACAGGATCGGTCCCAGCTTGTCGCCGAGTTCGGTCAATCCCTGGCCCACAAACCGCTGTACCGACTCGCTCGCCTCCGCCAGCACCTTGCGAGTGACGCAGTAGCGGGAGCCCTTGACCGCAAAGACGAAGCCGTCCGGCACCGTGTCGCGCCAGTTCGCCCAACTTGCGGGCTTGAAGCTGGAATAGAAGGTGCCGTTGATCTCGATCGCGCTGAGCTGACGGCTGGCATATTCCAGCTCGCGCTTGTGCGGCCACTTCGCGGGATAGAAATTGTCGCGCCACGGCTCGTACGTCCAGCCGCCGATGCCGACGCGGATCATGGCCATCGTTCACCTCGCGCCGTATCTGTCACCACGGCAGCCGCAACTGGCATAGCGGCCCGACTCAGACAATGCACGGCTAGGCGGATTCAGCGCAGCCGATGCTGGTACGAAGACCGATCGTTCGGCACCATATGTGCGGCCGGAGCAGCATCACGTCGAGTTTGGACGACGAGATTGACCGCAACTACGATGCGTTTGTCGAAGCGCTTCCCGACCTGCTGCCTACCCAATGTGGTAAGCACGCACTGCTGCGCCACGCTAATGTGATCGACCTCTACGACACGACGTCGCTGGCCTTGGCGGCAGGGCGCAGTGGCTTCGGCGATGGCTTCTACTCCGTACAGGAGGTGACCGACCGCCCTGTTGACCTGGGCTTCTACAGTCATTGAATTCATCCGCGGCTCGCTTGAACACCTCCAGCCGCTGATCGACGTCAGCATAGCCTCTTATGGCTCGCTTCGGGAGCGGGTCTCCTGCAAAGCCCTGATCGATAAAAGTGCAACACGCACCTGCCTCACGGCCGAGCTTATCCAGCAATTGGGGCTGCCGCCGCGAGGCAAGGTGTTGGTCTCGAGTGCTACCTCGTATCCCGAACGTCGAAAGGCTTATGGCTACTCGCTTGGGCTGTTCTGCACGTCCGGACCCACAGACAGGACGCTCTACGTCCTCGCCGACGAGTTCGTAGCGCCGCCGTTCCAGGACAACGACAATTTTCAGGTGCTGCTCGGCATGGACCTGGCCTCGCGCGGGCGGCTCGTTTTCGAAGAGGACGGCAGTTTCGAGTTCAGCTTCGACCTCTGAGCCAAATCAAATCGCGTGCCCCTCCGCGTCGCGCAGCACTTCGCGGCGACCGACATGGTCGGGCCGGCCGACTATGCCGTCCTTTTCCATCCGCTCGATCAATCGCGCGGCGGAGTTGTAGCCGATGCGGAGCTGGCGCTGCAGCCAGCTGGTTGAGGCTTTGCGCGATTCGCAGACGAGCTGGATCGCTGCGCGATATTGCTGGTCCTCGGCGGTGTCCTCGCCGGTCGGCGTCCCTTCGAGCGTGAAGCCGTCCTCCGGCTCCTCGGTGACGGAGCTGATATAGTCCGGCCGTCCCTGGCTCCGCCAATGATCGGCGACCGCGCGGACCTCGTCATCGCTGACGAAGGGCCCATGGACGCGGACGATGCCCTTGCCGCCGGGCATGTAGAGCATGTCGCCGCGGCCAAGCAGCTGTTCGGCGCCCTGTTCGCCCAGGATTGTGCGTGAATCGATCTTGGAGGTGACGTGGAAGGAGATCCGCGTCGGCAGGTTCGCCTTGATGACGCCGGTGATGACGTCGACCGAAGGCCGCTGCGTCGCCATGATGAGGTGAATGCCGGCCGCGCGCGCCTTTTGCGCGAGGCGCTGGATCAGGAACTCGACTTCCTTGCCCGCGGTCATCATCAGGTCGGCGAGCTCGTCGACGATCACCACGATCTGCGGCAGGACGTCGTAGTCGAGCTGCTCTTCCTCGTACATCGGCGCGCCGGTGTCGGGGTCGTAGCCGGTCTGCACCCGGCGCCCGAGCCGCTGCCCCTTCGCCTTTGCCGCGCGGACCTTGTCGTTGAAGCCGGCGAGGCTGCGGACGCCGACCGACGACATCTGCCGATAGCGGTCCTCCATCTGCTCCACCGCCCATTTCAGCGCGCGCACCGCCTTGGCGGGGTCGGTGACGACGGGCGACAGCAGATGGGGGATGTCGTCGTACATGCTCAGCTCGAGCATCTTGGGATCGATCATGATCATCCGGCATTGGTCGGGCGTGAGCCGGTAGAGCAGCGACAGGATCATGCAGTTGAGCCCCACCGACTTGCCCGAGCCAGTGGTGCCGGCGACGAGCAGATGCGGCATCGGCGCGAGATCGGTGATGACAGGATCGCCGGCGATGTTCTTGCCCAGGATCAGCGGCAGCTGCGCCTGCTGGTCCTCGAAGCTCTGCGACGACACCAGCTCGTGCAGCGCTACCGCCTCGCGCTTGGCATTGGGCAGCTCGATGCCGATCACCGTGCGGCCGGGGATGGTGGCGACGCGCGCCGACACCGCGCTCATGTTGCGTGCGATATCGTCGGCTAGGGCGATGACCCGGCTGGCCTTGATCCCCGATTCGGGTTCGAGCTCGTACATGGTCACCACCGGGCCCGGGCGCACTTCGGTGATCCGGCCCTTGACCTTGAAGTCGTCGAGTACGCTCTCGAGCAGCCGGGCATTGCGCTCCAGCGACGCCTTGTCGATCTGCCCCTTGGGGGTCGGCGGAGCGGGCGTGAGATAATCGAGCGTCGGCAGCTTGTAGCTGTGGCCGAGGTCGAGCTGCGTCTGCTTTGGCTTGGGCGGGGCAACCGAGGGCGCGACCGCGCGGTCGGCGATGACGGGCGCGGGCCGCTGATCGGGCTCCGCCACCGGACGCGGCTCGACCGGCTTGCGGGTGAGAGTCAGTGGCTCCTCCGCGGCCACGACGGCCTGTGGAGCGCGCGGCGTCCGCCGCCAGCGCCATTGCGACCATTCGATCTCGAGCGCCTTGGCCCACACCACCATGCCCGCCACGCCGGCCGCCAGCCCGGCGGCGCGCGCGCCCCACAGCGTCACCATAGGGTCACCCGCCAGATCGAGGAGCGCGCGGACGCCATTGGCGAGCAACAGCCCCACCGTGCCGCCCCAGCCGCCCGGCAGCTTCAGGACCGACGCGCCCGATACGAACGCGAACGCGGTCGCCATCAGCACCACACCGACGCCGGCGTTGCGCAGCGTCCGCACCCAGGGTCCGGCGGGCAGGTCGCGCCACCAGCGCAGCGCCACCGTCGCAGGGATCGGCAGCAGCAGCACGACCGCCGGCCCGAGCAGCAGCAACGCCAGATCGGCGAACCAGGCGCCCGGCGCGCCGACCAGGTTGCGCGGAGTCGCGCCGGACGCGGTGCTGAGCGCGGCGTCGCGGCCGTCGAAGCTCGCCAACGCGAGCAGCATCAGCAGCGTGAGCGCGAACAGCACCACCGCGCCGGCCAGAGCGCCGCTGCGCACCGCGCCCGCGCGCACCGTCTCGCGCCACAATACCGGCTCCGCCCGGCTCGCCATCACACCTACCCCCACAAATCCGGGCGGAATCATCCTCTTCTGCGAGTCCGACGTCAAGGCGGGCCGCGATTGGCAGCACGCGTCCGCAGGCGTAGGGTAAGCAGATGGACACTGACGTGATCATTCTGGGCGGCGGCTTGGTCGGCGCGACGCTGGCGCTGGCGCTGGCCAAGCATGGGGTCAGCGCCACCGTCATCGACCCCGCCGATCCTGAGGTGACGCTCGCGGCAGGCTTCGACGGCCGGGCCTCAGCGGTGGCGAGCGCGAGCGGCCGGATGCTCGACGCGATCGGCCTGGGCGAGCGGCTGGCGGGGCAGGGCTGCCCTATCGCGGCGATCCGGGTGAGCGACGGCTTGCGGCCGGGCGCACTCGATTTCCAGCCAGACGCGGGAGATGGCGCGCTCGGCGTCATGTACGAGAACAAGCTGCTGCGTCGCGTGCTGCACGACGCCGTCGGCGACACCGTCGGCATCCACCTACGCATGAAGACGCGCGCGGTCGAGGTGGTGCGCGGTGCCGCCGGCGTGATCGCGACGTTAAGCGACGGCAGCGTCGTACGCGCGGCGCTGCTGATCGCCGCGGAAGGCCGCAATTCGCCCACCCGCGAAGCCGCCGGCATCCGTACCGCGCGGTGGCGCTATGACCATGCCGCGGTCGTGGGCGCCTTTCACCACGAGCGCGGCCACGGCAATGTCGCCTTTGAAATCTTCTACCCCGCCGGCCCGTTTGCGCTGCTGCCGCTGCTCGATGATGCGGGGGGCCATCGCTCCGCCATCGTCTGGACGGTCGACGCCGACGCCGGACCGGCGATGCTCAAGCTGTCCGACCGCGCCTTCCTGCACGAGGCGGAGAAGCGGATGGGCGGGCTGCTCGGCGCGCTGTCGGGCGCCAGCCCGCGCGCGACCTATCCGCTCGGCTTCCACCATGCCGCGCGGGTCACCGCGGAGCGCCTGGCGCTGGTCGGCGACGCGGCGCACGGCATCCACCCGATTGCGGGCCAGGGGCTCAATCTCGGCTTCCGCGACGTCGCAGCACTCTGCGAGGTGCTGGTCGAAGGCAAGCGCCTGGGACTCGATCTCGGCGACGCGCAGCTGCTGGCGCGCTACGAACGCTGGCGCGGGCTCGACACCTTCGCGGTCGCCTTCGCGACCGACAGCCTGACACGCATGTTCGGCATCCCCGGCCGTACCGCCAGCGCGGTACGGCGGTTCGGCATCTCGGCGGTCAATGCGATCCCGCCGTTGAAGGACCGCTTCATGGCGGAAGCGCGCGGCGAAGCCGGCGCGCTGCCCAAGCTGCTCGAAGGCGTGACGGTCTAGAGCCGCCGCGCTTCTTCGATCAACATCACCGGAATTCCATCGCGCACCGGATAGGCGAGACCGGCGGCGTCGGAGATCAGCTCCTGCACGGCCTCATCATAGCGCAGCGGCTGACGGGTCAGCGGGCAGACCAGCTTGGACAGCAGCCAGGGGTCGATCACCCAGCAACCCTCACTGGAGCGTCACCCGCTCCTCGCCGCCATGGCGGCCGAAGAACTGCAGCAGCTGGATGATCAGCTCGGCGCGGCCTTCCAGGTCGGGCGCCTCGAGCAGCGCCTGCTTGGCAGCCGCATCGAACGGCGCGATCTGGGCGATGCCGTTGACGAGGCTCTCGTCGTCGAGCCGCCCGACCTGGTCCCAGTCGACCGCATAGCCCTGTGCATCCGCGAACGCGCGCGATTCGGTCTCCAGCGATGACCGGCGCGCGATCGACAGCGACTGATCGCCGGCCACAGGCAGCAGCTCGGCCTCGACCTGGCGGAACGCGGTGGCGACATCGAGTTCGCGCACCACGCGGAACAGCGCCACGCCCTGCAGCACCAGATTGTAGCGGCCGTCGTCCAGCGCCTCGACATCGGCGATCCTGCCGACGCAGCCAAGGTCGAACAGCGGCGGCCGTTCGGGGTCGGCGGTGTGGATCGGACGCGGCTGGATCATGCCGATCCGCCGGTCGCGCGCGATCGCGTCGCCGACCAGCGCCCGATAACGGGGCTCGAAGATGTGGAGCGGCAGGTGCATGCCCGGGAACAGCAATGCGCCGGGCAACGGAAAGATCGACAACCGCGTCAGCTTGGTTTGCTCGACCGTCATCCGAACAGCACCGCGGACAAGCGGCGGCGCTGCTGCGACACCCAGGGGTCCATCAGCCCGACCACCTCGAACAGTTTGAGCAATTGCTGCCGCGCCGCGCCCTCGTTCCATGCCTTGTCGGCCGCGACGATGTGCAGGAAGCCGTCCGCCGCCGCATCGCGATCGCCCGCCGCCATCTGCGCGTTGGCGAGCTCGAAGCGCGCTTGCATGTCGTCCGGATTCGCGTTGACCGCTGCGACCAGCGGCGCAAGGTCGTCAACCGGAGGCGCGGACTGCGCGAGCGCCAGCGCCGCGCGGGCGCGCTCGACCTCCGGTGCCTTGGCAGCCTCCTCGGGCAGGGCATCGAGCACCGCCTGCGCCTCCTCCATCTGCCCGGATGCGATCAGGGCCCGTACCAGCCCGGACGCGACCTGCGGGTGATCGGGCGCCATTTCGGACAGCTGCGCGAAGATCGACAGCGCGCGTTCGGCATCGCCCTCCGCCAGCACCTCCTCGCCCATCGCGATCAGCGGCTCGAGCTCGGCGGCGGCATCGGCGGCATCGGACTTGATCGGCAGCTGACGGAGCAGCTGGTCGAGCGTCGTGCGCAGCTGCGATTCGGTCCGCGCGGGCGTCAGGTCGGCGACGAGCTGACCCTGGAACATCGCATAGACCGTCGGGATCGACTTGATCTGGAATTGCGCGGCGATGAACTGGTTCTTGTCGGTATCGATCTTGGCCAGCACCACGCCCTTATCGGCGTAAGCGGCGGCGACCTTTTCCAGCAGCGGCGTCAGCGCCTTGCAAGGCCCGCACCATTCCGCCCAGAAGTCGATTATGACCAGGTTCGTCATCGACGGCTCGACGACGTCGCGGCGGAAGTGTTCGACCGCCTCCTTCTGGGCGGGGGTCATACCGAGCGTGCTGGCCAAGTCCGGGCTCCTTTGTCGACCCGCTATATCGGAGCGCCGCAGCCGCAATGGAAGTCCCGCCTGGTCCAGGTCGCGGGGCTTGCGGGCCGGGCGCACCGCTGCTAGTGGCCGCGCCTCCACCCGCCCGGCGCGCACAGCAGCCGGGCTCGGCGCCAGAGCGGGCGTAGCTCAGGGGTAGAGCACAACCTTGCCAAGGTTGGGGTCGAGGGTTCGAATCCCTTCGCCCGCTCCAGCTGTCGTCGCTGATTAGCGACGCTAATCAGTGCCTTGATCGACAGCTCGGCCGGCGAGGCGGCGGAGCCGAACTCGTGCGACGTCATGGCGCGGCTTTGCCGCGCCCCTCTACTAGACCCAAGCGTCGATCCCAGCCCACCCATCGAACCCCCGCGCGCGCATCCCACGAAACCGCTGCGCATCCATCCCCCCCAGCGCGACCACCTTTATTCTCAATCCCCGCGCAACACGTCCCGCGCGCGCTGGTCCCACCCCGTCGGCCTCTGGATGCGACCGCGTCGCGAACACCGGCGAGACGAACAGCAACCCCGCCCCGGCGCGTACCCCCGCGATCGCCTCCCGCCGATCATGCGCGGGCCAGCTCCGCAAGCCTCTGCCCAGCCCCCGCCCATGCACCCCATCCGCGCCCGGCAGCAGCCCGCCGGCACTCAGCACCACGCACCCTCGCGCCCGCGCGCGCCGACGCACTGCCACGAACAGCCGCGCGCGCGCGCGTGGCGGCAACGAGTAGTGCCGGAACACCACGCCGCTACCCGGCGGCAGGCGCCGCAGCGCGCCCCACAATCCTTCACCCAGCCGCTCGTCGGTCATCAGCCAGAGCAAAGGGTAGCGGGTGCGCACAGGGCGGCTATAGCGGCGCGGATGCCCCCCGTCCCCGCTCTCGCCGACATCCAGGACCGCCTCGCCCGCGCCGCCGCGCTGGCCGGGCGGAAGTCCGACGCGATACAGCTGATCGCCGCCTCCAAGACCCAGACCGCGGACGCGATCGCGCCGCTGCTCGCCGCCGGCCACCGCCGGTTCGGGGAGAACCGCGTGCACGAGGCCGCCGCGAAGTGGCCGGCCTTGCGCGAACGCTATCCCGATGCGGAACTGCACCTGATCGGCCAGCTTCAGTCGAACAAAGCGGAAGAGGCGGTGGCGTTCGCCGACGCCATCCACACCGTCGACCGGCCCTCGCTGGTCGGCGCGCTGGCGCGGGCGATGGACAAGCTCGGCCGCCGCCCCGCCTGCTTCGTCCAGGTCAATATCGGCGACGAGCCGCAGAAAGGCGGTTGCGCGGTCGCGGCGCTGCCCGCGCTCCTGAAGGCGGCTGCGGAACTGCCGATCGCCGGTCTGATGTGCCTGCCGCCCGCGGGCGTCGAGGCGGCCCCTTATTTCGCGCTGCTCGCCAAGCTGGCGCGCGATCATGGCCTTGCCGGGCTCAGCATGGGCATGTCCGACGATTTCGAGACCGCCGCGATGCTGGGTGGGACGCATATCCGGGTCGGATCTGCGCTGTTCGGCGCCAGAAAGCGGGAGGGCGCGTGAGGTTCGCCGCGTTGCTCTTCGATTTTGACGGTGTGCTGATCGAGAGCGAATATCTCGGCAACAGTCAGATCGCCGCGTGGCTGACCGCGAACGGACACCCGACCACGCCCGAGGAGTCGATGGCGCGGTTCATGGGTCTTGCCGGGGCGGACTTCCATGCAGCACTCGAACGCTACATCGGCGGCCCGTTGCCGGAGAGTTTCCACGATGCCCGCCGCGCCGAGGACGAACGCGTAATGCGCGACGGCATCGACGCGGTCGCAGGCGCGGTGGCGTTCGTGCGGGCGCTGCTGCCGTCATTGCCGAAGGCGGTGGTGTCCTCCAGCTCCACCGCCTGGATCCGCCGGCACCTGCGCCATATCGGGTTGGCGGACGCGTTCGGTGACCACCTTTATTCCGGCCGCGAGCATGTCGAACGCGGCAAGCCGGCGCCCGACCTTTATCTTCTCGGCGCGGCCGCCCTCGGCGTAGACATCAAGGACTGCGCGATCATCGAGGACTCACCGGTCGGCGCCACCGGCGCGGTGGCGTCCGGCGGGTATGTCATCGGCCTGTGCGCGGGCACGCATTGCGGCATCGACCATGCCGGCCGGCTTCGCGCATTGGGTGCTCAGGCCATCGCGCATAGCTTCGACGAGGTGGCGGCGCTGCTCGGCTAAAGCTGATGCCCGGTCCGGTCGCGCTTGGTCGCCATATACCGCGCGTTGTGCGGGTTGGGCGGCAGGTGATGCGACACACGCTCCGCCACCTCGACGCCGGCCGCCTCCAGCCCTGCCACCTTGGCCGGGTTGTTGGTCAGTAGTCGCACCCGTTGCTGCCCCAGCAGCAGCAGCATGCGCGCCGCGACGCCGAAGTCGCGCGCGTCCACCGCAAAGCCAAGGCGGGTGTTGGCGTCCACGGTATCGAACCCCTGATCCTGCAGCCGATAGGCGCGCAGCTTGTTGACCAGCCCGATCCCGCGCCCCTCCTGACGCAGGTACAGCAGCACCCCCCAGCCCTCCGCCGCGATGCGGGCGATGGCATGGTCCAGCTGCGGCCCGCAGTCGCATTTGAGCGAGCCGAGCACGTCGCCGGTCAGGCACTCGCTGTGCAGACGCACCAGTGGCAGCTGGCCACCGGGCTGGCCGATCAGCAGCGCGACATGCTCATCGGTCGAATCGGGCGCGCGGAAGGCGACGATCTCCGCCTGCTCCGCGCCCGCCACCGGCAGCCGCGCCCGGGTGGCGAGCACCAGCGCGGCAGGGTCGACATGCGCGTCGAGGTCCGCGGCCGTCACGCTCGCCTCCGCGCCGACGCCGCCGACGAAGAATGCCGGCAGCAGCCCCGCCACTCGCGCCAGCCGCAGGGCGGTGGCCGCACCCCGCGGCGGCGGGATCGTGCGAAACGGCCCCTTGAGCGGGGTCGCCAGGTCGAACTGCGGGTCCGCCAGCGCGATCGCACCGGACAGGTCGAGCCAGGGCGCGCGCTCCACCAGCACGGGGTGCTCGGGGTCCGCGGCCGCGAGCTGATTGGCGAGCTTCAGCGTCGCCGCCCTGCCGGCGGAGATCAGCACCGCTGCCCGCGCGTCCGGATCGAACGCCGCCAGCCGCGCCGGATCCGCCGTCTCCACCGCCAGCATCGTCGTGCCCTCGACGCACACCGGCCAGCCCCGGCGCAAGGCGTCGATCGCGCGCGCCGCACCGCGCGGATCGGTCACCAGGCAAACTCGGTCATGATCGGCACATGGTCCGACGGCTTCAGCCAGCCGCGACAGTCCTCGAAGACCCGATGCGCGACCGCACTCGCCGCCACGTCCGCTGTCGCCCATTGATGATCCAGCCGCCGGCCGCGATCCGACAGCGACCACTCCCGCGCCCGATAGCTCCACCAGGTATGCAGCCGCGCCGGCGCGGGGTGGAAGTGGCGGCCGAGATCGACCCAGCTGTTCGACAGCCGCAGCCGCTCCAGCGCCGCGACCTCGATCGGGGTATGGCTGACGACGCCGAGCAGCTGCTTGTGGCTCCACACGTCCTCCGGGAGCGGCGCGATGTTGAAATCCCCCATCAGCAGCGTCGGGCACGCCAGACTTTCCGACCAGCGCGTCATCCGCTCGACGAAATCGAGCTTCTGGCCGAACTTGGGATTCACCTCGCGGTCGGGCACGTCGCCGCCGGCGGGAACATAGACGTTCTCCAGTCGCACGCCGCCAGGAAATTGGGCAGAAGGCGGCAGGCGGACACCGATGTGCCGCGCCTCGCGGTTGGCCTGCCAGTCAAGCCGGTCATCCTCGGCAATCGGCACCCGGCTGATGATCGCGACGCCGTGGTGCATCCGCTGGCCGTGGATCAGCACATGGCCGTAGCCGAGCGACCGGAAGGCATCGGCCGGAAAGTCGGCGTCGATCACCTTGGTCTCCTGCAGGCACAGGATGTCGGGGTCGGCCTCGCGCAGGAAGCGTTGGACGATGTCGATCCGGAAGCGGACGGAGTTGATGTTCCAGGAGACGATCTTCACGGGACCGGCTTCTAGGAGGTTAGGCGCTCCGCGTCATCTAACACCCTCCCCGGCGAAAGCCGGGGCCCAGATGCCGCGCTTCTCTCCGAGTCCTGTGGCAGGGTGCCACAGGCCGCAAAAAGCGAAAGGCCCCCGCTCCGGGGGCATGGAGCGAGGGCCGACCTAGCGTTCGTCACGCAGGCGGGAAGCGATCGAGACCCGGGTAACAGGGGGGAAATCCCGAGCGACCGCTTCCGCCCGGCCCCCATAGCGGATCAACCTGTCGCCTTCATGAACAAACAGGAAAATCGCGCTTATTCTTATATTTACCGTCTCGCGCCGGTCCTGCGGGGATCGTTCCAGCGGAAGCTGTCATCGCCGACTGCAACACCGAAGCGCTGGTTGGTCAGCCGCACGGTCGTGCGGTTCCCCTGACTGTCGAGCGCCACCCAGCCCTGCAGGATCAGCCCAGCCGGGCCACCCGGATTGCGCGCGAAGACCAGCGTGATGCGGCCATATTCCGGATGCTTGGGATCATTCGCCTCGACCGAGACGACCTGCGCCGCTCCCGTCGGCACCACGCGCGCGTAGCGGCCGATGTCGCGCTTGGGATCGAGCAGCACGCCCAGCGGCGAGTTCTTCACCGGCCAGCGCTGCACCTGCTTCACCGAATAGTCGATATAGGTCAGCGCGCCGCCGTCCGCGACGAGCAGGATCGGAACGCCCTTCTGATACTGGAAGCGGATGCGGCCCGGCTGCTTCAGCGTCAGCGTGCCCGTCAGCACCTTGCCGTTGCGGTCGGTCTGCGAAAAGGCCGACGTCATCGTCGACAAGCCCTGCAGGTGGCGCTGTACCTGCGCGATGTCCGCGGAGGGTACGGGAGCGGCGGCGATCAGCGCGGCGACGGGGAGGAGTGGCAGCAATTTCATGCTCCGGCCCTTGCCGGCGCGGCATTGAACATGCCGTGAACCACGCGGGACGGTCGGTTCAGAACCTGAACGCGGTGCCCACATAGACCGCTTGGCTGTCGCGGCGGTTGTCATCGAGCCGCACCAGCCGGTCGCGCTCGGTCCGATAGCGCAAACCCGCGGTGACATCGAGGTTGCCGGTGAGGCGATAGGAGCCGCCGACATCGAGCGAGTAGCTGCGCTGATCCTCGATCCGTGGCGCCACCGCCGCGAACGGCCGATCCGCGACCGCCTTGACCCGGCCGGTGACGCGCTCGCCCGCATAGGTGACCGTCACGTCCGCCGCCTCGCGCCCACCGGGCTGGCCGGCCATATCGACCCGCTTGACGTCGCCCGCGATGCCGAACCGCCGCCAACCCACCGCGACGCCCAGATTGTAAGCGATCGGCGCCAGGCCGACACCCACCTCGGCCGCCGCGGTCCGCGGCGCTTCGGCACGGTTGGTACGCGCGCGCACCGCCACGGTCACGGCGCGGCTGTCACGCCGCGTCTCGGCCGGAGTGAAACGGAACCCGCTGGTATCCATGCCGCCGCGCGCGAACACCGCGGCAAGCCGTGGATCGGCGGCGGCGGGGGTGAAGGTGAGCGAGGAGCGCGCCGCCACGCCACGCTTGACCGCGCGACTCGCGGCAGCATCCCGATCGGTGGCGCCGGACGCAGGCGCGACGGCGATGCCGGTGGTGACGAGCACCCCGGCCGCGATCGCGAACATGACGCCCCGTGCGGTCACCTTGTTGTTTTTCCGATCCTTGACGGACTCGACCCTGTACAACCCGGCATATAGCGGATCGTCGCGCCGCCACCACAAGGCTGCGCTAAATATCCGCAACTGTGGTAAAATGCGCACAATCGGCCGGTGCTGCTGCATAAACAGGTGCGCTTGCGACGCACGGGGGGCACCTGTAGAGCCTTGCCCAACGATACAGGAAGTTTGCCGATGTTCCGCCCGTTGCGCACCGCGACCCCAGCCTTCTTCGGCGCCGCTCTACTCCTCCTGCCGCTGGCGGCTTGCAGCAGCGGCGGCGACCGTCCCAAGGCCGATCTGGCCGCGTCGCGGGTGACGACAATCGGCGTCAACGCCTATCTGTGGCGCGCGACGCTCGACACCATCTCTTTCATGCCGCTGCTCCAGACCGATTCCAACGGCGGCGTCGTCGTCACCGACTGGTACGTCAATCCGCAGACGCCGGGCGAGCGGATGAAGGTCACGGTCTCCATTCTCGACCAGGACCTGCGCGCCGACGCGGTGCGCGTTGCGGCGCTGCGCCAGGTCAATCAGGGTGGCCAGTGGGTCGCGGCGCCGGTGCAGGCTGCGACGACGCAGAAGCTGGAGGACATCATCCTCACCCGCGCCCGCGACCTGCGCCGCGCCGCCGTGTCTGGCTGAGTCCGTCCACACTCGATGACCCAGCCTTCCCGGTTCAATACGCAGAAGGCCGACGCACACTGGCAGCAGGTCTGGGACGAGCGGCAGACCTTCGCCGCCGATGACGCGTCCGAGAAGCCGCGTTCCTATGTGCTGGAGATGTTCCCCTATCCTTCGGGGCACATCCACATGGGCCATGTCCGCAACTACACGATGGGCGACGTGCTCGCGCGCTATCGGCGGATGCGGGGCATGGAGGTGCTGCACCCGATGGGGTGGGACGCCTTCGGCATGCCGGCCGAGAATGCGGCGATGGAGAAGGGCGTCCATCCCGGCAGCTGGACCCGCGCAAACATCGCAACGATGAAGGCGCAGCTGAAGCGACTCGGCTTCGCGCTCGACTGGTCGCGCGAGCTCGCGACCTGCGAGCCTGATTATTACGGGCACGAGCAGGCGCTGTTCCTCGACCTGCTCGCGGGCGGGCTGGTCTACCGCAAGGAGAGCGCGGTCAACTGGGACCCGGTCGACATGACCGTGCTCGCCAACGAGCAGGTGATCGACGGCCGCGGCTGGCGCTCCGGCGCACCGGTCGAGCGGCGCAAGCTCAACCAGTGGTTCCTCAAGATCACCCACTTCGCCGACGAGCTGCTCGACGGTCTCGCCGAACTCAGAGACTGGCCCGACAAGGTCCGGCTGATGCAGGAGAACTGGATCGGCCGCAGCCGGGGGATGCGGATACGCTTCGCGCTTTCTCCCCTCCCGCTTGCGGGAGGGGTCGGGGGAGGGCTTGTAGCCTCCACCGATCAAATAGACCCTCCCGCAAGCGCGCGGGGAATTGAAGCCATCGAGGTCTATTCGACCCGTCCGGACACCATCTTCGGCGCGAGCTTTATCGCGGTCGCGGCCGATCACCCGATCGCGCAGGCCGCCGCAGCAGCCGATCCTGCCGCTGCGGACTTCATCGCGCTCTGCAAGCAGGGCGGTACCACCGCGGCCGAGTTGGAGACGCAGGAGAAGCTGGGCTTCGCGACCGCGTTGACCGCAGTGCATCCGCTTGATCCCGAGCGGATGCTGCCCGTTTACATCGCAAACTTCGTGCTAATGGAATATGGCACCGGCGCCGTCATGGGGGTGCCCGCGCACGATCAGCGCGACCTGGAGTTTGCGCGGAAATACGGGCTGGAGGTCGCTCGGGTGGTCGCCGATGGTGACGCGATCGAGCCGGTATTCGAGGGCGATACGGCATATACCGGTGCCGGCAAGCTGGTGAACTCCCACTTCCTCGACGGCCTCGACGTCGAGGCGGCCAAGGCACGGGTGATCGCGCGGGCGGAGGCCGAAGGCTGGGGCGAGGGCACCACCATTTACCGGCTGCGCGACTGGGGCGTGTCGCGGCAACGCTATTGGGGCACGCCGATCCCGATCATCCATTGCGAGGCGTGCGGCGTCGTCCCTGTTCCCCGCGAGCAGCTGCCCCTGGTGCTGCCGGAGGATGTCGGCTTCGACGTGCCCGGCAACCCGCTCGATCGCCACCCGACCTGGAAGCATGTCGCCTGCCCGTCCTGCGGCGCGGCGGCGCGGCGCGAGACGGACACGCTCGACACCTTCGTCGACTCGAGCTGGTACTTCATCCGCTTCGCCAGCCAGCCCAAGGACAAGCCGTTCGACCGCGCCGCGGCGGAGCGCTGGCTGCCGGTCGGCCAGTATATCGGCGGCGTCGAGCACGCGATCCTGCACCTGCTCTACGCGCGTTTCTGGACACGCGCGCTCAAGCATCTCGGCCGGCTCGACGTGGCGGAGCCGTTCGCGGGGCTGTTCACCCAGGGCATGGTGACGCACGAGACCTATCGCAGCGCCGATGGCCGCTGGCTGGCACCGATCGAGGTGGCGGACGGCATCGAGATCGCCGGCGGCGGCCCGGTGGCGGTCGGCCGCGTCGAGAAGATGTCGAAGTCGAAGCGCAACACTGTCGATCCGCTGCCGATCGTCGATCAGTATGGCGCCGACGCGGTGCGCTGGTTCGTTTTGTCCGATTCGCCGCCCGAGCGCGACCTGCCTTGGTCCGAAGCCGGAATCGAGGGCGCGTGGCGTTTCGTACAGCGGCTGTGGCGGCTGTTCTCTTCGGGCGAACAGGGCGCGGGCGAAGACGCTTCCAAGGAAGATCGGGCGCTCGATCGCAAGCTCCATCAGACGATCGCCGGCGTCGCGGCGGACATCGAGGCGCTGGCGTTCAACAAGGCGGTGGCCAAGCTCTACGAGCTGACCAGCGCCATCGAGCGTGCCGAGCCTTCGGCTTCGCGGGACGCCTCCGTACGCGCGGCGATGCTGCTGGTCGCGCCGATGGCGCCGCATCTCGCCGAACAGGCGTGGGCCGACGGGCGACAGGACGGCCTGATCGCCGACGCCGCCTGGCCCGAGGTCGATGCGGCGCTGCTGGTCGCGGACGAGGTGACGATCGCGGTGCAGGTCAACGGCAAGCTGCGCGATACGCTCACTCTCCCCAAGGGGCTCGCGCGCGAAGAGACCGAAGCCGCGGCGCTCGCATCGGAAAAGGTGGTCAGCTTCCTCGCTGGCAAGCCGCCACGAAAGGTGATCGTCGTCCCCGACCGTCTCGTGAACCTCGTCGCATGAAGCGCGCCGTCCTGCTCCTGGCACTCGCGCTCCCCGCCTGTGGGCTGCAGCCGCTCTACGCCGGCGGGGGCTCGGGCGCGGTCGCCAATGCGCTCGCCGGCGTCGAGGTGGCCCCGATCGAGGGCCGCGGCGGCTGGCTGGTCGCCAACGCCCTGCGCGACCGCCTCGCGGCAGGCGGAACGCCGCGGTACCGGCTCGATATCCGCCTCGACGATAAGATCACCGGCCTCGGCGTCCGCCGTGACGACAGCGTCGCGCGCGAACGGCGGACGCTGCGCGCGCGCTACCGACTGGTCGACCTCGCCACCAGCGCGGTGCTGATCGACACCACCGCCGGCTCTGATGCCGGTATCGACGTGGTCGGTTCCGAATATGCCACGATCGCCGCCGAGAACACCGCGCTGGAGCGGTTGTCGGTGATCGTCGCCGACCAGATCATCGGCCGCGTCGCGGTGTATGCCCGCGAGCAGACGGCGAGGCCGTGAAGGGCGCGAACGGCCAGCTTCCGAAGCTTCGTCCCGACATCCGCCTGTACCTGTTCCACGGCGCGGACGAAGCCGGCGCGGCCGATCTCGCCCGGCGGCTAGGCGCGACGCTCGCCGATGCCGAGCGTGTCGATGTGGATGGTGCGATGCTCAAGAAGGAACCAGGCAGGCTGGCAGACGAGGCAGCGTCGCTGTCACTCTTCGGCGATGTCCGACTAATCCGCGCGGCGCCGATCGGCGAGGAAAGCCTGGAGGCCTTGACGCTGCTCCTCGCCGCCGACCGGACGGGCAGTCCCGTCATCGCGATCGCTCCGAGCATCAAGGCAAGCGCCAAGGTCGTCAAACTCGCACTCGACCATCCGCGCGCGATGGCGGTGGCCTGCTATGCGCCGAGCGCCGCCGAGGCCGAAAAGGCGGCGATGGCGATGCTGGCCGAAGCTGGCCTGCGTCCCGCCCCCGGCCTCGCCCGCCGTATCGCCGAGGCAGGCGGCGGCGACCGTGCCCTGATAGCGCAGGAGGTGGACAAGCTCGCCCTGTACCTCGACGCGGCGCCGGAGCGCCCGCACGATGCCGGAATCGCAGACCTGGACGCGATCGGCGCCGATTTGGGCGAAGCGGAGCTCGCCGAAGCCATCGACGCCATGGTCGAAGGCAAGCCCGCCGAGCTCGGCCCGCGCTTGACCCGCCTCGATGAAGGCGGCGCATCGCCGGTGCCTTGGCTGCGCGCGTTGCAGCGGCGGCTGGTGACGCTCGGCGACATGCGCAGCGCGGTCGATCGCGGCGAGCCGGTCGACGCGGTGCTCAAACGTCACCGCATCTTCTTCCGCGAGGAGCAGCGCACGATGCGAGACCTGCGGCGCTGGTCGCCCGACATGATCGCGATTGCGCTAGCGCGCGTCCGAGAGGCCGAGCTGGGTGCGATGAGCAGCGGCACCGCCGGTGCGGTCCGCGCCGAACAGGCCGCGGTGACCTTGGCGCGCCGCGTCGCGCGCTAGATCGGCTCTCCGGTCAACCGCTGGCACAGCATGTCGAGCTGATCGAGCGTCGAATATCCCAGCGCCAGCGTACCCCCGTTCGCGCCATGGCTGACGCGTACCGACACGCCGAGCAGGTCGGCCAGCTGCCGCTCCAACGCGGCGATATCGCCGTTCGGCGTCGATCGGCTCCGTTCGCGATATGGTTCGCGGGCGCCCCCCTTGGCCGACCGCGCAAGCTGCTCGGTTTCGCGCACCGACAGCCCGCGCGCGACCACCTGCTCCGCGAGCCCCTCGACATCGGCGGCGCCGAGCAAGGCCCGGGCATGCCCCATCGTCAGCGAGCCGTCGATCACCCGCGCCTGTACCCGATCCGGAAGGTCGAGCAGCCGTAGCAGATTGGCGATGTGGCTACGCGACTTGTGGACGATCCCCGCCAGCGCCTCCTGGGTATGGCCATATTCCTTGGCGAGCCGATGGTATGCCCGCGCCTCCTCGATCGCATTGAGGTCCTGCCGCTGAATGTTCTCGACCAGCGCGATCTCAAGCGTTTCGGAGTCGTTGAACTCGCGGATGACGACCGGCACCTCGTCAAGCTGCGCGCGTTGGGCCGCGCGCCAACGCCGCTCGCCGGCGACGATCTGATAGCCACGACCATGCGGGCGCACGACGATCGGCTGGATCAACCCGCGGATCCGGATCGAAGCCGCGAGCTCGTCGAGCAGCGTGTCGTCGAAATTGCGGCGCGGCTGGTCCGGGTGCGGAGACAGCGATCGGATCGGCAGCGAGCGCACGCCACCGGCTTCGTCCTCACCGCTCACGGGTGCCTCGCGCGCAACCTCCCCCAGCAGCGCGTTGAGCCCGCGCCCTAGTCCGCCGGTGCGCATCCGGTTCATGCCGCCACCGCCCCGTGAATAATCGGCAGTCGCGCGATCAACTCACGAGCCAGTGCAATATAGGCTTCGGAGCCGCTGCAACGATGGTCGTAGATCAATGCCGGCAGGCCGTGGCTCGGCGCTTCGGAGAGTCGGACGTTGCGGGGGATCACCGTGTCGAAGATCACCTTGCCGAGCACCGCACGGACGTCGCTCGCCACCTGCTCGGTTAGACGATTGCGCCGATCGTACATAGTCAGCGCAACCCCGATGATCGCCAGCCCGGGATTAAATCGAGCACGGATGCGCTCCACGGTGCTGAGCAGCTGCGACAACCCTTCCAGCGCAAAGAACTCGCACTGCAGGGGCACCAGCAGCCGATCGGCGGCGACCATCGCGTTGATCGTCAACAGCCCGAGCGAGGGTGGGCAGTCGATCAGCGCGATGTCCCAGCGCGGCGGCGCCTTCTGCATTGCGGCATCGAGCCGGTGCGTCCGCTGATCGAAATCGACCAACTCGATCTCGGCGCCCGACAGGTCTACGGTTGCGGGTACCACATCGAGTCTGGGCACCTTCGACGCTACCGCTGCAATGTCGATCGAGGCGGTGCCGATCAACACCTCATAGGACGATCGTAACCGACTGGCCTGCGTGATTCCAAGGCCGGTCGATGCGTTGCCTTGCGGATCAAGGTCGATCAACAGGACACGCAGACCCGTCGCGGCCAGTGCGGTAGCCAGATTGATGGCGCTAGTGGTCTTGCCCACACCACCCTTCTGGTTCGCCACCGCAATAGAGATCATCGGCGGCTCACCCCATCGAGCACGAGAATGGATGACCCGGCATCAGAGAGGCTTTGTTCCACATGAAACACTCCTCTCCAATGCCGTTTAAGCTGAGCACGGTCCGCCTCAGCAAAGCGACCACGCGGCAGCAGCCATCGTGTCGCCATTGTGGCGCACCCAGCGGCTGCGTGCAAAATATTTTCGATCGAGGCGACGGCGCGAGCCGAAATTGTCATGGCGATGTCGGAGACTTGCTCGACTCGGGTCGCATGAACGGTGGTACCTGCCAACCCAAGCTCCGCCACGCAGCGGACCAGGAAGTCCGCCCGCTTGCGCCTTGGCTCAACCAATATCACCGGATCGTTACGAAGTATGGCTACGACAAGGCCGGGGAAGCCGCCCCCTGTGCCGACGTCGATCCAAGTCCCTGAGGATGGGGCGAGCGGCACCAGCTGTGCCGAGTCGAGGATGTGGCGGTTCCACATCACCTCGAACGTCGAGGGTGCTACCAGATTCTGCCGTCCGTTCTCTTCGGCCACCATCAGGTTCAACTGTTGCAATCGCCCGAACGCCGCAACGCCAAACCGATCACGCAGCCAGTCCTGGGCTTGCTCCTCCGTCACGCGGCCATGCGGCGGGTATATAGCAGAACCGCCGACAAGGCGGCGGGGGTGACCCCTCGAACCCGGGCCGCCGCCGCCAGCGATGGTGGGCGCGCTTGGGCCAATCGGGAGACCATCTCAGCGGACAAACCGGGTACGAGATCGAACCGCAGATCCTGAGGCAGGCTCACCCCCTCCTCCTGTCGCAGCCGCATCACCTCCTCGGCCTGTCGCGCGATATAGGGCGCGTAGCGGGCGTCTTCGATGATCTCCTCGACCACGTCGGCTGGGATGCCGGCGGCGGCGTCCGGCGCGACATGATCGAGCGTCACCTCTGGTGTGCGCAGCCACTCATAAGCAGAGCGGCGGCTACCGTCCTGGGCGATCGTGGCGCCACGGGCGGCAAGTTGAGAGGCGGTGAGCTCGTTGCCCAGACGCCCGGCAAGACGCGCGATCAGTTCGCGCCGATCAGTTTGATGCCGCACCCGGGCGGGCGAAAGGCAACCCGCCGCCGCCGCAACATCACTCAGCCGAGTCGCGGCATTGTCCGAGCGCAGCGACAGCCGGAATTCGGCGCGCGCGGTCAGCATGCGGTACGGCTCCGTCACACCCTGAAGGGTGAGGTCGTCGATCATCACGCCCAGATAGCTTGATGCCCGGTCGAGCTCGACGGGCGCCATCTCGAGCGCCACGGCGGCGGCGTTCAGCCCTGCCACCAGGCCCTGTCCTGCGGCCTCTTCATACCCCGTCGTACCATTGATCTGGCCGGCGCAGAACACGCCCGGGATCGCGGTCAACGCCAAGGTTCGGTCAAGCGAGCGCGGGTCGACATAGTCATACTCGACCGCATAGCCCGGAACGGTGATCGCGACCCGCTCCAGTCCGCGAATGGTGGCGAGCAGCTCCTGCTGGACTTCGGTCGGCAGCGAGGTCGAAAGTCCGTTCGGATACACCATCGGATCGTTCAACGCCTCCGGCTCGAGGAAGATCTGATGCCCGTTACGATCTCCGAAGCGCTGCACCTTGTCCTCGATCGACGGGCAATAACGCGGTCCGCTTGCCTCAATGGCGCCGGTGAACAGCGGCGACCGGTCGAAGTTGCGACGGATCACGTCATGGGTCGCACCACCCGTCCGCGTGATCGCGCAGGCGACCTGCGGCAGACGCCGGTCGGGCGCTAGCGCGGACATGCTCCATGCTTCGACGTCGCTCGCCTGCTCGTCCAGACGCGCCCAATCGATCGTGCGTCCATCGAGCCGCGGCGGCGTTCCGGTCTTTAAACGCGACAGGGGCAGGCCGGCCGCCCTGAGCTGACCGGCCAGTGCGGCGGCTGACCGCTCCTCGATCCGGCCGCCCGCGTGTCGCTCATCGCCTCGGAACAGCTTCGCTCCCAAGAAGGTGCCGGTCGCCAGCACCACCGTCCTCGCGCCGATGGTGCTCGCATCGGCCAACCTCACCCCGGTCGCCCGCCCGTTGCGGAGAACGAGCTCGGTGACTTCTCCCTCCAGGATGGACACGTCGTGCTGCGATGCCAGCATCGACCGGATCGCGGCGGCGTAGCGGCTACGGTCGGCTTGTACACGCGGGCCGCGCACCGCGGCACCCTTGCTGCGGTTGAGCATGCGGTGGTGGATCGCCGCCCGATCGGCGGCAACCGCCATCAGTCCGTCAAAGGCGTCGACCTCGCGGACGATATGGCCCTTGCCGACGCCACCGATCGACGGGTTGCACGACATGACGCCGATGGCATTTCGGGAAAAGGTGATCAATGCCGTCCTGGCGCCACGTCGAGCTGCCGCCCCAGCGGCCTCGCATCCGGCATGTCCGCCACCGACGATCAACACATCGTACATGCGCCGCGCCTAGCTCTACCCTGATTGCACGTCAAAGATGTTCCATGTGGAACATTATTTACCAAGACAGAAACGACCGAACAGCGCATCGAGCATGGCCTCCGTCGCATCAACCCCCAGCACCGCGCCCAGCGAATGCCGCGCCACCCGCAACTGCTCTGCCGCGATCAACGAGTCGCGCGATAGGCTCAGCTGATGCGCAGCGGCGTCGCATGCTGCCCGCTGGACGGCCTTGAGCGGCAAGTCGTCTGAACGAGGAAGCAGGCGAGCTGCTTTGGACTCGATTGCCGCCCATAGACGCTCGATCGAATGTGGATCATCCCGACTGAGCGTGATCGACGGGCCGATGGGCATGGACCGGCGACCCGCAAGATCGGCGCGAGCATGCACCCACAAGGCGTCAGCGCGTGGCGGCGGCGTATCCGCCAGCCACACCAGCAGGTCCGCCGCCGCAATGGCTTCGCCCGCACGGAAGACGCCGATCCGCTCTACCGGATCGGCGGCCTCGGTCAGCCCGGCGGTGTCGATCAGCAGGTACGCGGCCCCGTTCCGCTGCACCGCGGCCTCGACCCGGTCGCGCGTCGTCCCGGCGTGCGGGGACACGATCGCGGCGTCACGCTGGCTCAGCAGGTTGAGCAAGGTAGACTTGCCGCTGTTCGGCGGCCCGCCGATCACAACGCGGATGCCGTCGCGGACCCGCTCGACCGGAGGCGCCTGCAAGACCGAGAGGATAGCGGTCCGCAACGCCGATGCGTCGGAGTGCACGCTGGTGACCATCTCCGCCTCACGCTCAACGTCGCCCTCCTCGGCGTGGTCGATCGTCGCTTCGACGCGCGCGGAGAGATCGGCCAACGCCTGCAGCCACCCGCCGATCGTCCGACTCACCACCCCCTCGCTGGCGGTCATCGCGGCGCGGCGCTGTCCCTCCGTCTCGGCCTCGAGCAGATCGGCCAGGCCCTCCGCCTGCGCCAGGTCGATCCGCGCGTTCCCGAGTGCCCGGCGGGTAAACTCACCCGGCATCGCCACCCTGACGCCGGGGTGGACGAGCAATGCCGCCTCGACCGCCGCAGCAACGGCGCGCCCGCCATGACAGTGCAGCTCCACCACATCCTCTCCGGTCGCGCTGTCCGGCCCGGGGAAGATCAGCACCAACGCGCGGTCGAGCAACGCGCCCCCGGCATCACGCAACGCCCGCAGCGAGGCACGGCGCGGCGGCGGCAGCGCTCCGGCCAGCGATACAGCCGCCGCGAACGCCGCCGGCCCGCTCACCCGCAGCACCGCGATTGCTGCCGGCGGCCGGCCGCTCGACAGGGCGACGATCGTGTCCATCAGCTACCCGGCTTGATCGTCCCACTCTCCAACAGGCGCCGCCACATCGCCATCCCCGCCTCGCCCATCGGCGCCCAGCTGCGCATCATGCCCTCGATCATCTCCGGCTTCACCGCGCCGGTCTGCATCGTCTCCATCAGCATCTGGATATAACGATCGTGCAACGGGCTGAGATCGGGCAGCCCCACCGCGCGACGCGCTTCTTCGGGCGTGAGGTCGATGTCCACGGTGACCTTCATCGGCTTTCCTTGAGCAAGAGGCGCCTGCGGTGCAGGATGCGGGGATGTATGCCCCTGAAAGCGCCGCCGTCGCAACGCCCATCGGCCTGGTGGTGGTCGAGGGCGATGATCACATCGTCCATCGTATCCGCCTGACCGGGCAGCACGCGCCCTGCTCGACGGGCGCCGCCGCAGTCCGCGAAGCAACGGCACAGCTGGCCGCCTATTTCGAAGGGCGACTGCGCAGCTTCGACCTACCCCTGGCTCCCGCGGCGAGCGAACGCGGCGCGGTGCTGCGCCGAGCGATCGTCGCGATCGGCCATGGCGAGACCACCAGCTACGGACAACTCGCCAGGCTTCATGGGTCGAGCGCACGCGCCTTGGGCCAGGCCTGCGCCCGCAATCCTTTTCCGCTGGTCGTGCCCTGCCACCGCGTGTTGCAGGCAGGCGGCGTACTGGGCCCCTATTCGGCCGGAGAAGGGCCCGTGACGAAGGCCTGGCTGCTCCGGTTCGAACGCGCCGCCGCGGCGTAGAAGCCTATCGGAACAGCGTCAGCAGCCCGACCTCCTGGTCGGTGATCCCGGTGTAGATCATGCTGCCGGCGACGTAGACGATGACGAGCAGGCCGATCCACGCGATCCAGCGGTAACGCTCGATATATTTGGCGATGACGTTCGACGCGATGCCCATCAGCGCCACCGCGATCAGCAGGCCGATCATCAGGATGCCCGGGTGGTCACGCGCCGCGCCGGCGACCGCCAGCACATTGTCCAGGCTCATCGATACGTCGGCGACAGCGACCGCCCAGGCCGCGGCCGCGAAGCTTTTGGCCGGCTTCAGCCCGGAATGTTCGTCGCCGTCGATCTCCGGCGAACCCGGCCCGCCGTGCCCGGCCGGGCGCAGCTCCCGGTACATCTTCCACGCGACCCAAAGCAGCAGCAATCCGCCCGCGAAGACCAGTCCGACCACCTGCAGCAGCTGCGTGACCACCAGCGCAAAGGCGATGCGCAGCACCAGTGCTGCGATAATGCCGATCAGGATGACCTTCTTGCGCTGATCCGCGGGCAAGCCTGCCGCCAAAGCGCCGATCACGATCGCGTTGTCGCCGGCCAGCATGATGTCGATCAGCAGCACCTGCCCGAAGGCAAGCCAAGCGCTCCCGTCACCGTTGAACAGATGCGCGATGTCGGCGACGATTTGAGTCCAGATAGCGTCCATGCCCGGGCTTTAGCGGGAGAAGCCGTGCGGGCAAAGGGCCGGAGCGGCTGGATTGCCGGTGTCGGATGTTATGAATTGTTGCTGGAACGAAGGACGTCGCGGCGAAGCTGCGCCGTGACCTCGGATGGGCGCCTCGTTTCGCCGGCCGAGCTTGCACGTCTCGGCTGCAGCGCGGCCGCAGCCGTGCGCGCTGCGCTACTGGTTCATGCTTTCGAAGAAGGCCTCGTTCGACTTCGAATCCTTCATCTTGTCGAGCAGGAACTCCATCGCGTCCGTGGTGCCCATCTGCATCAGGATGCGGCGCAGCACCCACATCTTCGACAGCTTGGCCTTGTCGACCAGCAGCTCGTCCTTGCGCGTGCCGCTCTTGCCGACGTCGAGCGCCGGGAAGATGCGCTTGTCGGCCACCTTGCGGTCGAGCACGATCTCGGAATTGCCGGTGCCCTTGAACTCCTCGAAGATCACCTCGTCCATGCGGCTGCCGGTATCGATCAGCGCGGTGGCGATGATCGACAGCGAGCCGCCCTCCTCGATGTTGCGCGCGGCACCGAAAAAGCGTTTGGGGCGCTGCAGCGCATTGGCATCGACGCCGCCGGTCAGCACCTTGCCGGACGACGGCACGACGGTGTTGTAGGCACGGCCCAGGCGCGTGATCGAGTCGAGCAGGATCACCACGTCCTTCTTGTGCTCGACCAGCCGCTTGGCCTTTTCGATCACCATCTCGGCGACCTGGACGTGGCGCGTGGCGGGTTCGTCGAAGGTGGAGGAGACGACCTCGCCCTTGACCGACCGCTGCATGTCGGTGACTTCCTCCGGCCGCTCGTCGATCAGCAGCACGATCAGGAACACCTCGGGATGGTTCTCGCTGATCGCGCGCGCGATGTTCTGGAGCATCACCGTCTTGCCGACCCGCGGCGGCGCCACGATCAGCGTGCGCTGCCCCTTGCCCTGTGGGCTGACGATGTCGATGACGCGCGCCGACTTGTCCTTTTGCGTCGGATCGAAGGTGTCGAGCGTCAGCTTCGACTCCGGATAGAGCGGTGTCAGGTTGTCGAAATTGACGCGGTGGCGGACCACGTCGGGGTCGTCGAAGTTGATCGCGGTGATCTTGACCAGCGCGAAATAACGTTCGCCGTCCTTGGGTCCGCGGATCTCGCCCTCGACCGTGTCGCCGGTGCGCAGGCCGTGCTTGCGGACTTGGTTGGGCGAGACATAGATATCGTCGGGCCCCGCCAGATAGTTGGATTCCGGCGAGCGCAAGAATCCGAAACCGTCGGACAGCACCTCGATCGTGCCCAGCCCCATGATCTGGTCGCCATTGTCGGCCTGCACCTTCAGGATCGCGAACAGCAAATCCTGCTTGCGCAGCGTCGAGGCGCCCTCGACGCCGAGTTCCTCGGCCATGCTCACCAGCTCGGCGGGCTTTTTCTTCTTCAGGTCTTTGAGATGCATGGGGATTCCGTCGGGGGCTCGGGACGGCGCGTGTGCGCGGGGCAGGGTCTCGATGCAAGATGGGAGCGCAAATCCGGCAGGACGCCGGCTGCGACTAGGGTCATGACCTAAGAGGGTGCAGGTGTCCCGTCAAGCGCGTCAGAAGGGTTTGACCACCGCCAGCACGACGATCAGCGCCACCGCCAACGCGGGCACCTCGTTCAACAGCCGCAACGTCTTGGGCGCCAGGGTCGGCCGCCCCGCCGCGAGCTTCCTGGAATAGCCGACCGCCCAACCATGATAACCGGACAGCGCGACGACCAGCAGCAGCTTGGCATGTAGCCACCCCAGCCCGGTCTGTCCGTCGAACAGCCCGATATGCGCCGCTAGCGCGAGCCCAAGCAGCCACACAGCGCCCATCGCCGGCGTCAGGATCATCCGCCGCAGCAGCGCCTCGCGCTTTACCCAGCGCGGCCCCTCCGCCGGATCGCCGAGCCCCTCTTGATGATGGACCAGATAACGCGGCAGCATGAACAGACCCGCCACCCAGAACACCATGAAGACGACATGCGCCGCCTTCACCCACAGATACGCGTCGCCGAGCCAGCCGGTCATCGCCGCACCCTCCGCAGCAGCGCCTCGACATGCGCGATCGGGGTATGCTGGCCGATGCCGTGTCCCAGGTTGAAGACGAGCGGCCGCTCCGGAAAGGCGGCGAGCACCCGGTCGATGCCCTGTTCCAGCATTTCGCCCCCGGTCAACAGCGCCAGCGGATCGAGGTTGCCCTGCACCGGCATCCCCGGCGGCAGCACCGCGTCCGCCCAGGCGGGATCGACCGTCTCGTCCAGCCCGATCGCATCCACGCCCGTGCCCTGCGCATAGGCCGCGAGCTTGCCGCCCGCGCCCTTGGGAAAGCCGATGATCGTCAGCCCCGGGCACCGCACGCGCAGCCGCGCGACGATGCGGGCATTGGGCGCGATCACCCAGCGTTCGAACTGATCGGGGCTGAGGCTGCCCGCCCAGCTGTCGAACAGCTGCACCGCCTCCACCCCCGCCTCGGCCTGGCCGGCGAGATAATCGACGGTCAGGTCGACGATCGCAGCGATGATGGCTTCGAACGCGACCGGATCGCGATAGGCGAAGGCGCGCGTCTCGCTCTGGTCGCGGCTGCCCTGCCCCGCCACCATATAGGTCGCGACCGTCCAGGGCGAGCCCGCGAAACCGAGAAAGGTCGTCGCCGCCGGCAGCATCGCGGCGACCCGGCGCACCGTCGCATAGACCGGGTCCAGCCGTTCGGGCACCGCGATCAGCGCGTCCAGCGTCGCGTCGACCAGCGCCGGTGCCAGTCGCGGCCCCTCGCCCACGCCGAAACTCAGATCCTGCCCCAGCGCCCACGGCACCATCAGGATATCGGAGAACAGGATCGCGCCGTCGAAACCGAACCGCCGAATCGGCTGCAGCGTCACCTCCGCCGCCGCCTCCGGGTCGGTCGCCAGCGCCAGGAACCCACCCTTCTCCGCACGAAGCTCCCGATACTCGGGCAGATACCGGCCTGCCTGACGCATCAGCCAAATCGGCGGCAGCGACTGGCGTTCACCGCGCAGCGTCGCGAGCAGGGGTTTGGGGGTCGCAGCGTCGGTCAGGGCCGGTCCTTCTTCCCTTAAGAAGAGAATCTAAGAGGATGATGTAGTGGTTGGCAGGCGAATGCCGTTCATTAGCGCCTGTCCTTATTTTGCCAACAGCTTGCCCCCGCCGGACCCGCGCCGCGCCCACGATTCGATTCGGTCTTCCCCGTTATCCACAGCCTGTGCGTGGAACGGTGGGCTGTTGGCGGGATTGTGGACGGATCGGGTTCTATCCACGCCGGCGAGGTCGCTTGGCGGGGGGTGCGACTTGCGCTAGTTCTTGTCCCGGTGTTGTCCACAGATCGATCATCGTGAGACTCCATCTCCACCTCCTTTCGGACTCGACCGGCGAAACGCTGGAGAACATCGCCAAGGCGGCGCTCGCCCAATATGATGATGTCGAGACCGTGCGCCATTTCTGGCCGATGGTGCGCACCGAGCTGCATCTCGAACGCATCCTCCAGGAGATCGCGCACAACCCCGGCCTGGTCATCTTCACGCTGGTCAATCCGGTGACCCGGCGGATCCTGGAGGGCCGCTGCGCACAGCTCGGCCTCCCTGCGGTCGCCCCGCTCGATCCCGTCAACGACGCGCTGTCGGGCCTGCTCGGCCAGACCGCAAAGGCGCGGCCGGGCCGTCAGCATGCGCTCGACGCCGCCTATTTCGCGCGCGTCGACGCCATCCAGTTCACGATCGCGCATGACGACGGCATCGGCGCGGAGAATTGGGAGGAGGCGGACATCGTGCTCGCGGGCGTGTCGCGCTCGTCCAAGACGCCGACCTCGATCTACCTCGCCAATCGCGGCTACAAGACCGCCAACATCCCGGTCGTGATCGAGAGCCCGCCGCCGCCGGCTTTGTTCACGCTGCGGGGCCCGCTCGTCGTCGGTCTCACCACCAGCGCCGACCGGCTGATCCAGGTCCGCCGCAACCGCCTGTTGTCGCTCAACCAGGCACCCGACACCAGCTATGTCGACGAGGACGCGGTCTCGCGCGAGCTCACCTTCGCGCGGCGGATGTTCGCCGACACTGGCTGGCCGGTGATCGACGTCACCCGCCGCTCGATCGAGGAGACTGCAGCGGCGATCATCGCGCTGGTGCAGGAAAAGCGCGAGGGGGCGGCGTGATGTCCGTTCATCCACAATCCTCCCCCGGCGGGGGAGGGGGACCGCCGCGCAGCGGTGGTGGAGGGGTGTCGCCCTCACGAGCGGTGACACCCCTCCGTCACGCGCAAGCGCGCGCCACCTCCCTCTGCAGGGGAGGACTTCTTCGTGCCTCCCATCAGACCGCATGCTGATCCTCGCCTCCCAGTCCGCTTCCCGCCGCGCGATGCTGACCGCCGCGGGCGTTCCCTTCGCCACCGAAGCGGCCGGCGTCGACGAGGATGCCGCCAAGGCGTCGCTCTCAGGCCTCTCCCCGCGCGACCTCGCCGACGCGCTGGCAGAACTGAAGGCGCTTAAGGTTTCCGCCCGCCACTCCGACGCGCTGGTGCTGGGCAGCGACTCGGTGGTCGCGCTGGCGGACGGCACGTTGTTGGACAAGCCGGAGAGCCGCGACCAGGCGGCCGACCACCTCCACCGCATGAGCGGCGCCGTTCATCATCTCTGGAGCGCTGCCGTGATCGCCGAGGATGGCCGTCCGGTCTGGCGGCACGTCGAGGCGGCGAAAATGTCCGTCCGCCCGCTGTCCTACACCATGATCGAGCGTTATCTGGACTTGGAATGGCCGGCGATTGCGGGATGCGTCGGCTGTTACAGGATCGAAGGACCGGGCGTGCAGCTGTTCGACCGCATTGAGGGAAGCCATTTCACGGTACTCGGCCTGCCGCTGATTCCGGTGCTCGGCTATTTGCGCGTCCGCGGGGTGCTAGAAGCGTGAGGGGATCGGGTTTTCGACCGCAGCAATGTGAACTTAGTGTGGCCTTTCGCGCTTGATGATGCCCCATGCCGAGGTGATCGGGGATCCGATCGCCCACTCCAAATCGCCATTGATTCACGGCTTCTGGCTCGACGCGCTGGGAATCCAGGCGCGTTACGGGCGCGTCCACGTCAGCCCCGAAGAACTCCCCGCCTATCTCGCCCGCTCGCGCGCCGACCCGGACTGGCGCGGCTGCAACGTCACGCTGCCGCACAAGGTGGCGGTGATGGACCTGGTCGACGATCCCGGCGCGGTCCGCGCCTCGATTGGCGCGATGAACACGCTGCTGCGCCAACCCGATGGGTCTGTGATCGGCACCAACACCGACGCGGGCGGCTTCGCGGCCCCCATCGCTGAGCTCGACTTGGCCGGCCAGCATGTGACGGTGGTCGGCGCCGGCGGCGCGGCGCGCGCGGTCCTGTTCGCACTGGCGCGGCTTGGCGTCGAGCGGGTGACGGTGATGAACCGCTCGCCGCTCAAGGCCGCGGGGCTGCTGGCGCGCTTCGGCCTGAAGGGCGATGTCGTGCCGCTCGACGCCGCACTCGCGCCGACCACCGCGCTGCTGGTCAACGCCAGTACGCTCGGCATGACCGGCCAGCCGCCGCTGGTGCTCGACCTGTCGCCGTTGCCGGAAGACGCGGTCGTCTACGACATCGTCTATGCGCCCCTGGAGACGCCGCTGCTGGCGACCGCGCGCGCGCGCGAACTGGAGACGGTGGACGGGCTGGAGATGCTGACCGGCCAGGCGGCGCTCGCCTTCGAACTCTTCTTCGGCGCCGAACCCCCGCGCGACCGCGACCCGGAGCTGCGCGAGCTTCTCACCGCATGATGCCCTCCAATCCTCCGCGGCGAAGGCCGGGGCCCAGGCTCGGCGCACGTCGTGAGTCTCACCAGCTTCGCTGCAACTGGGCCCCGGCCTTCGCCGGGGAGGGGCTTAACGCGTGAAGCAACTCACCCTCGGCCTCACCGGCTCGATCGGCATGGGCAAGTCGACCGTCGCCGCCATGTTCGCCGACGCCGGTATTCCCGTGTTCGACGCCGACGCCGCCGTCCACCGGCTGCAAGGCGCCGCTGGCCGTGTCGTGGCGGCGATCGAGGCGCAGTTTCCCGGCACCTCCGGTCCGCAAGGCGTCGATCGCTCCGCGCTTGCCGAGGCGGTGCTCGGCAACGCGGACGCGATGCGCAAGCTGGAGGCGATCGTCCATCCTGCGGTCGGCGAGGAGCGCGCCGCCTTCCTGTCCGAACATGTCGCAGCGCCGCTCGTCGTCTTCGACGTCCCCCTGCTGTTCGAGACCGGCGGCGAGGCCCGTGTCGACAAGGTCGCGGTGGTCAGCGCCGCGGGCGACATCCAACGCGCCCGCGTCCTCGCCCGCCCGGGCATGTCTGCGGGCAAGCTCGATGCCATCCTCGCCCGGCAGCTCCCCGATGCCGAGAAGCGCTCCCGCGCCGATTTCGTCATCGCCACCGACGTGCCGCTCGCCGACACCCGCGCCCAGGTCGAGCGGGTCATCGCTTGCCTGCTGGGCCGCGCGGATTCATAGGCTCAGGCCATGCGCGAGATCGTCTTCGACACCGAGACCACCGGCCTCAGCTTCTCCGGTGGCGACCGCATGGTCGAGATCGGCTGCGTCGAGCTCGTCAACCGCTGCGAGACGGGCCGGCACTTCCACGCTTATTTCAATCCGGAGCGCGACATGCCGGAAGAGGCGGCGCGCATCCACGGCCTGCGGACCGACTTCCTTGCCGCCAAGCCGCTGTTCGCGCACCTCGTCCACGAGCTGATCGAGTTCATCGCCGACTCGCCGCTGGTGGCGCACAACGCCTCGTTCGACTTCGCCTTCCTCAACGGCGAGATGAGCCGCTGCGGCCGGCCGCTGGTCTGCACCACACGCATGGTCGACACGCTGCCGATCGCGCAGAAGCGGCATCCCGGCGCCAAACACAATCTCGACGCACTCTGCACCCGCTTCGGCATCGACCGCTCGCACCGCGTCCACCACGGCGCGCTGCTCGACGCGCAGCTCCTGGCGCAGGTCTATGTCGAGCTGATGGGTGGCCGCCAGATCGGGCTGGGGCTGGTCAGCGACGTGAAGCTTGCAGCACAGCCGGCCGTTGCCTCGGCGCCTCGCCCGGTCCGCCCACCACGCGTTTTCGTCGTTCCGGAGGGAGACAAGGCGCGGCATCGGGCGTTCCTCCAAACCGTCACCGCGCCGATCTGGGGAGAGGCGGTCGGCTGACGGATCAGGCGGGCAGGTCTTGCCCGCCAACACGAAGAGCGGGCTTCATGCCCGCCTGCCAAGGAGTAGCACATGGACATCCGGATCTCTGGTCATCAGGTCGCCACCGGCGACGCGCTCAACACCCACGTCCAGACCCGGCTCCAGGCCATTGCCGACAAGTATTTCAGCCGAGCACTCTCGGCACAGGTCACTTTCGGCAAGGGGCCACACGACAATGGCTTCACCTGCGACATCATCGTCAACGTCATGCGCGGCCTGATCCTGAAGGGCACGCACGAGGCACAGGAGGCCCACCCCGCCTTCGATGGCGCCGCCGGCAAGATCGAGAAGCAGCTGCGCCGCTACATGCGCCGCCTGAAGGACACCCACGCCGCCGAGACGATCGAGGTCGCCGAGGCAGGCGCCTACGACAATGCTCGCTACACCCTTTTCCAGGAGCCGCGCCAGGAAGAGGAGGAGGTCGCCGACGCCCCGCTGATCATCGCCGAGACCCGCGTCGACGTGCCCGACGCCAGCGTGTCGGACGCGGTGATGATGCTCGACCTCCGCAACACCGCGGCCTTGCTGTTCAAGAACTCCGGCACCGGCCAGCACAACATGGTCTATCGCCGGGGCGACGGCACGATCGGCTGGGTAGAGCCGCACTGAGCCGGCTATCCACGGGCCTTGGCCGCGCCTAAGGGCGGCGCGGCGATGCTGACATGACCGATCTCACCGACCTGTTGCGCCCCGACGCCGTGCTGTTCGGCGTGTCGGCGATCGCCAAGAAGCCACTGTTCACGCAGCTCGGCGTGGCACTCGCGCGGCAGACCGGCGGCGATGCGCGGGCGATCGCCGAGGCCCTGGCGGAGCGCGAGAAGCTGGGCTCCACGGGCTTCGGGGGCGGCGTCGCTATCCCGCATGCTAAGCTGCCAGGCGTCGCGCAGGTAACGGCTGTCTTCGCGCGGCTTCAGCAGCCGCTGGTGTTCCAGGCTGTCGATGGCCTGCCCGTCGACCTGGTCATGGCGTTGCTGTCGCCGCCCAACGCGGGCGCGGATCATCTGAAGGCGCTGGCCCGCGTGTCACGCCGGCTGCGCGACCGGTCGTTCCTGGCCAAGCTGCGGGGCGCCGGGTCGCCTGATGCGCTGTACGCGCTGTTCGCCGCCGATCAGGCGCGCGATGCCGCCTGACGCGGGTGCCGACGCGCACTACCGGGCGCTGGAGTCGCTCTATGCGCACGCCCCGATCAACCGCTTCTTCGCCAGCGAGCTGGAGATCGCCGACAGCGGCGTCGCGCGCATCCGCTTCACGGTCGACGAACGCCATTTCCACGCCGGCGGCGCGGCGCATGGCACCAGCTATTTCAAGATGCTGGACGACGCCGCCTTTTACGCCGCCAACAGCCTGGTCACCGACCGCTTCCTGCTGACCACCCAGTTCAACATACTGTTCACGCGACCGCTCGGCGCCGGGCCGGTGGTGGCCGAGGGGCGCTGGATCAGCGGTCGGCGTCGCGTGTTCGTCGCCGATGCGCGGCTGGTGGACGGGGAGGGAGAGGAAGTGGCGCGCGGCACCGGCACCTTCATGCGCTCGCGTATCCCGCTCGCCGATCTGCCCGGCTATCGCAGATGAGCCGGTTGCCATCGGGAATCCTGGTCAGCGCCATGCTCCGGCGCGCCAACGATGCCGGCGGTTTCGGCACGGTACTGGCGAAGGGCGATCCGCAGGCCGGCGCGGTGCTCGTGGTGGCGGTGGAAGCGGGCGAAAGCAGGCTATTCGAGCGCGGAATCGGTCCCGATGGCCGGGTCGGCCTGATCGACTCGACGCCGGCGGACGATCTCACCGGCTATTGGCGGCGGCGGCGACTGCGCGATCCGGATCTATGGGTGATCGAACTGGACATCCCGGACTCGCAACGCTTCGCCGCTGAAACCCTGTGCGCCGATTGACTCGTAACGCCCCCGGACCGACGCCGCATCATCGCAACAAGCGTTGTGCCGCCGCGGGTGCGATCCGCATCGGTTACGCAGTCGGGGGGATGCCCGGACGATCGGCACAGCCGGTCGGGTCCGTGGTCCAACCGCACATACAAGCAGTTGAATGTCGTTCTTCACCAGTACCGCTCGGGTTGCGGCGATCATGCTCACCACCGCCGGCATCTTCGGGGCGAGCTCCGCCGGTCGGGCCAGCGATTATGATCGCGCCACGGTACCGGTCACGGCTCCGGCCACTGTCACTCCCGTCATCAACCCCTCTTCCACCCCGCTGGTTCCACAGCCTCTCGCCTCCGCCGCGATCGAGCCGCCGGTAGCCAGCACGCCCCGCACCGCTTTCGCCAGCCTCGCCCATGCCGTCGCCGCCCAGACCGGCACCATCGAGGACGAGCATGTCCGCTGCCTCGCCAGCGCCGTCTATTTCGAGTCCAAGGGTGAGCCGCTGGTCGGCCAGCTGGCCGTCGCCCAGGTCATCATCAACCGGTCCAAATCCGGCCGCTTCGCCAGCAACGTCTGCGGCGTCGTCAAGCAGCGCGGCCAGTTCAGCTTCGTGCGTGGCGGCGCGATCCCTGCGGTCGACGGTACCCGCGCCGCCTATCGCACCGCCGTCGCCGTGGCAAAGGTGGCGATGTCCGATATCTGGCAGGCCGAAGCCGCCGCCGATGCGCTCTATTTCAACGGTGTCCGCGCCGGTCTGCGCGGCCTGAAGCGCGTCGCGACGATCGGCGGTCACGCCTTCTACCGCTGAGGCACTTGCACTTCGTTCGCGGGATGTTCTAATCCGCGGGCGTGCTAGACCTTGCGCCCCAATCCTGCATCGACGAACCCGGCTCCCCGCTGTGTGCCGCGGACGTGTGTCGGGGCGTCACGCGCCTGCTCTTCCGCCACGACTTGATGGCGATGGCCGAGGTGCCGCTCGACGGTGGTCGCCGCGCGGACCTGATGGCGATCGACGCGCATGGCCGGATCGTCATCGTCGAGATCAAGGTGGCGCGCGCGGACCTGCTCGGCGACGGCAAGTGGCCCGACTATCTCGATCATTGCGACCGCTTTTTCTGGGCCGTGCCGGCCGGGTTCGATCTGGCGCCGCTCGACGGGCCGGGCTTCCTGCCCGAGCGTACGGGAATCATCGTCGCCGACCGCTACGATGCCGCGATCGTGCGCGAGGCGCAGACCACACCGCTCTCCGCCCATGTCCGCAAACGGTGCACGCTCGCCTTCGCGCGGCGCGCCGCGCGCCGGCTGGTCGGGCACCATGACCCGGATTTGCTGGGCTTCTAGAGCTTCGGCCCGGCGACCGCGGCGCGACTCTGGCGCGGGGTGTCGGCGAATAGCTTCGCGATCACGCCGGCGCGCGCGTCACGCTCCGCATAATCGCGCGCCGAGGCGCCCGAGTAATCCTTCTGATCCGGGTTCGCCTTCACGGCCAGCAGGCTGCGCACCGCATCGGTGTTGCGCATCTGCACCGCGCGGATCAGCGGCGTCACGCCCGCGCCGGTCGCCAGATTGGGGCTGGCCTTCCCCGACAGCAATATCGGCACCAGCTCGCCATTCCCCGAGTCGATCGCGAGAATCAGCGGCGTGTTGCCACGTCCGTCCCGGATATTCGGGTCCGCGCCTTTCTGGAGCAGGAAGGCGGTGTACGCGACGTCGCCGCGCCGCGCGACGATGTGGAGCGCCGCCTCACCGCTCGTCACGTCCTTGGTGTTGACCACCGTGCTGCCGGGCTTGTTGAGCGCGGCGATGACCTCGTTGTTCTTGGAGTCCTTGACCGCCTGCAGGAACTTGTACCCTTCCGACTGAAATTGCGCGGCCACCGGTGCGGCGGCGGCGAGGATAATGGCGAGCACGAGCGAGGGGCGAAACGACATGGACGCGATTTCCTGCGGTTAGCGGAGCGATGCTTGCGCCGCTCGGCCTTAGCGATCAAGGCTGGCGGTGCAATGAACAGGCACGTCCGTCTTCTTGCCGTGGCGCTGGCGCTGGCGGCCTGTCAGGCACAACCCACCGGGCCGGCACCGCTCGAGGGCGCGCGGATCGGTGGGCCGTTCAAGCTGATCGACCAGAACGGTCGGCCGTTCACCGACGCCGACCTTCGTGGCCGGTATGCGGTCGTCTATTTCGGCTACACCTTTTGTCCCGACGTCTGCCCGATCGGCATGGGCGCGATCGCCGCCGGCTTGAAGCAGGTCGAGGCGTCCGATCCCGCATTGGGTGCGAAGGTTGTGCCGGTGTTCGTCACGCTCGATCCAGCGCGCGACACGCCCGCGGTGCTCAAGACTTTCGTCACCGCTTTCCATCCGCGCGCGATCGGGCTGACCGGCGATGCGGCGGCGATCGCAAAGGTTGCGCGCGCCTATGCCGTCGCGCACTCGAAGGGCGAGGTGTCGTCCGGCGGCGGCTATCTGGTGAACCACACCGATGCCGCCTATCTGATGGGCCCGGATGGCAAGCCGATCGCGACCGCCGAGCAGGATCGCGGTCCGGATGCGGTCGCAGCGGTGATTAGGCAGTGGGTGAAGTGAACTTCTGGGAACGACCGATCGCCGAGCTCGACCGCGGTCAGTGGGAGGCGCTGTGCGACGGTTGCGGCAAGTGCTGTCTGCACAAGCTGGAGGACGAGGACACGGGCGAACTGCACGCGACCAACGTCGCCTGCCGTTTGCTCGACCGGCGCACCGGACTGTGCTCAGATTACCGCAATCGGCGCGCCTATGTGCCCGAATGCGTGCGGCTGACGACGCGTAATGTCCGCGCGATCGAGTGGCTGCCCTCCACCTGCGCCTATCGCCTGCGCGCCAATGACGAGCCGCTGCCGTCTTGGCATTATCTGATCTCCGGCGATCGTGAGACCGTACACCGCGCCAAACAGTCCGTGAGCGGCTGGACGGTGAGCGAGGCCGATGTCGGCGATCTGGAGCATCATTTGATCGACCGTGAACTCTGAATTCGAGGTCGTGCGCCACCCGCGCGCGCGTTCATGCAAGCTGTCGCTGGACCCCCTCACCGGGCGGGCACGGCTGGTACTGCCACGGCGCGCGCCCTTGCAGCCGGCGCTGGCTTGGGCGCAGAGCAAGGCCGGCTGGCTCGCCGAGCAGCGCGCGCGGCTGCCACAGGCGCGGCCGTTCGTGGCCGGCGCGGTGCTGCCGGTCGCCGACGAGGCGCTAACCATCGCCTGGTCGGCGGGCAAACGGCGCACGGTGCTGAGGGTCGGTGACACGCTCTCGATCGAAGGTCCGGCCGATACGGTTCCGCGGCGCGTAGAGATCTGGCTGCGGGGGGCGGCGCTCGACCTGCTCAGCCGTGAGACTGCGGAATTTGCCGCGCTTGCCGGCGTGACGGTGGCTCAGGTGGCGGTCGGCGACGCGCGCGGGCGCTGGGGCAGTTGTGCCTCGACCGGGGTGATCCGCTACAGCTGGCGGCTGATCCTGGCGCCGGGCTTCGTGCGGCGCGCGACCGTCGCGCACGAAGTCGCGCACCGCGTCCATATGCACCATGGACCGGCTTTTCACGCGCTGGTGGCCGAGTTGCTCGGCGGCGATCCTTCAGCCGCTCGCGCATGGCTGCGCTGCGACGGCGCCGCGCTTCACTGGTACGGACGCTCTTCCTCATAAGGATCGCGCGGCGGCGGTCGCCGGCGTTCCACGGGTACCGGCGGGCGGTCGTCGCGGGTGGTGCGCTCGATCAGCTCGTCGAGCTGCGTCGAGGACTGGTCGTCCTCGGCCGTGGGTGCGGCGTCCGCGTCCGGGTTGGCAGCGGCGGGCCCAGGCAGCGGATTGCCGTCGGCGTCGACGCCCACCCCCGGCTCGACCGTCTCGTCGGGCTGGCCGAAATAGGCCTCCTCCTCGTTGCCCAATTGCCATTCGGGCAACGTGACCTGAGTCTGGAACTGCTCGATCGGCCGATTGCGCGTCGCAGGCCCCATGAACGCCGCAAAGGCCCGCGCCGGCGCGGTGCCGCCCGACAATCCTCTAATCGGTCGGGCATCGTCGCGACCCATCCACACGCCGGTCGTCAGCCCACTGGAGAAGCCCAGGAACCAGCCGTCCTTGGACGAACTGGTCGTGCCCGTCTTGCCCGCGACCGGTCGGCCGATCTGCGCGGCGCGGCCCGTGCCGGTGTTGACCGCGGTCTGCAGCAGGTCGATCATCTGCGCCGCGACATAGGGGGCTACCAGCACATGGCTGCGGTCGGTCTCGTGGCGATAGATCGTCTCGCCATCCGCATCGACGCGGGTGATGCCGAATGGTGCGACCGCGACGCCGTTCTGGCTGACGCTCGCGAAAGCACGCGTCATGTCGATCAGTCGCACGTCCGACGTGCCCAGTACCATCGACGGGTGGGTGTTGATCGGCGTGGTGATGCCGAACCGCCGCGCCATATCGGCGACAGTGGTGAAGCCCACCTCCTGCCCGAGCTTCGCCGCAACGGTATTGAGGGAGTAGGCGAACGCGGTGCGCAGCGTCACATTGCCGGAGTTGCGGCGGGAGTCGTTGCGCGGGCTCCAACCGTTGATCGTCACTGGTTCGTCAACCACGGTATCCTCGGGCTTGTGACCGGATTCGAGCGCGGCGAGGTAGACGAACAGCTTGAACGATGAGCCGGGCTGCCGCACCGCCTGCGTCGCCCGGTTGTAGATTGAGGTGATATAGTCCTTGCCGCCGACCATCGCGCGCACCGCGCCGTCCCGGTCGAGGCTGACCAGCGCACCCTGGATGTTGGCCGGTGTGTTGAGGCGGATCGCCTCATCCGCCGCGCGCTGCATCGTCAGGTCGAGCGTGGTATATACGTCCAGCGGCGCGGTCTGGTCGTCGATCAGCGTGTCGAGCTGCGGCAGCGCCCAGTCCGTGAAGTAGCGCACCGAGTTCTGCTTGGGCGCGGGCTGGAGCTTCAGGCCCTTGGGATCGGCGCTCGCGGCATCGGCAGGCGTTATCACACCTTCTCGTACCATCGCCTCGATGACGACGCCGGCGCGGCCGACCGCGGCTTCGGCGTCCGCGGTGGGCGAGTAGTTGGACGGGGCCTTGACCAGCCCGGCGATAACCGCCGCTTCCTCCAGGCTCAGCTGGTTGGCGCCGTGCCCGAAGAAGCGGCGGCTGGCGGCGTCGATGCCGTAGGCGCCGCCGCCATAATAGACCTTGTTGAGGTAGAGTTCGAGGATCTCGTCCTTCGAGAATTTGCGCTCCAGCGCGAGTGCCAGGATCCACTCGCGGAACTTGCGGCCGAACTTCTTTTGGTTGGTCAGGAAGATGTTGCGGGCGAGCTGCTGCGTGATGGTGGACCCGCCCTGCACCCAGCGCCCGCGGTCCAGCCGGACCTGCACAGACCGCGCGATGCCGATCGGATCGACGCCGATGTGCTGGCGATAACGACGGTCCTCGACCGACACCGTCGCGTCGAGCATCACGTCGGGGATGCTCTGATAGGTCAGCCACTGCCCATAGCTCGGGCCCTGCTCGAAGATCACGGTGCCGTCGACCGCGTGGAAGCGGATCATCTGCCCGTTGGGCGAGGATTTCAGCTGCTCGAAACTCGGCAGCTGCGAGCGCGCCACGAACACGGCGATGACTAGTGCAACGAGCGCGACAACACCCAGCGCGATCAGCACCTGCAACGAACGGATGATCCGCCGCCGCCAGGGTGAGGGAGCAGCGGTGGGACGGGAACGCGCGCGGGCCATGCGGGCCGAGGGTTACGCGGTTAGCCCCGCCGCAACAAGCTCACCTGGGTTTGAAGGCGAGTGCGACCGAGTTGATGCAATAGCGTTGGCCGGTGGGCGGCGGGCCGTCCGGGAAGACATGACCGAGATGGCTGTCGCACCTCGCGCACCGCGTCTCGACCCGAACCATGCCGTGGCTGCGATCGGCATGGTCGGTAACCGCCTCTGCCGTCAGCGGCTGCGTGTAGGATGGCCAGCCGGAGCCGGAGTCGAACTTGTCGGCGGAGTCGAACACCTCGTTGCCGCAGGCCGCGCACAGGTAAACGCCCGCCGCCTTGTTGTCGGTCAGGGTGCCCGCAAAGGCGCGTTCGGTGCCGGCCTGACGCAACACATGATATTGCTCGGGGGTGAGCCGATCGCGCCATTCCGCTTCGGAGAGGTTCAGCTGTTCCATGTCCGCGATGTCGTGTCGCGCGGGCGAAGCGTCAACCACCGACGCGGGTCAGCCGCGCGAGCGCGTCGATCAAGGACGGACGCGCGGCGAGCAGGGCAGGAGCGGCGACGCGGCTCTCGGCTACGCGCCGGACCAGGCCGGCCACGGTCAGCGGTCGGGCGAGGCGGCGGGCAAAGCGGGGCTGCCACCGTGTCATCGCCGCTGCGCCCCCCGCCGCATAGGCGTGTGAGGCCGCCATGCCGCTGGCGATGGCGATGCCCATTCCCTCACCGGCGAGCGACGGGATCACGCCGGCCTGATCACCGAGCCGCACGATACCGGGCGGCGCGGTGTCCGCGCGCCAGCCATAAGGGACGTTGGCGATGGCGTCGATCGGGACGCCGAGATCGGCCAGGCCCAGTCGCTCGCCCAGCGCGGGCAGTTCCTCGCCGAGGCGGGCGATCAACGCGGTCGGGGAGCCGGCGAGGTCGAGCCGGGAGCGATGGACGGCCATGCACAGGTTGGCGGCCCCATCCTCTTGCAGGCACAGTCCGGCATAGCCGCCGGGGAAGAGGTGCAGCTCGATGGCACCGGCGAGCAGCTTGGTCAGCGCCGCCGAGGGTGGCAGCCGCAGGCGGAGCCCGAGAGTCGGGTCGCTGCCCCGCGCCTGCGCCGGGCGGGCAAGCCCCCGTACATCGTGCTTGCCGCTGGCGAGGAACATCGTGTCCGCCGACAGCGTGGCACCATCTGCGGTGCGGGCTTGCGTCCCTTCGATCGTCCGCACCGTGACGCCGCGCTCGACCGACGCGCCGACCGCCAGCGCGCGGGCGAGCAGCAGCGTGTCGAGACGGCGTCGCGACACCGCCAGCGCAGGGCGGGGCAGGGCGGCGGTCGCGGTGCGGTTGCCGGCGAACAGGCGCACGGTGGTCAGGCGGTCGCGGTTGAGCGCGTCGGCCTCGATCCCCAGTGCCGCCAGTCGGTCCAGCGTCCGCCAGCTGAGGAAGCCACCGCACAGCGCGTCGCCGGTGTCGCGGCTGCGCTCGACAAGGAGGTGCGCCAGCCCAGCGCGCGCCAGCCCGATCGCCGTCGCCGCGCCCGCAGGTCCGCCGCCGACGATCAGCGCGGGCGTCGTCACGAGATCTTGGCCACGCACAGCCGGAAGGGAAAGACGCGGCGGACTTGCGCGCCGGTGATGTCCGCCTCCGCCAGGATCGGCGGCCATTCGGCGGGACGGTAGCTGCGCGCGATCGACAACCGGCCGTCGTGGCGGACGATCGGATGCCAGCGCGCCAGTGCGGCGAGTAGCGGGTAGCCGCGATAGGCGAAGCCATGGCGATGCAGGTCGTTGATCAGCCAACCGACGCGCGCATGGGCATCCATCCACCGCAGGAAGGCGACGAGCTGCCCATGCGTCATGTGATGCGCGACGAGGCTGGAGATCACGCAGTCCCATCGCTCGCCGGCAAGATCGGCATAGTCGCCGGTGACCCAGCGGATCGGCAGCGTCGCCGGCGTGTGGACCCGCGCGGCCAATTCGCTGCGGGGGTTGAGGTCGACGCCGGCCAGTTCGACCGTCACGCCGCGTCTGCCCGCCCAGCGCGCGATGCGGCGGAGCATGTCGCCGTCGCCGAAGCCGACGTCGAGGATGCGCAGCGACCTGTGGCGTCGGGCGGCGCGGCTCAGGAAGGCGAGCGTCGGGCGCGCGGCCAGGGTGACCGCGTTGACCTTCGCGAGATCGCCGACCACCGCCTCGTAGACCGAAGGCGGTAGATCGTCGGCGTCCATCAGCTCTTCGGCCTCTGCCCGCACGGCGAGGCTCATGCGGATGCGAAGCCGAAGCCCTCGGCCGCGAGACCGGGGCCGAAGGCGAGCGCGACGCCGTTGCGCACGCGCGGCCCGGCAAGGAGGCGCTGGAGGACGAACATCAGCGTCGCCGACGACATGTTGCCATAGTCGCCGAGCACGGCGCGGGAGTGCTCCAGCGCCTCGGGCCGGAGCGACAGCGCGTTCTCCACCGCGTCGAGGATCGACCGGCCGCCGGCGTGGACAGCCCAGCCATCGACAGCTGAAGGTTCAACGCCACCGGTCGTCGCATCGCGCGTCGCCGCATCGGCCAGCGCGGCGGCGATGCGGCCGGGCACTTCGCCCGACAGATGCATCGCGAAGCCCTGGTCGGTGATGTCCCAGCGGATGAGGTGGTCGGACTCGGGCAGCGCGGCTGCGAAGGGTCGATCGAGGTGAAAGCCGCCGGGCTCGCCCGTGACCAGCGCCGCAGCGGCGCCGTCGCCGAACTGCAGCATGGCGAGCAGCGGCTCGATCTCGCGTACCTGCTGCAGATGCAGTGTCGACAATTCGACGGTGACCACCAGCACCCGCGCGCTCGGCTCCGAGCGGACGATGTGGCGGGCACTGCGCAGCGCCGCGACGGCGGCGTAGCAGCCCATGAAGCCGACCAGCAGGCGTTCGACCGATGGCGACAGTCCGAGGCGGGCGGCGATGATCTGATCGACGCCAGGGGCGACGAAGCCGGTGCAACTGGCGACGACGAGGTGGGTCAGGTCGTCCAGCGACACCTGCTCGCGCAGCCGGTCGATCGCCGCCAGCGCGAGTTCGGGCGCTGCCTGGGCATAGACGCGCATCCGTGCGGCCGTGCCGGGGTGCGCGTCGCCGTCATAGAAGCCGCCCGGCGCGACCGGCGAGCCGCCGCCGTCGGTTTCCGGCAACACCGACCAGCGATGGCGGATGCCGGCGCGCGCCGCCATGCGGTCGAACAGCCGCGCGCTCCGCGGCTCCACCTGGGCGCGCGCCCAGGCGATAAAGGCGGCGTGGACGTCGTGGGTCGGCACGGCGGTGCCGATGGCGTGGAGGTATGCGGACAGGGGGGCGACCTTTCGCCGGCTTAACGCGCGAGACGCGGTTCGGCCCCGGCTATTCTTCGTCAGGGCCGAGGGCGGGATCGAGGTCGCGGGGGCGGACGAAGCGGGCGAGCGTCGCGCCGCCTTCCGCCACGTCCGGCCAGCGATCAACCGCGAAGGAGAGTTCGGCGACGCTGGCGGTCGGGTATTTCTCCTCCACCGCGTCGCGCAGGCCCGCACCGGCGTCGGGCACGAGGAGGAGCACCAGGTCCTCGAGGCCGGGATTGTGGCCGACCAGCATCGCGCTCGGCACGTCCGGCAGGTCGCGGATCAGGTCGAGCAACGTCGCGGCGGAGGCGAGATAGATGCGCCGGTCCCACGCCGGGGCCAGCGTCCGGCCATAGCCGGTCGCGATCTCTTCCAGCGTCTGCTGCACCCGCAGCGCGGGCGACGCGATGATGTGGTCGAAGCCGAATTTCTCACGCCGCAGGTGCTTGCCTACGGTCGCGGCGGCACGGCGGCCCTTGGGGTTCAATGGCCGGTCGAAGTCGCGCTGCACGGCGTCGTCCCAGCCCGACTTGGCGTGGCGGAGCAGCGTCAGCGTCTTCATGCGGGTACGTCATGCCCCAGCGCAGCCGTGGTGGAAAGCCGCGAAGTGACCCTTGCGATCGCTTCATCCAAGGTGACGCGGACGATCGGCACCCCGGCCGGAAAGGCGGTGAGCAGCCGCGACGGCATGGCGGCGGACAGGAGGACGAACGCGCCGCGATCGGTGTTGGTGCGGATCAGCCGCCCAAATGCCTGCGCCAGCCGGGCGCGAACGATGCGGTCGTCATAGGCGCTACCGCCGCCGCCGGCGAGCTTGCGCGCGGCGTGGAGGACGGTCGGCTTGGGCCAGGGCACGCCCTCCATCACAACGAGCCGCAGCGAATCGCCCGGCACGTCGACGCCGTCTCTCAAAGCGTCGGTGCCGAGCAGGCTCGCATTGGGATCGTCGCGGAAGATGTCGACCAGCGTCCCGGTGTCGATCGGATCGACATGCTGGGCATGGAGCGGCAGCCCGTCGCGGGCGAGCCGGTCGGCGATGCGGCCGTGGACCGCGCGCAGCCGGCGGATGGCGGTGAACAGGCCGAGCGTGCCGCCGTTCGCCGCCGCGATCAGCCGTGCGTACGCGTTGGCGAGCGCACCCAGATCGCCGCGCGGCACGTCGGTGACGATCAGCACCTCCGCCTGTTCGGCATAATCGAACGGGCTCGGCGCCTCAAAATGCGTGGCGGGGCGGCCGAGATGGGGTACGCCGACGCGCGCCTCCGCCGTCGCCCAATCCGGTCCGTTCTGGCCGCCGCCGGCGGTCAGCGTCGCGCTGGTGACGAGGACGCCATGTGCGGGCTTGAGCACCACCTCCGCAAAGGGGCGGGTGGGGTCGAGCCAGCGGCGGTGGAGGCCGACGTCATACTCGCGGCCGTCGGCGCGCTCGACGGCGAGCCAATCGACGAAGTCGGGGTCCGCCGGGCCGCCGACGCGCGCGAGCAGCGCCAGCCAGCTCGCCACCGTCTCCGCGCGCCAGCCGATCGAGGCGATCGCGCCCTCGACGCGGGCGCGGGCGGGGGCGTCCATCCAATCTGGGGCTTCGGCGAGCACCGCTTCGAGGCGACGGCCAAGCGCATTGAGCGGCTTGACCAGTGCGTCGAGCGCCTGGGCGGCCGGCGCGGCGGCTTCGATCAGCGCGGGTGTCGGTTCGGCGAGTTCGGTCTCCAGGCCATAGCCGGCGTCGCCGGGCTGTTCGGCGCGGGCGTAGGTGAGGCCGCGCACGGCGGCGAGCAGCTGCTCGATCGCGCCGAAGGGCTGGCCCTCGACCAGCCGCTGCAACCAGCCGTCGCTGGGCAGCGCGCGCGCGGCGTCGACCGCCTGGCCGATCGCCTGCTGACCCGCCTCGTCATAGCTGGCAACATCCGACAGCCGCGCCTGCAAGCCGCGACGGCGGCCGCGCCCGGTGGCTTCGGGGCCCATGATCCAGCGGCGCAGCTCGACCGTCTCGGCGCCGGTCAGCGCGACGCCGAACATCGCGTCGGCGGCGTCGTGGAGGTGGTGGCCCTCGTCGAAGACATAGCGGGTGGGGCGGCTCGCCAGCTCGCGGCCGCGCGCCGCGTTGACCATCACCAGCGCGTGGTTGGCGATGACGATGTCGGCTTCGGCAGAGGCGCGGGCAGCGCGCTCGATGAAGCACTTCCGGTAGTGCGGGCAGCCGGCATAGACGCACTCGCCGCGGCGGTCGGTGAGCGCCACCGAGCCGTTGCGGCGGAACAAGGTCGTCAGCCAGCCGGGCAGGTCGCCGCCGACCATGTCGCCGTCGCGGGTGTACGCGCCCCAGCGCGCGACCAGCTGCGCCAGCACCGCCGCTCTCCCTGCGAAGCCGCCTTGCAGCGCGTCCTCCAGGTTGAGGAGGCACAGGTAGTTCTCGCGACCCTTCCTCGTCACAACGCGCTCGCGGTGGAGGATGGGGTCGGGGTGGAGGCGCTGGGTCTCGTGGGAAAGCTGGCGTTGCAGCGCCTTGGTGAAGGTCGAGATCCAGACCGCACCACCCGCCTTTTCGGCCCAGGTCGCGGCCGGGGCGAGGTAGCCCAGCGTCTTGCCGATGCCGGTGCCGGCCTGCGCCAGGATGATGTTGGGCGCGTCACGCACCGCCCGGGGCCCGAAGGCGGCGCTGGCGGCGACGGCGTAGGCGCGTTGGCCGGGGCGTTCCTCGGCGCCCTGGCCCGTCAGCGTCGCGAGGCGCGTCTCGGCCTCGCCGGGCTCGACCGGCACGGTGCGCGGGGTGGGGCGCGGGGCGGTCTCCTCCCACTCGGGCAGGCGCGCGAACAGCCAGCGTTCTGCCTTGTCGGGCTTGTGGAGCCGCTCCAGCACGGCCGGGGCCCAGGGCCAGCGCAGCCGCTGCAAGGAGGCCGCCGCCGTCCATGCGCCCTCGCGTTCGGGCCAGTTGGTGGCCGCGACCGACAGCAGCGCCTCGGTCGCTTCGAGCAGGAAGCTCGCCACCTCCTCGTCGCGGGTCGGTGGCGACAGGTCCACCGCGCGGGCGAGCCCGGCGGGCGTCGGTACGGCGAAGCGGGCGGGGTGGAGGAAGGCGAACAGCTCGAGCACGTCGAGGCCCGAAAGCTCCGCATAGCCCAGCCGCTGCCCGACCAGCGGCGCGTTGAGGAGGATCACCGGCGTCTCGGCCGCGACCCGGATCGCCTCCGCACGGCTGACGGTGCGAGTCTCGTTCGGCGTCGCGAGCCAGATGCCGGCATGGCTGGCATGGAGGGCGGGGTGGGGGAGCACCGCCCGGCTATACGGCGGAACGAACAGGCAACGCCAGTGCCGCCACGCAATGCCCATCGGGTCCGCGAGCCGCCGCGGGTTGCCGGCCGGCGCCTTTCAAGCGCAACGGACCTGGAAGTTGAGGGAAAGTTGAGGCCCGAAAGCGTCCTATCTCGTCCTGCGTCAGCACGAAAGTTGAGGGGAAGTTGAGGCCCGAATGCGACCTATCTTCATTCCAGTCCGCGCGGAAGTTGAGGGGAAGTTGAGGCCTAAATGCACCCTATTTGCGGCGGTGCCGAGCCCGAGCGGTTGGCGCGGGTCGATCCTCGGGGTGTTCCTCCAGCCATTGCGCATAGCAGCCCGGATCGCGCGCCGCAGGTTCGTCGACAGCCTCCTCCAACCGTTCCGCATGGGCGTTGCCGTACAACGCGTCCTCCCGTTGCTCACGCCGTTCGCGGCGCGCGCGCTGGCGGGCGGCGTGGGCCAGCACACGCGGGTGCGGGTCGGGCACCCTCGGCCACCGGTGACCTTCCGGCGGCTCGGGCGGCGCGGCGGCCAGCCGTTCGCCCTCGTCCCGCGCGCTGATGATGCGCGACTTCATCTGCTCGGGAGGGCCGAGCAGATGCGGCTCGGCCGGGGTCACGGGCGCGAGGCTGTCGATCACCTCGGCAACCGGGACGGCCGGCGCGGGCGGCGGTTCGTCGGCGCGGCGCACCTCCTTGTCGACATGGCGGAAGCGTTCGGGATGATAGGCCTTGAGCAGGGTGATCGCCATGCGGGTGTTATACCGGCGCTTCGACCCGACGCGGACGCCGTCCTGGTCGAAGACGGGGATCTCCTCGCCCAGGATCGCCTGTTCGAACGCGACATCGAGCAGCCGGTCGGCGGCGCGCGTCAGCACCGCGGCCCAGGCGCGCGCGAACCCCTCGCCGCCGCGAGCGTTGCGCAGGGTGTAGGCCGACTGGACGGACCGGTTGACCTCCTGGCATGCCTGTTCGACGATGCCGGTGCGCGCCAGCGCCTCGATGAACGCCTGTTGCACCTCCGTCGTCCAACCATCCTTGCGCGCGCGGCGCGGGACAGGTCGCCATTCGAACTCGGCCGGATCGAAGCCGTTCGCGTCGAGAACGCTGCCGCCGCGTGGAGTGGCGGCGCGGCCGCCGCTGGGAGTGGAAGGGACGCACGCGACCGGAGCCGCGGCGGGGTTGCTGTGGGATTCGTCTGTCATCCGACAGGGTAAGACAGACAAGGGTGGTTGTAGGACAGCGGTTTTTCGCGCTCGGATGCGGCCGTGCGGCGCCTGCGCGACCGTTGCCTCAAGATTGATCCATGCAGCTTTTCTCCGCCCCGGCGCGTTGATCTTTCGGCAGGGTAGGGCGATGTATGGGGGACGGCCCGCGTCGTGCCCGCTGATGAAGGTTGTCTTGTCTCGCATGACCCAGTCCGTTCCGTCCTCGACCATGGCGCTCGATGTGCGCGCCGCGGCCAAGCAGCTGGCGCGGCATCGGGAGGTCAATTCCACCCGGGGCTGGGTGGAGCTGGCGATCACGGTGGCCCCGTTCGTGCTGTGCTGGCTGGCGATGTGGCTGGTGTTCGACGTCAGTTATCTGCTGACGCTGCTGATCGCGATCCCGGCGTCCGGGTTCCTGCTGCGGCTGTTCCTGATCCAGCATGATTGCGGCCACGGCGCGTTCTTTCGGCAGCGGCGCGCGAACGATTGGGTGGGACGGTGCCTGGGGGTGCTGACGCTGAGCCCGTATGACTTCTGGCGACGCACCCATGCGATGCACCACGCCGGCACCGGCAATCTCGACAAGCGCGGCATCGGCGACGTCGATACGCTGACGGTCGCCGAATATGCAGCACTGCCCCGCGTCGCGCGCTTCCGCTACTGGCTATACCGGCATCCGGTGGTGCTGTTCGGGCTGGGGCCGGCCTATCTGTTCTTCTTGCGTTATCGGCTGCCCCTGGGGCTCGCCAAGAGCGGCTGGCGGCCGTGGCTGAGCACGATGGGCACCAACGTCGCGATCGTCGCGCTGTCGGCGGGGCTGATCCTGCTGGTGGGGTGGAAGACCTTCCTGATGATCCAGATACCGGTGACGCTGATGGCGGCGTCGGCGGGGGTGTGGCTGTTCTATGTCCAGCACCAGTTCGAGCATACCCACTGGTCGCCCAAGGAAGAGTGGAGCTATCACGAGGCGGCGGTGTACGGCAGCTCCCACCTGGCGCTGCCGGGCGTGTTGCGCTGGTTCACCGCCAATATCGGCATGCACCACCTGCACCATCTGTGCAGCGGCGTGCCCTTTTACCGCCTGCCCGCGGCGTTGAAGGCGCTGCCGGAGCTGGCGAACGTCAACCGGCTGACGCTGCGCGACAGCTTGCGCTCGGTGCGGCTGGTGCTGTGGGACGAGCGCGCGCGGCGGCTGATCTCGTTCCGCGAGGCGCGCGCGGCGCTGGGTTAAAGGATGGCGGAGCCGTCGATCGCGAGGTCGGGGATGGTCAGGGATGCCAGCGGCCCGGCGAGAGGGATTGGCTGTTCCTGACGGTAGACGCCCTCGGCAGGCTCGGCGAACCGGTGTACCTCGGCCTTGTTGACGTCCACGACCCAATATTCCGGCACACCGGCCTGGGCATAGATGTCGCGCTTGACCTTCATGTCCTTGCGCAGGGTGGTGCGCGACACTTCGATGAGAAGCCGAACGCCCGATACCGGCAGGAACCCCGGGCCCATCTCAGGCGCGTCGGTGACCGCCACATCTGGGTCCAGCGCATTGTTTGGAGGCATTGACACTGTCGGCGTGGTGACAGCCACCAGCGGGGAGCCAATCTCCTTCAAGGCTTCGCGAAGCCGGACTGCAAGCTCGAAGCTCAAGAAGGTGTGGGAAACCGCTTGCGAGTTCATGCTGACGATCATCCCCTCGAGGAGTTCGACGTTCGAACCCTCTTCCACAACGCCCTGCTCCATCAGGTCGTGATACTGGTCCACCGTGAGCTTGAACGGCTGCGAGTCTTCGAAGGCGAGCGCCAGGTCCATATCTTGCCATAGCATTTGCGTGAGGCTTGCCAAAGCGGCACATGCGCCGACGCTATGACCGACGATCTCCGCACTGCCGCTCTCGAGTCCAAGGCCTGGCCGTATGAGGAGGCGCGCAAGTTGCTGGCGCGCTGGCCGGAGGGGAAGCCGGGCGGCGCGCCGGTGCTGTTCGAAACCGGCTATGGGCCTTCGGGGCTGCCGCATATCGGCACGTTCCAGGAGGTGCTGCGCACGACGATGGTGCGTCGCGCTTATGAAGAGATGACCGGTCGGCCGACGCGGCTGCTCGCGTTCAGCGACGATATGGACGGGCTGCGCAAGGTGCCCGACAATGTGCCCAACGGCGCGATGCTGACCGAATTTCTCGGTAAGCCGCTCAGCCGCATTCCCGATCCGTTCGAGACGCATGAGAGCTTCGCGGCGCACAACAATGCAATGCTCCGCGACTTCCTCGACCGGTTCGGCTTCGACTACGAGTTCGTGTCTTCGACCGACTATTACGGCTCGGGGCGGTTCGACGAGGCGCTGAAAGTCGTCTTGCGCAACTTCGATGCGGTCCAGGCAGTGATGCTGCCGACGCTCCGCGCCGAGCGGGCCGCGACCTATTCGCCGGTGCTGCCGATTTCGCCCAAGTCGGGTGTCGTGTTGCAGGTGCCGGTCGAGGTGGTGGACGCCGACGCCGGCCTGGTGCGGTTCGTGGACGAGGGCGAGACGATCGTGCAGTCGGTGCTGGGCGGTCGGGCCAAGCTGCAGTGGAAGCCCGATTGGGGCATGCGCTGGGCAACGCTCGGCGTCGATTACGAGATGTACGGCAAGGACCTGATCGACAGCGGCATGCTAGGCGGGCGGATCGCGCACATCCTGGGCGGGCGGAAGCCCGAGGGCATGGTGTACGAGCTGTTCCTGGACGCGGCTGGGCAGAAAATCTCCAAGTCGAAGGGCAACGGGCTGTCGATCGACGAGTGGCTGACCTATGGCCCGGAGGAGAGCCTCGCCTTCTACATCTATCGGGAGCCCAGGAAGGCGAAGTCGCTGCACCTGGGGCTGATCCCGCGCGCGATCGACGATTACTGGCAGTTCCGCGACAATTACCATCGCCAGGAGGCAAAGGAGCGGCTCGGCAATCCGGTGCACCACGTCCATGGCGGCCAGGTGCCGCAGGACGTATTGCCGGTGACGTTCGGTCTGCTGCTCAACCTGGTAGGCGTGCTGGGGGAGGCGACCAAGCCGCAGGTCTGGGGGTATCTCGCCAACTACCTGCCGGATGCGACGGCGGCGGACTATCCGGCGCTCGACCGGCTGATCGACTATGCGTTGGCTTATGCCCGGGATTTCGTCGCGCCGACGCTGGTGAAGCGCGCGCCCGACGCGCGGGAGGCCGAGGCGTTGCGGACGCTTGACGATGGGCTGGCGGCGCTGCCGGTGGCGGCCTCGGCGGAGGACATCCAGAATGTGGTCTATGAAGCGGGCAAGGCGGTGTTCGGAAAGGAGGCGCTGCGGGACTGGTTCAAGGCACTGTACGAGACGCTGCTGGGGACCAGCCAGGGGCCGCGGATGGGGAGCTTCATCGCGCTGTACGGGGTAGCGAACTCGCGGCGGCTGATCGCGGAGGCGCTGGCGCGTGTGTAACGAGGCGGCGCGGCGAATCGAGCTGGGCCTGTTGCGCGAGGATTGGGGGCAGACGCGGATCCCGCTGACCTTTCCGGAAGGGCTGCCGAACATGGCGCCGCTCGACGGGTTCAAGATCACCGACTCCTCCGTCATCATTCGCGGCGATACGGCGCAGGCGGAGCTGGTGACGCGGCGGTGGAGCTGGCCGGGGGCAGGCGGCAAGCCGGTGTATAATTTCCGGTCGGACGGACGGACTTTGGACAAAGGTCGGTGCCTGATCCCCGTGGATCAATTCTACGAGTTCACCGCGCCCGCCGACCCCAAGCAGAAGCGCAAGGACAAATGGGCGTTCCGCCTCGCTGGGCACGATTGGTTCTGCATCGCCGGGCTGTGGCGGACCGATCCCACGGTGGGCGAGGCGTGGACGATGCTGACCTGTCCGCCGGGGCCGGACGTAGCACCCTATCATGGCCGGCAGGTGGTGGTGCTCGGGCGCGAGGATTGGGGGCGGTGGCTCGACCCCGGTGTGCCGTCGGCCGAACTGTGCCGGCCGCTGCCGGCGGGGAGCCTGACGGTGGCGCGGGCATGAGGCGGTTCTTCTCGCCCCGCCAGCTCGCCCATGCGCCGGCGCTGGAGCTGCACAATGGCGGCTTCGTCCCGTACGCGGAGGTGCCCGCGCGGGCGGCGATGATCCTGGCCGCGATCGGCGGCGCGGCAGAGCCGGTGGACGCCGGCATGGCGCCGATCGAGGCGGTGCACCATGCCGATTACCTCGCCTTCCTGCGCGAGGCGCCGGGGTTGTGGCGCGCGGCGGGACGGAGCGGGGATGCGATCCCCTATGCCTTTCCGGTAGTCGGGCGGCGGCCGCTCAGGCTCCACCGGATCGACGCGCTGCTCGGGCGCTACGGCTTCGACGCCACGACGCCACTGACGCCGGACACCTGGGACACCGCCTATTGGAGCGCGCAGACGGCGCTCGCCGCGACGGGCGCGGTGCTCGGCGGCGAGCGGACCGCGTTCGCGCTGTGCCGGCCGCCGGGGCATCATGCGGGGGCGGATTATTGCGGGGGCTATTGCCACCTCAACGTCGCCGCCATCGCGGCGCAAGCGGCACGCGATGCCGGCGTCGCGCGGGTGACGGTGCTCGACATCGACTATCATCACGGCAACGGCACGCAGGACATCTTCTGGGACCGCGGCGACGTGTTCTACGCCTCCGTTCATGCCGATCCGGCGACCGACTATCCCTTCTATTGGGGCCATGCGGACGAGCGCGGGGAAGGGGCGGGGGAGGGCGCGACGCTCAACCTGCCGCTGTCGCACGGGACGACGCTCGACGAATTCCGGCGAGCGCAGGGCGAAGCGCTGGCGGCGATCGCGGCTTTCGGCCCGGGGCTGCTGGTGGTCAGCTTCGGCGCGGACACCTGGGAGGGCGATCCGATCAGCCGCTTCGCGTTGAAGACGGCCGACTACGCGCTGCTGGCGCGCGACATCGCCGCGTGCGGCTGGCCGACCGTGATCGTGATGGAGGGCGGCTATGCGGTCGACGCGCTGGGCGCGAATGTGGCAAGTTTCCTCGGCGGGTTCTCACCCCGGGGCTGAGGTTGATGCCCTTCGACTTCGCTCAGGGCGAACGGAGGTGGGGGCGCTCCGCTGTTGCTTCAGTCGGGCCGACCCTGACGCTTGGCCCCGGCGAGTGCCGACAGGATGCCGCGCACCGTCCGTATCTCCTGGCTCGACCAGCCCGGCTTGGTCAGCAGCGTCCGGACGGTGCGGCGGATCGTCGGCACACGGTCGGGCGGGAAGAAGAAGCCGGCGGGCACCAGCATCGCGTCGAGCTGTGCGATCATGCCTTCGAGCTCGTCCTGGGGTGCCGGCGGTTCGAGGTCGACCTGTGGCGGCTGCGCGAGCGTCTCGCCCTTCGACCACTCATAGGCCACCAGGATCACCGCCTGCGCGAGGTTGAGCGAGCCGAATTGCGGGTTGATCGGCACCGTCAGGATCGCACGCGCGAGCGCCACGTCGTCGGTGTCGAGCCCCGACCGCTCCGGCCCGAACAGCACCGCCGAGCGGCCGGGCGCGGCGTGGATCGCCTGAGCGGCGGCTTCGGGGGTGACCACCGGCTTGGTGACGCCGCGCTTGCGCACGGTAGTGGCATAGACATGCGCGCAGTCGGCGACCGCCGCGGCGGTGGTGTCATAGACCTGGGCGTTGGCGAGCACCTGGTCCGCGCCCGACGCCGCGGGGCCGGCGAGCGGGTTGGGCCACCCGTCGCGGGGGGCGACGAGGCGGAGTTCGGTGAGCCCGAAATTGAGCATCGCACGCGCCGCCTTGCCGATGTTCTCGGCGAGTTGCGGGCGGACGAGGACGATGACGGGGTTGGGATTGGTGGTCTTTTCCACCTCCCGTTCGTCCCGACTAGGCGTCGAGCTTGTCGAGACGGCGTATCGAGGGAAGCTCTCCGGTCGCTTCTTCGCCGCCGCGCTCAGGGCCGCCCAGTCACTTCGAAACAGAGCCTCCTTCTTTGCCCGAGACCAGCCCTTGATCTGCCGCTCCGCCTCGAGCGCTTCCAAACGGGTGAGGAAATCCTGGCACCACATAAGCGTCACGGGGCGGCGCTTTTGCGTATAGCCAGCAATCGTACCGAGGTTATGCTGCCCGAGGCGGCGTTCAAGCTCGTCGGTGTGGCCGGTGTAGTAGCTGTTGTCGGCACAGCGGACGACATAGGCCCAGAAGCTCATCTGTTGCGCTTATCCCTCGATATGCCGTCTCGACAAGCTCGACGGCTACTCGGGACGAACGGGAGTAGGAGCCCCGAATGTTGCCCTCGCCACGCACCTGCAGGCGCAACAGTCGCTCAGGACGAACGGGTTGGGGTGCCGACTTCCCCCACCGATCCCGCGAACGCCTCGAAGTCGCGTGCCTCGCTGAAGTCGCGGTAGACGGAGGCGAAGCGGATATACGCCACCGAATCCAGCCCCTTCAGCCCGTCCATCACCAGCTCGCCGATGCGCTTGGAGGTGACCTCGCTCTCGCCGCCGGTCTCGAGCTGGCGCTGGATGCCGGACACCAGCCGCTCGAGGCGCGGTGGGTCGATCGGCCGCTTGCGCGCGGCGATGCTGATCGAGCGGAGCAGCTTGTCGCGGTCGAACGGCTCGCGTCGGTCCTCGGACTTCAACACGGTCAGCTCGCGCAGCTGGATGCGCTCAAAGGTGGTGAAGCGCGCAGCACAGCCCTCGCACTGCCGCCGCCGCCGGATCGCGGCGCCGTCCTCGGTCGGGCGGCTGTCCTTTACCTGGCTGTCTTCATGCGCGCAGAACGGGCAGCGCATTAATCGACGACCTCACGGTCGCGCCGCACCGGCCCACACCCCCACCCGGCCTCCCACAGAGTATCCTGATTGGGAGGCCGGGTGGGGGTGTGGGCCGTTGCGGCCTCGGCGCGCGAGCGCCGCAAGGTCACGCCTTGTTGCGCTTGGTATAAGCGTAAATTGCGCCGGCGATCGCGCCGAGCGGCGGGCCGATGAAAGGAACCGGGATCGCGACCACCGCGCCCAGCGCACCCCATTTGGCCATGCTCTTGCCGAGGCCGGGCGTGTTCTTGATCGTGTCCTGTACGTCGTCGATCTGGGACATGGGTCTTATCCTTGATAGATGGGAAAGCGCGCGCACAAGGCCCGGACGCGCACGCGGACCGCATGTTCCACCTGCGCGTCGCCACCCTCGCCATTCTTCGCCAGGCCGTCGAGCACGTCGGCGACCATGTGGCCGATCTCGCGGAACTCGGCCGGGCCGAAGCCGCGGGTGGTGCCGGCGGGGGAGCCGATGCGGATGCCGCTGGTCTTGACCGGCGGCAGCGGATCGTTGGGTATGCCGTTCTTGTTGCAGGTGATGCCGGCGCGCTCCAGCGCCTCATCGGCGTCCTTGCCGGTCACGCCGAGTGGGGTGAGGTCGACCAGCGCCAGATGCGTGTCGGTGCCGCCGGAGACGAGGTCAGCGCCGCGCTCGTTGAGCGTGGCGGCGAGCACCTTGGCGTTCTCGACCACGGCGGCGATGTAGCCCTTGAAGTCCGGCCGCAGCGCCTCGCCGAACGCCACCGCCTTCGCGGCGATGACGTGCATCAGCGGCCCGCCCTGCAGGCCCGGAAAGACGGCGGAGTTGATCTTCTTGGCGATGGCGTCGTCGTCGGTGAGGATCATGCCGCCGCGCGGGCCGCGCAGCGTCTTGTGTGTCGTGGTGGTGACGACATGCGCGTGACCGAACGGGGTCGGGTGAAGACCCGCCGCGACGATGCCGGCGAAATGCGCCATGTCGACCATGAAATAGGCGCCGACCGCATCGGCGATGGCGCGGAAGCGCGCGAAGTCGATATGGCGCGGATAGGCGGAGCCGCCGGCGATGATGAGTTTTGGCTGGTGCTCGCGGGCGAGCGCCTCCACCTGGTCATAGTCGATCAGGTGGGTGTCGGGATGGACGCCGTACTGGACCGCGTTGAACCACTTGCCGCTCATCGCCGCGCGCGCGCCGTGGGTCAGGTGGCCGCCGGCGTCGAGGCTCATGCCCAGGATCGTGTCGCCGGGCTTGACCAGCGCCAGCATCACCGCGCCATTGGCCTGCGCGCCCGAATGCGGCTGGACGTTGGCGTGGGCGCAGCCGAACAGTTGCTTGGCCCGGTCGATCGCGAGCTGCTCGACCTCGTCCGACGGGTGGCAGCCCTGGTAATAGCGCTTGCCCGGATAGCCTTCGGCGTATTTGTTGGTGAAGACCGACCCTTGCGCCTCCAGCACGGCGCGCGACACGATGTTCTCGGACGCGATCAGCTCGATCTGCGTCTGCTCGCGGTCGAGTTCGTGCGCGATGCCGGCGGCGATCGCCGGGTCGGCGTCGGCGAGGCTGCGCGTGAAGAAGCCGCCATCCAGTTCATGGGGCGGCTGGACGTCCTGGATATGGGCGGGCTGGGTGCTCATGGGCGAGCTCCTTGGCTGAGGCGGGTTCGCCACGCGCCATAGCCGCTGTCATGCATCCGCGCCACCGCCCACTCGCGCGTGAACATGTTCGGTGACTGCTGCGCGGATTTCCCATCTGCTCGGCGCTAACGGCGACCCGAGCGGATGCGCGTGTTACACGACGATCAGGCTGCTTGGCGCAGCTCCAGCCGGCCCCAGATCTCCACCAGCGCCTGCGTCAGCTCACGCATCATCGTCTCGTCATGCGCGGGGCCCGGCGTAAAGCGCAGGCGCTCGCTGCCGCGAGGCACGGTCGGGTAATTGATCGGCTGGACGTAGATGCCGTACTCGGCGAGCAGCACGTCGCTGATCCGCTTCGCCTTGACCGGATCACCGACCATCAGCGGGACGATGTGCGTCTCGCCCGGCATCACCGGCAGCCCGGCATCGGTCATCATCGCCTTGAGCATCGCGGCGGCGGCCTGCTGGGCATCGCGCTCGGCCGTGGACGCCTTGAGATGGCGGACGCTCGCCAGAACGCCGGCGACCAGCACCGGCGACAATGAGGTCGTGAAGATGAAGCCCGGCGCGTAGCTGCGGATCACGTCGACGATGGTGCGATCGGCGGCGATGTAGCCACCCATCACGCCGAACGCCTTGCCGAGCGTCCCCTCCAGCACCGTGATGCGATGCGCGACGCCCTCGCGCTCGGTGATGCCGCCGCCGCGCGGGCCATACATGCCGACGGCGTGGACCTCGTCGCAATAGGTCAGCGCGTTGTAGCGGTCGGCGAGGTCGCAGATCGCGGTGACGGGGGCAATATCGCCCTCCATCGAATAGACGCTCTCGAACGCGATCAGCTTCGGCGCGGCGGGATCCTCGGCGGCGAGCAGTGCCTCCAGATGCACGAGATCGTTGTGGCGGAAGATGCGCTTCTCGCAACCAGCGCCGCGGATGCCGGCGATCATCGAGGCGTGGTTGAGTTCGTCGGAGAAGATGACGATGCCGGGCAGTACCTTGGCGAGCGTCGACAGCGTCGCCTCGTTGGAGACATAGCCGCTGGTGAACAGCAGCGCGGCTTCCTTGCCGTGCAGGTCGGCGAGCTCGCCTTCCAAATCGACATGGTAATGCGTGTTGCCGCCGATGTTGCGGGTGCCGCCCGAACCGGCGCCGACATCGTGCAACGCTTCTTCCATCGCCGCGATCACCTTGGGGTGCTGGCCCATCGCGAGATAGTCGTTCGAGCACCACACCGTGATCGGCTTCGGGCCGTTATGCCCGGCAAAGCAGCGCGCGTTGGGATAGGCGCCCTTGTTGCGCAGGATGTCGATGAAGACGCGATAGCGCCCCTCGGCATGCAGCCGGTCAATCGCCTGCGAAAAGACGCGGCCATAGTCGACTCGAGGCGGGACGGACGCGTCGCTGATCATGATGGGGCGTGCGCCTAGCCGCTTTTATGCGCGTTCGCCAGTGGACGAAAGGTCCATGGCTTCGGCGAAGCCGCGCGCGCGCAAAGTCGCCGCGATCCCGTGCTCGCGCTCGCCCAAGCGGGTGAAGATCAGTCGGTGCGGCGGCGGGTCGCGCGGCCAGTCCTGCCCGGCGGTGAGGTGCGCGATCCGCCGCGCGATGCCCGCGCCGCCATCGACGAAGCGGACATGCGGCGCGATCGCGGTCATCTCCGTTTCGAGCAGCGGGAAATGGGTGCAGGCATTGACGATCACGTCGATGCGCTCGCCGCCGGGCTGATCGAGTAGCCCTGCGAGCTCGCGGGCGATCTCTTCGCGGGCCGGCACGGCACCGGCGAGCTTGGCCTCGGCTAGATCGACCAGCCGCGCCGAGCCGTGCCGCAGCACCGTGCAGTCGGCGGCGAAGCGGCGCGCGAGATCGTCGACATAGGGTTGGCGCACCGTCGCCTGCGTCCCCAGTACACCGATCACGCGCGTCTTGCTCAGTTCGGCCGCGGGTTTGATGGCGGGGACGGTGCCGACCACCGGCACGTCCAGCGCCGCGCGGACTGCCGCCAGTGCAATGGTGGAGGCGGTGTTGCAGGCGACCACCACGAGCCTGGGCCGGAAGCGTTCGACCAACCGCCCGAGCAGCGCGGGCACACGGCCGGAAATCTCTGCTTCGTCGCGCGTCCCATAGGGAAACCCCGCGGAGTCCGCCGCGTATACGATCGGCGCGCGCGGCAGCAGCGCCAGCATCGGCGCGACCACCGACAGGCCGCCGACGCCTGAGTCGAACAAGAGGAGTGGCGCGTTGCTCACGCGCGACCGTTTAGGACATTGGTGCAGCCGTACCAAATCTGCCGCAGGTTGTTTGGCGGACATCGAAGTTTCGGCTATCTACCCTGAGGAAGGGAACGGGGTGGAAACACAGGTTATCTGGTTGGCGCCTCTGGCGGTGCTGCTGCTCGGCTATCTGCTGGGCTCGATACCTTTTGGCGTGATCCTCACCCGCCTTGGCGGCGCCGGCGACGTGCGCGCGATCGGCTCCGGCAACATTGGCGCGACCAACGTGCTGCGCACCGGGCGCAAGGGGCTGGCGGCGGCGACGCTGGTGCTCGACGCGCTGAAGGGCGTGGCGGCGGTGCTGATCGTGCGGCAATTCTCGCCGGCAGACGAGCCGCTGGCGGCGGCGGGTGCGTTCCTGGGCCATTGTTATCCGGTCTGGCTGGGGTTCAAGGGCGGCAAGGGCGTGGCGACGCTGCTCGGCATCGCGCTCGCGCTGCATTGGCCGGTCGGGCTGGTCTATGCGGGCGTGTGGATCACGGTGGTGGCGGTGCTGCGCCTGTCCTCGCTCGCGGGCATCATCGCGGCGGTCTCCGCGCCGGTATCGGCGGCGTTGTTCGAGCGCTTCGACCTGGTGCTGCTGTTCCTGTCGCTGGCGCTGATCCTGTTGTGGAAGCACCGCCAGAATATCGAGCGGCTGCTGGCGGGCACCGAGCCCCGGGTCGACGGGTCGCGGGACGTGCCGGTCGGTGAGTGACGTCGCCGCGCGGCTGCGGCTGCTGCGTACGCCGGGCGTGGGGCCGGTCACCTTCCGTCAGCTGCTGGCGCGGTTCGGCACACCGGGCGCGGCATTGGATGCGTTGCCGCAACTGGCGCGTCGCGGCGGCGGTGACGCACCGCGGGTGCCCGATCTCGCCATGGTTGAACGCGAGCAGGCGACGGTGGCGCGGCTGGGCGCGCGCTATCTGATCCTGGGCGACGCCGATTACCCCGCGCTGCTGGGCGAACTCGACAACGCGCCGCCCGCGCTGATCGTGCGCGGCGATGTCGCGTTGCTGCGGCGGGTCTGCGTCGCGATCGTCGGCGCGCGCAACGCTTCGGCGGCGGCATGCCGTTTCGCGCGACAACTCGCGCACGACCTGGCGGGCGACGTGACGGTCGTATCGGGGCTGGCGCGCGGCATCGACACCGCCGCGCATGTCGGCAGCCTGTCGGGCGGCACGGTGGCGGTGATCGCGGGCGGTATCGACGTCGCGTTTCCGCCGGAGAATGCCGAATTGCAGGAACGGATCGCGACCGAAGGCCTGCTGGTCGCGGAGATGCCGCCGGGCACCGAGCCCCGCGCGCGCCACTTCCCCTATCGCAACCGCATCATCGCCGGCATCGCGCAGGGCACGGTGGTGGTGGAGGCGGCGCCCAAGTCGGGCTCGCTGATTACCGCGCGGCTGGCGGCGGAAGCGGGACGCGAGGTGATGGCGGTCCCCGGCTCGCCGCTCGATCCGCGGGCGCAGGGGTGTAATCTGCTGATCCGCGAAGGCGCGACACTGGTGCAGAGTGCGGCCGACGTGCTGGAGCTGCTGCGCCCGATAGACCCCCGCAGTGTCCGCGCGCCCGCATCCCCGTTCGACGCCGCGCCGCCGGAGGACGCGAGCGACCGCGATCGGGCGAGGGTCACCGACCTGCTCGGCCCGGTCCCGGTCGGCGTCGACGAGCTGATCCGCCAGGCCGGCCTGGCGCCGGCGGTGGTGCAGACGGTGCTGCTGGAGCTGGAGCTGGCGGGGCGGCTGGAGCGGCACGCCGGCGGGCGGGTTAGCTTGCGGTAGCTTTGTCAGGACAGCAGATCGTCCAGATTTCGTCCTCCATAAGCGAAGCCAAGAACGACCACATCTTGTTCATCGACGGTGTATGCGATGGTCATGCGACGTTTGAAGCTGATGGTTCGGGTACCGGGCCGCAGATCATCGCGCGGGGAGCCACGATGGGGAAAGTTCGTCAGCTTGCCCGTGTGCGCGAGGACACGATCGATGTAACCATTTGCCGTCCCGGGATTGGCAGCTTCCGAGATGTACCGGCGCAGGCTCTCGATCTCGTCTTGGGCTTCTTGTGACAGAACCACTCTATACTGGATCATTCCCCGCGCGCCATGCGCTCCGTCTTAAGCCTGGCGACGACCTGATCCAGCGGAACGGCCCGTGACGGATCGCGCTTATGCGCGTCATAAGCAGCGACTACCTTCGTCCGCAGCCACTCCTCGACACTTGGATCGCTATGACGATCTTCAGGTCGGCCATAGGCGAGGAGAGCGTCGCGAATGACGCCCTCCGCGTCGGCGAAGTCACCAGTGTCGACCCATGCCTGAACCTGGTCTGCCATCGCCGGCGGCAGCTTGACCGTGAGATGCCCGATTGCGCTCATGATCGGAATGTACGCTCACCACCGTGCTCACGCAACGCCGCTTGACGCGGCCGGCTCCGGCTCCCCACCCTCGCGCGTACACGTAAGGACACTCGCTCACCCCATGCAGCTCGTCATCGTCGAATCGCCGGCCAAGGCCAAGACCATCGAGAAGTATCTCGGCGCGGACTACCGCGTTCTCGCGTCGTACGGCCATGTCCGCGACCTGCCGCCCAAGGATGGATCGGTCGACCCGGACGACGGCTTTGCGATGAGTTGGGAGAACTATGCCGACAAGGCCAAGCAGCTCCGCGCCATTGCCGACCTGTCCAAGACTGCCGACCGGCTGATCCTCGCGACCGATCCCGATCGTGAGGGGGAGGCGATCTCGTGGCATGTCCAGGAGGTGCTGCGGAACCGCAAGGCGCTGCCCAAAGAGGTGGAGCGCGTCACCTTCAACGCGATCACCAAACAGGCGGTGACGGACGCGATGAAGGCGCCGCGCCAGCTCGATACCGACCTGATCGACGCGTACAAGGCACGGCGCGCGCTCGATTATCTGGTCGGCTTCACGCTGTCGCCGGTGCTGTGGCGCAAGCTGCCGGGCGCCAAGTCGGCGGGGCGGGTACAGTCGGTGGCGCTGCGGCTGATCGTCGAACGCGAGCGCGAGATCGAGGCATTCCGGGCGCAGGAATACTGGTCGGTCATCGCCGATCTGGAACAGGACGGCACGCCCTTCACCGCGCGGCTGGTGCAGTGGGAGGGCAGGAAGCTCGACCGGCTGGCGATCGGCAATGAGGGCGACGCGCTGCGCGCCAAGGCCGACGTCGAAGGCGGTCAGTTCAAGGTCGAGCGGGTCGAGACCAGGCCGCTGACGCGCAATCCGCCGCCGCCCTTCACCACCTCGACGCTGCAGCAGGAGGCGGCGCGCAAGCTCGGCTTCTCCGCCGATCACACGATGCGGATCGCGCAACAGCTCTACGAGGACGGGGCGATCACCTATATGCGCACCGACGGCGTGCAGATGGATCATTCCGCCATATCGGCGGCGCGGCTGGCGGTCGCGAACCGCTATGACGCGGGCTATGTCCCCGACAAGCCGCGCCAGTACCAGACCAAGGCCAAGAACGCGCAGGAGGCGCATGAGGCGATCCGGCCGACCGATTTCGGCCGCGATCGGGTCGGCGGCGGCGACCATGCGCGGCTGTACGAGCTGGTGTGGAAGCGCGCGCTCGCCAGCCAGATGGCGTCGGCGCGGCTGGAGCGCACCACGGTCGATCTCGCCGACGGCACTGGCCGCCACATGCTGCGCGCGACGGGTCAGGTGGTGCTCTTCCCCGGCTATCTCGCGCTCTACGAAGAGGGTTCGGACGAGGCGGAAGAGGACGCCAAGCGCCTGCCCCGGATGAAGGAGGGCGATGCGCCCGCCAAGAAGGGTGTCGAGGCCGAACAGCATTTCACCCAGCCGCCGCCGCGCTTTTCCGAAGCCTCGCTGGTCAAGCGGATGGAGGAACTCGGCATCGGCCGCCCCTCCACTTATGCCTCGATCATCAAGACGCTGAAGGACCGCGAGTACGTCCGCGTCGACAAGAACCGCTTCATCGCCGAGGAGAGCGGGCGGCTGGTGACGGCGTTCCTGGAGCGCTTCTTCGAACGCTATGTCGGGTATGACTTCACGGCCGGGCTCGAGGAGGAGCTCGACGACGTCTCGGGTGGCCGCGCCGGCTGGCAGGCGGTGCTCGACCGCTTCTGGCACGACTTCAAGCCGAAGACCGCCGAGGTGATGGAGCAGCAGCCCAGCGCGATCACCGCCGAGCTCGACATCTTCCTCGAACCGTATCTCTTCCCCGAGCGTGCGGACGGCGCCGACCCGCGGCTGTGCCCCAATTGCGGGGCGGGCAAGCTGGCGTTGCGCGGCGGCAAGTTCGGCGCGTTCGTCGCCTGCTCAAACTATCCCGAGTGCAAATTCACCCGCCCCTTCGGTCAAGGCGGCGAGAATGCAGGTGGCGCGGATGCGACGCCCGAGCAGCTGGGGCAGGACCCGGAGACGGGACTGCCCGTCGAGCGCAAGTCCGGGCGCTTCGGCCCGTACATCCAGCTCGGCGAGGGCAAGGAGGCCAAGCGCGCCTCCATACCCAAGGATGCGGGCGAGCTGACGCTGGAGCTGGCGCTGAAGCTGCTCAGCCTGCCGCGCACGGTCGGTACGCATCCGGAGAGCGGCGAGCCGATCACCGCCTCGATCGGGCGCTACGGCCCCTATCTGATGCACGCGGGCAAGTATGCGCGGCTGCAATCCACGGCCGAAGTGTTCGAGACCGGCATGAACGCGGCGGTGGTGAAGTTGGCCGAAGCGGCGGCGGGCGGCGGACGGCCGCAGCGCGGGGCCGCCGCGCCGTTGAAGGAGCTGGGCGAGCATCCGCGCAACGGTGCGCCGGTCAAGCTGATGGAGGGGCGTTATGGACCCTACGTCACCGACGGCATGACCAACGCGACCTTGCCGAAGACGATCACGCCCGAGCAGCTGACGCTGGAAGAGGCGGCGCAGCTGCTCGACGCGCGCGCGGCGCTGGCGCCGGCGAAGGGCAAGAAGAAGCCGGCGGCGAAGAAGGCTCCGGCGAAGAAGGCGGCTCCCGCGAAGGCCGCACCAGCGAAGAAGGCTCCCGCCAGGAAGGCAGCGGCGAAGAAGACCTGAGATCCTCCCCATTCATGGGGGTGGTAAACATAACGCGGAAACGGACGACACATTCTACCGATGCCCGTCATTGGCCTAGCTCGATTAGCCGCCCGGCGGGCATCGGTGTCGCACGTCGACCAGTACAGCGAAATGCTGAAAAGCGGACCGACTGCTAACGCCCATTTGCGGACCTAAACGGCTCACTTAATACCAACGCATGACAGCTAAGCCCGACCTGCTAACCGTTCGCGAGATGCGAGAAGCCGACACAGTGGATGTTCACCATATCCACACGGCCTGCCTCACCACCTCGCTGGCAGCAGACTACAGTCGCGAAGCCCTTGAGGCGTGGATGCATGGGCGCTCTCCGGAGGGCTATTGGCGTTTCGCCAACTCCGGCGAGACGTTTCGCGTCGCCGAGTTAGACGGAGAGATCGTCGGGTTTGCCAACTGGAGTGGCGACGAACTACGCTCGTTGTTCATAGCCCCCTCGCATCAGCGAAGTGGCACAGGCTCTACGCTTTTCGACGCCTGTCAACAGGAGGCCAAGCTAACGTTTGTGAAGGCAACGCTGGGCGCGGTTGGTTTCTACAAGCGCTTCTCTTTCACCGAAGTGGGCAGAGGTTTCGACTTAAAGAGAGGCGTTCAGCTTCCCCACGTCGCCATGCGACGCCAGATCGCCTGACCCGCGATAGGAACGACCGCTCTCCACCAAACCCGGACATTCCGCCGCTCGCCAGCCGGTCGGTGTGCCCGAAACCGGACGGGCGGCTACCGGGCGGGCAAGCGGACTAGCGGCAATCGCCGAAAGGCCGCCGTTTCGAGACCAGCAGGCGGTTGGCGAAACCAGGCATTCACATGCTACGGTCGGCGATGACCGAACTCGACTTCCACGCCTGTGTGTTGGCGAACCGATTCAATAAGGAACTGCTGGAGCGCCTTTCAGCCCTTGGCCTAAACCAATGCTATCTGACGGCAGGATGTTTGTTTCAGACCATCTGGAACCTGCGTTCCGGGCGCACCCCCGATTGGGGTATAAAGGATTATGACGTATTCTATTTTGATGATCGTGATTTGTCTTGGGAAGCCGAAAACCGTGTGATCCAACAGGTCTCAGAGAAGGCCGCCGATCTTAACGTTCAGATCGAAATAAAGAATCAAGCGCGCGTCCACCTTTGGTACCGTCAGCGCTTTGGTGGAACTTATCCGCAGCTTAACTCGACGCGCTCTGGCATCAACAGGTATCTTATTTCCTGCACGTGCGTCGGAATTGATGTGCGAACTGGTGAATTATATGCCCCTAACGGGCTCGACGACCTTACATCTGGGCTGCTGCGGCCAAACCCGCTCAATCCTAACCCGGACTTGTTTCAGCAAAAGGCAGACAGTTATCAGCAGCGATGGCCTTGGCTTGAGATCGTGAGGTGACGGTATTCGGTGCGCTTGCCGGTAACCCGTGAGACGGCTCCTACCAACTCCGGACGTTCACCGAATCAAAGCCGCGATGACTCGCGCGAGCTGCGGCGAAAGGCGACATGCTCCGGTGTCCCGGATCACGAAATCGGCTCCGCTGAAAGTATGATCGGCAACGAACGCCAGTATGGCGGCATCGACCTTGGGCCGCTCCGGTTCCATAATGTCGAGAATGTATGCGCTCGCGTCCTTCCGATTATGATGCATGATGCTCCGTGTCGGATCGAAGCCGTCCGCGACGGCCTGGATCTGCAATCGATTTTGCAGCGCCCCGTAGGCGTAGTTCAGGAGGGCATTCAGCGGGTGAGACGCATTCCGGGTTTTGCTCTTTAGGCCGTTCGCAAGTGAGCTGCGGCTCCGGTAGACCGCCCAACCGTCGGGGACCGGATATTTTGCCGTGGCGCTCCAATGGATTGGAAGACCGCGCCATGCAGCGAAGTAGGCTGCGGCAGCGCCGCCCTCGATGCCGCGCAATTCGGCAAGATCGGCGGGCGGGTGATTTCGAAGCCGCTGTAGGTTCTCTTTCGCGCTCGCTATTGCAGCGTCCCGTTTTGGCGTTTGCGGGAGATAGCGCGACAACGTCGCTATTGAACGGCAAAGCTTCTGCTCGATTAGATCAGTCGAGAACCTCATCCGTGCGGCTTCATCGGCACGAGTAGCTTCTTGCCACGCCACCTTCTCACGATCGGCCGCATATCCGTTGCACGCCAGAACGGACACGCCAGCGCCCTTCCAATCGACACAGATCAGCGCGACGCCCTGTTCGGCGAGCCAGGCGAGAACATCGAACGAAAGACCGCCACTGCAATCCACGGCCACAATTCGCGACGGCAGGTTGAGGTCGCCCCGAAAGAACCTATAAGTATCTTGTTCCTGCGGATAATGAGTAAAGCCGTTCCGAATGTGCAGTGTGCCCTTTTCAATTCTCAAGTGCGCACCGTCGCCATTGATTATGATGGGTGCGCGTCGACGCTCACGGATCGCACGCGGCCGGTCCAGTCTGCGAGTTTCGTTTATCCAGTATTCGCTACGCAGCGCGTATTCGACGTGTTCACTATCTAGCAATCTGGTCATTGCAATTGAATAGCGAAATAAAGGGCTACGAGCTATTTGAATTTGCCTGCTTTGCAATTAGGCGCTGTAATCTTTTTATGCGCTTTTCAGTTCCAGCTAGCCGCCAGCCGCTAATTTTGCCTTCTCGCCTATCCAAATCCAGTGCAAAGGCGAATTGCAGTAGCTTTTCAGCACGCTGATCCGGAAACTCTGGGCGGGACCACAGCAGAGGGAGGACGAGCAACGCGACTCGCTCTAATGGAATGTCGCCAAGTCTCAGCAGCAACAACATGATTAAGAAGCCCTCGCGGCACGAAAGCCAGAATAGTTCCCGAACCATTCCAATCTCCAGATCGGACATGGTGTCAGTATAATGCTGCCCTTGCTGACAATCGGCCGCGCTAGCCCGACCGGATCGTCGAACGCGAGCCAAGGTTATCGGCGTAACGCTCTCGACTACCAAATCAGCGTACTCTGGTGAAAAAGCCAAAAAGTTTGGTGCAATCTCACCCATTAATGAAGCGTATTCGCCTCTAAGATAATAACCAGTCTCCGCATTGCACAACCGTCTATATTGATCGGGAGTTACCCCAAATAGCTTGAGAATATCCCCTATTCTAACAGCCTCGACTGGCCTGCCCGGTACAATATCGTCCACGGTCGTAAAAGTCGAATTCCTCCATCTATTGCTATCTGCCAACCTTCGACTGCCCCTTCTATTAATGCTGCACTCGCGTTTGAGGCTGGCAACAATTATTGACGGGAGAACGACCTCGCCAGACAGCCACAGCGCGAGCCACCACTGCGATTTACGCCCAGCTCCCCAGCTCTTGTAGCGGCAAATTCGCAGCGCTCTCCGATAGCTCGCCAGTGACCAATGCCTGTCGGGCGAGCGACCGCGCCCGCGGCCGATCGGCGCTGCCGGTCCAGGCAATAGGCCGTCCTCTCGCCAACCTGTAAACTGCCGCTCCGTCAGCACCTCACCGTAGCGCTGCAAGGCCCGGTCGCGCAGGCGCGGGAAGAATTCGCTAAACAGCATGGTCGACCTTTATGTCTCCCATTGATCTGGCGTGCGCGCTGTTACGATCTGGTTATGTGGTCCGGCTCCTAATGAGGAGCGACACTGATGGCGACTACCAGACGAGGCCCGGAAGTATATCGGCGACGTATCGACCGCCTGCTCGCTAAGGGACTTAGCAGGAGTGCAGCGCGAGGTCACGGCAAGAGCGGGGAACCTTCGGCCGTTGGCAAACCCGCAAAGCCAGACGAGCGATTGGTGGAAGGTTTTGCGCTAGTCGCCGGCGGGAAAAGCGTGGCGGCAACCGCTAAAGAGCTGCGCATATCGACCGAACGGTTACGCCGGTCGATCGCGGAGAGGGGTGATTACGTCCGGCAAGGGCGGCGCCACGCATTCGTGCCACGCGTCACTAACGATTTCCCAATGTACTCTAGGGGCGCGTTGATCCGCGTCCTGGTAGATGACGAAAATGCAGTGCGGCTTGGCGCGTACATGGCGGCGGTAGGCAAATTCTGGAGTACAAACCAGGCACGCCATCTCGCACCATTTGTTGGCAGTGGCGTGACGGACGTGCGCGGCAAGGTGCACCCGTTCGAAACCGATCCGGAAGAGCTGTACGCGCTGCGCGCCAAAGGCCGGCCGGTGTTTCATCAAATCTACCGCAACCCGAACTGAGCCCGCAGCAATGTCGTTCGAAAGCGATGAAGGGCAGTGCGAACAGCGCGAGCACGCCCGAGAAAAGCGCCGCCGGCGTCACCTGTTGCGGCTCGGGTTCGCCGACCCGCGCTGCCTCTTTTGCGGGGAGGATGATGTCCGTTGCCTGCAACTCGACCACACTGACGGGATCGAGTTCGATGCGAAATCCGTCTGGCCCTTATGCGCGAACTGCCACGCCAAGCGAACAGACCTGCAAAAGGATCATCCTCCCAAGAACGCCGATCCTGCCGATCCGCTGGAGCGTGCCGGGCGGAAGATCGAGGGCTTAGCGGATTACCTTGAGATGGCGGTAACCGAATTGAGGCATTTGGGTCCGATATGGTGCGCGGACGCGGCGGCGCGGTCGCCCCGACGTAGGCGAGACGGCAACGACAATGACTGCGAAGTGCCGTCTGGCTGATATCCCGACCGAACAGAAGTCGGTTTACGTTCGAGGTTATGTCGTTCGCGACTCCACCAAGCGAGACGGACGGGTCGGTTCAGACGAGGATATCGATCCGCTTCCGTTGAGCGCATGGACCCTGACGTTTGATTGCGAGACCGGCACGGATGCTGCGCAAGCGCTGAAGTTCGGCGCCTACCAGCTCCGCCGCCACGGCGTTCTAGCGAAGCGCGGCGCGGGGCTCTTTTACGCAGAAGATATTGCGGCCGCTGAATTAGAAATTCTCCGGGCCGTAGCCGAGGAGCGCGGGTTGCGCCTCCTAACGGTCCGCCAGTTTGTAAATTGGATTATGCTCGACAAGATATATCTCACGGGCGGAGCCGTTATCGGTTTCAATCTCCCGTTCGACATTTCGCGGATTGCAATCGACCACGGCTCCGCTCGCAAAAGCAACAAAGGCGGCTTTAGCTTCAAGCTCTCGACCAACACGGACCTGCCACGCGTGATCGTCAAACACGTATCACCCCGGCTGGCATTCATCCGCTTTGGAGCACCACCGAAAAAACTGACGCCGGACGGGCAAGCGGAACGCGGCCTTACCGTTAAGCCGCCACGCGGTTCTTTCGTTGACGTAAAAACCCTTGCCGCCGGGCTGCTATCTGGCGGCTGGAGTCTGGCAACCCTGTCGGAAGCATTGCAGGTTGCGCATCTCAAGGTCGAAACCGAAGAGCATGGCGGGCCGGTCACGCCGGAGTATGTCGGCTACGCCCTGAACGACGTTCAGGCGACATGGGAATGTTACGCCGCCCTAGCCACCCGCTTAAAAGGCTACGGCCTTTCGACCATCGAACCAAAGACGCTCTACAGCGAAGCGAGCTTAGGCAAGGCGTATCTCCGCCAGATGGCAATCCAACCATGGCGCGAGGTGCAACCTGACTTCCCGCGCGAGATGATTGGACAGATCATCTCGACGTATTTCGGCGGTCGGGCGGAAGTAAATATCCGCCGTGAGAAGCGGCAAGTTCTCTACTGCGACTTCCTGTCCATGTATCCGACCGTTTGCACCCTAATGGGGTTGTGGCGGTTCGTGATCGCCAACGGGATGCAGTGGCACGACGCGACAGCGGAAACTCAGGCGATGCTTGATCGGGTGGAAGCGGCCGACCTGCTACGCAAGGATGCATGGTGCGAGCTGACGACGCTGGTTCAACTTCGCCCGACAGACGACATCCTGCCGGTACGGGCTCACTATGGGCAAGACACTACCTCCAATATAGGCGTCAACCGCGTCACGTCGGCGGAGCCGCTTTGGTACACATTGGCGGATGTGATCGCGGGCAAGCTGCTAGGTGGTGGCAAGGTGCCGGTTATCGATCGCGCCATCCGGTTCGATGCCGGAAAGGCCCAATCTGATTTGCAGCCGATCGATATAGCCGGAAAGCCCGAGTTCCGCGTCGAGCCGGCGCAATCCGACTTCTACCGCAGCGTGATCGACCTTCGTCAGCAAGTGAAAGCGGCGCGAGAGAAGATGCCCGATACCGCCACGGCGGATCGCGCCCGGCTCAACTCGGAACAGCTTGCACTAAAAATTCTCGCCAACGCGACCAGCTACGGCATCTTTATCGAGATGATCGTCAACGATCTAGGAAAGGCCGAAACGCTGAGGGGGTATGGCGGCGAAGGCCGCGAATTTCCCGTCACTACCAACAAGTATGAAGAACCGGGCAGCTATTTCCACCCGTTGCTCGCGACCCTGATAACTGGCGCGGCGCGGCTGATGCTGGCGCTGGCGGAGCGTCGGACGGTCGATGAAGGATTGGACTGGGTGTTCTGCGATACCGACAGCATTGCGATTGCTAAGCCGGTCGGGATGGAGCGCGCCCCTTTCATGGCTGCCGCGCTTCGCGTCCGGGACAGCTTTGCCGGGCTGAACCCGTACGCGGTCCAGGGTGGATCGATCCTCCAAGTCGAAAGCCAGAATCACGCGGTCCACGACAAGGCAAACGCCGACCTAGCCGGTGCGCCCCCACTCTACTGCTTCGCGGTCAGCTCCAAGCGCTACGCCCTGTTTAACGACGGTGAGGACGGTCAGCCGGTAGTCCGGAAAGCATCCGCACACGGTCTGGGCCATCTGCTTCCGCCCTATCGTGACCCGGACCTAAAGCGCCGGGCCGAGCGATTAGAGCAGATCGGCGTCGATTTGTGGCAGGAGGATTTGTGGAAGCGGATCATCGTCGCAGCCGAACATCCCCAGGCGAGTGAGGGCGGCCTCGTGATCGTGCTCGATAGCGACGACCTCCTGTCGGGGCCGGTCGCAAGCCGATACGCCGCAACGACGCCAGCGCTGTTGCGCTGGTTCAAGGATTACAATCGGAGCAAGCCTGCCGGAGAGCGGGTTCGGCCATTTGGGTTCCTCCTCTCACTCCAAGCTCACAATCTGGAATCACTGGCGCATCGCGATCCGGAAGCGCTGGCGTGGTGGCGCAAGTACAAACGCGGCCCAGCCGCGACCGCTCCTTACGACCGCGATCCAGCCAAGGCAGCAAGCCAGGCCTTTGATCGCCGGCATCGCAACCTGTCAGTGCCACGCCGCTGGCTGATGTCATATGCGGACGCACTGTCCGACTACCACCTACAACCCGAAAACAAGTTTCTAGGAGGCGAACTCCGGCGTGACGGCGGTCAGCTTCAGCGCCGCCACGTCGTCGTCACGGGGGCACAATCGATCGGTAAGGAAGCCGAGAGATGGGAGGAACAGCTCTTCATCGGAGATGACGATGCGGAAATCCTGTATGGCCTTTCCCCGGAAACGAGAGCGGCACACCTCGAAACGATCCGCTTGGCTCGCCAGCGGTTCAGCGTTCGGAAGTTTACGAAAAGCTGCTAAGATGACGGATCGAACGATCGCAGCTGCCGTAAGCGGGACGGCTTCCGATCGAATAATTATTCATCTGGCGGACGTCGCGGTTCGACTATGGCAAGGATGGCACGTCGATAATGCGGAGGAATTCGAGCTCTGCGAGTGGGCTTGGGAGCGAGCGATAATCGAAGGAATTTACTCACTCGCAGAGCGCATCGGGGTTGACGGTTCCAATCTCAGAAAGGCGATCGCCAGCAGGAAGCTTAGTACCGGGATGCTGAACCGGCTTAGGAGCACAAGGCAAAACGGATAGCCGAGACCATATAAGCCCGCTATTCAGCTCTAACCGCACTTGATGAGCCGAGCGAACGCAGCGCTGTAACGGTATATCGGGCTGCCAAGACACAGCCGTATTCATGATATCGGTCGTCTTTCTTGTCATTGGCCATGTCGACGACTACTTTGGCCGCGAAGAACGCACCACCACCGTTAAAGAAGTCGTGGGCGGCCGCAAAGACGGATGAGACCTCCATGTCTAGACCACCGATCTTCCGACTTTGTGTTGCTATTTTCAGAGCCTCGTTCTCGTCCGCAACGACTGAGGAGCCCGAGACCATTGCCAGTACGCGAATCGACCGATGCTTGAGCTCCCCATGCAGAAGGCCCTCCCTCAGATTGCCAGAGGTTTCCTCCGACTCTAGCCGTTGCAACAACAGTTTTGTCTGAGGCGGTACCGGTGTTTGCATAAGCTCCGGTACGAGCCCGCCCGCGGATAGCTTTCCGGTTTGGTAGTTCCACGAAACGTCAGGTGTAATGATGTCACCTAACTCGCTCTCGCCGACCATGCCACCGCAGATGCCCGAAATGGCAACTACACGGGGCTTGAAAAGAGCCGTCGCTTTGGTCGTAGCGATCGCGGCAGATACCAAGCCCGGTTCTGGAAGAACTACTATCGACCCACGGAGGTCACCGACTTTCAACTCCCTGCAATCTAGGCCGGCGAGAGACCGATAATTTCCCAGCCTTGCGCCAGGAACTGCCTCAAACCCTGCACGCTCTTTCGCAAGTGCACAGATGATGACAAAGTCACTAGACCTATTCACGTAGAGCTCTGTTAGTCGGCCGCGAAGCACCTGTCGCCACGGACCATTCTCGTCATACTCGACTACGGCCACCCCGTGCCGAGCGAACGTCTCTCTCGCGACAGCCGCCACGTCCGAGTAGCTCGTCATCACAACCCAAGTGGACAGTCTTATGGACCGCTCGCTTTCGATGAACGCACACCACTGCTCGGTTGCATCGCAGGTGTCCTCAGAGTCATTGATCTGAGGTAAAACTAAGTCTGCGATAACCATATCAAAAGCGAAGCGGCCAAGAGACAGGATAGCGTCATTGATCGACCTGACTACCGATAGGTCAAAGCTGCCTTCAGAAAGCGTGCTCTCAATCAGTCGGCTGATCTGCTCAGCCTTGCCCTCGTGATCTTCAATCAATAGAATCTTCATTGCCCGCTCTCCAGGAAGTCTCGAAGTCTGGCCTTCCATTTACCGTCTTCGCCAAACAACGATATTTCCGAGAGATTGCTGATGCCGTCTAGTTCAAGGCGGGATTTCAGCTTCGCTAGCGGAGTATGCTGCCTGTTATACTCCACAGTCGGATATTGGGTCAGAATGATAACCTTCTCATCTCGATTGTCCAAGGCGAGGTAAAGGAGAACATCTAAACCGCCTATCGGTTGAGAATAAACGTCGGCTGACCCACCTTCCTCAGAATGACTAGGAATGGCCATATCCAGAATGACGAACTCGTAGCGATGACCGCCTAATGCCTCTACGGCTTGCTGGAGAGACGAGGCGTGGAAGACCTCCCCGCCTGGTAACGTGTCTCTCACTTCACTTTCAATTTGCTTCGCTTTAAATGCATCATCCTCGACGATCAGCGTACGCATCATACCGACCCTTTAGTCGCAAATACGACTTCGGTTTCGATGACTCGATCGCAATCCAGCGGTACTACACAAAAATCGAGAAGCGCCCCATCTACCTTCATCTTTTCTAGCTTGCGCATACCGCTGAGGCCCTCGACCACGTCAGCATCTGCAGCACCACCACTCGCCGCCGCGTAGATTCGCGCAACACCCTGAGAGGCAGAGTCGTCAGCTTTGACATCGGTGAGTACGTTTATGGTCAGACGCTCGCCAGTTTCATTGACGGCGCTGCGAGCATCCACAACCAAGCGCCCGGGCAGAAGGCCGTGCTTAGCCGCGTTCCGGACGACCACGGACAACGCGTCATATACGTTGTAGTAAACGCCCCCACTCAGCTTGATGCCCCCGCCGGAGACGCTGACCTCGGGTTGGAACGCCGCGTACTCTGCCTGAGCTTCGCGTCTCACGACTTCGAGGATGTTGCCTACTTCCGCCACAGGGGAGATGTTGGCCGGCTTTCTGAACCATGACGCAACCGTGTTGAAGTGAGTGGTTACTACGAGATTCACCGCCTTTTCAAAGTTTAGGGCGCTACTGTCCCCGATCCCGGCCCGGACCTTGAATAGGGTACTGTCTGAACGGGTCTCCAAAACAGCTTGTTGAATATGACGTAGTTCAACCTCAAAGATATACCAGCAGTATTGTTCAACAATTATAGGGATGATAGTGGCCCCATGATCCTTCTGGGAATTGTCAAAGACGCTCTGCAGGCATATCATCGCTACATCCCACTTCTCTTTGCTGTCCACCTCTGGACTGATAATCGCCTCGCTTGAGGTGCCCCTGCCACGGAAGTGTAGCATTTCCGTTAGGCGATTTATCAGAAGCTTGAACCCATCAAGCCACTTCTCGAATTGAGCGCGAACCGCGGCCGACAGCTTATGTTCATCAGGGTTCGGAAGATTATCAAGCAGGGTGCCTTTCAGAGTCCCGTGCCTAATCCTGCGTCCGAGATATGAGGCGATCCCGAAGTCTGGGTTGACGCAGAACTCCCGATAACAGTCCATGATAGCAACGGCCGCACGCGCGTTCGGATCACGATGTGCGGTGAGGCGGATGTCCGCGTATGAGCGCTTGGAGTGGACATCGCCAATGAAGGGCGCTGCCGCGCTCTCTTGGCGGATCAGAGCTGAAAACTCGGACTGTTTGGAGGTTTCGATCCATTGCCTAAATCGAAGACCGTCAATGTTAATCCGAGTCTCGTTGATCTGCCCGCGTACAGACGCGATTTTCCTGTCTATGCGGAGCTGCTTTGCCTTATCCTTGTAAGTAGGTTCGTCAAAGCGCTGCGCAAACCATTCGAGGATGGACGCTCTTGTCTCATATACCCCTTCCGCCGTGTTCACCAAGAACGGTATCTGACTAAGCGTGGTCTCGTCTAGTAGCGGGACAAGGTACTCCACAATCCCGCGATCGGTTCTATAGACGAGGTCGATAAAGCTTATAATACTGCCGCCGCATTCAGAGTTCACATAATCCTGAAACGCTTTTTTGAACCGAAACAGGTCAAGCGTTTGCGGACTATGAGCCCGGAGGAGAATGAGCAGTATCAGAACTACGAACGGGTCTTTGGCTGAGGCGGCCGCAGCCCTCAAGGTGGCTGGCGGCAGCAGCCAGTCTACATCCGCCGTTCGGCCCATCAAACAGCCTATTTCCTCACTATCAATGCCCGAAAAGTCTGGGTTTTGAAGTGCGATGCGGACTAAGCCACAAGACCGCGCAAGACTCCCCGCAACTTCGCGATCGAACTGCGTCGGTAATGGGTCGTAAAGCGAATACTCACCGGGGAGCAAGTCGCGAACCGTTTTTACGTTCGCATAAAAACGGTTCTCGTATGGATTGACAATCGTCTGATCGAATGCCCGGAGTTCCGGAACATTATACAGGCGTTGTAAAGCCGCCCGATATTCCCGAAAAGGCCGGACCTCCAGGAATGCTGGAGCGGCCCGAAACGCCCAAGCATCAGCAAACTGATCCTCGTCATTGAAGCAGGTCGGCGTAGGCTGGACGTCGGCCTGGATCCGATCCCATGACTGCTCGATGGCTGGCGCAAGCCTGATCTCCGGAGGGAGTATTCCAAGGTCGCGATGTGCTAGTAAATAAATAACACCATCAATAAGAGAAAAGAAGTAACTCGCGGACAGGCCGTCCAAGACCTCCTCTTGCCCAAAAATAATGGGATTGAAGCTGAGGTATGCTACGCGACGCGATGCTGTTGCGCGAGGGCCCAGCGACCCAAATTCAGCAAAGCTTGTCTTTAGACCTAAATACGGGAAATCGATGCTAATGGTATCGGCAACAGCCATCATGCCGTAATTACGTGACTCAAGCCCATAGTTGGAAAATGCGGTTGAAGCTGTCTTCCAGCTTTCCGTACCTTTATTGAAATGGCCGAGGATGAACGCAAGTTTCCGGGCCAACGTGAGAGAGTGCCCGTACTCTAGCAGGTGATCCGCCAACCCAACCAATAGAGACTCGTCGTCTTCGTCGAAGAGTGCCCGGTTTATCGCCGCCAGACTGTCTAGCGCTCTGGCAATCCGCGCATCGGATAAGTTCGCGCGATACCGCACGTATTCAATCCTAGCACTCTTCCTGGGGGTTACGTCAAAACATGACGACTCTGCGAACGGTGACTCAGAGAGCGGAAACTCTTCCCGAAACTCTAAATGCTTGTAGAGCGGGTTAGTCCTCAGAAGCCGGTCAACTGTCGGAAGATCGTGATAGCTGACGTTTTGCATGAGCCTTTCGAAGGTAGGTCTAACTTGCGCCTGCTCCTTTTGGCTCAGGAGGCCTCGTAAAAAGTCTCGGGTCCGTCCATCGAGGACGTCTAAAATCGTTGTGCTTTGCATCTTGCGGACCCTCGCCGTCATTCCTGATCGGTCTCAAAATTTCGTAGCTTTGTCCCGCCGGAAAGGAAAGAATCGTTCGCCTTTTCGCCTGGGAGGTTCGCCCTTGCCAAATGAACGATCAACGGCTGGTTTTCCGGCAGCTACTTGCGGGTCGGATCAGCTGTTATTGGTGTCGGCGGTCCTAACTCGTCGCCTGGGACCGCGAAGATGTGATTGCCGGTGTCGAGGTCGGCTCGGCCATCTGGCACCCGCTATGTTCATGTTGCGGGTCAGGAGTCTCCACCATGGCGTCCAGATTGGCCATTAGCTGAAGGCAGCAGCATTCGTTCACGTGAGAGAAAGCGCTGGCGACCAGCGGAGCCTCTTGGCTCACGTGCGAAAGCGCACTTTCCCTCAGGGCCTTGGGTCGTTCGCTCAGGAATATCGAGAGCTAAGGCCCGCCCGCTAGACTCGCATCCAGCGAAGGCGAAGTGATGTCGTGCCGTTTTGGACCCACATTCCGTAGGCTCGAGGTGCAGCTGAGCACACGCGTGTCATGCACGCTTAAGCAACGTTCGTGGGTAATCTCTGTCGTCCAGCTTTGCTTTGTGTTTACCACCCCCATTCATGGGGAGGTGGCAGCCGCTTCAGCGGCTGACGGAGGGGCCTCTCCACGGGCGGGCCGTTTGCCGCCCGCCCCCTCCACCACTCGCCCAAGTGGGCGAGCGGTTCCCCTCCCCGTGAACGGGGAGGATCAAGAAGATTAAGCCGCGATCCTGCGGGTACTGGCCAGCCACGACCGCGCCGCCGCCTGCGCGGACGCGATCTCGCGCGCGCTCATGTCCTCGGCGATGTCGGTGCGGCAGTCCTTGGCGGTCTCCAGACCGGCGATGGCGGCGAGGTTGAACCATTTATGCGCCTCTACCAGGTCGATGGGTACGCCCGACGTACCGGTCGAATAGCAGACGCCCAGCTCGTACAGCGCGTCCGCCTGCCCGCTCGCCGCGTCGGCCAGCCGGCTCTCGATCAGGAACTGCGCGCTCTTGATGCTGTTGCCCATGTGAAATCCCCCGTTGAATGTCCTTGGCAAGGACTTTGGGGTGATTCGCGTCACCAAATGGTTAACGGCGCAGCAAGCATGCGAGCAGCGAAGCTGCGCGCAAGACTTGCAAGCCCGGCCGGCGGGCCGCAGGCCCGTTCGACGACACGGCTTTGCCGTGGCGCTAATCCGTTGGCACAGCCACATTGTCGATCAGGCGAGTGCTACCGAGCCGTGCCGCAGCAAGGAGGCGGCGGGGCCGTCCGGGCACAGGATCGGGTGCCAGCGTCTCGGCATCGGCAAGCGCGACGTAATCGACCTCAAACCCGGCCTGCTCCAGTGCCGCGCGCGCCTGCGCCAGCGCGTCGACGGGATCGTCGCCGCGCCCGATCGCCTTCGCCGCGACCCCCAGCGCGCGGGGCAGGGCCACGGCGGCGGCGCGTTCTTCCGGCAACAGGTAGATGTTGCGCGACGACAGCGCGAGGCCGTCATCCTCGCGCTGCGTCGGCACCCCGACGATCTCCACGCCCATGTCCAGGTCCGCGACCAGCCGGCGCACGACCGCCAGCTGCTGCCAGTCCTTTTCGCCGAAATACGCGGCGTCGGGCGTGACCTGGTTCAGGAGCTTGGCGACCACCGTCGCGACCCCGTCGAAATGGCCAGGCCGCGCGGCGCCGTCCCAATGCTCGCTGACGCCGCTCACGCTGATGTTGGTCGCGAAGCCGTCGGGGTACATGACCTCGACGGGGGGCGCCCACAGCAGGTCGCATCCCGCATCCGCCAGCATCCGTGCATCGCCCGCCTCGCGCCGGGGATAGCGCGACAGGTCCTCGTTCGCGCCGAACTGCTTGGGGTTGACGAAGATCGACGCGACCACCCGTACGCCCGCGCCCCGCGCCGCCTCGACCAGCGCCATGTGCCCGGCATGGAGCGCGCCCATCGTCGGCACCAAGGCTACGCGCTCGCTCGCCGCGCGGAAGGCCGCGACCGCCTCGCGCAAACTGCTCAATTCCCGCACAGTGCGCAACGAACACCCCCTCAACAAAGTCGGGCGGGGTCTCTATGGAGGCGCACGGTCTCTATCAAGTTAACCTTTTTCGATCCGAGGAAACGCCTTTGCCCAGCGGGCCGGACAACACCCACGTCATCGTCTTCGCCAACGAAAAGGGCGGCACGGGCAAGTCGACCACCGCGGTCCATGTCGCGATAGCGCTGGCGGCAAAGGGCGCGCGCGTCGCGTGCCTGGACCTCGACCATCGCCAGCGTACCGTCGGCCGGTATCTCGACAACCGCGCGGCGACGATCAAGCGCACCGGCGCCGACCTGCCGATGCCGGTCCACGCCACCGGCGACGGCACGACCGAGGCCAATTTCGAAAAGCTGTACGCCCAGCTGCTCGACGGCGCGGATTACCTGGTCATCGATACGCCGGGCCGTGACGATGTCTTCGCGCGGACGGCGGCGACCCGCGCGGACACGCTGGTGACGCCGATGAACGACAGCTTCGTCGATTTCGACCTGATCGGGCAGGTCGATCCGGAAACCTACAAGGTGACGCGGCCTTCCTTCTACTCCGAGCTGATCTGGGACGCGCGCAAGTCGCGCGCGCGGGCCGATGGCGCGACGATCGACTGGGTCGTACTTCGCAATCGCCTCCAGCATATCGAAGCGCGCAACATGCGCCGCGTGCAGGACGCGCTGACGCAGCTCGCCAAGCGCGTCGGCTTCCGTCTCATCCCTGGGCTCGGCGAGCGGGTGATCTATCGCGAGCTGTTCCCGGCCGGGCTGACGATGATCGATGCCAAGGCCTTCGGACAGATGGCGCTCAGCCATGTCGCCGCGCGCCAGGAGCTCCGCGAGATGATGGCGGCGCTGTCGCTGCCGGAGCCGCAGATCCCGATGTTCGCCGCGCCCGCGACGTCCGAGGCCGCGGCATGATCAAGGCCGTCGTCGTCCTGCTCGCGATCGTCGGCGCCTGGCTGCTGCTGCGCGCCGCGATGCGCCAGCGCCGTGCGACCACACCGACCCTGACGATTTTGACCGAGCGGGAGGCGCGCGCGGTGCTCGGCGTCTCGCCCGACGCCGATGCCGAGACTATCCGCGCGGCGCATCGCCGGCTTGTCGCCGGCGTCCACCCGGATACGGGCGGATCGGACGAGCTGGCGCGGCGGGTGAACGCCGCGCGCGACGTGTTGTTGAAGGATCAGAACTGATTAGCCACAACCGCTCGTGGTGAGGAGAGGCTGAGCGGAGCCGAAGCTTCGTCTCGAACCACATGTGTCCTTCGAGACGGCGCTTCGACAGGCTCAGCGCTTTCTCAGGACGAACGGAAGAGGATTAGCCATGACCCACCGCTTCGACCCCACCGCCTTGCGCGAATATGATGTGCGCGGCATCGTCGGCCGAACGCTCGGGCCGGCGGACGCCCACGCGCTCGGGCGGGGATTCGCGACCCGGGTGCGGCGCGCGGGCGGCACGCGCATCGCGGTCGGCTATGACGGGCGGGTGTCGTCACCCGAGCTGGAGGCGGCGCTGGTCGAAGGGTTGACCGCGTCGGGTGTGGACGTCGTTCGCATCGGACTCGGGCCGACGCCGATGCTCTATTATGCCGAAGCCGAGCTGGAGGTCGATGCCGGCGTCCAGGTGACCGGCAGCCACAATCCGGCAGACTATAACGGCTTCAAGATGGTGCTCCGGCACCGGCCCTTCTTCGGCACCGACATCCAGGACCTGGCGCGCCTCGCCGAGGCGGGCGACTGGGAGGAAGGGGCCGGCGAGGTTACCAGCGCCGACGTGTTCGAGGACTATGTCCAGCGCCTCGTCGCCGGCGACACGCGCGGCGCCTACCGGATCGGCTGGGACCCCGGCAACGGCGCGGCGGGGCCGGCGATCACGCGGCTGGTGCAGCTGCTGCCGGGCGAGCACCACGTCATCCATGCCGAGGTCGACGGCACCTTCCCGAACCACCATCCCGACCCCACCGTCGAGGCGAACCTTTCCGACCTCAAGCGGCTGGTGGCGGAGAAGCAGCTCGACTTCGGCCTTGCCTTTGACGGCGACGGCGACCGGGTCGGCGCGATCGACGGCGAGGGGCGGGTGATCTGGGGCGACCAGCTGCTGTCGATCCTCGCCGAGCCGGTGCTGGCGGCGATGCCCGGCGCCACGATCATCGCCGACGTCAAGGCGTCGGGCATGTTGTTCGACCGGGTCGCCGAACTCGGCGGCGTACCGGTGATGTGGAAGACCGGGCACAGCCTGATCAAGACCAAGATGAGGGAGACCGACGCGCCGCTGGCGGGCGAGATGTCGGGGCACATCTTCTTCGCGCACGACTGGTACGGCTTCGACGATGCGCAGTACGCGGCGGTGCGGCTGATCGACGCGGTGCACCGCTCGGGCCGGTCGATGACGGAGCTGCGGACCGCGATGCCGGCGCTGTGCACCACGCCGGAGATGCGCTTTCAGGTCGACGAGGCGCGCAAGTTCGTGGTGGTGGACCAGGTGCTCGCGCGGCTGCGCGGGGACGGGGCGAACGTCAACGACACCGACGGCGCGAGGGTGACGACGGCGGACGGCTGGTGGCTGCTGCGCGCGTCGAACACGCAGGACGTGCTGGTGGCGCGGGCGGAAGCGAAGGATCGTGCGGCGCTCGACCGGCTCGTCGCGGCCATCGACGACCAGCTCGCGCGATCGGGCTTGCGGCGGGGGGAGCAGGTCGCGCACTGACGATTAAGTGAACGCACCACCGTCACCCCGAACTTGCTTCAACTCTGAAACGAGTTCAGCATGACGGGAAGGCTTTCCGCCGCGCTCGATCCACATTACCTTCCCGCCATGCCCGAAACCCCTGTCGATCAGTTCCGCACCGCCACCGGGCGCTGGCTGTATGGCAGTCTCGCCGGCTGGGGGACGTTGCTGCTGTGCCTGGTGGGCGTCGGGCTGATCATCGTGCTGGTCCGCTGGCTCGGCGCGCTCGCCACCTCGTACGAGGTCACCGACCAGCGGCTGATCGTGCGGCGCGGGCTGATCATGAAGACAGTGGACGAGATCGAGCTCTACCGGATCAAGGACGTGCGGCTCGACTATTCACTGCTCAACCAGATGGCGGACATCGGCACGATCACGCTGACCTCGACCGACCGCACCACCGGCGACACGCAGTTCGTGCTGCGTAACGTGCCGCATGCCCGCGAGCGGCGCGAGGGTCTGCGCGGGCTGGTGGAGCGCGCGCGGCAGCGGCGCGGCGTGCGCGAGATCGACGTCGATCATGAGGGTCATCTGGCTGGATAATCGCGCCGCCCGCGCCCATCTAGCGGCGGCATGCCAGCGCCTCAGCCTTCCATCGTCCGCGTCATCGACCTCGAAACCACCGGCAATGCGCCGCCCGCGCATGGCGTGGTCGAGATCGGCTGGCAGGACGTGGCGCTCGGCGCCGACGGGCGCTGGGCGCTGCACGGCGAGGGCGGGCAGCGGCTGGTCAACCCCGGCCGCGCGATCCCGCCCGTCACGATGGCGGTCCATCACATCCGCAACGAGGATGTGGCGGACGCCCCCTGGTGGCACGATTGCGCGCGGCCGATCCTCGACCCCTGGCCGCGCCGCGTGGCGCTGGCCGCGCACCGGGCGGACTTCGAGCAGGGGTTCTGCACACCTTCGCTGACCCGCAACGCCGACTGGATCTGCACCTGGAAGTGCGCGCTGCGGCTATGGCCCGACAGCCCCGCCTTCTCCAACCAGATCCTGCGCTATTGGCGCGATCCCGTGGGCTTGGACCACGAGCGCGGGCTGCCGGCGCATCGCGCCTTCCCGGACGCCTATGTCACCGCGCACCACCTGCGCGACATGCTCAACGAGGCGAGCGTCGCGCAGCTGATCGAATGGTCGCGCGCGCCCGGCCTGCTGCCGCGCGTACGGTTCGGGCCGGATCGCGGCAAGGAATGGCGCGAGATCGGGCACGAGGCGCTGATGGGCTTCCTCACCGATCGCGACCCCGACATCCGCTTCACCGCCCAGGCCGAGTTCGACCGGCGCAGCGGTGGCGGCACGGTCGGCAAGGCGTCGGCGCAGGAGCTGTTGCTCTGAAACTCACCTGATCCTCCCCGTTAATGGGGAGGTGGCAGCCGCTTCAGCGGCTGACGGAGGGGCGTCTCCCCGAGCGATGCGTTCGCGGCCTGGCCCCTCCACCCCTCGCGCAAGAGCGCGAGCGGTCCCCCTCCCCGTAAACGGGGAGGATTTCAGACGTCCAGATTGGCGACGTTCAGCGCATTGTCCTGGATGAACTCACGCCTGGGCTCCACCACCTCGCCCATCAGCCGCGAGAAGGTCTCGTCCGCGATCGCGGTGTCCTCGGTCGTCACGCGCAGCATCGAGCGGTTGGACGGGTCGAGCGTCGTCTCCCACAGCTGTTCGGCGTTCATCTCGCCCAAGCCTTTGTAACGCTGGATCGCCAAGCCCTTGCGCCCGGCCGCCAGCACCGCGTCGAGCAGCTGCGAGGGGCGCGACACGCGCGTCTCGCCCCGCGCGGTCGTGGTGACCCGGCCCTCCTCATCCGTCGGCGTATCATCCTCCGCCGTCGGCGCCGACAGGTCGGGATCGGGTTTCGCCACCGGCGCCTTGGACGGCACCAGCTTGCCCGGATGCGCATAGGCCTCGGCCTGTTCGGCGGCGAGCGCGTGGAGCTTGCGCGCCTCGGCGGAGATCAGGAAGCTCGCCTCGACGATGTGGTGATCGGTGACCCCGCGCCACAGCCGCTCGAAATGGATGCCGCCGTCCTCGGTCAGCCGCGCCGTCCAGCGCGAGTCCTGGTCGCCGGCGTCGAGTTGCCGCGTCACGGACTGGACCCGGGCGTTGCGCGCCTCCCGGCCGAGCGTCGGGTCGAGCGCGTCGCCCAGCGCCAGCGCCTCGATGATGCCGGCGTCGTAGCGGCGCGGCACATAGCGCATCAGCGTCCGCATCCGCCGCGCATGATCGACCAGATCGCGCAGGTCTGGGCCGAACCGCATGCCCCCGACGGCCTCCAGCACCGTGTTCGCGACCCCCGCCTCGACCAGATATTCGTCGAGCGCGGCATCATCCTTCAGATACACCTCCGACCGACCCTTGGTCGCCTTGTAGAGCGGCGGCTGCGCGATGAAGAGGTGACCGCGCGTGATCAGCTCGGGCATCTGGCGATAGAAGAAGGTCAGCAACAGCGTACGGATATGCGCGCCGTCGACATCGGCGTCGGTCATGATGACGATCTTGTGATAGCGCAGCTTGTCGGCGTTGAAATCGTCGCGGCCGATGCTGGTGCCCATCGCCTGGATCAGCGTGCCGATCTCCTTGGACGAGATCATCCGGTCGAACCGCGCGCGCTCGGTGTTCAGGATCTTGCCGCGCAACGGCAGGATCGCCTGGAAATGGCGGTCGCGGCCCTGCTTCGCCGAACCGCCGGCGGAGTCGCCCTCGACCAGGAACAGTTCGCACTTGGACGGATCGCGCTCCTGGCAGTCGGCGAGCTTGCCGGGCAGGGAGGCGATGTCCATCGCGCCCTTGCGCCGGGTCAGCTCGCGCGCCTTCTTGGCGGCCTCCCGCGCGGCGGCGGCGTCGATGATCTTGCCGACGATCGCGCGCGCATTCTGCGGGTTCTCCTCCAGCCATTCGGCCATCTTGTCGGCGAGCAGCGACTCCAGCGGCTGGCGCACCTCGGAGCTGACCAGCTTGTCCTTGGTCTGCGAGGAGAACTTCGGATCGGGCAGCTTGACGGAGACGATCGCGGTCAGCCCTTCGCGCATGTCGTCGCCGGTGAGCTGGACCTTCTCCTTCTTCAGCATCCCCGACCGTTCGGCATAGTTGTTGAGCGTCCGCGTCAGCGCCGCGCGGAACGCAGCGATATGGGTGCCGCCGTCGCGCTGGGGGATGTTGTTGGTAAAGGCGAGGACGTTCTCGTAATAGCTGTCGTTCCACTCCAGCGCGACGTCGATGCCGATGTCGTCGCGTTGGCCGGTGATCGCGATCGGCTCCGGGAACAGCGGCGTCTTCGAGCGGTCGAGATACTTCACGAACGCGGCGATCCCGCCCTCGTAGAACAGCTCCACCGTCTTCGGCTCGTCATGCCGCGCGTCGGTCAGGAACAGGCGTACGCCCGAGTTGAGAAAGGCGAGCTCGCGGAAGCGGTGTTCGAGCTTGTCGAAGTCGAACTCGACGATCTTGAAGGTGGCGGGCGAGGGCAGGAAGGTGACGCGCGTACCCTTGCGGTCCGACGCGCCGACCCGCTTGAGTGGCGCCACCGCGTCGCCGAACGCGAAGCGCATCTGGTGCTCTTCGCCGTCGCGCCAGATCGTCAGGTCCAGCCACTCGGAGAGCGCGTTGACGACCGAGACGCCGACGCCGTGCAGCCCGCCGGACACCTTGTAGGCGTTGGCGTCGTTGGTGTTGTCGAACTTACCGCCGGCGTGGAGCTGGGTCATGATGACCTCGGCCGCCGACACGCCCTCCTCCTCGTGGATTCCGGTCGGGATGCCGCGGCCGTTGTCGGTCACCGACACGGAGCCATCAGGGTTGAGCTGGATGTCGATCCGGTCGCAATGCCCCGCCAGCGCCTCGTCGATCGCGTTGTCGCTGACCTCGAACACCATGTGATGCAGGCCCGACCCGTCGTCGGTGTCGCCGATGTACATGCCCGGCCGCTTGCGCACCGCGTCGAGGCCCTTGAGCACCTTGATCGAGGAGGCGCCGTAGCTGTTGGCGTTGGGGTTTTCGGCGGAGTCCGGCTGGTTCTGGGAGGTGTCGCTCATGCCCAGCATATAGGGACGCGGCGGCCGAATCGGAAGCGAAACCGCTCAATCGCGCGAGTCGGCGCCCCCCAGCGTCAGGAACAGCCCGGCCGCCGCCACCAGCCCCGCAGCGGCGATCCATAACGCGACGGAATAGTCACCAGTGGCGTCATGCAGCCGGCCGAAGCCGACGATCCCCGTCGCGGTCCCGAGCAGCGCCAGCACCAGCAGCGAGCCATAGACCTCGCCATAGCTCTTCAACCCGAACAGCTTGCCGGTGAGATAGGGGAGCAGGTCGTGCTCGGCGCCGTTCATCAGCCCGGCGGCGAAGATCAGCGCCATGGCGAGCGCGAAGCCGGGCGCGTCGAGCTGCAGCCCGACGAAAGCCGCCGCCGAGATCGCCGCCGCGATCGCGGCGAGCGGCGGCGCGGCGAAGCGGTCGACCAGGAAGCCCATGGCGAAGCGACCGACGATCTGCGACGCGCCGAAGCTGGCGAGCAGCAGCGCCGCCTGACCCGCGCTCAAGCCCCGGTCGAGTCCGAACGGCACCAACTGCGTCACCAGCCCGTTGGTGGCGACGTTGATGAACAACGCGGTCAGCCCCAACGCCCAGAACCGCGCCGAGCGCCGCGCCTCGCGGCCGGTCATGCCGGTAGCGGGAGCGGCATCGGGGTCCAGCGCCGGGTCCGGCCCGTCCCTGGGCGCTTCCCGGATCGCCAGCAGCACCAGCGGCAACGCGATGCCTGCGACCATGATCGCGAGCGTGACGAAGCCGCCGCGCCAGCCCCACAGCGAAATCGCGGCGGCGATGGCGGGCGGCAGCAGCAGCGTGGTGATCGACAGGCCCGAGGTCGCCACCGCCAGCGCCAGCCCACGATGCGCCACGAACCGCGCGGAAACGAGCTTGCCATAGACCAGCGCGCCCGTCCCCGGCACCGTCAGCGCCAGGCAGAAGACGGCGAGCTGATATTGCCACAGCCGCCCGCTCATCACCGCCAGGCCGGCATAGGCGGCACCCAGCAGCAGCATCGCCGTGACGATCATCGCGCGGACGCCGATCCGGTCGGTGAGGCGGCCGAGGAACGGCGCTGCGAGCCCACCGACGAGACCCAGGCCGGCGGCGGTGGCGATCTGGCCGCGCGTCCAGCCGAACTCGGCGATCATGCCGGGCGTGAACAGGCTCGACAGGTTCTGGAACAAGCCCGGGCCCGTGCCGACGCCGATCATCGCCGCCAGCACCACGGGCCAGCCGCGCCGCCACTCCGCCCGGCCGCTCGCCTGATCGCCCGTTCTCATCGGCAAAGCGTAGCCGGAGCGGCACCCTGTAGCCAGCCGGGCGCCGCTCCGAACAAGGTAGGTTGAGCCTCCAACCTCCGCTCAGCACGAACGGCGTGTCGGCAGGATCAACGCAGGAGGGAAGCCTAGCGCGCGAACTCGTTCGCGCGGCGGCCGAGCAGGGTGACCTCGACGCGCCGGTTCTGGCGCATGCCCGCCGCCGTCGCGTTGCTGGCGACGGGCTGGCTCTCGCCATGGCCGGCGACCTGGAAGCGGGCGCGCGTGACGCCCATTTGGTCGAACGCGTCGCGCACCGCAGCTGCGCGACGTTCGGACAGGTCCTGATTGTACGCGTCGCTGCCGCGCGAGTCGGTGTGGCCGTCGATCGCGATGCGGACGCCACGCTGGTCGCTCAGATAGGCGGCGAGCGGGCGCAGCTTCTCGATCGCGCCGGGGCGCAGCCGATCGCTGGCGGTGGCGAACAGCACCTCCTCGGACAAGGTCAGCGTCGCGCCGCGCGCGGTCTGGCGAAAGCCATAGTCGCGCATCGCGCCGCGATCCCAATTGCCGCCACGTTCCTCGACCACCACGACCTGGCTGCGGCTGTCCCAGTCGAACCGGTCCCGGCGCGGACCGGCGGCGTCGGCGAAGGCGCGGTTGGCGGCGTCGGCTTCACGCGGCTGCACACGGCCGTCGCGATTGAAATCGAAGTTGCGCATCACGAACGCACGGCCACGCGCGCTATCGCGCAGTTCCGGATACAGGATGCGGGCGCCCGCGCCGATCAGGCGGTAGTCGCCCGGGCGCCAGTCCCACCGCGCCTGCGCGAGGGCGGGGCCGGCGGCGAGCAGGGTCGCGAGCGCGGCGGCGGTTCGGAAAACGGTCTTACGCATATACACCTCCATGGCCCCCGCCATGCCGGTGTTCTGTGGTGGCGGGCTTGAACGCGGCGTGATCGCGATCGAAAGGCCCTGTTCAGTCGCCGAGGCGGAGCCGGGTGGCGTCGTTTATGCCCGCGAACAGCGCGTCCTCCGTCCCCGTCATCCAGGTCTGACCACCGTCGGCCAGCCGCTCGAACAGCGCGGCGCGACGGCGGGGATCAAGATGGGCCGCGACCTCGTCCAGCAGCAGCACGGGCTTGGCGCCGGTGCGTTGCGCGACCAGATCGGCATGGGCGAGCACGATGCCGAGCAGCAGCGCCTTCTGCTCGCCCGTGGATGCCAGCGCCGCCGATTGATCCTTGTCGCGGTGGGTGACGATCAGGTCGCTGCGGTGCGGCCCGGCCAGCGTCCGTCCGGCCGCCGCGTCCCGGGCGCGGCCTTGTCGCAGCGCGTCGATGAGCGGCGCGTCGTCGCCCTCCCATCCCTCCAGCCGCAAACGCGCGCGCGCGAAGGGGCCGGGCGGGGCATCCGCGAGCGCCAGGTCGAGCAGCGTCACCGTGTCCCGCCGCGCGACGTCGATCGCCGCGCCGTGTTCGGCCAATTGCGCCTCCAACGCCGACAGCCAGGCCGGATCGGCGCTGCGCAGGTCACCGAGCAGCCGGTTGCGCGCGCGCATCGCCGCATCGTAGCGCAGCGCATGGTGGGCGTGACCCGGCGCGAGCGCGAGCACCAGCCGATCGAGAAAGCGCCGCCGCCCGCCCGCCGACTCGACGAACAGCCGGTCCATCGCCGGGGTGAGCCACAAGACGCTCAGCCACTCGGCGAGCACCGTCGTGGCGGCAGCGGCACCCTGGACGCGCAGCACGCGGCGCTCGGGCGAGTCGGCGCGCGTACCGGTGGCGATCTCGACCGCGTCCGTCAGTGTAGCGGCGACCCCGAACCCGCCAGGCCCATCGGCGCGTGCGATCTGGCCGAGATTGGCGCGGCGCAGGCCCCGTCCAGGCGCGAGCAGCGACACCGCCTCCAGCACATTGGTCTTGCCCGCGCCGTTCTCGCCGGTCAGCACGACCAGTCCCGCGCCGGGCGCGAGGCTCAGCGTGGGGTGGTTGCGATAGTCGGTGAGGACCAGGCGCGACAGCATCGCGCCCGCCCTAGCGGGGATAGGGCTAGGCGGCGAGCTTCTGCGGCTCGGGCTGCGCGGCCTGCTTCTGCGCACTGAGATACGACGCCATCTCCGGCCCCAACTCACGTTGGGCCTTCTTGTACAGCACCGGATCGGCGATGTTCAGCCGCAGCCTCGCTGCGTCGAGCGGCTCGTGCATCAGCTTCTCATAGTCCTCGCCGATCAGCCACTTGGCCTTGCGACCATGGCGATAGCCTTCCCACACGGCCTTGGCGAACAGGCCGTTGCCGGTGACCCTGACGCTCTTCAGCGACGCCGCGGACGCAATCAGCGCCCAGCCGAGCCCGCTCAGCTGCGCATAGGAGAACGCGACCAGCGCCGCCTCGCCCAGGCTCTCGTCCGCCTTGTAGCCGGTCAGCACATGCCAGATGTCGTGCACGTCGCGGCTGCGGCGGCCGTACCAGGCGTAAGGATGCGCCATGTCCTCGATCGGGTTGACGCGGCTGACCTCGACCAATCCGTCGGCGGAGTAGCCCGTGGTCTCCAGGAAGTGGCGATAAGCGGCACCCACGGTGCCCGGCGCAAACGAGTTGACCCAGGCGCGGTCGGTGAAGCGCTTGGCCAGTTCGACCTGCTCGCATGCCATCCGCCCGCCGTCGGAAGTCGCGATCATCCGCGAATAGCCACGCTCGCCGGAGCCGACGTTGAGCGCGCGCATGATGCGGAACACCTGCTCGGTGTCGTCGCCATTGGCGAGCAGCTTGCGGATCGCGACGAATGCCGCCTTCCAGTCGCGACGCCCGGTCGTGCCGGGGAACGGAGGCATCTTGGCCATGCGAGGGCTCCTTACTGACACTAATGTTAGTAACGAAGTAAGTCGCGTGGGTCAAGCCTCGGCTACTTGATCCATGGCGGCACGGACGCGGGTGACGATAGGTTCGGGCAGCCGTCCTAGCCGGCTGGCCGTGTTCTCGGCGACGCTGACAATCTTCGCCGGCCGGACGATCGATGGGTTGGGCAGACCGGCGGCGCGATAATGATCGCCGATCGGTGTGTCGTCGGGCCAACCGGCGTTGTCGGAGCTGGTCACCATCACCGCCCGGTACAGGCGAAACTCGTCGCCTTGCCACGGTCGGCCGACAATCACCGCCGGGCGGTGGCGAAGACGCAGCGCCTCGACAAAGGGGACCGGTACCCAGACGAGGTCACCGAAATCAAAGATTGTCGTAAGCTTTACAGTCGGCTTCGCTCGCCCCTTCGGTGGACAGCGCGAAGGGGTTCTCGAACGGGTCCATCGCCTTGTCGACTCGACGCAGGATCACCTTGCCGCCGTCGATTTCATAGGAGACGTCATCGCCCGGCTCGAGCGCCAGCGCGGCGCGCACCGCGCGAGGGATCGTCGTTTGCGCCTTTGCGGTCACTCGGCTGTAGATCATCCGCCAAAGGTAAGGATTATCCTTACCAACGCCAACGAACCGACCGTCAGCTCACACCCGCATCGGCATCAGCACATACAGCGCAGACGCCTTGTCGTTCTCCCGGATCAGCGTCGGCGCGGCGGCGTCGGCGAGGTGGACCTCGACGATGTCGCCGTCGATCTGGCCCAGGATGTCCATCAGATAGCGGCTGTTGAAGCCGATCTCGAAGCCCTGCGCGGCATATTCGCCGGGCACTTCCTCCGCCGCGGTGCCGTTCTCGGGGCTCGTCACCGACAGCGTTATCTTGTCGCGGTCGAGCGCCATCTTGACCGCGCGGGTCTTCTCGGTCGCGATGGTGGAGACGCGGTCGACCCCTTCCATGAAGCTCGACGGGTCGATCCTGAGGATCTTGTCGTTGCCGGTCGGGATCACGCGCGAATAGTCCGGAAAGGTGCCGTCGATCAGCTTGGAGGTGAGGATCGCCTGGCCCAGGTCGAAGCGGATCTTCGAGCCCGACAGCGACACGCCGACCGAACCGTCGACCTCGTCGAGCAGCTTGCGCAGCTCGCCCACGCATTTGCGCGGCACGATGACGTCGGGCATCCCCTCCGCACCGTCGGGCCGCGCGACCGTGACGCGCGCCAGCCGGTGGCCGTCGGTCGCCGCCGCCTTCAGCACGGGCTTGCCGCCGTCGTCGCTGGCATGGAGGAAGATGCCGTTCAAATAATAGCGCGTCTCCTCGGTGGAGATCGCGAAACGGGTCTTGTCGATGATCTGCTTCAGCGTCTCGGCCGGCAGCTCGAACCGCGTCGGCAACTCGCCCTCGGCGATGACCGGGAAGTCGTCGCGCGGCAGCGTCGCCAGGCTGAACCGCGCGCGGCCCGCGACGATCGTCATCCGCCCCTCGGCGGCGGCGAGCGAGACCTGCGAGCCCTCGGGCAGCTTGCGCGCGATGTCGAACAGCGTGTGCGCCGACACGGTGATCGCGCCCGGCTGATCGACCGCGGCGGCGACCTGTTCGTTGATCTGCAGGTCGAGATCGGTCGCCATCAGCCGCAGCACGCCCTCTGCGGTAGCCTCGAGCAGCACGTTGGAAAGGATGGGGATGGTGTTGCGCCGTTCCACCACCGATTGGACGTGGCTCAGCCCCTTGAGCAGCGTCGCGCGTTCGATCGTCGCCTTCATTCCAAACCCCCCGGGGCCCCGCACTCGTTCCGGGGGCAATTCGATGGGCGTTCTAGCCGGGTCGAAGGGGCCGGCACAAGCGGCCGGCCCCTCCTATGTTGTGGATAGCTTCCGCTGCGCCGTCAGGCGGAACCGCTACGCGGCTCCGCTGCCCGCCGCAGCGAGTCCTGCGCTAGCTTGCGCTAGCGCAGGACGCTCGCATCAGAAGCGGATCCCCACGCCCGCGACGACCTGATGCCGGTCGGTGTCGATGTCGAACGAACCCGCGGTCCCGGCGTACGAGAACTTGGCGTCGCCATAGTTGGAATAGCGGTATTCCAGCTTGATGAAGCCGTTCGACAGGAAGCTGTTGCCAATCGCATGCTCGACACCGGCACCGACGCGGTAGCCGTCGAGCTTGAAGCTGGCGTTCTCGCTGCTCGTGCCGTCCGAAGCGACGACCTTCAGCTTGGCGTTGGTGTAGCCGCCCTTGGCATAGATCAGCGTCCGTGGGCTGGCGAGGATGCCCGCGCGCAGGCCGGCATACAGGTCGCGGTCGGTGGCGACACGACCGAAGCCGAAGAAGTCGGGGTCCGACGAATCGACGCTGACCTTGCCGGTCGAATCGGTGATCTCGCCCTCGATGCCAATCAGCGCGCCGCCGGCCGCGAAGTCATAGCCGATTTCGCCGCCGTAGAGGAAACCGTCGACCGTCTGGTCATCGCCGTCCAGGTCGGAATCGACGCTGCTGCCGGGACGGATCGCGTCATAGCCGCCGAGCACCGCAACGCGCGGGCCGGTGAAGACGGGGTTGGTGGTGGGGGCGTCCTGCGCCAGGGCAGGGGTGGCGGCCAGCGCGGTGCCGGTGACGAGCAGGGCCAGAGTAAACTTATTCATTGTGCGACTCCAATATCTTACTCCCCGTCGTTGCGGGAAGGCGGGCCAAGCGCATGGGCGCCGATCCCGTTTCATGAACCTCAGCTAAACCGCAAAAACCGTTGCAATTGCGCCACAGGGGGTTGAACGGAGGCCATGGTTTCCAATCGACGAGGCCGCGACTTCATCGCGCGGCATGGCGAGACGGTGTTCAACGCAGGCCGCCGGTTGCAGGGCGATCACCCGCACACGCCGCTGACCCGCGCCGGCTTTGCGCAGGCGGACGAGATGGGGCGGGCGCTGCGCCAACTGCTCGGGCCGAGGCCGGCGTTGACGCTGTGGTCGTCGTCCGCCGGGCGCGCGCTGCAGACGCTGGCGGTGATCGCGGAGCATCTGGAACTCGACTGGCACGCAGCGCGGACCGACGACCGGCTGGTCGAGATCGGCATGGGCGCGTGGGGCGGTCGCTATTATGCCGACGTGATCGGCGAGGTGGGGCCGGTGATTACCGCCGAGGGACTGCTCCGTCCCGCTCCCGATGGCGAGGATTACGCGTCCATCGCCGCGCGCGTCGGCGGCTGGCTCGCCGATACCGATGACGACGAGGGCGACCGGCTGGTGATCTCCCACGGCATCTCCAGCCGTGTGCTGCGCGGGCTGATGACGGGGGCGGACGTGCATCCCGAGTTCGCCGCACCGTTCGCGCCGGGATTGCCGCAGGGGTCGATCGTTCTGGTCGATGGTGGGCGCGAAACGGTGCCGCATCTCGGTACGGGACACGCGCCGGCGTGATGCTCGCGCTGTTGCTGGCGGCCGTGGTGGGGCGCGAGGCGATCGGCGTCCACGGCGGCTGGGGCGCCTTCCGCGACGCGGAGCCGCGCCGCTGCTTCGCCATTGCCCGCCCGATCGTCGCCGGTGGCCGCTCCACCGGTCATGCGAGCGTCGCCACCTGGCCGGGACGGGGCTTGCGCAACTCGCTCCACATCCGTCTCAGCCGCGCTCGCGATCGCTCCGCCGGCGTGACGCTGACCGTCGGCGAGCGCCGCTTCACGCTGGTCGCGAACACCGCCGACGCCTGGGCCGCCGACGCGCCCAGCGACCGCGCGATCGTCGCCGCCCTGCGCTCGGGCCGGTCGATGAGCGTGGAGGCGGTGGGCGAGGGCGGACGGCCGTTTGCTGACACCTATGCGCTGGCGGGCGCGGCCACCGCAATCGACGCGGCGGCGTTGGCGTGTGCAGCGCGTCTCGGTAGCTGATTGGACTGCCGTACACCCTTCCCGGCGGAAGCCGGGGCCCAGTCGGCCGCGCCGGGTGCAAGCTCCGCGGCTGGTAGGATGATCGCATCTGGGCCCCGGCGTTCGCCGGGGAGGGTCGATGGACGGCGCGCATGACCTATGACGCGATCATCCTGGGCGCGGGCGGCGCCGGCTTGATGTGCGCCGCCGTCGCCGGGCAGCGCGGGCGGCGCGTGCTCCTGATCGACCACAGTCCCGAACCCGGTCGCAAGATCGTCATCTCGGGCGGCGGCCGCTGCAACTTCACCAACCGTCAGTCCGCGCCCGAGCGCTACGTCTCCGCCAATCCGCATTTCGCGCGCTCCGCGCTCGGACGCTACACGCCGCGGGATTTCCTCGATCTGGTCGAGCGGCACGGCATCGCCTGGCACGAGAAGACGCTGGATCAGCTGTTCTGCGACGGCTCGGCGCGGCAGATCGTGCGCATGCTGCTCGACGAATGCGACGCCGGCGACGTCACGCTGCGGCTGGGCGAGGCGATCCGGGATGTCGATCATGCAGACGGAATGTTCGCGGTGACCACCGACCGCGGTCGTTATGCGGCGATGAAGCTGGTGATCGCGACCGGTGGCCCGTCCATCCCCAAGCTCGGCGCCACCGGCTTCGCCTATGACCTGGCGCGGCGCTTCGGGCTCAAGGTGGTGGAGCCCCGCCCCGCGCTGGTGCCGCTGACGCTGCCGCCGGGGGAGGCGCTATTCCGCGAACTCGCCGGCGTCGCGGCACCCGTGGTGGCGCGCTGCGGCACGGCGGCGTTTGCCGAAGCTGCGCTATTCACTCATCGCGGGCTGTCGGGGCCAGCCATCCTCCAGGTCTCCTCCTACTGGCGTCATGGCGAGGCGGTCGCGATCGACTTCCTGCCCGGGCGCGACAAGGGGTGGCTCCTCGCCGCTAAGCGCGTCGCGCCACGCGCGTCGCTGCGCAAGCTGCTGGGCGAGGCTGTGCCGGACCGACTGGCAGCGACGCTGGCCGAACAGCTCGGCGCCGGCGAGCGGCTGGCGGACACCCGTGACGCGGTGCTGAGCGAGTGGGAAGCGCGGCTGCGCGCCTGGTCCTTCCGCCCCAACGGCAGCGAGGGCTTCGCCAAGGCGGAGGTGACGGTCGGCGGGGTCGCCACCGCCGGCCTGTCGCAAAAGGACATGAGCGCCAGGCACCTGCCCGGCCTGCACGTCATCGGCGAGGCGGTGGACGTGACCGGCTGGCTGGGCGGCTATAATTTCCAATGGGCGTGGGCGAGCGGCTGGGCGGCGGGGCAGGCGATTTAACGCTGTCCTACATGCGTTTCGCCTGCGATCTTCGTCGCGGCGGTTCGACACTCAACCTCCCCGGCGGTCGCCGGGGCCCAGTCGGCGGCGCCGGAAAAGAGAACCGACGTCGTCGGATCATCGTGTCTGGGCCCCGGCCTCGCCGGGGAAGATCGGAGGAGCGAAGATCAAGCGCGATAACGGCAACTTCGACAACTTCGCAGCCTTCCCGCATCGCTGGAAAGTTGGAGCCGGTTCCGCTATATGTACGCCATGCTCACAGCGCCGGCTGCCCTCATGCCCATTCCGGGGCACATCGATCCCGTGCCGGTGGCGCGGGCGCCGTTCGTGCGTCCCGACGGCCGCGTCGACCTCATCGGGCTGTCCAAGGACCAGCTCCGCATTGCGCTGGCGGACGCAGGGCTCGACGCGCGGCAGGCAAAACTGCGCGGCAAGCAGATCTGGCACTGGCTGTACAATCGCGGCGCGACCGCGTTCGCGCAGATGACCGACATCAGCAAGACGCAGCATCCCTGGCTGGCGGAGCGGTTCGCGATCGGCCGGCCGGAGGTGGTCGAGGCGCAGGTCTCGACCGACGGCACCCGGAAATGGCTGCTGCGCTCGCCGGACGGCCAGGATTACGAGGCGGTGTTCATCCCCGACGCCGATCGCGGCACGCTGTGCGTGTCGAGCCAGGTCGGCTGTACGCTCAACTGCCGCTTCTGTCACACCGGCACCATGCGGCTGGTCCGCAATCTGACCGCCGGCGAGATCGTCGGCCAGGTCATGCTCGCGCGTGATGCGCTGGGCGAATGGCCGAGCCAGCCCGAGGGGCGGATGCTTACCAACATCGTCATGATGGGCATGGGCGAGCCGCTCTATAATTTCGACAATGTCCGCGACGCGCTCAAGCTGGTGATGGACGGCGACGGGCTGGCACTGTCCAAGCGCCGCATCACGCTCAGCACGTCGGGCGTGGTGCCGATGATGGCGCGCGCCGGCGAGGAGATCGGCGTCAACCTCGCCGTTTCGCTGCACGCTGTGACCAAGGAGGTGCGCGACGAGATCGTGCCGCTCAACCGCAAATACGGCATCGAGGAGCTGCTACAGGCCTGCGCCGACTATCCCGGCGCCAACAATGCCCGGCGGATCACCTTTGAATACGTCATGCTCCGCGACAAGAACGATTCGGACGAGGACGCGCGCGAGCTGGTCCGGCTGATCCGCCACTATGATCTGCCGGCCAAGGTCAACCTGATCCCCTTCAATCCCTGGCCCGGCGCGCCCTATGAATGCTCGACCCCCGAGCGGATCAGGGCGTTTTCCAACATCATCTTCCAGTCCGGCATCTCCGCCCCCACCCGCACCCCACGCGGCCGCGACATCGACGCCGCCTGCGGGCAGCTCAAGACCGCGGCGGAGAAGAAGAGCCGCGCGGAGCTGGACCGCCAAGCGGAGGCGAAGATGGCGGCGCTGGCCTGAAGCCCGGATTGCGCGCTCGTCGCGCGGCCGTCGCTTCCTTGCCTCACCACTCTGGTCGCCCGCTGCACCCTGCCGCAGTCCGACAAGAAAATGCGTCGCAGACCGAGTCGGGCATATGAGGGGGGCAAGCGATGGCGTTTACGCGGGGCAAGGACAATCTGGGGCAGTCCTATCTGGTCGACTGGGAGCGGGTGAGCAATATCGTCGGCGCGCACGCCTATCTGCGCGCGTTCACGCAGAACGCGAAGTCCGGCAAGGAGTCGAACCTGCTCGGCTCGGTCAAAACGGTCGAGTTCAACCACGCCGCGGTGCGCAAGGCCAAGCAGGCGTTCATCAACAGCACGGTGCCTCTCGTCGTGCAGACGATCCAGAAGGACTATCGGCAGGGGCAGGGTCTGCTCGTGACGCTGCGCAACCAGACGGTGGGATACCGCAAGAAGCGCGACGAGCTGTTCGCGACCGCGGAGGCATCCGCCAAGAGCTTTGACTGGTGGGCCGAAAAGGCGGTCGGCGCGGCACAACTCGCCCGCGACACGGGCTTTGCGGCGATCGCGGTCGTTGCGGTGCCGGTCGGCGGCAGCTGGGTGCTCGGCGCCACGCTGTTCTCGGCCAGCGGTGCTGCGATCGGCAAATATCAGGACACCGGCAATGTCGGCTCCGCGCTGGTCTCCGGGGCGAGCAGCCTCATCATGGCCGGCTGGGGCTCCGTCGCCGGCGCGGCCAAGGCGACCGGCGCCGCGAAAGGCGTGCTGATCGGCATGGGTTGCGTGATGGATTCCACCTTCGAGATGATGGGCGCCGTCGCAGAGGGCAAGTCGGGCAGCGACGTGGCCAAGGCGGGCGTGATGAAGCTGGTCACCGGCGGGCTCGGCGCAGGCATGGATGCGAGCAAGGTCGCCGGTAAAGTGGATGACGTCTGGGAGGAGCTGACGCACCTCAAGGCGTCGGTGGGCTGGCGCGATGCGGCCATGAAGGTGTCGATGGAAGCGGCGAAGAAGGGCACGGACAAGCTCGGCGGCGCCGTGCTCGATCAGGTCGCCGCCGCTAATCAGGCGGTGGCCCAGGCGAACGGTTCCCTCGTCCGGCAGGAGGTGCTGAAAGCCGGCTGAGCGCGCTGCGCGATTGCACGGTCGGTCCTGATCGGGCACCGGTCTGATGTGCCTCGCTGACGTGGCCATTGCGAGAGGCCCGTCCGATGTCGCCAGCCGCGCTGTTGCTGCCCTTTGCCGCCGGTGCGGTCGGCGGGGCGATGAACGCGCTGGCGGGCGGCGGCACTTTCGCGACGCTGCCGGCCTTGATCGCGCTGGGCCTCCCCGCCAACGTGGCCAACGCGACTTCCAATGTCGCGCTGCTGCCGGGTGCTGCGACCAGCGCCTGGGCGTTCCGGGACGAGCTCGGCCCGGTCGGCGGGGTCGGGTGGCGGCTGCTCGCGGCAGTCACCTTCGTCGCCGCGCTGGCGGGGAGCCTGTTGCTGGTCGCGACGCCGACGCGGGCGTTCGACCTGATCATCCCGTGGCTGCTGCTGTTCGCCTTCGTGGTGATCGCGTTCGGCAAGCACGCCGCCGACTGGCTGCATGCACGCGTCACGATAGGGCGGCCGACACTGATCGGCGCGCAGGTGCTGTTGGGCGTCTATGGCGGCTATTTCGGCGGCGGCGTCGGGTTGATGACGACGGCGGTGTACGGGCTGCTCGCCGGCGTTTCCCCACGCGCTCTGTTCGCGCCGCGGGTGACGATGCTGGGCATCGCCAACCTGGCCGCCGCGGTGGTGTTCGTCGGCTTCGGGCTGGTTCGCTGGGCGGCGTGCGTGCCCATGCTGCTCGGCGCGATGCTGGGCGGCTGGGCGGGGGCGAAGCTGGGCAAGCGGCTGCCGGCGGACGCGGTGCGGCTGTGGACGTTGATGGTGACGGGCGCGACCACCGCCGTGTTCTTCTGGCGCGCCTATGCTTGAGGGCTTAGCGAGCGCGGCATGACCCCCGAACCCGTCGTCACCACCCGCTTCGCCCCCTCGCCCACCGGTCGGCTCCATGTCGGCAACCTGCAGCAGGCGTTGCGCAACTGGTTGTTCGCGCGTCGGGAAGGCGGCCGGTTCCTGCTGCGCATCGACGACACCGATGCCGAACGATCGGAGGAGCGGTATGTCGATGCGATCCGGGACGACCTGGCTTGGTTCGGGATCACGCCGGACGCGGAGGTGCGTCAGTCGGAGCGGTTCGACCGCTACGACGCCCGGCTTCAGGCCCTGGTGAAGGCGGGGCGCGTCTATCCCGCCTATGAGACCGCGCAGGAACTGGACCTCAAGCGCAAGATCCTGCTCGGGCGCGGCCTGCCGCCGATCTACGACCGCGCCGCGCTCCGGTTGAGCGACGCGGAGCGGGCGCGGCTGGAGGCGGACGGGACGCGGCCGCACTGGCGCTTCAAGCTTGATCATGATCGGCCGCTCATGTGGGAAGATCTGGTGCGCGGTGTTCAACAGCTCGATCCGGCGACGATGAGCGACCCGGTCGTGCGCCGCGCCGACGGATCGTGGCTGTACATGCTGCCCAGCGCGATCGACGACCTGGAGCTGGGCGTGACGCATGTGGTGCGCGGCGAGGACCATGTCTCCAACACCGCGCTGCAGCTGCAGATGTTCGAGGCGATGGGCGGCGCGGCGCCGCGCTTCGCGCATACCGCGTTGCTGACCGGAACCGAGGGCAAATTGTCGAAGCGGCTAGGGTCGCTGGGCGTGGATCACTTCCGCGAGATCGGCATCGAGCCCGCCGCGCTGAGAGCGTTGCTGGCGCGGCTGGGGACCAGCGATCCGGTCGAGGCGTTTGCAGAGGTCGAGCCGTTGATCGAGAGTTTCGACTTTGCGAGATTCGGGCGGGCGCCGGCGCAATTCGACGAGGCGGAGCTGCAGCAGGTCAATGCGCGCCTCGTTCATCAGCTTCCCTTCGAAACCGTCGCGGACCGGCTGCCGGCGGGGATGGATGCCGCGGCATGGAACGCGGTGCGGCCCAATCTGGAGCGGGTCGAGGACGCGGCGCGGTGGTGGGCCGTGATCGAGGGGCCGATTGCGGTCACCGTGGCGGAAGAGGACCGGCCCTATCTGGCCGAGGCGGCAGAGGTCGCGGTGACGATGAGCTGGTCCGACGACCCTTGGCAAGCGCTGACCGGAGCGTTGAAGACGCGTACCGGCCGCAAGGGCAAGGCGTTGTTTCTGCCGCTGCGCCAGGCGCTGACCGGGCTGGACCATGGCCCCGATATGGCGGCGTTGCTGCCGTTGATCGGTCGGGAGCGGACGATCGCGCGGCTTTCCGGAAGGTAGCGGAGTCGTCTCGCACAAACTCTCTTGCTCATTGCATGTTATAGTGTAACATCACACAGAGTCGGTCGTAGATCCGACTGGTGAGCACTCTAACGAGGAGAGCTTTGATGCATGCGGATCGCTATCAGCCCCAAAAGGCAGACGGGCGCAGTCTGAGCCTGTCGGTGAGCATTGTCGGCGGGCTGATCGCCGCGGCGATGCTGGGCAACACGGTGGTGGAGGTGATCGAGCGCGACAAACCGCTCATCACCTATACCGTCCCACCGCCACCGCCACCGCCTGTCCCGGAGGTCAAGCCGAAGGTGGAGGTCAAGACCGCGCCGCAGCGGGTCGATCAGCCGATCACCACTGTGCCGACCAAGGTGGAGGAGCCCTTCATGGTGCAGCCGGACCCCGGCCCACCGGTGACGCTCGGCACCGGCGACGGCCTGGGCAGCGGCGCCGGGACGGTGATGGTCGAGCCGCCCAAACCGGCGCCGGCGGTGCTGACGGAAGCCGGTGTCGACCCGCGCTACCTGCGCGATTTCCAGCCGGTCTATCCGGCGGAGGAGCGGCGCGCGGGCAATGAAGGGGTGGTAACAGTACGGGTGCTGATCGGTGTCGACGGGCGAGTGCGCGAGGTGCAGCGCGTCGCCAGTCCCAGCGAGGCGTTCTGGCGGGTGACCGAGCAGCGCGCGCTCGGCAAGTGGCGGTTCAAGCCCGCGACACGCGACGGTGTACCATATGAAAGCTGGCGGACGATGACGGTGCGGTTCCGGATGGAGGAATAGCGTTGGCGGCACGCGAACAGCGTAGCTGCGCGCGAGACCGTCAAGCTCGGCGAGCGGGTAGCGAAGCCAACCCGTTTGACGCGGCTTTGCCGCGGCGAAGGTCGGCCAAGAAGACCCTCCGCTTCCGCCGCGTTGCGGCTCCTCCTCCGCGATAGCGGGAGAGGGCTTTGCAGTCCGGCGGCCCACGTCCTATCTCGGAAGCCATGAAGCTCCACAAAATCCAGCCGGGCAGCGCCTGGGGCGACGTCCGCTACTTCTTCGGCAAGCTGCGTGAGCCGCATCAGCTGCTGTTCCTGGCGCTGTCGATCGCGATTGCGGCGGTGACGCTGTGGGCGTTCTATGTCGAAAGCTATGCCGAGCAGGAGTACAGGCGCGACATCGTCTATGTGCAGCAATGGCGGCTCGACCGCACCGACGCGGAGATCATCGCCCAGCAGAAGATCGACGGCATCGAGCAGACCCGGCGCATCGGCGAGCAGAAGCGCCTGGAGGAAGAGAAGCGCCAGAGCTTCAAGAAGATCGACGACAAGCTGAAGGCTTGGGGGCTGTAGCGCGCACGCGGACAGCGAAGCTGTACGCGAGACGAGCAAAGCCGGCCGGCCTTGGCACAGCCAAGGGTCGACGACGCGGCTTTGCCGTGGCGTTTCGTATCCGCCTTTTGGCGGCTGAGCCCGACTTTCATCGGGAAGGGTTGCGTTGCCCGGGGGCAGCAATCCTTCGCCGCGATCCACGTTCTCGTCGCGCATGGATGCTGAAACAAGTTCAGCATGACTGCGCGGGTCGAGGGCGGTAGCGGTTAGGTGATGACCGCCGATCGAGACCATCGCTGGATGAGTGCCGCCCTGGCCTTGGGCGAGCGTGGGCGCGGACGGACTTCGCCTAATCCCAATGTCGGGTGCGTGATCGTCGCCGATGGGCGTGTCGTCGGACGTGGGTGGACCGGGGATGGCGGCCGGCCCCATGCCGAGGCGGTGGCCTTGGAGCAGGCCGGCGCGGCGGCGCGCGGCGCTACGGTGTATGTGACGCTGGAGCCGTGTTCGCACCGGTCGCAGCGCGGACCCGCCTGCGCGGACCTGCTGATCGCGGCCGGCGTGACGCGCGTGGTGGTGGCGCTGGGTGATCCTGACGCGCGCGTCGACGGCGCCGGGCTGGGGCGGTTGCGAGAAGCAGGGATCCAGGTCGTCGTCGGGGTGCGGACCGAAGAGGCGCGGCGGAGCATGGCCGGGTTCCTGACCCGTCAAACGCTCGGGCGGCCCTTTGTGACCTGCAAGCTCGCCATGTCGATTGATGGCTGCATTGCCATGGCGTCGGGCGAGTCGCGGTGGATCACCGGTGCTGAAGCCAGGGCGCACGCGCATCTTGAGCGGAGCCGGCATGAGGCGATCCTGGTCGGGCGAGGGACATGGGAAGCGGACCGGCCGGCATTGGATGTGCGATTGGCAGGGCTGGAGGGGCGGTCGCCGACGCGGGTCGTCCTGTCGACTCGTGCCGGCCCTCCCGTCGCCTCGGGCTCGACCCAGGGTGACGACGTATCGTGGATCGGATCGCCGGCTGAGATCAGCGCCTTGCCGGGTGACCATGTCCTCGTCGAAGGCGGAGCCCGGACGGCGGCCGCGTTCCTGCGCGTGGATCTGGTCGACCGGCTCCTCCTGTACCGCGCGCCGGTGCTGATCGGCGGTGGTCTGCCGGGGCTCGCGGACATCGGGCTGGCCACGCTCGGCGATGCGCATGGGCGCTGGCGTCGCGATGATGCGCGCGCGCTTGGCGTGGACCTGCTGGAGGTTTACAGGCGCACCCGATGTTCACCGGTATCGTCTCCGACATAGGCCAAATCCGCTCGGTGGAGATGCGCGGCGACACGCGCGTCGTCGTCGGGACCGCCTATGACACCGCGACGGTCGATCTCGGCGCCTCGATCGCGTGCTCCGGCGTGTGCCTGACCGTGGTCGACAAGGGCACGGGGTGGTTCGCGGTCGACGTGTCGGGCGAGACGCTGAGCCGCACCGCGCAGGGGCAATGGACTGAAGGCAAGCGGCTCAACCTGGAACGCGCATTGAAGGTCGGCGACGAGTTGGGCGGGCATATCGTGACCGGTCATGTCGACGGCGTCGCGGCGGTGATCGATGTCCGCGCGGACGGCGATTCGAAGCGCATCGGCCTGCGGCTCGGGGCCGAGCTGGCGCCGTTCATCGCTCCCAAGGGCTCGATCACGATCGACGGCGTGTCGCTGACAGTCAACGACGTACGCGACGAGCGCGACACACATTTCTCCGTCAACGTCATCCCGCATACGCAGGCGCACACCACATTGGGTGAGATGGAGACGGGGCAGGCGGTCAATATCGAGATCGACGTGCTCGCCCGCTACCTGCAACGGATGGAGGCTTATCGTGCAAAAGCGGGCTGAACTGGCGCGGCTTCGCCATGCTTTCCTGTCGAGCCCCGAGGAGATCATCGACGAGGCGCGCAACGGGCGGATGTTCATCCTGGTCGACGACGAGGACCGCGAGAACGAGGGCGACCTGGTGATCCCGGCGCAGATGGCGACGCCGGAAAAGATCAACTTCATGGCCAAGCACGGCCGCGGGCTGATCTGCCTGGCGCTGACCAAGAAGCGGGTGGACGAGCTCGGCCTCGACCTGATGAGCCGCAACAACGGCACGCAATACGAGACCGCGTTCACGACCAGCATCGAGGCGCGCGAGGGGGTGACGACGGGCATCTCCGCCGCCGACCGCGCGCGCACGATCGCGGTGGCCATCGACGGCGGCAAGGGCCGCGACGAGATCGTCACGCCCGGCCATGTCTTTCCGCTGGTCGCGCGCGACGGCGGCGTGCTGGTGCGCACCGGCCATACCGAGGCGGCGGTGGACGTGTCGCGGCTGGCCGGATTGAACCCCTCGGGCGTGATCTGCGAGATCATGAACGAGGATGGGACGATGGCGCGGATGGACGACTTGGTCGCCTTCGCGCAGCATCACGCGCTCAAGATCGGCACGATCCGCGACCTGATCGCCTATCGCCGCCGCTACGACCATCTGGTCGAGAAGCGCGCCGAGGCGAAGTTCACCAGCCGCTGGGGCGGCGAGTGGACCGCGCTGACCTTCTGGAACAAGGCGACGGGCACCGAGCAGATCGCGCTGGTCAAGGGGCGCATCGATCCGACCAAGCCGACGCTGGTGCGGATGCACGCGCTGTCGATCTTCGCCGACACCTTTGGCGAGGAGAGCGAGCGCGGTGAGCTGCTCCACCGTTCGATGGAGCTGATCGGCGAGGAAGGATCGGGCGTGGTGGTGGTGATCAACCGCGCGCGCCCCGACCGGATGACCGCGGCGGTGCAGGCCAAGGCGGGCACGCTGCCGGCGGCCGAGATGGAGGAGCTGCGCGACTATGGCGTCGGCGCGATGATCCTGACCGAGCTGGGGGTCGAGGAGATGGTGCTGCTGACCAACACCCACCACACGCTGGTGGGGCTGGAGGGGTATGGGTTGAGCATCGTCGGCGAGCGCGCGATCACCTAGCGTGGCGGCAGAGACCTGATCCTCCCGTTTACGGGGGAGTGGCGCAAGCGTAGCGCGTCACGGAGGGTGCTCTCCATCGGGTGTATCGCGTGCGGAGAACCCCCTCCACCACTCGCGCGATGCGCGAGTGGTCCCCCTCCCCGTGAACGGGGAGGATTTTGCAGGAGCAGACATGGCCCGTATCCTGATCGCCGAGGCGCGGTTCTACGATCATCTGAACGACCTGCTGGTCGCCGGCGCGCGGGCGGCGGTGGAGGCAGCGGGGCATACCGCCGAGGTGGTTACGGTGCCCGGCGCGCTGGAGCTGCCCGGCGCGATCGCGCTGGCGGCGGAGACGGGGCGGTATGACGGCTTCGTCGCGCTGGGCGTGGTGATCCGGGGCGAGACCTTTCACTTCGATGTCGTGTCGCTGGAAAGCGCGCGCGGGATCATGGCGCTGACGCTCGACGGGCTGGCGATCGGCAACGGCGTACTGACGGTGGAGAACGAGGCGCAAGCGCTGGCACGCGCGGATCCCGCACAATTGGACAAGGGCGGCGGCGCCGCGCAGGCGGCGCTGGCGATGATCGCGCTGCGGGAGCGGTTCTCGGTCTAACGGGGGGGGGGGGGGGGGGGGGGGGA
>NZ_DASTMA010000021.1:0-72655 GCF_035714405.1 Sphingomonas sp. | reverse complement strand
CCCCCCCCCCCCCCCCCCCCCCCCCCCCCCCCCCCCCCCAAACCCGCGGCCTATGTCCTCTCGATCATGTCGCGGATGCGGTTGACCAGTGCCTCGATGGCGAAGGGCTTGGTGATCATCTCCATGCCTGGCTCCAGGAAGCCGTTGGCGATGGTCGCGTTCTCGGCATAGCCGGTCATGAACAGGATGCGCAGCTCGGGGCGGAGCTGGCGCGCGGCGTCGGCGAGTTGGCGGCCGTTGAGGCCGGGCAGGCCGATGTCGGTGACGAGCAGGTCGAGCCGCATCTTGGACTGGAGCAGTTTCAGCCCCGACGGACCATCCGCCGCCTCGACCGCGTGGTAACCGAGCTCCTCGAGCACGTCGACGACCAGCCCGCGCACGGCGCTCTCGTCCTCGACGACGAGCACCACTTCGCCCGCTTCGGCACGACGCGCGTCGAGCGCCTCGGCGTGGTTCTCCTCGGCATCTTCCGCCTCGCCGTAATAGCGGGGCAGATACAGCTTGATCGTCGTGCCCTGACCGAGCTCGGAATAGATCCGGGCATAGCCTTCGGACTGGCGGGTGAAGCCATAGATCATCGACAGTCCCAGGCCCGTGCCCTGGCCGATCGGCTTGGTGGTGAAGAAGGGTTCGAACGCCTTTTCGATGGTGTCCTTGGTCATGCCGGCGCCGGTGTCGGTGACGCAGATGCAGATGTACTGGCCGGGGACGACATCGCGGTGCTTGGCGGCGTAGGCGGTGTCGAGGTGGGCGTTGCAGGTCTCGATCGTCAGCTTGCCGCCTTCGGGCATCGCGTCGCGCGCGTTGATCGCCAGATTGAGGATCGCGCTTTCGAGCTGATGGGGGTCGCACAGTGTCTGCCACAGCCCGCCCGCGGTCACCGTCTCGAGCTGAACGCTTTCGCCGATGGTGCGGCGCAGCAGCTCTTCCATCCCCGTCACCAGCCGGTTGGCGTTGACCGGTTTGGGATCGAGCGGCTGACGGCGCGAGAAGGCGAGCAGGCGGTGGGTCAGCGCCGCCGCGCGGTTCGCCGCGGTCATGGCGGTGGTGGCGTAGCGTTCGATCTTGTCGGTCTCGCCCTTGGCCAGCCGCCGCTGCATCATGTCGAGCGAGCCGATCACGCCGGTGAGCAGGTTGTTGAAGTCGTGCGCGATGCCGCCGGTGAGCTGGCCGACCGCCTCCATCTTCTGCGCCTGGCGCAGCGCCTCCTGCGCTTCCTCGAGCTCGGCGGTGCGCTCGGCGACGCGGCGTTCCAGTTCGTCGTTCATCTCGACGAGCAGGGTTTCGGCGTTCTTCTGGTCGGTGATGTCGACCTGGATGCCGTCCCATACCAACGTGCCGTCGGGCTGATCGCGCGGCGCGGAGATGATCCGCGACCAGCGCACCTCGCCGTCGGCGCGGCGGAAGCGGACCTGGATGTCGAACGGCTTGCGACCGGCGAGCGCGTCCGCCTCGGCCGCGACCATCGCCGGCCGGTACTCGGGGAGGATCAGCCTGTAGGGGATGCTGGAGTCGGCGAGCACCGCCTCGGCGGGAACGCCGGTCAGCTTCAGATGGCTTTGCGAGACGTAGAGGAATCGCCGTTCGCCGCCGTCGCGGCCGGTGGCGATCTGATAGACCATGCCCGACGGCAGGTTGTCGGTCAGCGCCCGCAGCCGCGCCTCGTTCTCCCGCAGCAAGCGTTCGGCCTCGGCGCGTTGCGTGTCGTCGCGCAGCGTCAGCACCGCGCCCAGCGTTCCCCCGGCCGCATCCAGGACCGGACGCGCGCTGCCGACCGCCACCACCTCGGATCCGTCCGGCCGGCGGATGCGCCACGGTGCATCGGTGACCGTCTCCCCGTCCAGCACCGCCCGCGCGAGCGGCAGTTCGCGGGTGGGGAAGGGGCGGTGGTCCATGGTCAGGAGGTGGTAGGTCTCGGCATAGGCGTCGGGCTCGATGTCGAGCCGCGCCACGCCATGAATTCGGCTGGCGGCATCGTTGACGAAGGTGATGCGGCCGGTGCGGTCGGTGACGATCACGCCTTCGGCCAGCTGACTGAGGATCGCTGCCTGTTCGGCCGCGAGCGCCTCCGCCCGCGCCGTCGAGGCCTGCAGCGCCGCTTCCGCCTCGCGTCGTTCCTCGATATCGATGACCGAGCCGACATAGCCGAGATACCCGCCATCGGCGGCAAAGCGTGCCGCGGCGGCGTCGATCGCCCAGCGGTACACGCCGTCGGCACGGCGGATACGGAACTCGACGCGGTAGTCCTGCTGCAGCGCATTGGCGGTCAGGAACGCCTCCTGCGCGACCGGCATGTCGTCAGGATGGACCGCGTCGAGCCAGCCATAGCCCTCGCCGGCGCCGTCCGCCTGGCCGGTGAACTCGTACCAGCGGCGGTTGAGATAGGTGCACACGCCGCTCGGGTCGGTCACCCACATCATCACCGGTGCCTGATCGGCCATGTTGCGGAAGCGTTTCTCGCTTTCCGCCACCGCCGCCTCGTCGCGCTTACGGTCCGAGATGTCGCGGTAGAAGACCGCTAGCCCCTGATCGACGGGGTAGGCGCGCATATCGATCCAGGTCTCGCGCCCGTCCGGCCAGACATAGCGGTGCTCCAGCATCCGGGGCCGGCCCTCGGTTATCGCGGCGCGGTAGAGTTCGCCGACTTCCGGAGCGGCGTCGGGGTGCGCTTCCCAATGGGTCTTGCCGATCACCTCCCCGGGCGGGCGGCTCTCCAGGCGCAGCGCGGCGGCGTTCATCTCGACGATGCGGAGGTCGCGGTCGAGCAGCGCGAACGCGTCGCCCATGTGATCGAGGACGTCGCGGCTGCGGTCGCGCTCGTCGCGCAGCGCGCGCTCGGCGGCGACCCGCTCGGTGGTCTCGATGACGATGGCGAGTACGCCCGCGGGGCGGCCGTCGTCGTCGAGGACGGGTGAATAGTCGAGGTCCATCCAGACCTGCTCGGCCGTCCCATGGCGATAGAGAGTGAGTTCCTGGTCCTTGTAGGCCAAGGTGCCGCCGGCGAGCCCGACCTTCATGACATTGTCGTTGAAGTCCGCGACCTCGGGCCAGCCCTCGCGCACGGGCATGCCGATCTGCTCCGGGTGCCGCCCGCCTGCGAAGACGGAATAGCCGTCATTGTAGAGCATGATGCCGTCCTCGCCCCACAGCATCACGATCGGGACCGGCGAACGCAGCAGGAAGCCCAGCACGGCCCGCAGGCTCTGCGGCCAGCCTGCGATCGGGCCGAGCGGCGTCGCTGACCAGTCATGCGCGGCGATCAGCGCGCCGGTTTCGCCGCCGCCGCGCAGGAACTCAGGCATCGGGCTCACATCGTTCACGCGCTCGCGACCTCCACGGCGGAGCTTTGCGCGAAGGCGCCCCGCCTAGCAACGCCTACCGCGCGGGCGCGGCGTCCGCCCAGTACAGGCGCAGCGGGTTGTCGACCAACAGCTTGCGCTGCGCCTCGGCGGATGGCGCGATGCACGGGATCACGTCCACCAGCGCGCCGTCGTCGGGGATCGCGTCCTGCATGTTGGGATGCGGCCAGTCGGTGCCCCACAGGCAGCGATCGGGATAGTCGGCGACCAGCGGCGCGACCGCCGCCACGAAATCGGCATAGGGCGCCCCGGCGGGATCGAGCCGGTCTGGGCAGCTTGCCTTGAAATGGATGTCGGGGCGGCTGTCCAGCAACGCCCGAAAAGCGCGCAGGTCCGGGCCATCGGGGCCCTGGCCGACGTCGGGGCGGCCCATATGGTCGATCACCAGCGGCACGGGAATCGCATCGAGAAAGGGGCGCAGCTCGGCCAGGATGTCGGCCTCGAAATAGACGACGACGTGCCATCCGGCCGGCAGCCGCGCGGCGATTTCGAGGAACCGATCCTTCGGGGCGTCGTCGACCAGGCGCTTGAGGAAGTTGAAGCGGATGCCGCGAATGCCGCCGGCGTGCAGGGCTTCAAGCTCCGCCTCGCCGATCGCCGGGTCGACCACCGCGACGCCGCGCGCGCGGCCGTCCGAGGCGGCGATGGCGTGGAGCGTGGCGGCGTTGTCGGTGCCGTGGCAGCTCGCCTGCACGATGACGTTGCGCGCGAAGCCGAGCCGGTCGCGCAGCGCGAACAGCATGTCGGGCCCCGCATCCCGCGGCAGGTATTTGGCCTTGGCGCTGAACGGGAAGCGGTCGGCGGGGCCGAAGACATGGCAGTGCGCGTCCACCGCGCCGGGCGGTGGGGTGTAGCGCGGCACCGACGGCGTGTCGGTCCAGCTCCTGATGCGGTCGCTCATCCGTATACCGTCCCGTCCATCAGCTTGCGTGCGGTCCGCAGCAGCGCCGCGCCGGCGACCGCGCCGTCGTCATCGATCGTCAGTACGCAGCTCATCTCGCCGGTGGGATGTTCGACCGATAACGTCTTGATCCGGCCGTCGGGTACCTGCGCCACCGCTGCCGCCGGCGAGCCGGGGATCAGGCAGGCGGTCGCGACGCTGACCGCGCCGAGCACACCGATCGAGGCATGGGCGCGGCGCGGGATGAAGCTGCGCACGGACAACGCGCCGCCGCCGCGCGGGGCTGCTACCAGCATCATCTTGGGCACCGACTTCTCTGCCACGTCCCCCAGGTTCATCATCGGCCCTGCAATCAGCCGGATTGCCTCGATCCGCGTCTTCAGCTCGGCGGCGTCGTCCAGTTCCTCACGCGACTCACAGCCGGTCGCGCCGACGTCCTCCGCGCGCAGCACCACGCAGGGCATGCCGTTGTCGATCAGCGTACAGGCGACGCCCTCGATCACGTCCGCCGCCCGCCCGGTCGGCAGCAGCGCGCCGCAGCTGGAGCCCGCCGTGTCGCGGAACTCGACCGGCACCGGCGCGGCGGTGCCCGGCACCCCATCGATCCGCGCCTCGCCGTGATAGACAACGTAACCGCCCGGTGTCCGGACGTTCGCCACCGCGACCTGCCCGGTATTGGCCATGAAGATCGTCACCGGCGTCTCGCCGTCGCTCGCGGCCACTAGCCCGCGCTCGATTGCGAAGGGACCGACGGCGGCGAGGATATTGCCGCAATTCTGCGCGTCGGTGACGATCGCCTGATCGACGAACACCTGCAGGAACAGATAATCGACATCGACGCCCGGCCGGTCGGACCGCGAGACGAGGGCGACCTTGCTGGTCAGCGGGTCGGCGCCGCCCATACCATCGATCTGGTTGGCGTCGGGCGAGCCCATGATGCGCAAGAGCAGGCGGTCACGTTCACCCTGGTCGGCGGGCAGATCATCGCGCAGGAAAAAGCCGCCCTTGGACGTGCCGCCGCGCATCCACATACAGCGGACGCCGTCAGACATAGCGCAGGCCCATCGCCTCCAGCTTGCCACGCATGTCGTAGATATCGAGCCCGAGCTCGCCGGCCGCCAGCCGCTTGCGCTTGCTCTCCTCGTTCGCCTCTCGCGCCTGCGCCTTGGCGAGCACGTCTGCGGCATCCGCGCGCCGGACCACGCACACGCCGTCGTCGTCGGCGACGATCACGTCACCCGGCGCGATCGCCGCGCCGGCGCAGACGATCGGCACGTTGACGGAGCCCAGCGTCGCCTTGACCGTACCCTGCGCCGATACGGCTTTCGACCAGACGGGGAAGTTCATGGCGGTGAGATCGCGCACGTCGCGCACGCCGGCCTCGATCACCAGCCCCCGGCAGCCGCGCGCCTGCGCCGAGGTCGCGAGCAGATCGCCGAAATAGCCGTCGAAACACGGCGAGGTCGGCGCCAGCACCAGCATGTCGCCATCGCGCAGCTGCTCGATCGCGACATGGATCATCCAATTGTCGCCAGGCGGTGCGGAGATCGTCACCGCCGACCCGGCGATTCGCGCGCCTGGATAGATTGGACGCATGTAGTGGCCGAGCAGGCCGATGCGGCCCTGCGCCTCGTGGACGGTCGCCACCCCGCACTGCGCCAGGCCATCGATTACCGCGCGCGCGGTGCGCTCGATCTCGCGGACCACGATCCCGGTCATTGCCCTCTCCCGATCGTCATGGCTCCCCCTCTGCTCCGCGCGCCGTCCCAACGCGAAGTGCGTTCTTTGTGCCGGGCATAAGTTTTGGCTAGGATCGTGGCGATGCAGGCCGACCGTCTCAACCTCCGCCACCTGCGCGCCGCGCTGGCGGTGACGCGACATGGCAGCATCAGCGCCGCCGCGCGCTCGGTCAACCTCACCCAGCCGGCGATCACGCAAGGGCTCGCCAAGCTGGAAGTGATGCTGGGCGAGCGATTGTTCGATCGGCGCAGCGACGGCATGGCGCCGACCGCCGCGGCGCTGCTGTTCGCGCGGCGGGTGGAGACGGCGCTCGCCGGCCTCGATCACCGCGTCACCGCCGCGCAGCTCCGCGCCTTTCTCGCGGTCGCCAAGGCCGGCGGCTATGCGGCGGCGGCGGCGGCGACTGGGCTGAGCGATGCGTCGCTGCACCGGGCGGTCGGCGATCTTGCGCTGGCGCTGGGCCAGACGCTGGTGGTCCGGCGCGATGGTGGCGTGGCGCTGACCGCCCGGGGGCGGCAGGTCGCGCGGCAATTCTCGCTCGCGCGCGCCGAGCTGGCGGCCGGGCTCGACGAACTGGCGGCGGCACGCGGGCGCGAGACCGGACGGATCGCGATCGGGGCGATGCCGCTGTCGCGCGCCCGTCTGCTGCCCGCGACGCTGGCGGCCTTCCACGCCGACCACCCCGAATTCTCGGTGGTCGTCGCCGAGGGAAGCCATACGGAGCTGGTGGGGCCGTTGCGCGACGGCGATCTCGATCTGCTGGTCGGCGCGCTGCGCGAGCCGGGGCCGGGTGCCGACCTGTCGCAGCGGCGGTTGTTCGAGGACCGGCCGGTGGTGATCGGGCGCGCCGACCACCCGCTCGCCGGCCGCGATCCCGACCTGCCGACGCTGGCGCGCTTCCCCTGGACTATCGCCGGGCGCGCCGCGCCGCTGCGCGATCACTGGGAGCAGATGTTCAGGGAGGCCGGACTGCCGGTGCCCGCGGTGCCGATCGAATGCGGCTCCGTCATCACCATCCGCCAGCTGCTGATGGCGAGCGATTTCCTGACCCTGCTGTCGCCCGATCAGGTCGCGATCGAGTTGCAGGCCGGGTGGCTGTGCGTGATCCGCCCGGCGCCGGCGTCTATCGTCCGCACCATCGGCGTCACCACGCGGGCAGGGTGGACGCCGACGCCGTTGCAGGCCGCGTTCCTGACGCGGATGGATGCGGTCGCCGCGGAGACCAATCCGTAAAATCTTATCGGGGGCGAGGCCTTCCGATTGGTGGCGGCACCCGCAAGCTCTATGGCCGCTGCGATGGAGACAGCGGCTTTCATCGGGTTCGGCGAAGCAGCCAGCGCATTTGCGGGCGCGGCAGGCTGGCGCGGGCCAGCGCGCGCGTTCGACCTGAAGCTGATCGAACCCGGCACCCGCGACGCGATCGTTGCGGCGGCAGCCGCGGCGCGGGTGGCGGTGGTCGGCTCCGGTGCCGAAGCGGTGGCGGGCGCCGCGTTGGTGCTCAGCCTCGTCACCGCCGACCAGGCGCTGGCGGCGGCCGTTGCGACGGCACCGCATCTCGCGCCGGGCGCGCTGTATTGCGACATGAATTCGGTCGCGCCGGACACCAAGCGCCAGGCGGCGGCGCTGATCGAAGGGGCGGGGGGCGCCTATGTCGACGTGGCGGTGATGGCACCCGTCCACCCTTCGCAGCTGGCGGTGCCGCTGCTGGTCGCCGGGCCGCACGCGCCCCGCGCCGTCGACGAGCTGAGCGCGCGCGGCTTCTCCGCGGTCCGCGCGCTGAACGGCCCGGTGGGCACGGCGTCGGCGATCAAGATGATCCGATCGGTGGTGGTCAAGGGGATCGAGGCGCTCACGGCCGAGTGCCTGCTCGCCGCCGACGCCGCCGGCGTGCTGGGCGAGGTGCTCGCCTCGCTGGACGCGAGCGAACGTGCGATGCCGTGGGACGCGCGTGCGGACTATAATCTCGACCGGATGATGGCGCATGGCCGGCGCCGCGCGGACGAGATGGACGAGGTGGTCAAGACCCTCGACGCGCTCGGTACCGGCACCGCAATGGCGCGGGGCACCGCCGACCGCCAGCGCGCGATCGGCGCGCTGAGACTTTCGCCGCCGCCGGGGCTGGACGCGAAGCTGGCGGCGCTGCGCGCATTGCCGCGGCTACGGGACGCCGCCTGACCATGATCATCGACTGCCACGGGCATTACACGACCGCGCCCGCCGCGCACAACGACTGGCGCGAGGCGCAGGTCGCGGCCTGGCGCGCCGAAGCGCCGCCGCCGGCCTATCCCGACATCCCGGACGACGCGATCCGCGAGACGCTGGAGGCGAACCAGCTGCGCCTGTTGCGCGAGCGTGGGGCGGACATGACGATCTTTTCGCCGCGCGCGTCGGCAATGGCGCCGCATGTCGGCGACGAGGCGGTGTCCAGGAGTTGGGCCCGCGCCAACAACGATCTGATCGCACGCTGCGTCGGCCTCTACCCGGACGTCTTCGCGGGCGTGTGCATGCTGCCGCAGAACCCCGAGGCCGATCTGGCGGGGTCGGTGGCGGAGCTGGAGCGGTGCGTCACGCAGCTCGGCTTCATCGGCTGTAACCTCAATCCCGATCCCAGCGGCGGTAGGTTTGCGTCGCCGCCGCTGACCGACCGGTACTGGTATCCCATTTACGAAAAGATGGCCGAGCTGGACGTGCCGGCGATGATCCACGTCTCGGGCTCGTGCAATCCGGGGCTGCACGCGACGGGCGCCTATTACATCGCCGCCGACACGATTGCGTTCATGCAGCTGATCGAGGGCGACCTGTTCGCCGACTTTCCGACGCTGCGCTTCATCATCCCGCATGGCGGCGGCGCGGTGCCGTACCATTGGGGTCGCTATCGCGGGCTAGCCGACATGCTGAAGCGGCCGCCGCTCGCCGAGCATGTGATGGGCAACGTGTTCTTCGACACCTGTGTCTATCACCAACCGGGCGTCGACCTGTTGAGCGCGGTGATCGCGACGGAGAACATCCTGTTCGGCTCCGAAATGGTCGGCGCGGTGCGCGGGATCGATCCGCAAACGGGCCATTATTTCGACGACACGAAACGCTATGTCGACGCCCTGCCGATCACGCCCGAACAGCGGCATGCCATTTTCGAAGGCAATGCCAGGCGGGTGTTCCCCAGGCTCGACCGGTTGCTGAAGGAGAAGGATTTGTGAGCGGGCCGCGCGACATCCACGCCTATCTGGCCGAGTTCGACGACATCCCCGGCACACGCGTCTACACCGCAAAGCGCGCGCGGCAGGGCTATCACCTCAACCAGTTCGCGATGAGCCTGATGAAGGCGGACAACCGCGCACGGTTCAAGGCGGGCGAGGCAGCCTATCTCGACGGGTGGAAGCTCAGCCCCGATCAGCGGCAGGCGGTACTCGACCGCGACTACAACCGGCTGCTCGATCTGGGCGGCAACATCTATTTCCTGGCGAAACTGTTCTCGACCGACGGGCAGAGCTTCCTGCAGGCGGTCGGCACGATGACGGGCATGTCGACCGACGACTACCAGGCGATGATGATCGCGGGCGGGCGCTCGCCCGAAGGAGTGCGGTCGCTCCGGGAGCGCGCCGCGCTGGCCGAGATCGCTGAGATCGCCGCGGAGATTCCCAACGCGCCTGCTGCGGGGAATCGCTGATGGCTCGCATCACCGCCGGCATCTCGACCAGCCATATCCCCGCTGTCGGCGCCGCGCTCGACAACGGCAAGACGGGCGAGTTCTATTGGCGGCCGGTGTTCGCGGGCTATGACTGGGTCAAACGCTTTCAGGCGGAAGAGAAGCCCGATGTCGTGGTGCTGGTCTATAACGACCACGCATCCGCCTTCGACGCCAACCTCATCCCCACCTTCGCGATCGGCTGCGGCGACGAGTTCCGTCCGGCGGACGAGGGCTGGGGGCCACGGCCGGTGCCCGTCGTCGAAGGCCATCCGGACCTTGCCTGGCACATTGCGCAGAGCTGCATCCTCGACGAGTTCGACCTGACCATCATCAACGAGCTGGAGGTCGACCACGGGCTGACGGTGCCGCTGTCGCTGCTGTTCGGGCAGGTCGATCGCTGGCCGGCAAAGGTCATCCCGCTGGCGGTCAACGTCGTCACCTATCCGCCGCCGTCGGGCAACCGCTGCTGGATGCTGGGCGAGGCGATCGCGCGCGCGGTCGCGAGCTTTCCGGAGGACCTGAACGTCCAGGTCTGGGGCACCGGCGGGATGAGCCATCAGCTGCAGGGGCCGCGCGCGGGGCTGATCAACAAGAGCTGGGACCAGGCGTTCCTCGACGGGCTGACGCAGGACCCGCAAGGCATCCGCCACAAGCCCCATATCGAATATCTGCGGGAGGCGGGATCGGAGGGGATCGAGCTGGTGATGTGGCTGGTGATGCGCGGCGCGCTCGGCGAGAACGCCGAGGAGCTGCATCGTTTCTATCACGTGCCGGCGTCCAACACCGCGGTCGGGCACCTCGTGCTGCGCCCTCAGGAGCTTAAGACATGAAGATCGCCCTCGCCGGCGCCGGCGCTTTCGGAGAGAAGCACCTGGACGGGCTGCGCAACATCGACGGCGTCGAGGTGGTGAGCGTGATCGGCCGGACGCTCGACAGCACGCAAGCGGTGGCAGCGAAATACGGCGTCGCGCACGCCACCACCGAGCTTGCCGAAGCGCTCGCGCTGCCGGGGCTCGACGCGGTGATCCTGTGCACGCCGACGCAGATGCACGCCGATCAGGCGATCCAGTGCATGGACGCCGGCAAGCATGTGCAGGTCGAAATCCCGCTCGCCGACAGCCTGGCCGACGCGGAAGCGGTGCTGGCGAAGCAACAGCAAACCGGACTCACCTGCATGGTCGGGCACACCCGCCGCTTCAACCCGAGCCACCAGTATCTGCACCGCAAGTTCTCACGTGGTGAGGCGCGGGTGCAGCAGATGGACGTGCAGACCTTTTTCTTCCGGCGCCGCAACATCAACGCCAAGGGCGAGCCGCGCTCCTGGACCGATCATCTGCTGTGGCATCATGCCGCCCATACAGTGGACCTGTTCGCGCATCAGGCGGGGCCGATCGTCCAAGCGCACGCAATGGAGGGACCGCCCCATCCCGAGCTCGGCATCGCGATGGACATGTCGGTCCAGCTGAAGAGTGAGAGTGGCGCGATCTGCACCCTGTCGCTGTCGTTCAACAATGACGGGCCGCTCGGCACCTTCTTCCGCTACATCTGCGATACCGGCACCTGGATCGCGCGCTACGATGATCTGGTGACCGGCAAGGAAGAACCGGTCGACCTGACGGGGGTCGCGGTGTCGAACAACGGCATCGAGCTGCAGGATCGCGAGTTCGTGGCCGCGATCCGCGAGGGGCGGGAGCCGAACAGCTCGGTGGCCCAGGTCATGCCCTGCTACCGCGTGCTCGGCGGCCTCGAGGCGCAGCTGAGCGGCAATTGAAGACCGAGGTCGCGATCGTCGGCGCTGGCCCCGCCGGGCTGTTGCTCGGGCACCTGCTGCGCGCCGAGGGGATCGCCTGCGTGATCCTGGAGCGGCAGACGCGCGCGCATGTCGAAAGCCGCATCCGCGCCGGCGTCCTGGAGATGGTGACCACCGATCTGATGCGGCGGCTGGGGCTCGACGCCCGGCTGCGCGCGGAGGGCATGGTCGAGACCGGGTTCAACCTCGCCACCGACGACCAGGTGATCCGCATCGACCTCGCCGCGCTGATCGGCCGCCACGTCACCGTCTATGGCCAGACCGAAGTGACGCGCGACCTGATCGCCGCCGCTCCGGAGCGGGGACTGGAGATCGTGTGGGAAGCGGCCGATGTCGTGCCGCACGCGGTGGACGGCGACGCGCCGTACCTGACCTATTTCACGGGCGGCGAGGCGGGGCGGATCGAAGCGCGGTTCGTGGTCGGCTGCGACGGCTTCCACGGTGCCTGCCGCAAGGCGATCCCCGATGGGGAGGCGTTCGATCACTCTTATCCGTTCGGCTGGCTGGGCATCCTGGCGGATGTGCCGCCGTGCCACCGCGAGCTGATCTATGCCAACACCGCCGACGGCTTCGCGCTCGCGTCGATGCGCTCGCCGACCCGCAGCCGCTATTATATCCAGGTGCCGCTGACCGAGCGGCTCGAGGACTGGCCGGCGGAGCGTCTGTGGGACGAGCTGGCGCGGCGCTTCGCCCCGCTGGCGGAGCGGCGGGTGACGCGGGGCCCCGCACTGGAGATGTCGATCGCGCCACTCCGGTCGTTCGTGTTCGAGACGATGCGTCATGGCCGACTGTTCCTCGCCGGTGACGCCGCGCACATCGTGCCGCCGACCGGCGCCAAGGGGCTCAACCTCGCCGCGTCCGACGTCGCCTATCTGTCCGAGGCGCTGATCGCCTGCTTGCGCGGGGGCGACGAGGCCGGGCTGAACGGCTATGAGAGGCGCGCGCTGGCGCGGATCTGGAAGGCGGAGCGCTTCAGCTGGATGCTGACCAAGCTGATGCACCGTTTCCCCGAGGACGGCCCCTTCGAGCACCGGATGCAGCAGGCGGAGCTCGACTATGTCGCGCAGAGCCGGGCGATGCAGACCGCCATCGCCGAGAATTATGTCGGCTTGCCGCTCTGACGCCGCGGTGACTAAGGCGGGCTTATGACGCTTCCCACTCGCACGCTTGGCCCTTTCACCGTCTCGGCGATCGGTTTGGGCTGCATGAACTTGTCGCATGCCTATGGTGTGCCGCCAGACGAGGCGGAGGCGGGCAAGCTGCTCAACCGCGCGCTCGATCTCGGCGTCACGCTGCTCGACACCGCGGCGCTGTACGGCGGCGGCGGTAACGAGCGGCTGCTGGCGCAGGCGGTGATGCACCGCCGGACCGAGTTCACGCTGGCGAGCAAGTGCGTGCTCGACCTGCACGATGGCCAGCGCGGGCTCGACGGCTCGCCCGCCGCCATCGCGCGGACGCTGGAGGGTTCTCTGGTGCGGCTCGGGGTTGATCATATCGACCTGTATTATCTCCACCGTCTCGACCGACGGGTACCGATCGAGGACTCGGTCGGCGCGCTCGCCCGCGCTGTCGAGGCGGGCAAGATCGGCGCGATCGGCCTTAGCGAGATGTCGGCGGCGACGATCGCGCGCGCCCAGGCCGTGCACCCAATCGCGGCGGTGCAGAGCGAATATTCGCCCGTCGTACGCAATCCGGAGGTGGCGGTGCTGGATACCTGCCGCAGGCTCGGTATCGGCTTCGTCGCCTTCTCGCCCGTCGCGCGCGGGCTGCTCGCGGGCGCGGTGCGGAGCGAGGATTACGCGCCCGGCGACATCCGGCTGATGATGCCGCGCTTTCGCGAGCCGCAACTGACGCACAATCTGCGCGCGGTGGCGACGTTCGAGGCGCTGGCGGCGGCGCTGGGCCATACGCCCGCGCAGCTCGCGCTCGCCTGGGTGCTGGCACGGGGTGATGACGTGGTGCCGATCCCGGGCACGACCAGCATCGCGCATCTGGAGGAGGACGTCGCGGCGGCGGCGATCCGGCTCGATGCCGAGACTTTGACCGCCATGGACCGCATCTTCGCGCCCGGCGCGATCCGGGGGCCGCGCTATGCCGCGGCGATGCAGGCGCAGATCGACACCGAACTGCTGCCGGACGAGGAGCTGGCGTAGCGGCGTTCTCGGCCGGAAGAGAGCCGGCCCAGTCGACCGTGCTGAGAACCATGCTTCCCCGGCGGAAGCCGGGGCCTAGTCCGCGGCGCGGCCGACTGGGCCCCGGCTTCCGCCGGGGAAGGTGTTCAATCGATCAAGTTCACATCGACGGAGTAGCCGGGGCTCAAGGCTGCGCATGCCGCTACGCCGGATCGTCGAAGATCGCGACCGCGCGCGTCCAGCCGGCCGACGCGCCCTTGATCTTGGCAGGGAAGCACGAGATGGTGAAGCCGGTCGGCGGCAGCGTATCGAGGTTGGCGAGCTTTTCCAGGTGGCAATAGCCGATCTCGCGCCCGGCCTTGTGCCCCTCCCAGATCAGGCTGGTGTCGCCCGTCTCCGCCACACGCGCGGCGGTGTAGGAGAAGGGGGGATCCCAGGACCAGGCGTCGGTGCCGGTCACCCGTACCCCGCGCGAGGTGAGGTACAGCGTTGCCTCGCGGCCCATGCCGCAACCGCTGTTGAGGTAATCCGGCCCGCCGAACGCCGCGCTCGCCGCGGTGTTGACCAGCACGATATCGAGCGGCTGGAGCGCGTGGCCGATCCGCGCGAGCTCTTGCTCCACCTGTTCGGCCGTGACGACGTGGCCGTCGGCCAGGTGCCGGAAATCGAGCTTGACGCCGGCGCCGAAGCACCATTCCAGCGGCACCTCGTCGATGGTGATCGCACGCGCGCCGCCGTCCATCGTCGGGTGGTAGTGCCACGGCGCGTCGAGATGGGTGCCGTTGTGGGTCGTCAGCGTCACTGTCTCCGACGCCGCGAAGCCGATGCCGCCGGGCATCTGATCGGCGGTGACGCCGGGAAAGAACATCTGCAGCTCGGCCATTGTCTCGGCATGCGCCTTGTAGGCAATGCTGGGCCGCAGAAAGGGCGGATCGGCGACGGTCTCGTTGTCGAGCGCGATCGACAGGTCGACGAAGCGGCGTGCCATCAGCGGGCCTCCACTAGCGCCGCATCGGCGCGGATCGGGATCGGGGTCATGCCGAGCACCGCGCGCAGCACCGGCGGCGTGACCAGGGCGCCGACCATCGCGCCGTAACCGGCGTTGACGATCAGCCCCGCGAGCGGCGGCACGATCGCGCGCGCGAGCGCCAGGAGCAGCAGGGCCATGCCGCCGCCCAGCAGCACCATCGCCGCGACCGCCAGCGCGAGGATGCGCAAGGCATGCCGGCGCAAGGCCGGTGGCGGCGTCGCGGGCATGACGAGGCCCCGCGCGACGCGGCGGTACATGATCAGCGATGGGACCAGCGTACCCATGAACACCATGCAGAAGGTCTGCGGCAAGAAGCCGAGCGCCACCGCGCTTACCGGCGTGTCGCGCCAGCCGGCGATGAGCAGGAACAGGACGACGCTGAGGATGGCGTTGATCGCCATTGCGACCCGCGTCTCGGTGCGGAGCAGCGCGCGCCGTTCGACGTCGGCGGCATCGGTCACGACGTCCGTCCGCCCAGCGTCTCGGCGAACCAGTCCGCGATGTATTCGCGCCCGAAGCTCATGTTGTCGGCGCCGACATGCTCGACCCCGCCTTCGCGTGCCGTGAAGACCTTGAGCTCGGCACGCGGGCTGTTGGTCAGTTGCGCGTGGCTGCGATGGGCATAGTCGAGCGCGATCTGGCGGTCGCCCTCGCCGTGGGTGATCAGGAACGGCACGGTGATGCGGTCGAGCACGCCTTCCAGCGTCATCCCCTTGGACTTGGCGAGGAAATCGTCCTGATCGGTGGCGCCGAACACCCACCAGACGTGGCTCCAGTAATGCGGCACCGGGTTCTCGCCCTCGCGGCGCATCCGCTTCTGCTGGACGTCCGCCCAGTCATGGTTCGCGCCCCATACCGCGCCGCTCGCGAAGCGCGGTTCGAAGGCGACCGCGCGGGGGGCGTAATAGCCGCCGAGCGAGATGCCGGTCATGCCCAGCGCGCCCGCGTCGACATCGGGCTGCGTTTCCAGCCAGTCCACCCAGGCCGAGGCCCAATGTTCGCTCTCCGGCGCGGCCGGCAGGCCGTGGAGGCGCAGCGCCTCTCCCGTTCCCGGCTGGTCGACGCACAGCGTTGAGATGCCGCGCTTCGCCAGCGCATGCGGCAGCCACGAGAAGAACAGCAGCTCCTTGGTGCTGTCTAGTCCGTTGCAATAGACCACTGCCGGGCGAGGTCCGTCGCCCTCGCCGCGCGTCCACAGCGCCGACAGGGCCTTGCCCTGGTACGCGATCTCGACCCGCTCGACATTGTCGCCGGCGAAGCGGGTCCCCCGGTCGAAGGCGTCGAGCACCTTGGCGTAGGTCTGGGTGCGGCCGGGGTGGCCGTGACCCTGCATGCGCTCGGCCATCTGGTAATAGAGCGCGGCGCGCTTCAGCTTGTCGCCGGCGGAGAACAGCCGCCCCTTCGCCTCGTCCTGCTCCGCGAGGTCCGCGAGCTTGTCGGCCATCTTGACCCACTCCGCGAGGAACGCGGCGGTGCCGGTGTCCTCGCCGCGCGCCGCGGCGTCGCGGATCGGCGCGCACATGTCGACGATCTCGCCGATCTTGGCGCCGCTCTCCATCGCGATCGAGACCGACAGGTTCCAGACATAGTTGGGGAAGAACTCGAACAGCGCCACTCGCTCAGACCCCGACCGGCTGGAACAGACCCTTGTCCGGCTCGGGCTTGGGCATCGTGTGCGGGCCGCCGACCCCGATCTCCCACTGGTCCATCGTGCCGAGGCTGGGCTCGTGGACCTTGGGCTCGTGGTTGTCGTGGTCGACCGATTCGAGCTCGGAGGTGTATTCCACCGCGAAGCCGTTGGGCGTGGTGAAGTAACTGAAGGTGTTGTTGCCTGCCGTGTGCCGGCCCGGCCCCCATTTGATGTCCGTGCCCATCTTCCGCAGCCGCGCGATGCCGCGCATCATGTCGTCGAGCGTCAGCATGTCATAGGCGACGTGGTTGAGGCATGGCGGTCCGGGCAGGAAGGCGATCCGGTGATGCCATTCGTTGCAGCGCAGGAAGCTCATCCCGTCGCCCAGCCAGTCCGACAGGCGGAAGCCCAGCACGTCGATGAAGAAGCTCGTCATCGCCTTGTGGTCAGGCGAGTGCATGACGATGTGGCTGATCTTCTGCGGCACACCGTCCCAGCGCAGCATCGGTCGCGACGTGCCGCGCTCGACATCGCTCGACACTTCGAACGGCAGGCCGTCGGCGGAGAAGAAGCGAAAGCCGTAGCCGCCGCCGAAGCCGGTCAGCGCCTGCGGCGGATGGACGATCCGGCAGCCGGCGGCGACGACCTTGTCGTGCAAAGTGTCGACATCGGCGCGGCTGTCGGTCGCCAGCGCCATGACGTCGATCCGCTTCTCGTCGGACCGCCGTAGCCGGACGACGTAACGCTCGTCGTTACCCTCGGCGGCGAAATAGGCCATGCCGTCCTGCGCGGCGACCTCCTTCAATCCCCATACGTCGCGGTAGAAGTCGCGCTCGGCGTCCAGGTCGGGACAGCCATAGCCGACATAGCGGATTTCGGTGACGCGGCTCATCATTGCCTCCTTGTTCAAATCGGCGCCGCGGTGACGGCGAACATGTCATGTGCGGCCTTGCCTTGCTCGACGCGTGGGCCCTGGCCGATTTGGCCCCGGCACAGCGCCAGGCTCTCGCGGACGATGTAGAGGCACCGATCGTAGCGACGGTCGCGAAAGGCCCGGAAACCGGCTTCCGGGGTCTCCGCGCGGGCGAGTTCCTCGGCGAGCACGATCGAATCCTCGATCGCCATCCCGGCGCCCTGGCCCAGGTGCGGGGTGGTGGCGTGGACGGCGTCGCCGAGCATCACGACCCGGCCCTTGTGCCAGGGTCCGTCGAGCAGCAGCCATTCCAGCGGCTTGTACACCACGGCGTCGTCGTCGGTGATCTGCTCGGCCAGCGCCGCGATCGCCGGCGGCATGCCGGCAAGCTTCGCGCGCATCGTGGCCGCGAGCCCATGGCGCGGATAGCGCGGATTGCCGGGCTCCGGCGTCGTCACGTACATGTACATGAGATCGGCCGACAACGGGATCAGCCCAACGCCGATCGGCCCTTCATAGACATGCATGCCGGCGAGGTCGGCCGGGCGGGCGAAGTTGTAGCGCCACACCGCCTGGCCGGTGAACGCGGGCTCGGGCGCCTCGGGGAAGACCATCCGCCGCGTCTGCGAGTAGAGGCCGTCGGCACCGACGACGATGTCGTAACGGCTCCTGCTGCCGTCGGAGAAGGCGACGTCGACGCCTTCGCCATCATCGTCCAGCGCGGTGGCGGTGGTCCCGAGCCTGACGGTGGCGCCGGCACCGATCGTGCGGTCGCCGAGCACCTTGTGCAACGCGCGCCGCCCGATTCCGACATTGGCCGGATAGCCTTCCACGAGCCCGGGTGCCTTGAGGGTGGCGACCGGCTCTCCGCTCGGCAGGAAGACGAAGATCTCGTCGAAGCCGAAGCCCGCGTCGAGATAGTCGTCGAGGAGGTCCAGCGCCTTCATCGCGCGGACGACATTGGACTGTTGGATGATGCCGACACCATAGACGGACCAGTCGGGATCGCGCTCGATAACGTCGACGACGGCGCCGCGGCCGCGCAGCGCGATCGCCGCGGTCAGACCGCCGATGCCGCCGCCGATCACCAGGATGCGGCAACCTTCAATCATTGATCGCCCCGTCCGCCATCGCTTCCTCTCGTCCGACCTATCAGCGGCCCTCGTTCTCCTGCGTTAGCGCAGCCCGACAATCTGTAAACGTGAATGAATTTATCACGTTCGATCATTTTGATTTATGGATCACGGTCTGTCGATGAAGCCGCTCGCGCAGCCAGGCGAGGCCGGGATCAGCGGCACGGGCAGGGTGGCATTGCATCATCTCGCGCATGACCGGGAAGTCGAACGGGATCTCGCGGATCGCAAGCGGATGGAGCGCCGCCATCACCAGCGCGAGCCGCTCGTGCATCAGCGCCAGCCGTTCCGTCTGCACCAACAGCCAGGGGACGACCGCGAAGGAAGACGCCCTCGCCGCGACGCGGAGCTGACGACCCTGCAAGCCGAGCTCGCGGTCGCCGAACGCCGGTGTGCGCTGATAGCCGATCGCGACCTGGACATGGTCCGCGCCCATGAACGCCGCTTCGTCCAGCGACCCCGCCAGCAGGGGATTGTCCTTCCAGCCGACGACGACATGCCGCTCGTCGAGCAGATGCTCGGCCGGCAGCTCGCGCGCGGTATAGCCTTCCGGCGCGATCAGCAGGTCGATCCCGCCCTGCTCCAGATGATGCGCGCTCTGGTCGTCGGTCAGCAGCAGCTCCAGCCGCACCGACGGCGCCTCGTGCGCCAGCTCGCGCGACAAGGGGGCAAGCACGGCAGTGGAGATATAGTCCGACGAGCAGAGCCGGAAGTTGCGCTGCGACGTCGCCGGATCGAAACGGGTCGAGGTGGCGATCAGGCCCTCCACCGCGCGCAGGCTTTCGTGCACCTGCGGCAACAGGCTTTCGGCAAAGGCGGTGGGCAGCATCCGCTTGCCGTGCGCGACCAGGATTTCGTCGCCGAAATACCGACGCAGCCGCTTCAGGGCGGAGCTGATCGCGGGCTGGCTGAGGTTGAGCTGCTCGGCGGTGCGCGACACGCTGCGCGTCGCCATCAGCGTTTCCAGGACGCCGAGCAGATTGAGGTCGAGGCCCTTGAACCGCATTGGCAGCAGGCTACCGGATCGGGTGGTGCAGGCCAATGGCGCTGAGGGCATGGTCGGTCACCGCCGCGCCGCCTATCATTCTGCGAAACCACGTTAGAGATGAGGATTCGCCATGGAAATCGACCGCAGGACGCTTCTCGCCGCCGCACCGCTGGCCGCGCTCGCCCACGGCGCCGAAGCGGCGACGCCGCTGCGCCGGATCGCGACGGAGGAAAGCTTCTCGATCCCGGAGATCGCTTCGGCGACGCAGCGCTTTCTGCAGACCGATCGCGGGCAGAAGGAGCCGGGCTTTGCCGCGCTGGTGGCGGGCTTCGGGCGGGAGCAGGGAATGCGTTGGGGCGGCCAGGCGCTCGACCTCGGCGCCGGTCGCATCGCGGCCATGGCCGCGGCGCGCATCGACACCCAGCTGTTGTTGCTGAGCGCGCCGGGGGTGCAGCTGTTCGAGGCAGGGCAGGCGCGCGAGCTGGCGGCGCTCGCCAATGAGCGCGCGGCGGCGCTGTGCCGCACCGATCCACGCCGCTTCGCCGCACTCGCCACGATCGCGCCGCAGGATCCGGCGGGCGCCGCGCGCGAGCTGGAGCGCGCGGTCCGTACGCTGGGGATGAAGGGCGCGCTGATCAATTCGCATACCCGGGGCGAATATCTGGACGAGCCCAAGTTCCGGCCGATCCTGGAAGCGGCCGAGGCGCTCGACGTGCCGATCTATATCCACCCGCGCGATCCCGCGCCGGGGATGCTCGAACCCTATATTCCGCAGGCGCTGCTCGGCCCGATCTGGGGCTTCGCGGCGGAAACCGGGCTGCACGCGCTGCGGCTGATCATGGGCGGGATCTTCGACCGTCACCCGCGTCTGCGCATCGTGCTGGGGCATCTGGGCGAAGGCCTGCCCTTCTTCATCGACCGGATCGACATCCGCTACGCCGTCGACGGCTCGCCCATGCGGGTCAAGCTGAAGGAGCGGCCCAGCACCTATCTGAAGCGCAACTTCGTGCTGACCACCAGCGGCATGAACTATGGCCCGTCCGTACGCCAGGCGATCGAGGTGATGGGCGCGCGCAACATCCTGTTCGCGGCCGACTGGCCCTATGAGGACGCCGTGGCGGCGGTCGCCGCGTTCGACGCCATCCGGCTTACCGCCGCCGAGCGCCGGATGCTGTACCAGACCAATGCCGAGCGGGTATTCCGGCTGACGGCTTAAATGGCAAGCACCCTCAATACGGCTCCCGCAACGCCTCGACCGCCTGGGCGCGCAACCGGGCGCTCGCGGCCGGGTCGGCATGCGCCTGTTGCAGGCGCAGCAGCTCGACGCTGGCGTTGACCACCATCGCCGCGCGATCGAAGCGGCGCTGCGTATAGGCGGCGAGCGCGACCGCCAGGTCCGGCGTGCGCGCGACTTCCTCGCCCAGCACCACGCCGTCCTCGATCGCCAGGCTGCCGCCGGACGCCAGGTGCGCGGTCGTCGCATGCGCGGCGTCGCCGATCAGGACGACGCGGCCCCGGTACCAGGGCGGCGGCAACAGATGCCAGTCATAGGGGCGCATCAGCACCTCCTCCTGCGCATCGAGGCGGCCCACCAGCGCCTGCATCAGCGGCGCGGCGTAGCGCGACAATTCGGCGCGGAGCAGCGCGCGCGTCTCGTCCGCGCCGACGAACCGCCGTGCCATGTCGACGCCGGTGGACAGATAGAGCAGGTTGCCCGGCAGCCGCGTCGTCATGACCATGCGGTTGTCAGCGGGCAGGACATAGGGTCCCGCCGGCCCCTCGGGCGCGTCGGGCAGCACCCAGCGGAAGCTCATATGGCCCGTGTAGGCGGGTGTCGGCGCGTCAGGGAAAAGCGACGCGCGCAGCTGCGAGCCGATGCCGTCGGCGCCGACCACCAGATCATAGGTCCCCATCGTGCCGTCGTCGAAGGTGACGGCCACCGCGTCACCGGTGTCGTCGAAGCCGGTCACCGCCCGACCGACGCGGATGACCGCGCCCGCGCCGCGCGCCGCCTGTTCCAGGATCGTCGTGAAGGCGGGGCGCAACAGGCTGATGGAGGCGGGCAGCCGCACGTCGTCGCGCGGCGGCGGCTCGGGGATCGGCAGCGGCGCGCCGGTGCGGCCGTCATGGACGCGGCTGAAGATCGACGCGGTGCCCTCGATCACATAGCCGATCGCGGCGCAGGCTTCGAGTACGCCGAGCGTCTCCAGCGCCTCGACCGCGCGATTGGTGATCGCGATCACCGCGCCCTCGACGCGGCCGCTCGCCTCGACGACGGTCACGTCATGCCCGGCGCGCGCGAGCATGGTCGCGGCACTCAGCCCGGCCATGCCGCCGCCGACGATCAGGACGCGCATCGGCTCAGGCGGTCTTGAACGCGCCAAAGGTGGGGACGCGCCCGCCCGTCTCCTCCGCCACGACGCGATTGCGCTGGCGGCCGAGGAAGGTGATGCTGCTGTCGATGACGTCGCCCGGCTCCAGGAACTGCCCGAACAGCGCGCCGTTGCCCGGCGGCGAGCCGGTGATCAGTTGATCGCCCGGCAGCAGCCGCACACGTTCCGACGCATAGGACAGCAGCTGTTCCACCGAGAAGATCATGTCGCTGATCGGCCAGTCCTGCTTGGTCTCGCCGTTGACCGCGAGATGGATGCGGACCTCGTCCAGCTTCACGAACTGCTTGGGGACGATGAACGGACCCGCCGGCTTGAAGCTCGGCTGGTGCTTGGAAATCCAGTCGAAGCCCCAGCGCACGTCGATGCGGCGGAACTCGTCCACCGTGCCGATGTCGTTGACCATGACATAGCCGGCGACCAGGTCGTTCGCGTCCTCCGGCCGGACATAGCGGTCGCCGCGCGCGACGATCGCGCCGAACTCCAGCTCCCAGTCGAGTTGCGCCCCGATCAAGGGCTTCACCAGATCGGCGTCGGCGCCGACCAGCGAAGAATGCAGGCCGGTCCAGAAGTACGGGATGCCGTTCAGCGCGCGATCCTTCACCTCCTCCAGGTTGCGCGCGAAGAACGCCTCGTCGCTCTCGCCCGGATGCCGATTGTGCTGGTTGAACTTGTTGTGGGTCATCATCTCGGCGACGTGCTGCCGATAGTTTGCGCCCGCGCAGAGAAGGTTGGGATGGGCGAGCGGCGGCAACGCCTCCAGCTCCGCGAACCGGTACGGCGCAGTCCCGCCGCGCGCCGCGACGTCCGCCATCGCGTCGAGGGCGCGGTCCCAGTCGTCCAGAATGGCATGAGTGTCGCGGTACCGGTCCGACAGGTCGAACACCGCGCCGTCCGGCATGACAAGCCCGGGAAACGACGCGCCGCCACGGCTGCGATAGGTGCCGAAGCCGAAGCTGCCCGTCGCCAGGCCGGTCTCGGGCGCGAATTCGGTCATCATGGTCTCCATCAGGCGAAATAGCGGTCGGGCGGGTCCGAGCTCCACATGTCCATCTGCACGTCCTTCAGATTGTGGATGCGGGTATCGCGCGACGCGTTGAGCAGGTCGGTGTCGGAGAAGGTCTCGAACCGCCAGCCGTCGGGATCGCGCCAGACGTCGAAGATGTGGCTGCCGTGCGGATGCCGGCCGACGCCCCACACCGCCTCGTGCTCGCGCGATTTGAGCCAGCGGTGCGCCATGAACTGCGCCTCGTAATCCTGCACCTCGAAGGAGATATGGTGGCAGTCGGGCTGCTCACGCTGCATCAGCGCCACCGTGTGATGATCGACCCACTCGTCGCCATGGTCGAGGCGGAAGAAGCCGACCACCTTGTGCTCCGGATCGTGGGGCACGTGATAGATGTCGCTGCCGACCAGCCCGAGCACGCGCCCGTACCATTCCGCGCTTTCGGCGAAGCTGCGGACGAACAGGCCGGTATGGCCGAGCCGATAGAGCATCGGCGGGCCGAAGCCGCGCTGGTGCTGCTGATCGCCGTGGCGGACGCGCAGCGCGGGCGAATTGTGACGGAGGTCTGGAACGCCCTCGGCCGGCTCCACCGTGGCGATGCCGTGGACCAGCGCGACCTCGAAGCCGTTGGGATCGGTCAGCACCACCTCCTCGCCGCCGCCCGGCGTGTCGAGGCGGCGGCGCGGCGTGGCGCCGTGTTGCGCCACCGCCTCGTCGAGGTCGTCCGCGCTCGCCGTCTCCAGCGCCAGCCCGACGAAGCGCGGCCGCTCCGCCAGTGTCGCGGCATAGCTGAACGCGTCGCCGCCGCCGGTCTTCATCAACAGCCGCGCCTCGTCGCGCAGCACCGTGGTCAGGCCGAAGTCCTTGGCGAAGGCCTCGGTCCGGTCGAAGTCGGTGACCTCGAAGCGGACGTGGTGGATTGCTGCGATCTTCATGACACCCTCTCTTCCGATCCTATGCTCTGCCGCCGGCGACGTGCAGCCCGAGCAAGGCTGCCGCGTTCAGCCCGAGGATCTTGGCGCGGTCGTTTTCGTCGAGCCCCTGGTGGAAACCCACCGGGTCGGGCTCCGCCATGTCGAAGGGATAATCGCTGCCCAGGCACAGCCGGTCGGCGCCGTGGGTGCGCACCAGGCTGTCGAGCTGATCGCGGTCGAACACCAAGGTGTCGAGCCACAGGCGGCGCAGATAGCTGGACGGCGGATGTTCACAGCCCGCGCGGCAATCCTCGCGCGCGCGCCAGCCATGATCCATCCGGCCCCAATAGCCGGGCAGATAGCCGCCGCCATGCGCGACGCAGATGCGCAAACCCGGGTGGCGATCGAGCACACCGCCGAAGATCAGGTGCCCGATCGCCAGCGTCGCCTCCAGCGGATTGCCGATCAGGTTGTTGAAGTAATGATCCCGCAGACGCCGGCCCTCGGTGAAGCCGAGCGGGTGGATGAAGACCAGGGTGCCGAGCTCTTCGGCCGCGGCCCAGAAGGGACGCAAGGTGGGGTCGTCGAGATCGCGGCCGTCGACATTGGCGTTGATCTCCACCCCGCGCAGATCGAGGTCGCGGACGCAGCGGCGCAGCTCGGCGACCGCCATCCCTGCGTTCTGCAGCGGCACGGTGCCCATTCCGACGAAGCGATCCGGCGCCTTGGCGACCTCGGCGGCAATGCCGTCGTTGATGACCCGCGCCGCGGATCGGGCCAGCTCCGCGTCGAGATGGTAATAGAATTGCCCTGGACTGGGCGACAGCGCCTGCACGTCGACGCCGAGCCGGTCCATGTCGGGCAGCCGCGCCTCCGCCGAGGCGAGGACGTCGGCGATGGCGGCGAACTGCCGCGCGTTGACGGCGTCGCTGGCGGGGCTGGAGAAGTCCGCGACCGCGGGCGGTGGCCCGGCATTCTCGCGGCCGACCACCGCGACCGCGGCGGCGACATGGAGATGCGCATGGATGTCGACCACCAGCTCGCGGCCGCGCGCGGCGACCTGGATCGGCCGGCTCGGGCTACATGGCTGAACGGTCATGCCAGCACTTCCCCGGCCAGGATCGGCGCACGCGCCGGTGGCGGCGGAGCATCGTTCGTCCCCGCGATGGCATCGACCCAGTCCTCCACCAACGCTGCCTCGCCACCCGCGTGGGCGGTCCCGAACACATAGCGGTCGGGCCGCAGCAGCACCGCATCGACCCCGCCGGCGTCGAACCAGGCGCCGAGCCCACCGTCTTGGTCGATCAGCCCACCGTCCCCGATCGTCACTATCCGGCCTTCGAGCGCGTCGAACCGCCACCGCGACGATTCCGGCAGCCGCATGACGCCGCGGGTGAGCAGGATCGCACCGGCACCGACCGCGTCGTCGAGCAGCATCGTCGTGCCGCCGGCGGTGCGCACGCGCGGCTGGACGAACCGCTCACCCGCGCGCGCATCGCCGATCCGGACACCGGCGGCCAGCGGCGTCACGAGCTCGGCGGCGGTGCGGCCGGCGCGATCGGCGCCTGCCGCGCGCAAGCCCCGGTCGCGCGCCGCCGCCGCGACGGGATCGCGCTCGCAGATATAGCGGCCGGCGGCGATCGCGGCCGCGATCACCGCGCGGACCTGCGGCTCGCGTTCGGCTTGGTAGCCGTCGAGCAGGGCGGTGCGGGCGCGGCCGTCGACCACCAGCGCCAGCTTCCAGGCGAGATTGGCGACGTCGCGGACGCCGTGGCACATGCCCTGGCCGAAGAAGGGCGGCGTCTGGTGCGCGGCGTCACCCGCCAGGAAGACGCGCCCCGCCTGCCAGCGATCGGCGACCAGCGCGTGGAAGCGATAGGTCGCAGCCCGGACGATGCGGTGCTCGAGGCCCGCCACCCATGGCGCGATCAGCGCGGCGGCGACGGCGGGATCGCGCATCTGCTCCTCGGTTTCGCCGGGTAGCAGCATGAATTCCCAACGACGATGATTGCCACGCCCCGGCACCACCGTCGCGGGACGGCGCGGATCGCAGACCATCACCGACAGCTGCTGCAGATCGGCGCCTAGCGGCAAGCCGGGGATCGGCGGGAAGCGCAGGGGCCCCGCGACTTCGGCGTCGACCACCAGCCAGGGCTCGTCGAAACCCAAGTCGTCGAGCGCGATGCCCAGCGCCTTGCGCGTGGCGCTCGATGCGCCGTCACAGGCGATCGCATAGGCCGCGGACACCTCCCGGTGACCGCCATCGCCTTCGACGGACAGGCGGACGCCGCCGTCATCCTGTTCGAGCGCCGTGACGGTGCCGGCGATCGTTTCGACCCGGGGGAAGCGCGTCAGGCCGTCGCGCAGCAGCGTTTCCAACTCCGGCTGGTAGAAGAAATAGTCGCTGGCCCAGCCATGCGGTCGCGGCGTGGCATCGCCGCCGGCATGGCCGAGGTAGCGGATGACATCGCCGTCCGCGCCGAGATGTACATGCCCCTGCGCCGCGCGCATGACGGCACCCATCGGCTCGGCCAGCCCGGCACCCTGCAGGACACGCATGATTTCATGGTCGAGATGCACGGCGCGCGGGAGCGGGTAAGGTGTCGCCCGCGCCTCGATCACTGCGGTCCTAAGGCCGAGCGCGCCGAGCAGATTGGCCGCCACGCCACCGACCGGCCCGCATCCGATAATCGCGACGTCGAACGACAATGCCCACCCCGTGCATAAGCGATCCTGATCGCCTACACCGGCGATGGGCGTTCCGCAATGCTCACCCCGGCGAGCGGAACCCCTCGATCACCGTGTCCAGCAGCGTGCGCAGGTCGAGCAGTCCGCGCGCGAGCGATGGGTGATCGGCCGCCAGCCAGCGGCGCACCTCCCAGGCATATAGCGCGAACACCGCCCGGCCTGCGACGTCGACCGGAATCGCGCGCAGCTCGCCGGTCTCGATGCCATGCGCGAACTGTTCCTGCACGGCGGCGATGAACAGGTCACGATGGCCGAGGAACTTCTGCGCTTCTGCGCCTTCGCTGAAGAAGTTGAGTTCGCGCAGCACCGCCCGCGACATGTCGCGCTCCCGACCGTAGAGTGCGTAATAGCCGCTGAACAAGGCCATCAGCCGATCGACGACGTTGGTCTCCATGTTCACCGCCCTCAGGCCGGCATCGAGCACGCTTTCCAACTTGGGATTGAAGGTCAGGAACAGCAGATCGCGCTTGTTCGCCGCGTAATCGAAGAGTGTCCCGAAGCCGACACCGGCGCCCGTCGCGATGTCGCGCATGGTGGTGCCGTCGAAACCCTTCTCCACGAACAGCCGATGCGCGGCATCGGTGATGCGCCGCAGCTTGTCCGCCTTGTTCTGCGCGCGGCGGCCGGGCTTCGCCGGCCGCGGCGACGGGATTCGCTCGCTCATCGCCCGTCTATAAGAGGCATGGATCGCGAGGGTCAAAGCCTCGCCGAGGTTGACCATCACCCAGTGTGTAGCTATTTCCGATCGTGACCGGATATTACATGGGCGGGTGATGCTGACGTTTGAAGCTGCGATCGGGGCCGTGCAGGCGGCGGTGGCGCATGGCCATGCCGCCGGGATGATGCCTCTATGTGCCGTCGTGCTCGACGCCGGCGGTCACGAGCTTGCGCTGGGCCGTGCGGACGGCGCAGGCTTTTACCGCGTCCCGATCGCGCGGACCAAGGCGGTGGCGTGTCTGGGAATGGGACTGGATGGGCGCGCCCTCGCCGAGCGCGCGGGCAAGGCGCCAGCCTTTTACGCGGCGCTCGCCAGCGTGACGCCCGGCGGCGTCGTACCGGTCGCCGGCGGCGTGCTGATCCGTGATGCGGGCGGGGTGGTGGTCGGCGCGATCGGCATCAGCGGCGATACCTCGGACAATGACGAAGCGGCGGCGCTGGCGGGACTTGCCGCGGCAGGACTGAATGCCGGACGCGCGACCGTATCCTCGGCAACTCGATAGGAAGAATCGGCCATGGCACTCGACATCGCGGCGGAAGCTACGGCTCGCCCGCACTTCGACTATGACGGCCAGTGGCCTGACACGCCCGTGTTCAAGGGCTATGCCGCGCCGGTCCGGATCGAAGGCGACGTCTATGACCTGGAAGTGGTGGGCACGATCCCGCCCGAGCTCGACGGCGCCTATATCCGCAACAGCGCGGACCACGCGTTCCCGCCACGCTTCGCCGGCGACCTGTTCCTCAACGGTGACGGCATGCTGCACAAGGTGCGTATCAAGGATGGCCGCGCCGACCTGTCGACCCGTTATGTCCAGACCGAGAAGCTGCGGCTGGAGCGCGCCGCGCGCAAGGCGCTGTTCGGCGCCTATCGCAACGCCTTCACCGACGACCCCAGCGTCGCGGGCAAGGACCGCTCGACCGCCAATACCTCGGTGATCTTCCACGCCGGCAAGCTGCTGGCGACCAAGGAAGCCGCGAAACCGATGCTGATCGATCCCGCCACCCTGGCGACGCTCGGCACCTACGACTACGACGGCAAGCTCCAGTCCGAAAGCTTCACCGCCCACGCCAAGATCGATCCCGCGACCGGCGAGATGGTCAGCTACGGCTATTTCACCAAGGGCGTCGCCGACAGGATCATCGAGCTCTACTATATCGACGCCAGCGGCGCGCTGACGCGGACGGAGTCGTTCGAGGCGCCCTATCCGTCGATGGTCCACGACTTCCTGCTGTCGCCCAACTACGCGATCTTCACGATCTGCCCGATGACCTGCGACTGGGACCGTGTGCAGGCGGGCGAGGCCTTTTTCCACTGGGACGACCGGCTGCCCACCATGGTTGGCGTGGTGCCGCGAGCACCGGGGGGGACGGGCAATGTGCGCTGGTTCAAGGCGCCCAAGCCGGTGATGGAGACCCACACCTTCAACGCCTGGGAAGACGGCGCCAAGCTCAACCTGGAGCACTTCATCACCCAGACCGGCTGGCTGTCGCAGTTCCCCGACATCAACGACCCGACCGCCAAGGAGCAGCCGCCCTTCGCGCAGCGCTGGACGATCGACCTGGAGGCCAATGAGGACGACGCGATCGTTCAGACCAGGATGTTCGACCACATCGGCGAGATGCCGATGATCGACCTTCGCTTCATGACGCAGCGGACGCGGCACTTCTGGTTCGGCACGTCCAACACCGCGCTGGGCCCGATGCTGCCGTTCGGCGCCAAGGGGCCGCCCTTCACCTGCATCGGCCATTTCGATGCGGAGACCGGCGCGCTCGACTTCTTCTATGCCGGACCGGACTCCTCGCCGGAGGAGCCGATCTTCGTGCCGCGCTCGCCCGACGCCGCCGAGGGCGACGGCTGGCTGATGACGGTGGTCGGCCGCCGGGCGGAGAACCGCACCGACTTCGTCATCCTGGATGCCCGGAACCTGTCGGCCGGCCCGATCGCGACGATCAAGTTTCCGTGCCGCGTCCATGAAGGCTTCCACGGCATCTGGATCCCCGGCGCGGCGCTCGGCTGAGCGTGGTTGCCTCAGCCGCGGCTCGGGCCTTGTCGAGCTTCGGTCGGCGATTGGCCGAGCATGCGCCGGAGTGTGCCGTCGCGGTCGATCAGCAGATGCTTGGCGACGCCGGCGAGATGCAGGCCGACCAGCCCCGCTATCGTCCAGCCGGTCCAGGCGTGGAGTGTGCCGATGGCGTCGTGCTGCGCCTTGAACAGGCCGGGAACCGGATTGGGGACGGTCGCGACGCCGAACCAACCGAACGGGAACCCGCCGCTCCAGATGTCCAGCGGCCCCGTGACCAGTTGACAGCCGATCAGCACCAAGAGCGCGGCATGGACGACCTGGGCCAGCCGGTTGAGGGCAGGTTGATCGGACAGCTTACGCGGCTGGCGCGCCGCGAAGTGCCAGGCGATACGGATCGCCAGCAGCAGCGCGATCGTGATCCCGATCGACGCGTGCAGCTTGACCAGCGGCAGATAGGCTTCGCGCCCCGGCGCCAGCGCCATCAGCGTGGCCGTGGTCAGCATCAGCAACACCGCCCCTGCGCCGCTCCAGTGCAGCGCGACCGAAATGGCGCCATACCGCTCGTCGCTGTTGCGCCACTGCATGTCGGGCCTTCTCCTCCGCTTCGAACGGAAACGTTTAAAGCCATCGCAAGCGCTTGCAAGCGATCATGATCGGTTATATGCCATGTCAATGATCGACGACCCTGCGACGATTAGCCTGCGCAGCATCGAGCTGGACGTTCCCGACCCGGTCGCGAGCGCCGGTTTCCTGGTGTCTCCGTGGGGCGCCACGGCCGCCGGTGCATCGGGCGACGCCCGCTTTGTGGGGGGAAGCGGGCCTTATCCCTATCTCGTCGGGCTGTACCCGGCGACCGCGCGCGCGGTCCGCAGCATCAGTTTCGTCGCGGGCGCCGACCGGATCGAGGCCATCGCTGGCCGCGCGGCCGATGCCGGTCTGACGGTCGAGCGCACGCCGGTGCGCGACCCTGGGGGCGGCGATGGGACGACGGTGGTGCTGCCGGAGGGCGAACGGTTCCGCTTCATCTCCGGGGCGGAAGGCGTCAGCCCAGGCGGCGGCGATGACGCGCCGGTCAAGCTTACCCACGTCGTCGTGAACGCTGCCGACGCGGAACGCTCGGCGGCGGTGTGCGAGGAGGTGCTGGGGTTCACCGTTTCCGATCGGACCCGCGGCATGGTGTTCGTGCGCTGCAACCGATCGCACCATTCGATCGCCTTTGCCCGCGCCGGCTACTCGTCGCTCAACCACATCGCCTTCGAGATGCGCGATGTCGATGCGGTGATGCGCGGGATCGGGCGGATGCGCGACGCCGATGCGGCGCCCAGCTGGGGGCCGGGGCGTCATGGTCCGGGCGCCAACGTCTTCGCCTATTTCGTGGCGCCGTTCGGGGCGGTGGTCGAATACTCGACCGCGGTGGAGCAGGTGGACGAGCATTACCGCACCGGTGCGCCCGAGGACTGGACCTGGCCACCGAACCGCATCGACCAGTGGGGCCTGTCGGACAAGGACGTGGCGGCGCTCACCGCCGCCGAGCGCCGGTTCCGCTTCGCGCCCGCGATGGCTGACGCGTGAGGCTCGCTTCGTTCCACCATGCGGGTCGGGAGCGTTACGGCGTGGTGCTCGACGACGATCGGGTCGCGCCTTGTGTCGGCGAGTGGCCGGATCTCGCCGCCGCGATCGCCGCCGGGGGGCTGGACCGGCTGCAGCTGGAGGAGTCCCTGCCGCTCGCGGAGGTGACGCTGCGCCCGGTGGTGCCGAACCCGGGCAAGGTGTTTTGCGTCGGGCATAATTACGAGGAGCATCGCCTCGAGACGGGCCGCGAGCGGGTCGGCCATCCTTCCATCTTCACCCGCTTCGCCGATACGCTGGTGGCGCATGGCGCGCCAATCGTCCGGCCGCGTGCGTCGGAGCAGCTCGACTACGAGGGCGAGGTCGCGATCGTGATTGGGCGCGGCGGACGCGCGATCGCCGAAGCCGACGCGATGAGCCACGTGGCGGGCTTCACGATCGCCAACGACGCATCGGTGCGCGACTGGCAGAAGCACACCGCGCAGTTTACCCCAGGCAAGAATTTCCCCGGCACGGGCGCGCTCGGCCCCTGGCTGGTCACCCCCGATGAGGTCGGCTCGCTCGACGCGATGGAACTGACGACGCTGGTCAACGGTCGGATCATGCAGCAGGCGACGCTCGCGCAGCTGATCTTCCCGCTCGCAACGGTGATCGCCTATATCTCCGCCTTCACGCCGCTCTCGCCGGGCGACGTGATCATGACCGGAACGCCTGGCGGGGTCGGGGCGCGCCGCGACCCGCCGCTTTGGCTCGCCGCCGGCGACCGGATCGAGATCAGCGTGTCGAGGCTCGGCACGCTCACCAACACCGTCGTTGACGAAGGTGACCCGGTTGGGGCCTGATGCGACTATAGCCTAGAAAACAAGAACGTTGAGGAGGGGATCAGATGACAAACAGGCACCGCGCGTGGCAGCGACTCTTGGTGGGCACGGCGGCGCTCGCGCTTCCGACGGGCGCGTGGGCGCAGTCCGCGACCGCCGTGACGCCCGAAACCGCAAGGCAGGACGCGACACCGGCCTCCGCGCAGGAGCCGGCCTCGGCCCAGGAAGTCGCCGGCACCGGCCTCGCCGACATCATCGTCACCGCGCAGCGTCAGTCCGAGGACGTGCAGCGCGCCGGTCTGGCGATCGAGGTCGTGTCGGCCGAGGAACTGACCCGGTCCGGCGTAATCACGGTGGCGACGCTCAACACCGCCGTGCCGGCGCTTGCGGTCACCCAGGCGGGCGGCGCCAGCAACAGCTTTTATGTCCGCGGCGTCGGCAACTTCACGGTCAACGCGGCCGCCGATCCGGCGATCGCGTTCAACTATGACAATGTCTATGTCGGCCGCGCGACCTCGACGACGCTGGCTTTCTACGACCTCGAGCGGATCGAGGTGCTGAAGGGTCCCCAGGGCATTCTCTATGGCCGCAACGCGACCGCCGGCGCGATCAACGTCGTGCCCGTCAAGCCGCGCTATGGCGAGGTGTCGGGGTTCGTCGGCGCCGGTTACGGGCGCTTCAACACCTTCGACGGGGAAGCCGCGATCAACCTGCCGATCGGCGCGGCGGCCGCGATCCGGCTGTCGGGCAAGGTGATCGACGGCGACGGCTATAGCGACGACGGCACCAACGATCAGAAGGGTTACGGTCTGCGCGCGCAGCTCATGGCCGACCTGTCCGACAACCTCACCGTGCGCATCGCCGGCGATTATTCACATCAGGGCGGCGTCGGTCCGGGCGCCTCGATCAACGGCGTGATCAACTACACGCCCGGCTCACCCGCGACGGCAACGTCGATCGCCAATTACACCTTTGTCCCCGCGGGCTTCGATCCGTTCAGCGGGTTTCACACGCCCCAGCAACGGGCCTATCAGGCGAAGCTGACCATCCCGGGCGCGTTCATCAATCCGGCGCCGTATCTCTACCCGTTCCTGAACAACGATTACTGGGGCGTACACGCCGAAGTGACATTGCAGACGGGCATCGGCGACTTCGTGTTCATCCCCGCCTATCGCGATTCGAAGCTCGACATCCGCTTCAACGGCCCCGGCTTCTATCAGGGCCGCCAGGACGAACACGACCGGCAGTTCAGCTCCGAGCTGCGCCTTCAGGGCAAGTCGCTCGGCCCCGTCGACTGGCTGATCGGCGGCTTCTATTATGACGAGGATATCAGCGCGAAGTACAATTTCGCGCAGTATCAGGTCACGCCCTACCAGCAGTACACCACCGGCACGACCTCGCTCGCGGGGTTCGGACGGTTGGTGTTCAACGTTAGCGAAGACTTCCGCCTGATCGGCGGTGCCCGCTACACGAGCGATCGGAAGTATTTCAACACGCTGGCGCAGACGGTGGTGCAGATCTGCACCCGTCCGCCGCCCCCGGCGGGACCGGGCTGTTTCGGCGGTCCGAGCCTGCCGGCCGCCCAAACCCTGGTGGAACTGCGCAGCTTGATCACCGTGCCGGCCGCGCCGGGTCCGCAGAACTCGGTCCCGTTCGGCAATTTCGGCAACCGCATCTTCTATACCGAGCTGGCGCTGAACCGGACGGTGACGACCAACCGGCTGACCTATCGCCTCGCCGCCGAGTACGACCTCGGCCCCCGGTCATTGCTTTATGCGAGCTATGAGACCGGCTATCGCGGCGGTGGGTTCAACAACACCATCGGCCGGGAGTCGTTCGAGCCCGAGTTCATCAAGGCCGCGACGGTCGGGGTGAAGAACCGCTTCCTCGACAACCGCGTCCAGCTGAACGTTGAGGCCTTCTACTGGCGTTACACCAACCAGCAGGTCTCGCATTTTGGGCTCGACGCGAACAACAACAGCTCGCTGTTCACAGAGAATATCGGCGCGTCCGACATCAAGGGCGTCGAGGTCGAGGGCCAGGCGCTGGTGACGCCCAACACGCTGCTGCGCGGATCGGTCCAATATCTCGACAATGTGCTCGACAGCTTCACCTTCGACGTGCCGCGGGTGCCGGGGCCGCCCGCGCCGGGCGTCACGCCGACGCTGCCGCAGGTCACCGGCTGTCCCTCGACGGAGACGACCAACGCCGCCGGTCGACCGATCTACCGGGTGTCGTGCGACGGCCGGCCGGGCTACAACGCCCCGCGCTGGTCGGTGAATGCGGGCGTGCAGCAAACCATTCCGCTCGGCTTGAACCAGCTCGTGCTGACCGGCGACATGTTCTACCGCTCCAACCGCGTCATCGGCTTCGATCAGCTGCCGCAGCAGAATTCCGGCGAGACCACCACCTTTGATCTCACCGCGACCTTCGGAACGGTCGATCCGGGCTGGTCGATCAGCGGCTATATCCGCAACCTGACCGACGAGGCGGTGCCGGTTCTCGCGCAGTATAACGGAAGCGTCGGCGGGATCGTGTCGACCAACTATGCGCCGCCTCGGACCTATGGCGTGCGCGCCTCCTATCGGTTCTAGGCAGCCCTCACCGCGCCGGCCGCCGCGGCTTGCACAGGTTGTGCGGGCGCGGCGGTGAGCGGCGCTACTGCCCAGCCGGCCGGCGAACGGGCGCGCGCGTCGCGCGTCGCGCCTTTCGTCGTCGCCGCCTGCATGTTCATGGAAAACCTCGACGCGACCGCGATCGTCACCGCCCTGCCGGCGATGGCGGCGGCGTTCGGCGTCGACGTCGCGACCATGGGGCTCGGCGTCAGCTGTTACCTGGTCGCGGCCGTCATCGCGCTGCCGCTGGCGCCGTGGCTCGCGGACCGGTGGGGGACGCGGCGCGTAATGGCCGGCGGTGTGCTCGGCTTCATCCTTGCCTCGATGCTCTGCGGCTTCAGCGACAGCCTGCCCGCCTTCGTCGCCGCCCGCATGGCACAGGGAGGAGCCGCGGCGCTGATGTCGCCGGTCGGGCGACTGAGCGTGCTGCGCGATACGCCGAAGAGCGGGCTTGTCCACGTCATCGCCATCCTTACGTGGCCGGCATTGATCGCGCCGATCCTAGGCCCGCCGGTGGGCGGCCTGCTGACCGAGGCGGCGTCGTGGCGGTGGATCTTCTTCCTCAACCTGCCGATCGGCGTGCTCGGCCTGTTCGCCGTGTGGCGCCACATTCCCGAGCAGACCGCTCCCCGCCGTCCGTTCGATTGGCTCGGCTTCGCGCTATACGCATGCGCGCTTTCGGCGGCGCTCGCCGGCCTGGAACTGATCGGCTCGGGACATCCGGCGGCAGGCGCGACGGCGCTCGCACTGGGGGTGGGCGTGGGACTGATCGCGCTTCGCCATCTCCGCAGCGCGAAGGCGCCGCTGGTCAACCTGTCGCCGATGGCGATCCGCAGCTTCTCGGTCAGTGCGTTCGGGGCGGGTACGCTCAGCCGCATCGCGATCGGCGCGACGCCGTTCCTGCTGCCGCTGATGTTCCAGCTCCGCTATGGCCTGTCGCCCAGCATCGCCGGGGCGCTGACGCTGGTGTATTTCGTCGGCAACCTCGCCACCAAGCTGTTCACCACCGCGCTGCTGCGACGCTTCGGCTTTCGTACCATCCTGGCGGCGAACGGCGCGTTGGTCGCCGTCACCGTCGCCGCCTGCGCGGCGGCGGCGTTTCAGCTGCCGCTGGTGGTCACCGCCGCTATCCTGTTCGTCGCCGGCGCGACCCGCTCGCTGCAATTCACCGCCCTCAACACGCTCACCTTCGCCGACGTGCCGCCGGCGCTGACCGGAGATGCGGGCACCCTCAGCACCTTGGCGCAGCAGATCGGGACCACGCTGGGCGTTGCCCTGGCGGCGACCCTGCTCGGTGCGGCGAGCACGCTGGGAGAAGGCGATTCCGCCGGGTCGGCCTTCGCGCTCACCTTCGCCTGCCTCGCGGTGATCGCCGCCGCCGCGGTGCCGCTCTACCTCCGCCTGCCGCGCGGCGTCGGCGCCGATACCAGTGGAGCAACGGCAGCCGAACCTGAAGGACGATCGCAATGATCCTGTGGGGCCATCCCTATTCGCGCGCGCACCGCGTGATGTGGATGCTGCGCGAGCTCGACCTGCGCTTCGAACATGTGCCGACCAACTTCATGAGCGGCGAAACGCGCGAGCCTGCGTTCCTGCGGGTCAACCCCAACGGCCGGGTGCCCGTGCTGGACGATGACGGCTTTGTCATCTTCGAGTCCTTGGCGATCAATCTGTATCTGTCGCGGAAGTACGGCGGCGACACCGCCGCGCGCGGGTTGGTCGAGGAAGCGCAAGCGGTACAATGGAGCCTGTGGGAAGCGGCGGAGATCGAGAAGCCGCTGCTGTTCGCCGCCGCCAACCTGTTCCTTTTCCCCGAAGATCAGCGCGATCCGGGCCTTGCCGCTATCGGGCTGAGCAAGCTCGAGCGGCCTTTCGGCGTGCTCGAAGCGCTGCTGACGGAGCGCCCCTATCTGCTCGGCGATCGGTTTACCGTCGCGGACCTGAACGTCGCGGGGCCGATGTCGCTGATCCCGCTCGCAGGCGTACCGATCGATCGCTACCCGCGGCTGTCCGACTGGCTGATGCGATGCCTGGAACGGCCGGCGGCGGACGACTGGAAGCCGATCCGCTTCACCATCCCGCGCCCGCCGACGCCCGAGAAGCTGCTCGCAATGTTCCTGTAGGCGGTCAGGCCGGCGACGCCGCGCGTCGCGTGCCCCGCGTCAGCATCATGGCTGCCGCCACCGCCGCGACGACGTTGAGGACGCCGAAGAACACGAAGGCGGACAACGTCCCGCTCAGCGCCGCGCCCGCTACCGTCATCGACAGCGGACTGAGGAACTGTCCGACGGAGAAGACCCCCTGCCACGCGCCGGTGCCGCGCCCGCGCACTTCGGGCGCCAGGTCGCGCAGGACGAAGGTGAGCAGGCTGGGCAGCAACAGGCCGCAGCCGAATTGCGCGACGAACATGCCGGCGGTCAGCGCGCCCGCGCCCGGAGACATGCCGACCGCGACATAGCCGATCCCGATCAGTCCGAAGGCGGTGAGCAGCAAGCGCGCGATCGGCCAATGGCAGATGAAGCGGAACAGCAGCGCACCCGCGAGCGTGCCCAGGCTCGCCACCCCAATCAGCATGCCGATCTTGGCCGGCTCCGTCAGACCCACGGCTGCGAGCGCGACGCCGCTCTGGATTTGCGCGACGTAGAAGGAGATCGACGCGAACAACGTTACGGCGAGCACCGACAGCATTGGCCGCACCGAGAACGGCGCGACCAGCCGGGTCTCCTCCCCATGGCGCACCGAAGGCTCCCAGGTGAAGACCAACACCAGCAACGCAAAGACCAGCGGCAGCGCATAGATCGCGAACGGCGCCCGCCAGCCAAAGGTGCCGAGGAAGCCGGTCAATCCGACGAACAGGATCGCCGATCCCGCGGTCAGCGCGGCCTGATAGCCAAGCCAGCGGTCGCGCTCGCGGCCGATAAAAAAATCGCCGATCAACGTCGTGCTCAGCGTTAGCGCGAAAGCCTCGGCGAAGCCCACGCCCACCCGGCTGACGAGGATCGCGGGCAGGGTGTCGAGCACCAGCGGGGCCATGCCGATCACCGCATAGATCACCAGCCCCCAGAGCAGCAGCTTGCGCCGCCCGAACCGGTCGCCCAACGCGCCGGCGATCGGCGAGCCGACAATCAGACACAACGACGGCAGCGTCAGGATCATCGGCACCAGCCATTCCTCGCCAGGCACGTCGCGAAAGGCGGCATGGAGCTGTGGCAGACCGGGCGCGAGCGCCGCGCTGGCCATCACCGCCAGGGTGGCGGGCAGCAGCAATACGAAGGCCTGCAACGGCCCGGCGACGCGGCCTGATGGATTGTTGGTCATGGCGTCCTCTCGTGATGCTTGATAAAACGATCATGATCGGAGTCAATCTGGCCCGCTTAGGACGAAGACCGGAGAGGCCGCATGTCGCATTCCGATACGGTAGTCGTGGTCGCGGCGGGCGCTGCCGGACTGTGCGCCGCGATCGCCGCGGCACAGGCCGGCGCGCGGGTTCAAGTCTTCGAAAAGGCCGCCACCACCGGCGGCACCGCCAACCGTGGCATGGGGCCGCTCGGGATCGAGAGCCGCCACACCCGCCAGCGCCAGCTCCGCCCGACCCGCGACGAGGCGTTCAAGGCGTTCATGAATTACACCCACTGGCGCGTCGATGCGGCGCTGGTCCGCGCCTATCTCAACCGCTCCGGGGATACGATCCACTGGCTGGAAACGCTGGGGGTCGAGTTCACCGAACCGGCATCCTATTTCGTCGAGGCTTATCCGACCTGGCATCTGGTCAAGCCGGAGGAGGGGCCGCCAGGGCCGGGCGGCGCGGCGACGATGATGCGCGTACTGACCCGAAAGGCGGAAGCGCTGGGTGTCGCGATCACGCTTGGGACGCCGGTGACGCGGCTCGTCAGGAACGGCGATGCGGTCACCGGCGTGGCGGTGGGTGGACCTGACCGCGAGCGGGAGGTTCCGGCCGGCGCGGTGATCGTCGCCACCGGCGGCTTCGGCGACAATCCTGCGATGATCGCCGAACAGTTCGGCTATCAATGGGGTCGCGACCTCTACAGCTTCCGCATCCCGGGCATTGCGGGGGACGGCCTGCGCATGGCGTGGGAAGCCGGCGCGCAGCCGACCGAGATGGGTCTGGAGCTGATCTATGGCATGCCCGATGGCATCAGCATCCCGCCGCCGCTCCATGAAGCCTGCCGTCAGCCGCATCTGATGGTCAATAAGGGCGGCGAGCGGTTCATGGACGAAGCGGTAATGGGCAACGTCACCTTCACCGCCAACGCGATCGCCCGGCAACAGGACCGCGCCGGCCATCTGGTGTTCGACAGCACCATCCTGGCCGGGATGGAAGACGATCTCGATTTTCGAAACCGCGTCTTCCCGGTCACCAGGATCGAACGCCCCGCCGAGCTGATCGCGGCGCTGCGGGCGCGCGACTATCCCCATTTCTTCGTCGCGGACACGCTGGAGGCGCTTGCGGACCGAGCAGGGATCGACCCAGCCGGGCTGGCAAGGACGGTCGCGGCCTACAACGCGGACTGCGCGCGCGGCTATGACCAGGCGTTCGCCAAGGACCGGCGTTACCTGCGCCCGCTGATGACCGGACCGTTCTACGCCGCCCGCCATTTCCCGAGCGCCTATGGGACGCTGGGCGGGATCAAGATCGACGCGCGCACCCGCGTGATCGACTGCGACTGGCGGGTCATCCCAGGCTTCTATGCGGCGGGCACGGATGCCTGCGCGATCCATGGTGACAGCTATGTCTTCATCCTGCCCGGCAACAGCATGGGGTTCGCGGTCAACACCGGCCGGATCGCGGGCGAGCAGGCCGCGGCCTATGTCGGGCGCACATGATCGCGGGTTTCATCTGGAGGATCTGGTGACAGTGATATTCAAGAATCGCTCTACTCTCGACAGCGCGTGGATCGTGGCATGAGCGTGGGATCGGGTGAGTTCGCGCGCGGCTGGCCGGTGCTGACGGCGGCGTTCCTGGGCGTCGCGATCGGTGTCAGCTCACTGTATTTCTATTCGCTGGGTGTGTTCATCAAGCCGATGGCGGCCGAGTTCGGCTGGACGCGCGGGCAGGCCTCGTTGGGCGCGCTGGTCGGCACCGCGGCGGCGGCGGCGGCGGCCATCCCCATCGGTCGCCTGGTGGACCGGTTCGGCGGCAAGCGCGTCGGGTTGATCTCGCTGGCCCTGCTCGCCTTGGGCTTCTTCGCGCTGGGAACCGCGACGGCTGGGCTGGCCAGCTTTCTGCTGCTGACGTTCATCGTTTCGCTGGTCACCGCCGGATCGAGCCCGATCGCGTTCACGCGGCTGGTGGTGACGGCATTCCTGCGTTTTCGCGGCATCGCGCTTGGGCTGGTGCTGGCCGGCACGGGAACGGGCGCGATCCTGATCCCGGCCCTGTTGACGCCGTATGTGGCCGAGCATGGCTGGCGCAGCGGCTTCATGGCGCTGGCGCTGGTGGTCGCCGCCCTGACCCCGATCGTGGCGCTGCTGTTCACCCGCTGCGCCGATGAGGTGCGTACCGCCCCGGCGGACGAAATGACGTTGGCGGAGCTGGCGCGGACGCCCGCCTTTCGCCTGTTGGCGGCGACCTTTTTCCTGGCGGCGGTCGCGGTGCTCGGCACCGTGGTGCAGTTCGTGCCGATGCTGAGCGACTGGGGGTTCTCGCCCGCCGGCGCCGGCGGCGTCGCATCGCTGATCGGGGTCGCGGCCATCGTCGGCCGTCTGGCGGCGGGGCTGCTGATCGACCGCTATCCCGCCGCGATCGTCACCGTGGCCCTGTTGCTGTGCGCCGCGGCCGGCCTGCTCATGCTCGGCCTGGGCGGGGTGACGTTCGCGGCGCCGGGCGCGATCGTCACCGGCCTGGCGATCGGCGCCGAGGTCGACCTGATCGCGTTCCTGGTCGCGCGGCACTTTCCGCCCCTGGCCTATGGCAAGGCGTATGGCGCGATCTACATGGCGTTCCTGATCGGCGGCGCGGCCGGGCCAGCGCTGTCGGGGTATCTGCGCGATCGGACGGGGGACTATCAGGCATCCCTGGTCATCGCCGCCATACTGCTTGCCTGCGCGGCGGCGGTGGCGTCGCGCCTGCGGAGGGTGCCGGCGTGGTCGGAAGGCGAGGGGGGCGGATCAGAGCGCCGCGGCGAAGCCGCGTCGTGACGTCGGACGGGTTCGGCGGCGCCGATCCGCCGGCCGTGCTTGCGCGTCCCGACGGCAACTTCGTTGCCGGCATGCGCGCTGCGCAGTGGTGCGGCCGAGAAGACTCGAACTTCCACGTCCTTTCGGACACAGCCACCTCAAGGCTGCGCGTCTACCAATTCCGCCACGGCCGCACGTCGCTTGCCCTCCGCGCGAAACGCGGACGGCGGGTAGGAGCGGCGCGTTAGCAAAGCACCCCGGTCGCCGCAACGTCTAACCGGCGCGTCAGGCGCCGGCTTCGCCGGCGAAGCTCAGCTCGAGCCGCTTGGAATTGGCGGGGACGTCGAGCTTGGCGGAGTTGAAGTCGACGCTGGCACCCGGCGACAGCGTGCGCTGCTGCGGGGTGATCGTCCAGCTGTAGACCAGCCGGCCCTGCGCGTCGCGCAACTCGGCGCGAATGTCGGGCACGCGCTGGCGCGACGACGACGGGTTGGTGACCTGGCCGGAAACGGCGAAAAGTTCCGACCCGTTCTGAAGCTCGCGGCGCTCGATCGGGTTGTCCTTGAGCCGGAGCGGGCTCTCGACCGGGCCGAGCCCCAGCTGTCCCATCAGATTGGGTGCGCCAAGCCAGGTGATCGCGGCGACGCCCGCCAGCATCAGCGCGCCCGCGCCGAGCGCCGCCGCCGTCCAGCGTCGCACGGGATTGCGACGCGAGCGCACCAGCGGCGGGGCCGGCTCGGGCCGCGCGGCAGGCTCGCTCCACGGCGGCGGCGGCGCGTCGACGACGCGTTCCTCGATCGGCGGCGGCGCGGCGGCCTCGACCGGCGGGGCCGGCGCCGGTGGCAGCTCGATCGGAGCGGGCGCCTGGAACCAGCAATGCTTGCAGCTGGCGCAGCGCACAGTGCGGCCGTCGACCCCGATCGCGCTGTCGGGCACCAGGTAGCGGGTGCTGCATTCAGGACATTGGAGGATCATCGCGTAAGCATCACCGAACCGCTAACCACGCGAATCTAAGCACGGCGCGCGCCGCGCTGGCAAGCTTGAACCGGGCCCATGCTTGAACCGGGCCCAAGCTTGAACAGGGAAGGGTGCCCGTGCCAAGGTTGCCGCGACATGGCGACGATCGTGCAGTTCGAGAATGTGGGACTGCGCTATGGCAGCGGCGCCGAGACGCTGGCCGACGTGTCCTTCTCGCTCAAGAGCGGCTCCTTTTATTTCCTGACCGGCGCGAGCGGCGCGGGCAAGACCTCGCTGCTCAAGCTGCTCTATCTGGCGCAGCGGCCGAGCCGGGGCATCATCCGGCTGTTCGGCGAGGATGCGGTGCTGTTGCCGCGCGCGCGGCTGCCGGGGTTCCGGCGGCGGATTGGGGTGGTGTTCCAGGACTTCCGGCTGGTGCCGCATTTGTCGGCGGCGGACAATGTCGCGCTGCCGCTGCGCGTCGCGGGTGTGCCCGAGGCGGACGTGCTGCAGCCGGTCAAGGAGATGCTCGCCTGGGTCGGGCTCGCCGAGCGCGCCAACGCCCGTCCCGAGACGCTGTCGGGCGGCGAGCAGCAGCGCGTCGCGATCGCGCGCGCGGTGATCGGCCGGCCGGAGATGCTGGTCGCCGACGAGCCGACCGGCAATGTCGATCCCGACATGGCGGAACGGCTGTTGCTGCTGATGGATTCGCTTAACAAGCTGGGCACGACGGTGGTGGTCGCGACCCACGATTTCCATCTGCTCAGCCGCATCCCCCACGCGGTGATGATGCGGCTCGACAAGGGGCGGCTGCTCGATCCCACCGGCGCGCTGCGTAACCCGCCGTCGCGGTACGACCAGTGACGAGACGGTCCGACGAGCGCCGTGTGCTCGACGAGGCGGGGGGCTTGCGCGCGATGACGGGGGTGATGGCGGTGATGCTGTTCCTGCTCGTGCTCGCGACCGCCGCAGGGCTGGCGACGAAGAACGCGCGCACCGCGCTCGACCGGCAGCTGGCGGGCCGGATGACGGTGCAGGTGGTGGACGGCGAGCCCGCCCGGCGCGACCAGGCGGCCGCGCGCGTCCTCACTGTGCTGCAAGGTCTGCCGGAGGTGGCGCGGGCAACGCCGGTGGACGCCAAGGAGCTGGAGCGGCTGTTGCGGCCCTGGCTGGGCAGCGACGGCGCGGACCGCGAGCTGCCGGTGCCGGCCCTGATCGACGTCGATCTCTCGGACCCCAGCGGAGCGGCGGCGGCGCGGGTGACCGCGGCGGCCCGGGCGACGAGCGCGGCGGCGCGGGTCGACCGGCAGGAGGCGTGGATGAGCCCGGTCGGCGACTTCATGCGCTCGCTGACCTGGCTGGCGGGGGGGCTCGCGCTGCTGATGGCGGGAGCAGCGGCGGCGGTGGTGGCGCTGGCGGCGCGCAGCGGGCTGGAGACGCACCGCGCAACGATCGAGGTCATGCACATGCTCGGCTCGACCGATCTGCAGGTGGCGCGGCTGTTCCAGCGCCGGATCGCGCTGGATGCGGCGCTGGGTGGCGGCGTTGGAACGCTGCTGGCGCTGGCGGTGGCATGGCTGATGGGGATGCAGGTGCGCGCGCTCGGCTCCGAATTGCTCGGTGGCGCGACGCTGACGACGGGCGACTGGGCGATGCTGGCGCTGGTGCCGGTGGCGTTCGTGGTGCTGGCGACACTCGCCGCGCGCTGGGCGGTCCTGAGCACGCTGAGGCGGACGCTGTGATCCGCCGCCTCCTGGCGGTGCTGGTGATCGCTTATGCGCTCGGCTTCGTGCTGTTCACGCTGACGCTGCCGCAGCCGCTGGAGGGCACGACCACCGACTCGGTGGTGGTGCCGACCGGCGGACCGGGGCGGATCGACCGCGGGTTGGAGTTGCTGCGGCGCAAGCAGGCCAAGCGGATGCTGGTGACCGGCGTCGGCGAGGGGGTGCGCAAGGTCGACCTCGCGCGCGAATACGCGACCGACCTGCGGCTGTTCGCCTGCTGCGTCGATCTCGGCCCCGATGCGGTGGATACCCGGTCGAACGCGGACGAGACGGCGGCGTGGCTCAGACGCAACAATTATCGCACCGTGCGGCTGGTGACGTCCGACTGGCATCTCGCGCGCGCCAAGATGGAACTGCTCGCGGCGACGGGCCCGCGGCTGGTGGTGCTGGGCGACGGGGTGCCGAGCGCGCCACGTTTCACGACGTTGTTCAACGAATACAACAAGCTGCTGCTGCGCCGCGTGGCGATCTCGGCGGGGCTATGAACTGGCTGCGCACGCTGCTGTTCCGGATCGTCTTCTATGGCGGCTCGGTGCCGATCATCCTGGCTGTGCCGGTGACGGCGCTGTTCGGGCGGCAGGCGATGATCGCGCATGCCACCCTGTGGTCGCGCTACCACCGCTGGTGCGCACGTCTGCTGCTCGGCATCACGGTGCGCATCGAGGGGCCGCGACCCACCGGCGCGGTGCTGTACGCGGCCAAGCACCAGTCCTTCTTCGAAGCGATCGACCTGCAGCAAGAGCTGGGCGGGCCGGCGATCATCCTCAAACGCGAGCTGACCCGCATCCCGCTCTGGGGCTGGGCGACAGGGGTCTACGGCGCGATCGCCGTCGACCGCGAGGCGTCGGCCGCGATGCTGCGGCGGATGCTGAAGGAGGGCGCCGCGTTGACAGCCGAAGGTCGGTCGATCCTGTTGTTCCCGGAAGGCACGCGGGTTCCGTCGGGGGAGCGGCCGCTGCTCAGGTCGGGGTTTGCTGGGCTGTACAAGACGCTGAAGCTGCCGGTGGTGCCGGTCGCGGTCGACAGCGGCCGGCTGTGGCCCAAGCGCGGGAGCAAGCGGCCGGGGGTCATCACCTATCGCTTCGGCGAACCGATCCCGCCCGGCCTGCCGCGCGAAGAGGCAGAGCGGCGGGTGTGGACGGCAATCAACGCGCTGGAACGCTAGGCCGGTTCGGACTGGATCAGGATCGCCCGCGGAGCGGCGTCGGAGGTCGCGATGAGCTCCTGCTGGTGATCGGCCGCCGATTCGTGTCGACGGCGACCGCGAAACGCATAAACGAGACCTCCGCCAAGCGCCGCCACCGCTCCCGCCTTGAGCGCGAAGCCACGCTTGTTGTGCCGCCATTCCGCGCGCGCGCCCATCTCCGCCGGCACGTTGGGCACCTTGCCTTGCGCGAGGTCCGCCACGACACCCTCGACGACGTTGATCCGGTCGGCGCCCATCAGCATCAGCCAGTGCAGCCAGTCGCTCTCGCTGCGCTTGAAGGCGACGCGCCGGATCATCCCCGATACCCCGCGCGGCGGCGTCGAGGTGCCCGTCACCGCGGGCCGCCGCGCATGCTCGATCGACTGCAGCACCTCGACGTCGGGCTCCTGCAATGCCGGGCGCTCCCAGCTCAACCCGCGCGTCTGGTCCTCGACATGGCGCATCGGATAGGTCGGGTCGTTCGCCGGGTCGGCGTCCACTCCCCAGCCGGGGATGGTGGCGGTATCGATCTTGGTCATCGCAAAATCCTCAAGCGCCGTGGGGCAGCAGCACCGGCTTGATGCAGCCGTCGAGCCTCGCCGAAAACATGTGATAGGCGTCGGCGATATCCTCCAGCGGCACGCGGTGGGTGATCATCGCCTTGGGGTTGATGTGGCCGGCCTTGATATGGTCGATCAGCCGCGGAAGGAGGCGCTTCACCGACGCCTGGTTGGCGCGGATCGTGATCCCCTTGTTGACGACGTTGCCGACCGGCACGATGTTGCCGGTCGGGCCATAGACCCCGACCACCGAGACGATGCCGCCCTTCTTCACCGAATTGATCGCCCAGTGCAGCGCGATCGCGTTGCCCGCCTCCCATTTCAGATAGACGCCGAACAGCCGCTGCAGCTTGTTGCCGGCCGCGTCGCCGCCGACCGCGTCGATGCAGACGTCGGCGCCCAGGCCGTCGGTCTGCTTCTTGATGAACACCGCCATGTCGTCGATCTCGCGGAAGTTGTAGACTTCCGCCGGGCCGAAGCTGCGCGCGAACTCCAGCCGATAGTCGATATAGTCGATCACGATCACGCGGCCGGCGCCGAACAGCCAGGCGGAGCGCGCCGCCATCAGCCCGACCGGGCCGGCGCCGAACACCACCACCGTGTCGCCGCGCCGGATGCCGCCCATCTCGGCAGCCTGATAGCCGGTCGGAACCACATCGGTCAGCAGCACCGCGTCATCGGGGTCGAGCCAGTCGGGGATCACCGTCGGCCCGACATCGGCATAGGGCACGCGCACATATTGCGCCTGGCCGCCGTCATAGCCGCCGGCGGTATGCGAATAGCCATAGATGCCGCCGACCGCCGTCGCCTGCGCGTTCGATTCATGGCAGTTGCCGAACAGCCCCTGCTGACAGAAATGGCATTTGCCGCAGGCGATGTTGAAGGGGACCAGCACATGGTCGCCCTTCTTCAGGTTGCGGACCTCGGGCCCGACCTCCTCGACGATGCCGCAGAATTCATGGCCGAAGGTCATGCCGATCCGCGTGTCGGGCACCATGCCGTGGTACAGATGCAGGTCCGACCCGCAGATGCACGAGCGCGTCACCTTGACGACCGCGTCCTCCGGATGCTCGATCACCGGCATCGGCTTTTCGTCGGCGCGGACGCGGTACGGTCCACGGTAGTTCATCGCCAGCATGACTGCTCCCTGCGCGGCGCCGACGTGCGGAACGCCCCTCATTTACGGGGTGAGGAAGGCGCGGCGCCGAAGTGTGGTTCCCCACCTTGCTCCAGATCAACGTAATTATGGGCGCGCGCGTCAGTCGTGAGCGCGCCCGAAATCCGCTGCGGCGTCGTCCTGCCCCTGGTCGACGATCGAGCGGCGCACGGCGCGGGTGCGGGTGAAATGGTCGAACAGCTGGTCGCCGTCGCCGATCCGGATTGCGCGCTGCAGCGCGGTCAGGTCTTCGGAAAAGCGTTGCAGCATTTCCAGCACCGCCTCGCGATTGGTCAGGAACACGTCGCGCCACATGGTCGGGTCGCTGGCGGCGATGCGGGTGAAGTCGCGAAAACCGCCGGCCGAGTATTTGATCACCTCGCTCTCGGTCACCTGCTCCAGGTCGCTGGCGGTGCCGACGATGGTATAGGCGATCAGGTGCGGCAGGTGGCTGGTGACGGCGAGCACCCGGTCGTGATGATCGGGCGTCATTGTCTCGACGTCGGCACCCAGCCGGCGCCAGAAGGCGGCGACGCGCCCGGTCGCGACGGCGGGCGTATCGGGCAGGGGCGTGAGGATGCACCAGCGGCGGTGAAAGAGCGTGGCGAAGCCGGCCTCCGGGCCGCTCTGCTCGGTGCCGGCGACGGGATGGGCGGGGACCAGCGCCGCGTCCGGCAGCGCCTCGCGCAAGGCGCGCGCGACCTCCGCCTTGCAGCTGCCGACATCGCTGACGATCGCGTCGGCGGGCAGGTCGGCGGCGAACTCGGCCGCCACTGCGCCGATCGCGCCGACCGGGACGCACAGGATGACGAGATCGGCGTCGATCACCGCCGCGCCGGGTGTGTCGCTGATGTCGTCGCACAGGTCTATGCGCCGCGCGGTGGCGCGGACCTCGTCATCGGCGTCGTGACCGGTGACACGAACGGTCGGCATCGCCGCGCGCACCGCGCGGGCAACCGAGGAGCCGATCAGCCCCAAACCGATGATGGTGACCCGCGCGAAGGGGAGCACGACGGCTACGCCGTCGCCCCGGGCCTGACCCGGGGTCCCGCTGCCTGCGCGGGAAGGAAGAAGAAGCCGAACCCCGGCTCGAGGCCGGGGCGACGGAGGGGGATGGTCACGCCGCTTCCACCAAAGCCCTCAGCGCCGCCGCGACCCCTTGGGTCTCCTCCGCCGTACCGATGGTGATTCGCAGGGCCTGCGGTAGTCCCTGACCGGGCAGCCAGCGGACGATGTAGCCGGCGTCCATCAGCCCCTTGTACGCAGCTTCCGCGGTCAGCGTCCCCTCGAACACGGCCAGCACGAAATTGGCCTGGCTCGGGATCGCGCGCAGGCCGGCATTGCCCAGCTTGCCGATCTCGCCGCTGAACCAGCGCCGCCACTGCGCATTGTGCGCGCGGGCATGCGCCACGAACGCGGTATCGCCGAGCGCGGCGACGGCGGCGTGCTGGCCGGCGATGGTCATGCTGAACGGCAGGCGGATGCGGTGCATCGCCTCGATCAGCGGCGCCGCCCCATAGCCCCAGCCGATGCGCTCGGCGGCGAGCCCATACATCTTGGAAAAGGTTCTGGTGACGAGGACGTTGGTTGCGGAGCGTGCGAGTTCCATGCCGCCATCGTCCTGGTCGCCCTCGATGTATTCGGCATAGGCGTGGTCGAGCACGAGCAGGATATCGGTACGCAGGCCGGCGTGAAGGCGAGCGATCTCTTCGCGCGACGCATAGGTGCCGGTGGGGTTGTTGGGATTGGCGACGAAAACGACGCGGGTGCGCTCCGTCACACAGGCCAGGATCGCGTCGACGTCAGTCGCATAGTCGAGATCGGGCGCGATGACCGGTGTCGCGCCGGTGCGCCGCGCCGCGATCTCGTACACCGCGAAGCCATAATGGACGAAGATCACCTCGTCGCCCGGACCGCTGAACGCACCCGCGGCGAGGTGCAGCACCTCGTCCGAGCCGTTGCCGTAGATGATCCGCGAAGGGTCGAGCCCATGCTTCGCAGCGAGCGCTTCGCGCACGATGGCGCCCGAGGCATCCGGGTAGCGTTCGAGGCTCGAGGCGGCCTTGATAAAGGCCGCGCGGGCGGCGGCTGGCGTGCCGAGCGGATTCTCGTTGGAGGACAGCTTCACCACCTTGCGGCCGTCGTCGGTGGTCGAGCGGCCGGGGATGTAAGGCGCGATGCCCATGATCCAGGGCTTGGGTGCGGGCGCGGAGGCGGGGGTGGACATGGGCGGGCGTGTAGCGGGGCTGGTTCGCCGCGTCACGCCGAACGGAAAGCCTGTCCTACAAAGCCGCTTTGTGTTTTGGGGGCGGGATGTATCGCCGCGCGCTGCCTCCTGGTCTCTCCGCCCGCGTCCGCTCTGTGGCCAAAAAGCACCCGCGAATAAGTGCGTATGCCGACAAGTTCGATAAGTTCGACGTGGGCCACGGATGACGGTCGAGGACGCGCGCTTCGGCCTCAAACGCTGCGTTACCCTGCCGGGGCCGCTCCCGCTCGACGGTGGGGGCACGCTGACGCCGGTCGAGGTCGCCTACGAGACCTATGGGACGCTGAACGCAGACGGGTCGAACGCGGTGCTGATCTGCCACGCGCTGACGATGGACCAGCACGTCGCCTCGCCGAGCCCACGCACCGGCAAGCCGGGTTGGTGGACGAGCATGGTAGGACCGGGGCGGCCGATCGACACCGACCGCTTCTGCGTCGTCTGCGTCAACGTGTTGGGCAGCTGCATGGGATCCTCGGGGCCCGCATCGGTGGATCCCGCCACCGGCGCGCCGCTCGGCATGGCGTTTCCGGTCATCACCATCCGCGACATGGTGCGCGCGCAGGCGTTGTTGCTCGATCATCTCGGCATCGCCAACCTCGCGGCGGTGATCGGCGGCTCGATGGGGGGCATGCAGGCGCTGTCCTGGGCGGCGACCTTTCCCGAACGGGTGCGGGCCTGCGTGGTGATCGCCTCGACCGCGCGTCACACCGCGCAGAACATCGCGTTTCACGAAGTCGGGCGGCAGGCGATCATGGCCGACCCACGCTGGAACGGGGGCGACTATTATCGCGGCGAGCCGCCCGCGGCGGGGCTGGCGGTGGCGCGCATGGCGGCGCACATCACCTATCTGTCCGAAGCCGGACTGACCGAGAAGTTCGGGCGGCGTTTGCAGGCGCGCGACGCCAAGACCTTCGGCTTCGACGCGGATTTCCAGGTCGAGAGCTATCTGCGCCACCAGGGGCTGAGCTTCGTCGACCGCTTCGACGCCAATTCCTACCTCTACATCACCCGGGCGATGGACTATTTCGACCTGGCTGAGGAGCATGGCGGCCGGCTGGCGGAGGCGTTCCGCGCGTCGCGAGCGCGGTTCTGCATCGTCAGCTTCGACACCGACTGGCTGTACCCGACACCCGAGTCGCGCGCCATCGTCCATGCCCTGAACGCGGCCGGCGCGCCGACCAGCTTCGTCGAGTTGTCGAGCCCCTATGGCCACGACGCCTTCCTGTTGCACTCCCCCGAGCTTGAACGCGTGGTGGGGGGCTTCCTGAGAGCGGGCGCATGATCGAGATTACGGACGATCCGTCGCGGTTGCAGTTCGACCGAATCCACGCGTGGCTTGCGTCGAGCTATTGGTCACCGGGCATCGCGCGCGCGACGGTCCAACGCGCGGCGGCGGGGTCGCACTGCCTGGGCGCGTACGATCCGGACGGGTCGCAGGTCGGCTATGCGCGGATGATTACCGACGCAGCGACCTTCGCCTGGCTTGCGGACGTGTGGGTAGACGAAACGCGGCGCGGGCATGGGTTGGGGCGACGGATGGTGCGCTGGTTCCTCGATCGTCCTGACTACGCCGGCTTGCGACGGATCGCGCTGGTCACGGCTGATGCGCACGGCGTTTATGCGGCACTGGGCTTTCACCCGCTGCTGCGGCCGGAGCGCTATATGGAGCGGCTGGCACCGGGGTTTGCGGCTGAGCTCCGCGTCGCGCCATGAGCCTGCGGCCCGATCTCGCGCTGATCGCCGCACATGTCGCACCCGGGAGCCGTGTGCTCGATGTCGGCTGCGGCGACGGGGCATTGATGGCGGCGTTGCGCGACGAGAAGGGTGTCGACGCGCGGGGGCTGGAGATCGACGCGGGCAACGTCGCGGCAGCGGTGGGACGGGGGCTGTCGGTGGTGCAGGGCGATGCCGATGTGGACCTCGCGGAGTATCCTGACGGCAGCTTCGACTATGCGATCCTCAGCCAGACGCTGCAGACCGCGCGCGCGCCGGACCAGGTGTTGGGCGAACTGCTGCGGATCGGGCGACAGGTGTTCGTCAGTTTCCCAAATTTTGCGCATTGGCGGGTACGCGCGTCGCTGCTGTGGGGCGGCCGGATGCCGGTGACGCGGCTGCTGCCGGAGCGTTGGTACGACACGCCGAACATCCACCATCTGACGATCGACGATTTCAGGGCTTTCGTGCGCGATCAGGGGCTTACCGTCGAGCGAAGCTGGTTCTTGTCTGGTGACCGACGACGGGGCTCAGGTGCGGCTAACCTGCTCGCCGAACACGCGATTTTTCTGCTGCGTCGTTAACATAAGTGGAACCACGCGGACGCATCGGCGTTGGCAGCGTATGATCGAGGTTAAACTATGAGCAGGACGGCACTGATCGTCGAGGACGAGATCTTCGTCGCGCTCGACCTGGAACGGATCCTGACCGACGCCGGCTACCATGTCGTCGGCATCGCCGCCGACCGGCGCGAAGCGCTGGAGGTGGCGGGTCAGTGCGCCTTTGCGTTCGTCGACGTCAACCTGCGCGACGGACTGACCGGCCCGTTGATCGCACAGCGGCTGGCGGCGGAGCATGGTGTGCGCGTCGTGTTCGTGACCGCCAATCCTTCGCAGATCGGCGAGGGCTCGCCGGCGCTCGGTTTCGTGCGCAAACCATTCAACGAGGCGGCAATCCTAAAGGCGGCTGCGATCGCGTCGAACGACGACACGCCGGTCCGGAACGGCGCGATGGCCGCGATCTAACGCCGCGCGAAAGCATCGGCGGGCACGGTGATGGTGAGTCGGAGACCTGCCGGATTCCAGTCCCGCTCGACGGTGCCGCCGAGCTGGCGCACCGCGCTGAGCTCCACCAACTGCGACCCGAAACCCGTGCTGGTGGGCGGCGTCACCGGCGGCCCGCCGGTCTCCGTCCACCCCAGGATGACGCGCTCGTCGGTCAGCCGCACATCGAGGACGACGCGCCCGGTGTCGCTCGACAGCGCGCCGTATTTGGCGGCGTTGGTAGCCAGCTCGTGAAACAGCAGCGCAAGCGGCGTGGCGGAGCGGTCGTCCACCGTCACCTCGTCCCCGGTGACGGTCACCCCGCCGCCGCCGTCGCGGGCATAGGGCGCGAACAGCTCGCCGAGCAGGCCGAGCAGGCTGTCCTGGCGCACCTTGGGCGCGGAGTTGCGGCTGTGCGGACGGACGAAGTCGTGGGCGCGGCCGAGTGCCGCGATGCGGTCGCGCAGATCGGCGGCGGCGGGGCGCAGCTCCGGCTTGCCGCGCGCCGCGAAGCCGATCAGCCCGGCGATAACGGAGAAGATGTTCTTGATCCGGTGGCTGAGCTCCTGCGCGATCACCTCACGCTCGTCGCCCGCGATCTTTTGTTCATGAACGTCGGTGCAGGTGCCGAACCAGCGCGTGATCCGGCCCGCCTCGTCGCGGATCGGCAGCGCCCGCCCGAGCACCCAGCGATATTCGCCGTCGCGGTGCCGCAGCCGATATTCGATCTGATACGGCTCGCCGGTGGCGAGCGACCGCGCCCACAGCGCCGAGGCGCGCTCCTGGTCCTCAGGGTGGAACACGCCGCGCCAGCTCTCGCCATCGGTGGAGCCCTCCGGCATGCCCGTGAACTCGTACCAGCGGGCGTTGTAATAGTCGTGATAGCCGTCGGGCAGCGTCGACCAGACCATCTGCGGCATGGTGTCGGCCAAGGTATGGAAGCGTGACTCCGACTCCCCCAGCGCGCGCCGCGCGTCGGTCTCCGCATGCCGCCAAGCGGCCGCGTCGCGGGTGTCGCGCAGCCGGGCGATGACGTTCTCCGCCAGGGTCTCCAACCCTTGAAGCTGGAGCGGCGATAGTCCGTCGGGGTGAGGTACCATGTCGATCACGCACAGCGAGCCGAGCGCCACGCCCTCGTCGGTGATCAGCGGCACACCTGCATAGAAGCGGACGTGCGGTGCCCCTGTCACCAGCGGATTGCCGGCAAAGCGCGGGTCGGCGGTCATGTCGGGCACCACCAGCGGTTCGGTGCCGAGAATGGTGTGCTCGCAGAACGAGATCGCGCGCGGCGTCCCGTCCATGTCGACGCCGGTGCGCGACAGGAAGCGCTGCTCCGTCTCCTCCAGCACCGTCACCAGCGCGACGGGCGTCCCGCACAGCGCAGCGGCGAAGTCGGTGATCCGGGTCAGTGCCGGCGAATAGCGCAGCCGCTCCAGATCATAGGCGGCCAGCACCGCCGCGCGCGTCGCGCCATCGACCGGTCCGCCGGGCTCCATGGTGTCGGGAACGATCTTGGCTACTCAGAAGGGAACGTCGTCGTCGAGATCGTCCGCGAAACCGCCACGGTTTGGCGCGCCGCCGCTACCCCCCCCGCCGAAGCCGCCGCCTGCGCCACGGCCGCCGCCGCCACGCGCGCCACCGCCAAAGTCCTCAGCCCCTCCGAAATCGTCACGGCCGCCGCCACCGCTGCCGCCCTGGCCGGGTGCGCCGTCGAGCATGGTCAGGACGCTGTTGAACCCCTGCAGCACGATCTCGGTCGAATAGCGGTCGGCGCCCGATTGATCCTGCCACTTACGCGTGGTCAGCGCGCCCTCGATATAGACCTTGGAGCCCTTGCGCAGATACTTCTCGGCGACGGTCGCGAGGCCCTCGTTGAAGACCTTGACCGTATGCCACTCGGTCTTCTCCTTGCGCTCGCCCGAGTTGCGGTCCTTCCACGATTCGGACGTGGCGATGCGCATCTCGACGACCTTGCCGCCGTTCTGGAAGGAGCGGCTTTCGGGATCCTTGCCCAGGTTGCCGACGAGAATGACCTTGTTGACGCTGCCTGCCATGGTTGCCCCGAGTTAGAGGCCGGCGAGTACCGCCAGCCAATAGGTGACGCCCGCCATTATGTAGGCGGCCGCAAAGAGATAGCCTAGCATGAAGAGCGGCCATTTCCAGCCGTTCGTCTCGCGCCGCGTCACCGCGATGGTAGAAATACATTGCGGGGCGAACACGAACCACATCAGGAAGGCGAGCGCGGTCGGCAGGCTCCAGCGTGCCTGAAGCTTCTGGGTGATCGTCTGCTGCCCCGCCGCCCCTTCCGCATCGTCCACGGCATAGACGGTGCCGATCGCCGCAACTGCGACCTCGCGCGCCGCCATTGCCGGAATTAGCGCTAGCGCGATGTCGCGGTTGAAGCCGATCGGCCGGACCAGCACCTCGATGCCGTTCGCCATGCGCCCGGCGATCGAATAGTCGACCGGCGACACCGGCGAGCCCGCGGGCGGTTTGGGAAAGGAGAGCAGCGCCCACAGCACGATCGTCGTGACCGCGATGATCGTGCCGGCGCGCTTCAGGAAGGTCCACGCGCGCTGCCACAGGCCGATGGCGAGATCGCGGAGCCGCGGCCACTGATAACGCGGCATTTCAAGCAGGAAGCCCGACGAGGAACCCTTGGCGACGGTGCGGCGCAGCACCAGCGCCGCCACGAACGCGCCGAGGACGCCGAGCACATAGAGCGAGAACAGCACCAGCCCCTGCAGGCCGATAAAGCCGGCGACCGTGCGGTTCGGAATGAAGGCGCCAATGATGATGGTATAGACCGGCAGCCGCGCCGAACAGGTCATCAGCGGCGCGATCAGGATGGTGGTGAGCCGGTCCTTCTCGTCCTCGATCGTGCGCGTCGCCATGATGCCTGGCACTGCGCAGGCGAAGCTCGACAACAGCGGGATGAACGCGCGCCCCGACAGGCCGACACGCGCCATCAGCCGGTCCATCAGGAACGCGGCGCGCACCATGTAGCCGGTCGCCTCCAGCACCAGGATGAAGGCGAAGAGGATCAGGATCTGGGGCAGGAAGACGATCACCGCGCCGACCCCGGCGATGACGCCGTCGGTGAGGAGCGACTGGAGAAAGCCGCCGGTGGTGACGCCGCGTACGCCGGCATCGGCGGTGGCGAGGACGCCTTCCAGGAATTCGATCGGCGCCTCCGACCAGGCGAACACCGCCTGGAACATGACGAACAGCAGCGCCAGCAGGATCAGCGGGCCGGCGACCGGGTGCAGCGCGACGGCGTCGAGCGTCTGCGTGGCGCGGCGCGCGGGCGTCTCGCCCACCGTCGCGGCGCCGGCGATGCGGCGCGCCTCGCGCTGCAGCTCGGTGATGTCGCGCACTGGTGTCGCGGCGCGGCCTGGAGCCGACAGCGTGGTGGTGAGCCGTTCGCGCAGGTCGTCAATGCCGCGACGGCGCACCGCGACGGTGGGAACGACCGGGACGCCGAGTTCCGCCTCCAGCTTCGCCGGATCGAGGCGCAGGCCATCCCGCTCGGCGAGGTCGATCATGTTGAGCGCGATCACCATCGGCCGGCCGAGCGCCAGCAACTGCAGCGCGAAGCGGAGGTGATTGTCGAGGTTGCCGGCGTCGACCACCATCAGGATCGCGTCCGGCGTGCGCTCGCCCTCCTGCCGGCCGAGCACGACATCGCGGGTGACGCGCTCGTCGGGCGATCCGGGGTCGAGACTGTAGGTGCCCGGCAGGTCGACCAGCTCGACCGGGCGACCATCGGCGAGCGCCCAGCGTCCGGAGTGGCGCTCGACGGTAACGCCGGGATAATTGCCGACCTTTTGCCGCGCGCCGGTGAGCGCGTTGAACAGCGCGCTCTTGCCGGCATTGGGGTTGCCGACCAGCGCGATCAGCGGCGGCGCGGTCCGCTCGGCGGGCGCGGGTGGCTCGGCGGCGAGAAGCTCAGCCATGCGGCACGAGCGGCTGGGAGGTCAGGCCGCGACCGGCGCGACGTGGATGTGGGCGGCGACCGCGCGGCGCAACGCCACAGTCATGCGTCCGATCCGGCAGGCGAGCGGACCGCCGCCGAGCGTGGCACGATGGAGCACCTCCACCTCAACGCCTTCGTCGAACCCGAGTTCGCGGAGGCGGCGCGCTTCAGGAACCGCAAGCTGCGACCAGTCGATCAGGTGCACCGCCGCCGTCTCGCGACGCGGCAACGTCTCGAGGCTGAGCGAACGGGTGATGCGGCCGGCCATCTCCATCTGCGAGTGATTATCAGTAACAGGAAGGAATGGAAAGGGCCAAGCCGCATGCAGGTAGCATTGCTACTTGCAAGACGGCGCTGGCCGGCCTCCGCCGCGGCAAAGCCGCGTCGGACGGGTCGGCTATGCCGCCCGCCGGCCGGGCTTGTCGGTCTCACACGATGCTTCGCTACGCGCGTGCCGTCAGCGCCTAAAACAGCCCGGGCGTCTCGCGTTGTGCTGCACTCGGCTGCGCCGGGGCAAGCAGTTCGCGGCGCGCGGAGGCGCCGACCGACTGGGCGCCGACCTCGTCGCCGCCCGCGATGCGGGTGCAGCTGACGCCGGCGATGAAGTTGAGCGCGGCGCGGACTGAGGCTTCCTGCGGATCGCCAAGCGGACGGCTGATGTCATCGGCGGCCTGGCAGCTCGACTCCATCAAGGGGGCGAGGCCATCATAATAGTCGCCCTGGCGCGCCGCGTTCTGCGTCTGGAACGCGACCACGCGCAGCCGGTCGTCGCAGGCTGCCGTGTCGAGCCCGATCTGGCCAACGGGTTTTCCAAAGGTATTGGTGCCAATCAGCGCCGCGTTGGCGCGCAGATAGGGAAGCTGCGCGCTGATCACGAGCTCGCTCGCGGACGCGCTGGCGCGGGTGCCGATAAAGGCGATCTTGGTCGGCGCGATCGATTCGGGCACGGTGCGGAAGAAGCGCGTCGAGTTCTCGCTCGACTTCTCCGGGCGGAACACGGTGTAGTCCACCACGTCCGATGTCGACCGCGCACGGCCGAGCAGGTCGCTCATCAGATCCGCGATCCGTACCAACCCGCCGCCATTGTAGCGGAAGTCGATGATGACGTTGGTGATGCCCGCCGAGCGGAACTGCGCAAAGGCTTGGCGTAGCGCCGGATCGGCAGAGTCGATCGAGAAGGTGCGCAGATTTACATAGCCGACCTGCCGTCCGGCATCGTTGATGATCTTCGCGCCGTATCGGGACGACACAGGCGTGAGGGAGAAATCTGCCTTGGTCACGGTAACGGTCCGGGTACCCGCGGCATCCTGGACCCGCAGCACCCGGGCAGTGCCAGGCGTGTTCGGCCCGAGCGCGTTGCTGACGCCGGCACTCCCGTCGGCAGCGATGATCGAAGAGACAGTGCGCAGATTGCCCTCGCTGGTGCCGATCGCCACGATCTCCGTGCCGCGATCGATCCCCTGCGCGAGCGCCGGTGCCCCCTCGAAGGCTTCGGTGATGAACAGTCGGTTGCTGGGATCGAAGGCCAGCCGCACACCGAACCCGGCCGTCGCGCCGGAGTTAGTGAACGCATTTTCTTCAGCGATCGAGGTTATGAAGGTGAAGAAGCGGTCGCGACGCTGGTTACGCGCGGTGGCGGTAAGGGCGTCCAGATAAGCCTGAACGGTCGTGTAAGGCGCCGGATCGAGGCTCGCCGGCAGGGTCTCCGGGAACAGGTACCATTCGCGCAGTTGGGCGAACACGCGGTCCTGCCGCTCCCGCAAGGTGCAGCCGACAGACGCGGTCGGCGTCGGAGAGGACGTGGCAGTTGGCGTCGGTGTGCTGCTGATGGGCGTACCGGAGCTGCCGTCGCCGCCACCGCAACCCGTCAGCATCGCGGCGATCGCGAGTGACGAAACCCAACGCTTACCCATCACAATCCACTCCGCTTCAAACACTTAGGTGCAATGTGCGCGCAACCGGCGGCGAAAACAAGGCGGACCGTCGCATCCGCGCAACCGGACGGTGCCGACACTCGTTGAGCCCGCGCACCTGAACCTGAAGGAAATCACGATGGGCCTGTTCTCCAAGGATATCGCGACGCTCAACGACCTGTACGTCCACACGCTGCAGGACGTCTATTATGCCGAGAACCAGATCACCAAGGCGTTGCCGACGATGATCGCCAAGGCGACCAATGCCCAGCTGAAGCAGGGCTTCGAGCTGCACCTGACCGAGACCGAAGGGCAGATCGAGCGGCTGAAGCGGGTGTTCTCGCTCGAAGGGCTGGAGCCCAAGGGCGTCACCTGCCCCGCGATCGACGGCATCATCAAGGAGGCCAACCACACCGCCGCCGAGATCAGCGACAAGCAGGTGCTGGACGCGGCGCTGACCGCCAATGCGCAGGCGGTCGAGCATTACGAGATCACCCGTTACGGCACGCTGATCGCCTGGGCGAAGCAGCTGGGCAAGACCGAGCAGGCCTCGATCTTGGCCGAGACGCTGGCCGAGGAAAAGGCGACCGACGAGAAGCTGACCGTGCTCGCCGAGGGCAAGCTCAACGAGAAGGCGGAGTTCGCCGCCGCCTGACGACGTCAGCGGCCCAGCAGCGTCAGCGTTGCCGGGTCGCGCTCGCCGCCAAAGAAGCGGTCGAGCCCTGCGCGGAAAGGTTCGGGGTCGTCGGCGACGGCCTCGAACAGCGTCATCGACGAACGAAGTTTTATCGCGTCGATGTCGCCGAGGATCGCCTCGGCGGTGCCCGGCGCATCGATGGCCGCACGGGTCGCCTCGATCAGGCGCATGCCGAGCAGCGGGTGGGCGAGATAGGCGCGGGCCTCTTCGGCCGAAGCGATGGCATAGGTCTGCGCGGTGGCGCTGCGGCCGAGGCCGGCGAGCTGGGGAAAGACCCACCACATCCAGTGCGAGCTCTTGCGGCCGCGGCGGAGTTCGCCGAGTGCGGCGTCGTAGCTGGGGCCCTGCGCGGTAACGAAGCGGTCAAGATCACTCACCGACGGCCAACCGGCTGGCCAGGGTTCAGTTCCGTTGGCCGGCAACCCGGCCGATCTCACTGGCGAGCGCCGCTTCGCCGGTCGCGATCAGGGCCGAGACCGTGATCGCGAACGCGGCGAGCGCGATGGTGAAACCCCGGCGCATCACGCGACGGGAACGACCGGGAGGGCGGCGACCAGACAGACGCCGCTGACGAGGATGGCAGCGACGAGCGAGATGGCCGAGCGCTGAAACGAACCGAAGGTGGTGAACATGATCTGTCTTCCCTGATACTCGCCGGTTGATCCAAGCGATATCAGGACCTTTGCAGGGGGCGTGCCAAGTCGGCTAAGTGCTTGATCCTGAACAAAGCATGGACCGCAACAAGAGTCCGAGTAGTAGATCGCGCCAATTACCTGGCGGGAAATCCCACAGATCGGCGGACCTAGACCTTCTTGAGCTTGCGCACCGCCTCCAGGGTCGCCGCAACATGGCCGGCTGGATCGAGATTGCTGTGAACCAGCACAATCTTCCCGGCGCGGTCGATGACATAGCTGGTGCGGTTGGTGACGTCGCGGCCCTGCACCTGGCGGCCGAGCGCCACGTCGTATTTCTGGACGACAGCGGGCCCGGCGCTGGCGACGGCAAACTTGCCGGCGCACTTCTCGGTGGAAAAGCGCTGCAGCGTCGGCACGTCGTCGGCGGACATGCCGATCACGGTCGCGCCGGCTGCCCGGAAGTCGGCCTGCGCTTCGGAGAAGGCGTTGGCCTGCGCGTTGCAGCCGCCGGTGAAGGCGGCGGGAAAGAAGAACAGGACGACCGGACCACGGCGGAGCTGTTCGGCGAGGTGGACCTTGACGATCTTACCCGCCATCGCGCCACGCGTGGAGAAATCGGGTGCCTTGGCGCCGACCGGAAGCGTGGCCAGCGCCGGCGCGGAAGCGAGGACAAGGGCAGCAGCGAAGGTGGGGGCGAGCAGGCGCATGATGGTCTCCGGCGACGATGAGGACTTATCGCGCGATCGATAGCTTACTCCGTTCGTCCTGAGGAGCCACTGAGCTTGTCGAAGTGGCATCTCGAAGGACAATGTGGTTCGAGACGCGTCTTCGCCTTCGCTCAGTCGCTCCTCACCACGAACGGGTTAAGGGGCAGCTCGCACCTCAAAGGATGCCCGATGCCCGTTTCCACCGTCGACCGCGCCCTCGCCGAACGCCTTGCCGATGTCGCCGGCGAGGCGATCCGCCCCTTGTTCCGGGCGGCCTACACACAGGAGCTGAAGGCCGACCGCTCGCCGGTGACGCAGGCGGATCGGGCGGCGGAGGCGGCGATGCGGCGGCTGCTCGACGCGGAGGCGCCGGGGGACGGCGTGGTTGGCGAGGAATATGGCGAGAAGCACGGGGTCACCGGGCGGCGCTGGGTGCTCGACCCGATCGACGGGACGCGCTCCTTCACCGCCGGGCGCGCGATCTTCGGTACGCTGATCGCGCTGGTCGAGGATGGTTGGCCGGTGCTGGGCGTGATTGACCAGCCGATCCAGTGCGAGCGCTGGCTAGGCGTGGCGGGGCGGCCCACCTTGTTCAACGGCGTGGCCGTGCGGACGCGGGGCTGCGCTGCGCTCGAGGGGCTGCTGCTGGCGACAACGAGCCCGCATCTCTTTGGCGAGGAAGAGGCGGCTGGGTTCCTGCGGCTGGTCGCGGCGGTGTCGGGCGGGCACGGTACGCAGGGGCCGGTCTATGGCGGCGACTGCTACAATTATGGGCTGGTCGCGAGCGGGCACCTGGACCTGGTATGCGAGGCGGGGCTGCAGCTGCACGACTTTGCGGCGCTGGTACCGGTGGTCGAGGGCGCGGGCGGTCGAATGTGCGATTGGCAGGGTGATCCGCTGAGTGCCGCAAGTGCGGGGCAGGTGCTGGCCATCGGCGACCCGGCGCGCGTGGATGACGTGCTGGAGGCGTTGCACGGCTGATCTCCCCTACCGCTTGTCGGAGGGGGCGCAGGTCAGAAAATCCCCAGGAACTTCTTCTTCTGCGTCTGCTTCTCGTCGTCCGAGCGTTTGCCGTCCTCCGCCTTCGCGGGGCGGCCGCGGTCGACGTCGTCGCGCTTCTCGCCCTTGGTGGTGCGCTGTGCCTGTGCCGTCGCGCCGGCCAGCACCGGGCCGCAAGCCGCCGACTTGGCGTCGCCCACATCGACGAAGGCGAGGATGCCCGCGACCGGCGTCGCGACGATCGCCAACCCCAACCCGACTCCCGCGCGGCCGATCAGCTCCGGGCTGATGACGTCCAGCTTGGGCTGGACGAAACGGCCGCCGATGGTGACCGGCGACTGCCCGGAGATGAGCGAGAATTTCTTACCATCGGCGCGGATCGCGAGGTCGATCGCCTCCGTCCGGAACGAGAATCCGCCGCGACCCAGCACCACGTTCTTCTGGGTGTCGATCAGGATCGGGTCCGCAGCACCGACACCGTTGCGGACGGTGAAGGCGATCAGCCCGCAATTGATCTGCACCGGCTCCTTGAGCTTCTTTTCGAACATCTTCTGCACGAAGGTGCCGATATCGAGCTCCGATAGCTGCACGTTGCGCGTCCAGAAGCTGCCCTGCGGCATGGTGAAGGCAATGCGGCCGTTGGAAGTCGCCAGCGAATCGTGGATCGAGTCGCCGCGTCCGGCGAGCTGGATGCGGCCGCGCACGGTGCCCGTCGTACCCGCTTCGGCGACACCATAACCAGCGAGCAGCCGGCCCATCGGCGTCGGCGCCAGGCGGATGTCGTAGCGGTTGGCGCTCGGCCGTTGGCGCGTATCGAAGATCCAGTCGGACGCGACATTGCCGCGCGCCATGGCGAAGGTGAGCGGTGACAGCGCCAACCGGCCTCGTTCGAGGTCGAGCGTCAGGTCGATGTTCGACACCGGGACGCGGCGCGATTTCACGTCACGGATCGTCCACTTCAGGTCGGCGTCGAAACGCTGCATGGTCGCGACTGGCAGCTCAGCGTCGGGCATCACCATCGCCGGGCCCGCCCCGGTGGCGGCAGCGGCAGCGACCGCGCCCCGGCTCTCGACGATATCGGGATTGTAGCCGATGAAGGGTGCCGCATCGACGATGTCGAGACTGCGCGTGGTCAGCACCGAGTCGAGATGCAACCGCTCGCGATTGGTGACGGTCAGCCGCCCGGCGAGATCGCTGTTGCCGAACCGGCCGGCGATGCGGGTGAACCGGTACTCGCGCCCCGATTTCACCAGCTGCCCGCGCAGCCGGAAGTCGCGGGTATTGGGAATGACGACGCCGATGATCTCCATCAGCTCCGCCATGTTTCGCCCGCGCGCGGCGGTTCTGAGCGGCACGTCCTCCAGTTCGGCGAGGCTGGGCAACGTGCCCGCGACATCGATAACATTGTTGTTCGCCCAGGCGCGCAGGGTCAGCTTGTTCTCGCCGCCGCTCGCGGTCGCGTCCGGCGACAGCAGCTGCGCCTCCACCCGGAACGGAGTGGCCCGGAACCGCCCGCCGCCGCTCAGGCCGATCGCGCGGCCGATCCGCTTCTCCAACGCGGTCACGTCCTCGACCTTGAGGTCGGCGAGCAGCTGCATGCGCGGATCGCGAAACCGGACGGTGGTGCCGCGAACTGCGGCGCGATCGATACGGGGCAGCGCGAAGGGCTTCCCCTTCTTCTCGCTGAACGTCCAGCTATTGGCGACGTGCGCTGCGTCCCATTCCATGTCGAGCGCGCCGCCGTCGAGTTCCATCCAGCGGATGCGGCGCTTGCCGAAGATGAGCGACAGGGGCGCGACGCGGGCGTCGATGCGGCGTGCTTCGAACAGGTTAGGCTTTGACGCCCAGGCGGGGTTGGACACGCTCAGCCCTTCGGCCAGGAACTTGATGTTCCAGGGCGCGAAGTAGAGCTGGAAATCGCCGCGCACACGGACATCGCGCTTGAGCATCTTGCCCACCACCGACTGGAAGGTGGTTTTCAGGAACCGGCCCTTAGTGACGTACAGCACCAGCCAGATCGCGAACAACACCGCCACCACGCCCAAGGCGACGTTGCGGGCGACGCGCCACCACCACCGCCGCCGGTCGGCAGCGGACGCGACGGGCGTCCCGGGCTCCCCGGTACGCTGGGGCGCGGTCAACTCCATGATCGGCACAATCCTCAAGAGGTCGTTGCGGTTCCGATTCGTCTTCCGGGCAGCTGCCGGCTTGGTTGCAATTGCCGGCCGATCCGGTTAGGGGCCGCCGCTTCGCAAGCGAGGCGTCCACAACGGCCCGGCCATCGGGGCTGCCGCGGTCGTTCCAGTCTCGCTTCAACTGAAAGGACCAAAATGCCCAAGCTCAAGACGAAGAGCGGCGTCAAGAAACGCTTCAAGCTCACCGCCACCGGCCTGTTGAAGCACGGCGTCGCCGGCAAGCGCCACCGCCTGTTGCATCACAACGGCAAGTACATCCGCCAGAATCGCGGCACCAAGGTGCTGTCGAAGGCCGACACCGCTGCGGTGAAGGCCTGGGCACCGTACGGTCTGGGTTGAGGAGCTAGCACATGGCACGCGTCAAACGGGGTGTAACCACCCGCGCCAAGCACAAGAACATCCTCGAACAGGCCAAGGGCTATCGGGGTCGTCGCAAGAATACCATCCGCGTCGCGCGGCAGGCGGTCGAAAAGGCCGGCCAGTATGCCTATCGCGATCGCAAGGTGAAGAAGCGCACCTTCCGCGGCCTGTGGATCCAGCGCATCAACGCCGGCGTCCGGGCCGAGGGGCTGACCTATTCGCAGTTCATGCACGGGCTCAAGCTGGCGGGCGTCGAGCTCGACCGGAAGGTCCTGGCCGACATCGCGATGCACGAGGGCGCGGCGTTTACCGCAATCATCGCGCAGGCGAAGGCGGCGCTGCCGGCGCAGGCCGCGGCCTAAGCGTTTCAGCAGACGGTATGAAGGGGCCGGGCGAGCGATCGCCCGGCCCTTTTCGTTTGCGGGCCTTCCGCCGTCGCGCCATGTTGGTGCCGACAGGGGAGGATGCGATGCGAAAGGCGGTGGCTGGCTGGGTTGGACTGGCGATGGCGGCGGCCGCTCCGGCGCAAGAGGCGTCCACGCCCGCCCTGCCGGGGGCGGCGACCGCGCAGGGCGACGTGTCGGTCACCATCTATGGCAACGACGTGGCGCTGATCCAGGACATCCGCCAGCTCGATCTCGCCAACGGCCGTGTGCGCCAGGACTTTCCCGACGTCAGCGCCGCGATCCGGCCGGAGACGGTGACGCTGAGCGTCGCGGACGCCCAGATCGTCGAGCAGAATTTCGACTATGACCTGCTGACGCCGTCGAGCCTGATGGAAAAGGCGGTGGGCGAGACGATCACGATCGTGCGCACCAATCCCGGCAACGGCGCGGAGGTGCGCGAGCGCGCCAAGGTGCTGGCGGTCAACGGCGGCGTGGTGCTGCAGATCGGCGACCGGATCGAGGTGCTGCGCGATGACGGCCTGCCGGTGCGCGCGATCTTCGACCGGGTGCCCGAAAGCCTGCGGGCCCGCCCGACCCTATCGGTCACGCTCGCCTCGACGCGGGGCGGGCGGCGTCCGGCGACGCTGTCCTACCTATCCCGCAAGCTCGGCTGGGCTGCCGATTACGTCGCGCTGTTCGATCAGGCGAAGGGCGTCATCGACGTCCAGGGCTGGGTGACGCTGCGCAACGAGACGGGCACCAGCTTCACCAACGCGCGCACGCTGCTGGTCGCGGGCGAGGTCGCCAGCGGCGACGAGGACCAGAACGGCTACAACTATCGCCCGCGCCCCCGACGTCCCGGCCCCATCCGCGCGGCGGGTACCGAGACCGCCGGGCGCGAGCAGCTGGGCGACTTCTACCTGTATCCGCTGGCCGGCCGCACCACCATCGCCGACAAGCAGACCAAGCAGGTCAGTTTCCTCGACGTGCGCGGCGCGGGTGCTGCTGCGGGGTACGAGTATCAGAACGACTGGCTGGGAACGAAGAACGAGCCGGAGAGTGCGGCCAGCGTTCTGCGCTTCTCGAACGCCCGCAACGGTGGCCTGGGCGATGCGCTGCCGGCGGGGACGGTGCGCGTCTATCAGCGCGACGCGCGCGGCCAGGCGCAGTTCACGGGCGAAAGCCGGATCGGGCACACGCCGCAGGGCTCCACCATCGCGTTGCGCACCGGCGACGCGTTCGACGTCAAGGTCAAGCCGACGGTGGTCGAGCGCCGCTCGGTCGGCACGTTCGAGTGGCGTACGCGAATGAGCTATACACTGACCAACGCGCGCGCGCGGCCGGTCGTGGTCGACCTGGTGCAGGCGGGGCTCGACTGGAGCATCAGCAGCACTGGCATCGTCGAGGAAAGCCAGAAGAGCGAACGCCGCGACAGCAACAGCGCGTTGTGGCGCGTGAGCGTGCCCGCCAACGGCACTACCACCGTCACCGCCACGTTCGACACGCGTTACTGATGCGCCGTGCGGCGGTGCTGGCGCTGCTCACGGCAACGCCGGCGACGGCGCAGGACTTCGGCGCGACGGTCCGCTCGCCCGCACCGAGCGCGGTGGCGGTGACGGTCTACCGCAACCCCGACAAGTACCGGCAGGTGCCGTTCGACTTGCGCTGGCTCGGCGGCTTCGCGCTGATTACCGAAACGCGCACCGTGCGGCTGCCCGCCGGACCGGCGACGGTGCGCTTCGAAGGCGTCGCGGGCGGTATCGTGCCGGTTAGCGCGATCGTGACCGGGCTGCCCGGCGGCGTGGCCGAGAAGAACCGCGACGCGCGGCTGCTGTCGCCCGCCGCGCTGATCGACGGCTATCTGGGCCGCCGCGTGACGCTGACCCGCACCGATCGTGCGAGCGGGCGGGTACGGGTGCAGGACGCCGTGGTGGTGGCGGGCCCGGCGGGTGGCGTGGTGGTGCGCACCCCCGATGGGGTGGAGGCGCTCGGCTGTTCGGGGCTGGCGGAGAAGCCCCGGTACCCGGCCGTGCCGGCGGGCCTCACCGCCGGACCGGTGCTGAGCGTCGAGACGGCGAGCCGCGCGGCGACGACCGCAACGGTGACGCTGTCGTACCTGACCAGCGAGTTCGACTGGTCGGCAAGTTATGTCGCGCGGCTGACACCCGACGGACGCCACCTCGACCTGTTCGCCTGGCTGACGCTCGCCAACGGCAATGCCGAGCGCTTTCCGGATGCGCAGGTGCAGGCGGTGGCCGGGCGGCTCAACCGCGATGCGCGACGGTATCTGGTCGCCGCGGCGCCGCTGCGGCTTGATTGCTACCCGCTCGGTACGACGACATCCAATCTGCGAGTCGAGCAAGCGAACGAGGATATCGTCGTGACCGGCTTTCGCGTATCCAACATGTCCGCGCCTCCGCCGCCTCCGCCGCCCCCGCCGGCCATGGCAGAGGCGCCGCCGCCACCCGAGGACCTGGGCGACCTTAAGCTCTATCGCGTGCCCGAGCGGGTGACGGTCAACGCCAACGGCCAGAAGCAGGTGGCGCTGCTCGCGCGCCGGCAGGTGCCGTTCGCCCGCGTCTATCGACTGACGCTGCCGCCGGCGCAGCCGGTCGCGCGCGGGGCGACGAACGTCGCGCTGCGGCTGGACAATCGGGTCGCCGCAGGGCTCGGCCTGGCGCTGCCTGCGGGGAGCACGACGCTGTACGCGTCCGAACGCCAGGGCGGGCTGCTGCTGGGGACCGGCCGGATCGAGGACAAGGCCGTGGGCGAGCGGGTGCGGATCGGCGCGGGCACCAGCGCGCAGGTGCTGGTCGAGCAGACCGTGCCGACACGCGGGCAGGGCCGGATCGAGGCGAGCAACGCCAATCCCTTCCCCGCCACGGTCGAGGTCGCGCTTGCCGCGCCGGTCGGCAATGTCGAACCGACGCCGGGGCTGGTGGACGTAGAGGGTCGACCGACCTGGGTCGCGACGCTGCCCGCGAATGGCCGCGCGACGCTGACCTACCGCTTGCGCCAGCCCGGCGGGGGTTGATTGCCGCCGCCCCGCGCCGCAATGGCTCGGACCTGATGACTGAACTCGCAGACCTGCAATCCCACCTCCTCGCCGCGATCGAGGCCTCGGCCGGACTCGACGCGCTGGAGGAATGCCGCGTCCATGCGTTGGGCAAGCAGGGGCGGGTGACGCAGCTGCTGAAGACGCTGGGCGCGATGACGCCGGAGCAGCGTCAGGCGGAAGGTCCGCGCATCCACGGCTTGCGCGAGGCGGTGACGGCGGCGATCGCCACACGCAAGGCGATGCTGGAGCAGGTCGCGCTCGACGCCCGGCTGGCGGACGAGCGGCTGGACATGACGCTGCCGGTGGACCTGCCGCCGACGGGCACGGTGCATCCGGTCAGCCAGGTGATGGACGAGCTGGCGGAGATCTTCGCCGACCTCGGCTTCGCGGTCGCGACCGGGCCGGAGATCGAGGACGACTGGCACAATTTCACCGCGCTCAACATTCCCGCGAGCCATCCCGCCCGTGCCATGCATGACACTTTCTACGTCAGCAGGAGCGATGTCGAGGATGGAGCTCCTGCCGCCGCGAGCGCGGCCGGCGGGGAGCACGGCTCCTCGTCCGACGGCGGCTTTGCCGACGGCGCCACCGCCCTGAAGGTGCTGCGTACCCATACCTCACCCGTGCAGATCCGCACGATGGTGGACGTCGCGCGCCGCACCCACGCCGGCGGCGAGCCGATCCGCATCATCGCGCCCGGCCGCGTCTATCGCTCCGACTGGGACGCGACGCACACACCGATGTTCCACCAGATCGAGGGGCTGGTGATCGATCGCGGCATCACGCTCGGGCACCTGAAATGGACGCTGGAGACGTTCCTGAAGGCGTTCTTCGAGCGCGACGACATCGTGCTGCGGCTGCGGCCAAGCTACTTCCCGTTCACCGAGCCCTCCGCCGAGGTCGATGTCGGCTGGACGATGGAGAAGGGGCGACGGGTGCTCGGGGGCTCCGAAGGTTGGATGGAGCTGCTCGGCTCCGGCATGGTGCATCCGCGCGTGATCGCCAATTGCGGGCTCGATCCGGCGGAGTGGCAGGGCTTCGCGTTCGGCGTCGGTGTCGATCGGCTGGCGATGCTGAAATACGGCATGGATGACCTCAGGCCCTTCTTCGAGGGCGATGCGCGCTGGCTGAAGCATTACGGCTTCTCCGCGCTCGACGTGCCGACCCTGAGCGGGGGAGTGGGGGCATGAAGTTCACCCTCTCCTGGCTCAAGGAGCATCTGGATACAGACGCTTCGCTCGAGGCCATCGCCGAGATGCTGACCCGCAATGGATTGGAGGTGGAGGGCATCCACGATCCCGGCGCGGCGTTGGCACCGTTCAAGGTCGCGCGCGTGCTGTCGGCGGAGCGGCACCCGCAGGCGGACAAGCTGCAGGTGCTGCAGGTCGACGCGGGGAGCGGGCCGCTGCAGGTCGTATGCGGCGCGCCCAACGCGCGCGCCGGCCTGATCGGCGTGTTCGGCGAACCGGGTACGCATGTCCCGGGCCCGGACATCACGCTCAAGGTCGCGGCAATCCGCGGCGTCGAGTCGCACGGCATGATGTGTTCCGCGCGCGAGCTGCAGCTGGGCGAGGACCATAATGGCATCATCGAACTGCCCGATGATGCGCCGGTCGGCACCAGCTATGCCGATTATGCCGGGCTGACCGACCCGGTGATAGAGGTGGCGGTGACGCCGAACCGGCAGGACTGCATGGGCGTGCGTGGCATCGCGCGCGACCTGGCGGCGGCGGGGCTGGGCACGCTCAGGCCGCTTGACGAGGTCTATCGCGGTTCGACCGCGCCGATCGACGGCGACGGCCCTGCGCCCGACGTGCGCACCGACGATCCGGAAGGCTGCCCGGCCTTCTACGCGCAAGGCGTGTTCGGCGTGCGCAACGGTGACGCGCCGGGTTGGATGCGGCGCTATCTCACCGCGATCGGGCAGAAGCCGATCTCCGCGCTGGTGGATATCACCAATTTCGTCATGCTCGACCTCGGGCGCCCGCTGCACGTCTATGACCGTGCCAGACTGTCCGGCGGGCTGGTGGCGCGAAAGGCTCGCGCAGGCGAGCAGGTGGTGGCGCTGAACGGTCGCACATACACGCTCGGCGAGGGCATGACGGTGATCGCCGACGATGCGGCGGTCCACGATATCGGCGGCATCATGGGCGGCGAGCATTCGGGGGTGTCGGCGGACACCACCGATGTCGTGATCGAGTGCGCGTACTTCACGCCCGAGCACATCGCCCGCACCGGTCAGGCGCTGCAGCTGACGAGCGACGCTCGGGCGCGATTCGAGCGCGGAGTCGATCCGGCGTTCCTCGATACGGGGCTGGCGATCGCGACGCGGCTGGTGCTGGAGCATTGCGGCGGCACGTCCTCGGCGGTGACGCGCAGCGGCGCCCCGCCGACGGAGCCCAAGGTGGTCGGCTACGACCCCAATCTTGCCGGAACGCTGGGTGGCCTTGCGGTAGCGCCGGAGCGCCAGCGCGCGATCCTTGAAGGGCTCGGCTTCGCGGTAGGGGCGGACTGGCGCGTGACCGTGCCGACCTGGAGGCGCGACATCGACGGACCGGCCGATCTGGTGGAGGAAGTGATCCGCATCGAAGGGATCGACCGGGTGCCGCCGGTGCCGCTCGCGCGGATACCCGGTGTCGCCAAGGCGACCGCGACGCCGGCGCAGAAGCTGGAGCGACGCGTGCGGCGCGCGGCGGCGGCGCGCGGGCTGGACGAGGCGGTGACCTGGAGCTTCGTCGCCCGGACTGATGCCGATGCGCTGGGCGGCGGCGCCTGGACGGTCGCCAACCCGATCAGCGAGGAGCTGAAGGTGATGCGGCCGTCGCTGCTCTCGGGGCTGCTCCACGCGGCCGCGCGCAATGCCAAGCGCGGGGCGGGGGCCAGCCGTTTGTTCGAGATCGGGCGGCGCTATCTCGCCGACGCGGAGCCGCTGACGCTCGGCCTCGTGCTCGCGGGCGACAAGCGTCCGCGCGGCTGGCGCGAGGGCAAGGCGAGCACCTTCGACGCGTTCGACGCCAAGGGCGAGGCGCTGGCGCTGCTGCGCGAGGCGGGTGCTCCGGTCGACAACCTCCAGGTGATGGGCGATGCAGGCGAGGCGTGGCACCCGGGCCAATCCGGCACGCTCCGGCTCGGCCCCAAGGCGGTGCTGGCGCGGTTCGGAATGTTGCATCCGGCAACGCTGAAGGCGTTCGATCTGGACGGCGCGGTCGCGGCGGCGGAGCTGTACCTCGACGCGATCCCGGCCCGGCGCACGAGCTTCGCGCGACCGGTCCATGCGCCGCCGGCCTTGCAGGCGGTGCGTCGCGACTTCGCCTTCACGGTGCCGGCCGGCCTTGCCGCGGACGCGCTGGTCCGCGCGGTGCGAGGCGCGGACAAGGCCGCGATCGTCGCCGCGCGCGTCTTCGACGTCTTCGCGCGTGACGGCGAACGCTCGATGGCGCTGGAAGTGACGCTGCAACCGGGCGACAAGGCGTTCGTCGAGGCCGAGCTGAAGGGGGTCACCGAGAAGGTAGTGGCGGCTGCGGCGAAGCTGGGCGCTGCCTTGCGGGGGTGAGCCCACTCGGCGCTGTCCTACAGGCCTGCGCTATGGCAGGAGCTGGACCGCTGCCTTTGCTCCGGCCCGCTCGATCGTTTGCTGTGAGCGCGGCCGCGGCGTCGGAATGAATGCCGATGCCGCCAACTTCGACAACTTCGCCGGTGATCGACTGGCCTGACGAGATTGCCCGATGACCACCCCCCGCCGCACCTTCGCGATCATCTCGCACCCCGACGCCGGCAAGACGACTTTGACCGAGAAGCTGCTCTATGTCGGCGGCGCCATTCATCTCGCCGGCGAGGTCAAGGCGCGGGGGCAGAACCGGCGCGCGCGGTCGGACTGGATGAAGATCGAGCAGCAGCGCGGCATTTCCGTCACGTCGTCCGTCATGACGTTCGAGAAGGACGGCGTGATGTTCAACCTGCTCGACACGCCGGGGCACGAGGACTTTTCGGAGGATACTTATCGCACGCTGACCGCCGTCGATTCTGCGGTGATGGTGATCGACGCCGCGCGCGGGATCGAGGCGCAGACGCGCAAGCTGTTCGAGGTGTGCCGGCTCCGTTCCGTGCCGATCATCACCTTCGTCAACAAGGTCGACCGCGAGGGCCGCTCGCCGTTCGAGCTGATGGACGAGATCGCCGACATCCTGCAGCTCGACGTCGCGCCGATGAACTGGCCGATCGGCATGGGCGGCGAGTTCGAAGGCGTGATGGACTTAGGCTCCGGGCGGATAAGCCGGCCGGAGGGCGACAGCCGCACCTTCCAGGGCGCGTCCGACGAGGTGGCGCTGTCGGAGCGGTTCGCCGACGAGGTGGAGCTGGCACAGGGCGGCTATTCCACCTTCGACGCCGACAAATACCGCGACGGCGACCTGACGCCGGTCTATTTCGGCTCCGCGCTCAAGGATTTCGGGCCGGCCGAGCTGATCGCCGCGCTCGCCGATTTCGCGCCGCCGCCGCGCCCGCAGCCGGCCGAGCCCGCACCGGTGTCGCCCGACCGGCAAGAGGTCACCGGCTTCGTCTTTAAGGTGCAGGCCAATATGGACCCCCAGCACCGCGACCGCATCGCCTTCATGCGGCTTTGCTCGGGTACCTTCAGGCGCGGCATGAAGCTGACGCCGTCCGGCTCTGGCAAGCCGATCGCGGTGCACTCGCCGATCCTGTTCTTCGCGCAGGATCGTGAGATCGCCGACCTCGCCTATCCCGGCGACATCATCGGCATCCCCAACCACGGCACGCTGCGCGTCGGCGACACGCTGAGCGAGCGCGCGGAGGTGCGCTTCACCGGCCTGCCCAACTTTGCGCCGGAAATCCTGCGGCGTGTGCAGCTGAAGGATCCGACCAAGACCAAGCAGCTGCGCAAGGCGCTCGACGACATGGCGGAGGAAGGCGTGACCCAGGTCTTCTATCCCGAGATCGGCTCGAACTGGATCATCGGCGTGGTCGGGCAGCTCCAGCTCGAGGTACTGCTGAGCCGGCTTGATGCCGAGTACAAGGTAGCCGCCGCGCTCGAACCCGCACCGTTCGACACCGCGCGCTGGGTGTCGGCGGAGGATGCGGCCGACCTGAAGGCGTACACCGACATCAACCGAGCGGCGATGGCCAAGGATCGCGACGGCAATCCGGTGTTCCTGGCGAAGAGCGCGTGGGAAGTCGGGTACATCGCGGATCGCTACACGAAGGTGAAGTTCGCGGCGACGCGAGAGCGCTAGGCCCTTCTCTTCCGTCATTTCGGCGCGGGCCGGAACCCAGAGCCACGGGCGCCGCGCTGTTTGGCTCTGGGTCCCGGGTCAAGCCCGGGATGACGGAAGAGGTCAGTCCACCCAGTCGTGGCGCAGCGGCTTGGCGGCCAACGCCATCAGCAGTCCGGCGAGCAGGTACAGCACCAATCCGCTGAGCATCGCATAGCGCAGCGCTTCGTCCCCGAACCGCGCGGTCATCGCGTCGGAGAGTAGCCCGAGCACCAAGGTTCCCGCGCCAAGCCCGATGAGATTGTTGATCAGCAGGAAGCACGCCGACGCGGTCGCGCGCATGTGCGCGGGTACCAGATGCTGGACCGCGGTGATCACCGGCGCCAGCCAGACATAAACCAGCGCCTGCGGCACGACGAGGAACAGGAACGCCGCGGTGGTGCTCTGCGCGAGGATGCCCGCCGCGAAAAGCGGCACCGCGAGCGCGTAGCAGATCGCGGGCAGCTTGGCGTAGGCGCCGCGATCACGCGCGCCCAGGCGATCGCCAACGAAGCCGCCGAGCAGCACCCCTGCGACCCCGCCGATGAGCAGCAGCCCACCGTAGAATTGACCGATACCGACCAGCTCCAGCCCGAAGCTGCGCTTGAGCAGCGACGGCAACCAGAAAGCGAGCCCGTAACCGAGCATCGAGCTGCACGCGGCGCCGAAGCTCAACAGCCAGAAACTGCGCTTCGCGGCGAGGATCCGGAAGACGTCACGCAGCGGTGCGGCATCGGCAGCCTGCACCGGGCGCGCGGGTTCGCGGACCACGAGACGGAAGACCGGCGCGATCGCGACCCCGGCGACGCCGACGACGATGAACGCGGTGCGCCAGTCGATCGTCGCGGCGATATAGCCGCCGAGCATTACCCCCGCCGCCGACCCGAGTGGGATGCCGAGCGAATAGATCGCCAGCGCGCGGGCGCGGCTACCCGCGGGAAAATAGTCGGCGATGAGCGCGTAGGAAGGCGCGACCCCGCCTGCCTCGCCGACCCCGACGCCCACGCGGAACGCGAACAACTGCGCGAAGCTGGTCGCGTAGCCGCACAGTGCGGTGAAGCCGCTCCATACCGCGAGGCTGACGGTGATCACCCAACTGCGGCTGGTGCGGTCGGCCAGCCAAGCCAGCGGCACCGCCAGCGTCGAATAGAGCAGCGCGAAGGCGAGCCCGCCGAGCGCGCCGAGTTGGGTGTCGGTGAGCCCGAGCTCGGCCTTGATGCTCGGCGCGAGGATGCCGAGGATCTGCCGGTCGACGAAGTTGAAGGTGTAGACCAGCAACAGCATCGCGAGGACGACGTCGCGATAGGCGCGGGACGGGACGGCAGAGGCATTCATTGGCAAGCTTCTTCCCGCAAACATTCTTCGTCCGTCACCCCGGACTTGTTCCAGGGTCCACCGTGCCGCGCCCCGCCGGCAGCGGGTCCGAGGCACGGTGGATGCCAGGACGAGCCCGGCGTGACGGGGTAGATCAGAACTTCGCGCCGAAGGTCACGAACACCTGGCGCGGGTTGCCGTAATAGGCGGTCAGCAC
>NZ_DASTMA010000020.1:0-50841 GCF_035714405.1 Sphingomonas sp. | reverse complement strand
GTTCGCGCGCGCGCTGGCGCACTGCGGGGGAGGCGAGCGGTGGGCGCACGTCACCGCTCGTGTCGAGCGCAGTCGAGACACGTGTCGCAGGCAGGTCGCTTGCGGCCGGTCCCTCGACTTCGCTCGGGACGAACGGAGCGGGTGTCGTGGCCTCCTCGACCCCCGGATTCTCCGCCTCGAGTTGCGCTTGCGGCAGGTCCGCCGCGGCTTCCGGCGTCGGCGCGGAGGGCTGCTCGCCCTCGACGGCGTCGGTCTCGATCACCACCAGCGTCGAGCCGATCGGAATCTGGTCGCCGACCTCACCTGCAAGCTCGACCACGATACCGGCGACGGGCGACTCCATCTCCACGGTCGCCTTGTCGGTCATCATGTCGGCGAGCCGGCCGTCCTCCTCGACGCGCTCGCCCACCGCCACGTGCCACGCGACGATCTCGGCCTCCGAGATGCCCTCGCCGATGTCGGGCAGGCGGAAACTGTAGCGGGCCATCGCGGTCAGTCCTTCATCACTTTGCGGATCGCCTCGCCGATGCGGACGGGTCCGGGGAAATAGGCCCATTCGAGGCTGTGCGGATAGGGCGTGTCGAAGCCGGTGACGCGCTCGATCGGCGCTTCGAGGTGGTAGAAGCACCGCTCCTGCACCAGCGCCGACAGCTCCGCGCCGAAGCCGCCGGTGCGCGTCGCCTCGTGGACGATCATGCAGCGGCCGGTCTTCCTGACCGACGCCTCGATCGTCTCGATATCGAGCGGCACCAGCGTGCGCAGGTCGACGATTTCCGCGTCCACGCCCATCTCCGCCACCGTCGCGACGACGACATGGACCATCGTGCCATAGCACAGGATCGTCACCGCCTCGCCCGCTCGCACCACGTTCGCGGTGCCGAGGTCGATCCGGTAATAGCCGGTCGGCACCTCGCCTGCCGAGTGCTTCGACCAGTTCTCCGACGGCCGGTCCCAATAGCCGTTGAACGGGCCGTTGTAGATGCGCTTGGGCTCGAAGAAGAGGACCGGGTCGTTGTCCTCGATCGCGGCGATCAGCAGGCCCTTGGCATCATAGGGCGTGGACGGGATCACCGTCTTGATGCCGCTGACATGGGTGAAGATGCCCTCGGGGCTTTGACTGTGCGTCTGGCCGCCGAAGATGCCGCCGCCAAACGGCGAGCGGACGGTGATCGGGGAGGTGAACTCGCCAGCGGAGCGATAACGCAGCCGCGACGCTTCCGACACGATCTGGTCGAGCGCCGGGTAGATATAGTCGGCGAACTGAATCTCGGGCACCGGGCGCAGGCCATAGGCGCCCATGCCGATCGCGACGCCGATGATGCCGATCTCGGTGATCGGAGTATCGAACACGCGGGTCTTGCCGTGCTTTGCCTGCAACCCCGCGGTGGCGCGGAAGACGCCGCCGAAATAGCCGACATCCTCGCCCATGACGATCACGTCCGGGTCGCGCGCCAGCATCACGTCCATGGCGGAGTTGATCGCCTGGATCATGTTCATGCGGGTGGTGGCGGGCGCGTCTGCTCCGCCGACGTTCCCGGCTTCCGACCTCACCGGGCTTGCGTTTTCTCTCATCGTCATTTCCGCGCCCATGGCCGTCCGCTCGCCTGCTCTTCCGCCAGCATCTGCGCGCGCTGCTCCTGCAGGTGCCACGGCATTTCCTCGAAGACGCCGTCGAACAGGGTGTCGAGCGGCTGGTGGAGGCCGTGGCCGAGGATGCCGTTTTTCTCCGCCTCCTTCTGATCGGCGCGGACCTGCTCGGCGAGCTCCTTGTCCTGCGCGGCATGGCGCTCCTCATCCCACTCGCCAAGCTGGATGAGATGGTCCTTGAGCCGGCGGATCGGATCGCCCAGCGGCCAGGCATTGGGCTCACCGGCGGAGCGGTATTGGCCCGGATCGTCGGAGGTCGAGTGACCCTCGGCGCGATAGGTGAAATGCTCGATCAGCGTCGGCCCCTGGTTGGTGCGCGCGCGCTCGGCCGCCCACTGCGTCGCCGCATACACCGCCAGCGCGTCGTTGCCGTCGACCCGCAGGCCGGCGATGCCATAGCCGACCGCGCGCGCGGCGAAGGTCGTCGCCTCCGCGCCCGCGAAGCCGGAGAAACTGGAGATCGCCCACTGGTTGTTGACGACGTTGAGGATCACCGGCGCGCGATAGACGCTGGCGAATGTGCAGGCGGAGTGGAAGTCGCCCTCTGCGGTCGAGCCCTCGCCGCACCAGACCGCCGCAATCCGCGTGTCGCCCTTCGCCGCCGATGCCATCGCCCAGCCGACCGCCTGCGGGAACTGCGTCGCCAGATTGCCGGAGATCGAGAAGAAGCCGTGATCCTTCGCCGAATACATGATCGGCAGCTGCTTGCCTTGCAGCTTGTCGCCCTTGTTCGAGTAGATCTGGTTCATCATCTCGACCAGCGGATAGCCGCGCGCGATCAGCAGTCCCTGCTGGCGGTACGACGGAAAGCACATGTCGTCGAAGTCGAGTGCGAAGGCCTGGGGCACCGCCACCGCCTCCTCGCCGGTCGCCTTCATGTAGAAGCTGGTCTTGCCCTGGCGCTGGGCGCGGAACATGCGCTCGTCGAAGGCGCGCAGCAGCGCCATCGCGCGCAGCATGCGGCGGAGCTGATCGGGCGACAGCTTCGGATCCCACGGCCCGACCGCGCGCGCATCCTCGTCGAGGACGCGCACCAGCGTGTAGGCGAGATCGGTGAACTCGCGCGCCGGCGCGGCGGTGTCGGGCCGCCGCGCGGCGCCGGCGGGGGGCACGTCGACCTCGGCGAAATCGACCTCGTCGCCCGGCCGGAACTTCGGTTCGGGCACGTGCAGCGACAAGGGGGGAAGGTTGGCGCGCAGGCGCTCGCCGGTCATGATCGTCCTCTCACCGGGCAGAAACGCCCGTTCCGCCCTGTCGGGCTCACGCAATAATATTTCAAGCCCGGTCGAGACTTGCCTCGAAGGCCTCGAGCGCGGCTCGCGCGATCGGCTCACCCCATTCCTGCACGAAATGACCACCGCCGACGACGATCATCGGCTCCGGGCAGCCCTTGATGACCCGGCGCAACGCCTGCATCGCGGGGGGCCCGAGCACCGGATCGGCATCGCCTATGGCCATGAAGCTGGGGCCGTTCCAATGGTTCGACCACCATTCGCGCGCCTGCCGGGAGATCGCCGCGCCGGGCATGTCCGGGGCGACGGGCACCAGCGCCGGGAAGACGCGCGCGCCGGCCTTGTACCGTGCATCCGGGTAGGGCGCGTCATACCCTGCCTTCTCCGCCGCGGTGAGGTGCGGCGTCCCGCCCGCGATGATGTCGCCCACCGGCAGGTCGTGGGTGGCGAGTGCGTAAGCCTTCCACGCTTCGAACCCCGGGCCGGGCGGGTCGCCGACCGCGAGCGCGGTGTTCATCACGATCAGCCGCTCCAGCCGACCCGCGAACTCTGGATCAACCGGCAACGTCAGGCCGAGCAGTCCGCCCCAGTCCTGCACCACCAGCGTGACGCGTCGTAGTTCCAGCCGCTCGACCAACGCAAGCAACCAGTCGCGGTGGAAGTCGAACGAATAGGCGCCCTCCTCGACCGGCTTGTCCGAGCGGCCGAAGCCGATCAGGTCGGGCGCGATCACCCGCGCGCCGGTTTCGAGGAAGACCGGGATCATCTTGCGATAGAGGAAGCTCCAGCTCGGCTCGCCGTGCAGGCAGAGGAAGGTGCGTTCCGCAGCGGCCGGCCCGGCGTCGATATAGGCGCCGCGCAAGCCTTCATACCCCGGCACGCCCTCCAGGTAGCGGACCGGGAAGTCGAAATCGGATAGGTGCGCGAACCGCTCCTCCGGGGTGCGCAGCGCCGCAATCATCCGACGGTCTGCTCGCCCACCACCTGCTCGATGGCGCCGAAGATCGAATGGTGACGGTCGTCCTCGGCCCAGATGCGGACCGTGTCGCCGCGCTTCAGGAACGGCGTCACCGGCTTGCCGCCGGCGATCGTCTCGACCGTGCGCACCTCGGCGAGGCAGGAATAGCCCACCCCGCCCGCGCTGATCGGCTTGCCGGGGCCGCCGCCTTCGTCGCGATTGGAGACGGTGCCCGAACCGACGATGGTGCCCGCGCCGAGCTTCCGCGTCTTCGCTGCGTGGGCGACCAGCGTGCCGAAGTCGAAGGTCATGTCCTGTCCCGCATCGGCGCGGCCGAAGGGGCGGCCGTTGAGGTCCACCATCAGCTTGCGGTGCAGCTTGCCGTCCCGCCACCAGTCGCTCAGTGCGTCGGGGGTGACGAACACGGGGCTGAAGGCGCTCGCGGGCTTGGACTGGAAAAAGCCGAAGCCCTTGCCGAGCTCGCCGGGGATGAGATTGCGCAGGCTGACGTCGTTGGTCAGCCCGACCAGCAGGATGCTCGCCAGCGCCTCCTCACGGCTGGCACCGAGCGGCACGTCGCCGGTGACGACGACCACTTCGGCCTCCAGGTCGCAGCCCCAGCTCTCGTCGGCGAGCGGGATCGGATCGCGCGGGCCGAGAAAGCCGTCGGAGCCGCCCTGATACATCAGCGGATCGTGCCAGAAGCTGTCGGGCATCTCCGCCGCCCGCGCCTGCCGCACCAGCGCGACATGATTCACATAGGCCGAGCCGTCCGCCCATTGATAGGCGCGCGGCAGCGGCGAGGCGGCATCGTGCTCGTGGAAACGTTCCAGCGGGATCGCCTGGTTGCGGACGTCGGTCGCGAGCACCTGCAAGTCGGGTGCGAGCCGGTTCCAGTCGTCCAGTGCCGCCTGCAGCGTCGGCGCGACATGAGCGGCGTCGGCATACCAGGCGAGATCGTCGGACACGATCACGAGCTTGCCGTCGCGCCCGCTCTTGAGGCTGGCCAGTTTCATGCGCTCTCCTGTCCACATCGTCGCCCCGGCCTTGAGCCGGGGTCCCGCTTCTTCTTGACGGGGTAGAGGCAGCGGGACCCCGGCTCAAGGCCGGGGCGACGGATTGCCCCGTAACTTTCGTTATGCCACCTTAAGCGGCAAAGGAGTCCCCATGTCCCTCGACACCATCCCCGGCCGCCTCGCCTACACCGCGGACCACGAGGCGTTTCGCCAGACGGTCCGCTCGTTCCTGCAAAAAGAGGGCGTCCCGCACGTCAACGATTGGGAGAAGAACCGGCTCGTCCCCAAGGATTTCTGGCGCAAGGCGGGCGAGATCGGGATGCTGTGTCCGACGGTCCCGGAGGCTTATGGAGGCCTCGGCCTCGATTTCGGCTACAACTGCATCGTCGATGAGGAGATGAGCTATAATGGCGTCCCCGCCGGCTTCTCGCTCCAGTCCGATATCGTGGTCGGCTATCTCGAACATTACGGGTCCGAGGAACAGAAGCGCGAATGGCTGCCCAAGCTCGTCTCGGGCGAGGTGGTGACCGCGATCGCCATGACCGAGCCGGGCACCGGCAGCGACCTGCAGTCGATCCGCACCACCGCCAAGAAGGACGGCAACCATTACGTCATCAACGGATCGAAGACCTATATCACCAACGGCCAGAACACCGATCTGACGCTGGTCGTCGCCAAGACCGACCCCGACGCCAAGCCTGCCTGGAAGGGCATGTCGATCATCCTGGTCGAGAGCGACCGCGAGGGGTTCTCCAAGGGCCGCAAGCTCGACAAGATCGGCCAGGACGCGGCCGACACCAGCGAGCTGTTCTTCGAAGACGTGCGCGTACCGATGACCAACTGCCTGGGCGAGGAGGGACAGGGCTTCATCTATCTGATGAGCCAGTTGCCGCAGGAGCGCCTCTCGATCGCGGTCGGCACCCATGCCTCGGCACAGCGCGCGTTCGACGACACCGTCGCCTTTACCAAGGAGCGCAAGGCGTTCGCAGGGATGGTGTTCGACTTCCAGAACACGCGTTTCGTGCTCGCCGACCTGAAGAGCAAGCTGCAGGTCGGCTGGGCGCATCTCGACTGGGCGATCGCCCGTCACCTGAAAGGTGAACTCACCAACGAGGAGGGCGCGGCGGCGAAGCTGTGGCACACCGAGCTGCAATGGGAGGTGATGGACAAGTGCCTCCAGCTCCACGGCGGCGCCGGCTACATGAACGAATACCCGATCGCGCGGCAGTGGCGCGCGGCGCGGGTGTCGCGGATTTACGGCGGGACCAACGAGATCATGAAGGAGGTGATCGGGCGGAAGCTGTAGGGCCGTTCGCCCCGAATTTCCCCGCCTCCCCGGCGGCAGCCGGGGCCCAGATTGCCGGGATCGGACGAGCTTCGTGTTCTATCCCGGCGCGGCCGACTGGGCTCCGGCGTCCACCGGCGAGGCGCTAGGCCGCGGAGCGCGCTCCCTCCCAGGCCGCCGCCTCATCGGCGAACCGCCGGTCCACCTGCACATCCGATACCGCGCCCGTGGCCGGATCGATGTCGACGCTGCCCTCCCACTCCCAGGTCGCGTTGCCCGACAGCGTCACCTCGCCGCCGATCTCCGCGTCGGCGCGGACCAGACCACCCTTGTTCCACACCGTGATTTCGGTGTCGAAGGCGATGCGCCCGGTCAGGCAGGCGGCGTAGGTAGAGGCGGCCATCGCGCTGCCGCAACTGTCGGTCAGCCCGACGCCGCGCTCATAGGTGCGGACGAACAGGCCGCCCTCGCGCAGCTCGACGAACGACACATTGGCACGATTGGGCATCCAGGCGGGCTGGTCCTGCGCCGCCTCGCCGACCGCGACCAGCTCGTCCTCGTCGATCTCTTCCACGAAGGCGACGAGATGCGGGTTGGGCATCGCCACGGCCGTAAACGCCCGGGCAGAACCGAGGCGCGACAGGGGCGCATCGACATGCTCCACCTCACCGATGTTCATCGGCCAGCCGGTGACATCGAGGCTCGCCGGGCCGGCGACCTCGCGGACCGTGTAGACGCCGGGCGCAAGGTCGGGGGCGCGCGCGGCCTGCACGGTCGAGGCCTTGCAGCGGATCGCCGCTTCCTCGAGCCCCTCGCGGTCGAAGCCGAGGCGGGCGACGCAGCGAAGGCCGTTGAGGCACAGCTCCGCCTCCGACCCGTCGCTGTTGAACATCCGCATCCCGAACGCGTGGTTGCGATCCCCCGCGATCAGCAGCAGCAGTCCGTCGCCGCCGACCGGCCCGGCACGATCGGCGAGGGCTTCCGCAACCGCCGCCCAGACCTCGTCATCGAGACGGACGGCGCGCGCGTCGAGCAGGGGAAAGTCGTTACCGGAACCGTGGCACTTGATGAGACCGAGCCGCATGAGTCGTTCCGCGAAGTTGTCGAAGTTGCCGGCATCGACACCTATTCGATCGTGGGGTTCGCGTCACGGCAGCTTGTAGTGGCTGGCGAGCCGATCAAGTGCCAGGCCGAGCACGACGCGGCCCGCGCGCGTCGGCCAGCCGAACGCCCGCTCCGCCGCCGGCAGCCCCTCGCCGGCGCAGACGACGCGCCACAGCAGCTCCGCCAGCCCCGGCCCGGCGGCGGTGATCGCGCCATCAAACCGCTGCTTGGCGGCGAGTTGCGCGGTGGTCGGGTCCGGCTCAGCGGCGCCGCCATCCACCCGCGCCGCCCAGCGCATCGTCACGCTGGGCGCCAGCTGTGCGCGTTCGTAGTCGGCGCGGAGCCGCTCGCCCGCCTCGATCTGCCGTGCCGACAGTAGACCGCGTGACGCCAGCCAGCTCAGCGGCGATTCGCGCAGGTTGACCGTGACGCTGCGCCGGGTCGCGCCTTTGGCGCGGATCACGCCATGTTCGTCCAACCCACGTTCCACCAGTTCCCGCATGCGCCACTCCCGCCGATTCGCAGGCTCGCTTGCCATGCCGGGAAGTTTGTAGGACAGAGAAGAAACCAGATCGGTTGGAGAGACCCGATGATCACCGCCATAAGGGAAGTGCGCCGCGCCAAGGGCATGACGCTGGACGACGTCGCGCGCGCCTGCGTGCCGCCGACCACCGCCCAGACCATCGGCCGGCTGGAAACGGGAACGCGCACCGTTTCGGTCGGCTGGCTCAACCGCATCGCGGCCGCCTTGGGGGTGACCGCCGGCGATCTCGTCAAGCTGCCCGATCGCGCCGAGCTGCCGGTCGCGGCACAGCTGGACGCGACGGGCGCCACCGCGCCCAGGCGACCCGCCACGGTGATGCCGCCGACGCCCGCGCCCGAGCTGGTCGCGGTGACGGTGACCGGCGGCGTCGGCGACTATCGCGCCGGCGACGAGATCTGGTGCGAGCGGCTGGCGCCCGACGACTTTGCCAGGGCCCTCAACCGGGACGTGCTGGTGCCGCGACCCGGTGGGCGCTTCCTGTTCGGGCGGCTGTTGAACCGCGAGGGCGGCAAGCTGCACCTGCTGCCGCTGGGGCCGGGCGCGCGGCAGCAGGTGGTGGCAGATGCGCCCTGGGTGGCGCGCGCGGTGCGGCTGGTGCGGGAGTTGTAGACGCGGCCGCTCAGGCCAGGTCGGCGACACGCGTTTGCTGGAGCCAGTCCAGCGTCGAGCGGCGGATCCCGCGCCGCGCGGCCCTCGCCGGAAAGGAGTCGGCGCCGGCGGTGCCGCACAGCGCCTGCAGGTGGTGCAGCTCGACCGCGACGCGCTCGACATGGCTGACGTCGGCCTGCGCTGCGCCGGCTGCACGGAGCTGATCGAGGGTGGAGAACGCGCCCTTGATCGCCCCCTGCGGCAGGCCGGCAGTGCCGCTATAGACCTCGTCGACGAGGTGCAGCAGGCGACTTCGCCACGGCAGTTCGTCGGTCGGATAATTGGGCTGGTTCGACATAGCCCGGCCGGTGTGACCGCGAATGGCTAACGGCCCGTTAACGATAGGGCGCCCCTCAATCGGCCCCCTTCGAGCCACGTGGCGTCAGTTGGCCCGGCGAAATGAAGCCCAGCGGCTGGATGGCGTTGGCGTCCTGTTTCAGCCGCGACGCCATCTGCTCATATTCGCGCTCGACCTCGGGCGTGACGCTGGCGCGCGAGTCGGCGAGCGCGGCTTCGAAGTCGGCCATGGTGACCTCCGCCGATTGCAGCGAGCGGCGCAATGCCACGAGCCCCGCGCGCCGGACGACGTCCTCCAGGTCGGCCCCGGTGAAGCGATCGGTGCGCGCCGCGACCTCATCCAGGTCGACATCCGCGCCGAGCGGCATCTTGCCGGTCTGGATGCCCAGGATGCGGCGACGCCCCGGCTTGTCGGGCAAGCCGACATAAATCAGCTCGTCGAACCGCCCCGGACGCAGCAGCGCGGGGTCGACCAGATTGGGCCGATTGGTGGCGCCGATCACGACCACCGCTTGCAGCTCCTCCAATCCGTCCATCTCGGCGAGGATGGTGTTGACCACGCGTTCGGTTACCTGCGGCTCGCCGCCCCCGCTGCCGCGCGCGGGAACGAGGCTGTCGAGCTCGTCGATGAAGATCACGCACGGCGCCACCTGGCGCGCGCGCTGGAACAACCGCGCGATCTGCTGCTCGCTCTCGCCGTACCATTTGCTCAGCAGGTCCGACGATTTGGTGGCGATGAAGTTCGCCTCCGCCTCGCGCGCCACCGCCTTGGCGAGCAGGGTCTTGCCGGTACCCGGCGGGCCATAGAGCAGGAAGCCCTTGGCCGGGCGGATGCCGAGGCGGCGGAAGGCGTCGGGATCCTTGAGCGGCAGTTCGACGCCTTCCTTGAGCCGCATCTGCGCGTCGTCGAGGCCGCCGACATCCTCCCAGCGGACCCGCGGCGCCTCCACCATCACCTCGCGCATCGCCGACGGCTGGACGCGCTTCAACGCACCCAGAAAATCGTCGCGGGTGACCGACAGCCGGTCGAGCACCTCGGGCGGGATCGTGCGTTCCTCGAGGTTGAGCTCGGGCATGATGCGGCGCACCGCCTCGATCGCGGCCTCGCGCGCCAGGGCGGCAAGGTCGGCGCCGACGAAGCCATAGGTGGTGCGCGCCAGCTCGCCGAGATCGACGCCGTCCGCCAGCGGCATGCCGCGGGTATGGATGCCGAGGATCTCGCGCCGCCCGCGCTCGTCGGGGACGCCGACCACGATCTCGCGGTCGAAGCGGCCCGGCCGGCGCAACGCCTCGTCGATCGCCTCCGGCCGGTTGGTGGCGGCGATCACCACCAGATTGGCGCGCGCCTCCAGCCCGTCCATCAGCGTCAGCAGCTGTGCCACGAGGCGCTTTTCGGCCTCGCCGGACACCTGCCCGCGCTTGGGCGCGATCGAGTCGATCTCGTCGATGAAGACGATCGAGGGCGAGTTCTTGCTCGCCTCCTCGAACACCGACCGCAGCCGCCCTTCGGACTCGCCATAGGCGGAGCCCATGATCTCCGGGCCGTTGATGAGGAAAAACTGCGCGTCCGATTCGTTGGCGACGGCGCGCGCGAGCCGGGTCTTGCCGGTACCGGGCGGGCCATAGAGCAGCAGCCCCTTGGGCGGATCGACGCCCAGCCGCTGGAACAGCTCCGGATAACGCAGCGGCAGCTCGACCATCTCGCGCAGCTGGTCGATCGTCGCGCCCATGCCGCCGAGATCGTCATAGGTGACATCGGCGCGGCGCGCGGCGTCCGGCTCCGCATATTCGGGGCGCAGCTCGATTTCGGTGTTCTCGTCGATATGGACGATGCCCTTGGGCGCGGCCGAGACGACGAGCAGGCGGATTTCCTGCAGCGCATAGGCGGGCGCGTTCATGAACTGCTGGACGCCCGGCGGCATGTTGGCGACGCGCTGGTGCCCGGCGGTCGCGACGACGTTGCCCGCGCATAACGGCCGGCCGTAGAAAGTGCGACGTAGCGCGTTGGTCGAGCCTTGCAGCCGCAGGTTCTGCTGGGCGGGGGCGAAGACGACGCGCGTCGCGGGCTTCGAGTCCGCCTTGCGCACCTCGACGAAATCGCCCGAGCCGACGCCGGCATTGGCGCGCTGAAGCCCGTCGATGCGGAGCAGGTCGAGGCCCTCGTCCTCGGTATAGGGCTGCACCGCGCGCGCCGGCGTGGAGTTCTTGCCGACGATCTCGATCACGTCGCCCTCGGCGATGCCCAGCGCCGCCATCAGCGCGCGCGGCACGTGCGCGAGGCCGCGGCCGGAGTCCTCCGGCCGGCTGTTGGCCACCTGGATCTTGCGGGTCGTCGGGTCGGCGTCGGCCATCGGGTACTCCTCACGCAGGCAAGCGCGGGAGGTGGGCCGGGGGTTCCGTGATAAAAAGGTCAGGAGCCACGTCGTCGTCGGACCGGTTCGCTGCGCAACCTGCCGGCCGTGCTTGCGCGTCTTGGGCGCTGCGCAAAAAAAACGCCGGCTGCCCGTTGGGGCGGCCGGCGTATGAAAGTTTATAGGAGAGGATGCCTGAAAGGCCTCATCTAAATGCGCCGCAGCATTTTATGTTGCAAGTGCGAACGGATTTTCTACGGTTGCAAAGAACGCAATCGCAACCGAGGATTGGCGAGAGAGGGGAACGGGATGCGTCGGTTGCCACCGTTGGGCGCGATCGAGGCGTTCGTGCAAGTCGCGAGGCTCGGTTCGGTCAAGGCCGCGGCGGAGGAGCTGTCGCTGTCCGCACCCGCGCTCAGCCGCCGGGTGCAGGCGCTGGAGCGATTCATGGGCAAGCCGGTGTTCGACCGGCGGCATCAGGCGGTGGTGCTCAACGCCGATGGCGAGCGGCTGTTGAGCCACCTCGCACCCGTCCTCGACCAGCTGTCGGACGCGGTCGAGGCGCTGACCAGCGGCACCGAGCTGTTGCGGCTGCGGCTGGGGGTGCTGCCGTTGTATGCCTCCCAGCGGCTGTTCCCGCGGCTGGGCGAGCTACGCCGGGACCATCCCGAGCTGCACCTCGACATCGACACCGCCGGGCATGGCGTGACCCGGCTGGGCGATGGCCTCGACGCCGCGATCGTGCTCGCGCGCGACGTCGATCCGGCGCTGCATGCCGACCGGCTCGACCGCAACAGCGTCTACCCGATCGGCGCGCGCGCGCTGCTCGACGGATCCGAGCCGGTCACCGACCCCCGGCAGCTGGCGCAGCTGACGGTGCTGGTGCATCGCGACATGCCCGACACCTTCGAAGCCTGGCGAGGTGCTGCCGGGGTCGGCGATGTCGAGCCGCTGGCGATCGACTATTTCGATTCGGGCCAGCTGATGCTTGAGGCTGCCGCGCAAGGGTTGGGCATCGCCTTCATGCATGAAAGCCACTTCGTCGACGCCGCCGATCCGCGACTGGCGCGGTTGTTCGGGATCCGGGTCGAGAGCCCCTATTCCTACTGGTTCGTGTGCCGCCCCAAGGCCCTGCAAACCAAGCCGGTCAGGATGTTCCGGGACTGGCTGATCTGGATGCTCGGCAGCGAGGATCAGCCGGCTCCCCCACCGCGTTGACGGCGGGGGAGCACAGAATCACTCCGCGCGTGCCTTGACGATCTTGCCGGGATTGCGCGGCGGCTCGCCGGTCGGCAGCGCGTCGACCAGCTCCATGCCGGACGTGACCTGGCCCCAGACGGTGTACTGCTTGTCGAGGAAGCGCGCGTCGTCGAAGCAGATGAAGAACTGTGCGTTGGCGGTGTCGGGCTGATTGGTGCGCGCCATCGAGCAGGTGCCGCGCACATGCGGCTCGGCGTTGAACTCCGCCTTCAGATTGGGCTTGGCGGAGCCGCCGGTGCCGTCGCCGTTACCGCCGTCGCCGCCCTGCGCCATGAAGCCGGGGATGACGCGGTGAAAGGGAACGCCGTCGTAGAAGCCCTCGTTCGCCAGCTCCGCGATGCGGGCGACGTGCCCGGGTGCCAGGTCGGGACGTAGCTTGATCGTGACGTCGCCCCCCTGTCCATTAGCGTCGAGGGTCAGCGTAAGCGTCTGAAAATCGGCCATCGGTATTTCCTCCGTTGCGGGTTGCGCAGGCCCGTAGGCCGCGCGCGCGCCGCTGGCAAATCACGCTGCAGCGCGGTAGGAGGCCCGCCTCAAGCCGGCATGGGAGGCGACGATGAGCGAGGTCGAGCTTCCTGAAACCGTCGCCGGCGATCAGCTCGACCGCGACGACCGGCTGCGCCCCGGGTTCGTCGATGCGGTGCTCGACGCGGTCCGCGCCGGCGACGCCGAGGACGCGCGCGCGCTGGTCGCGCCGCTGCACCCCGCCGACATCGCCGACCTGTTCGAGCTTGCCCCGGCCGACGACCGCGACGCGCTCGCCGCCGCGCTTGCCGACCTGCTCGATGCCGACGTGTTCGCGGAGATGAACGACTGGGTCCGCGAGGACCTGATGGACGAGCTGTCCGCGCGCCAGGTCGCCGACATCGCCGCCGAGCTCGACACCGACGACGCGGTCGCGATCATCGAGGATCTCGACGCCGACGAGCAGCGCGAGGTGCTGCGCGCGATGGAGCCGGACGATCGTGCCGCGATCGAGGAGGCGCTGAGCTTCCCGGAAGAATCCGCCGGCCGATTGATGCAGCGCGAGCTGATCGCGGTGCCGGAACATTGGACGGTCGGCGACACGATCGACTATCTGCGCGGCCATGACGACCTGACCACCGACTTCTGGGAAGTGTTCGTGGTCGATCGCGGCCACCATCCGGTCGGCACCTGCGCGCTGTCCTGGATCCTGCGTACGCCCCGCGCCGTGCCGATGGCCGACGTGATGAAGCGCGAGCAGACGCTGATCCCGGTCGACATGGACCAGGAGGAGGTGGCACTCCGTTTCCAGAAATACGCGCTGATCTCGGCCGCGGTTATCGACGATGCCGGCCGGCTGGTCGGCATGATCACCGTCGACGACATCGTCCACATCATCCAGCAGGAAGCCGGCGAGGACGCGCTGCTGCTGTCGGGTGCCGGCGAAGGCGACATCAACGAGCCGGTGTTCGACAGCTATGTCGCACGCGTCCGCTGGCTGATCTCCAACCTGTTCACCGCCGCGATCGCGTCGTCGATCATCGCGGCGTTCGGCGGCGCGATCGAGCAGATGGTGGCACTCGCCATCCTGATGCCGATTGTCGCGTCGATCGGTGGCAATGCGGGAACGCAGACGATGGCGGTGGCCGTGCGCGCGCTCGCCACCAACCAGCTCACCCAGTCGAACACGATCCGCACCATCCGCCGCGAGCTGATGGTAGCATTGATGAACGGCGTGACGGTGGCGCTGCTGCTCGGGCTGGGCGCGGGGGCGTGGTTCGGCAACGTCCAGCTCGGCATGGTGATCGCCGGCGCGATCGTCATCAATGTCGCCGTCGCGGGGTTGGCGGGGGTGATCGTGCCGGTGACGCTGGAGCGGCTGAACCAGGACCCGGCGGTCGCCTCGTCGGTGTTCGTGACGATGGTGACCGATTCGATGGGGTTCTTCGCCTTTCTCGGGCTGGCGGTCGCGACCGGCCTCGTCTCAATGGGTTGACCGGGCGGCGGGCCAGCCCACATCGACCACTATGCTCCACCTCACCAAAGTGGCTTTCGGCGCGAGCAGCACTGAGCACCTCGCCGAACGTCTGCGCTCGCGTGCCGAGGCGGGGCCGCTGTTCCTGACGACGCGCTACCTGCCCAAACGGCACGAGGAGGTCGCGGGGGCGGGGTCGCTGTTCTGGATCATCAAGCATCAGCTGGTCGCGCGTTCGGCCATCCTCCACTTTGGCGAGGCGGACGGCGGGCGGGTGGCGATCCACCTCGCCGCCGAACTGGTGCTGGTGCGGGCGCGACCCAAGCGCGCGCATCAGGGCTGGCGCTATCTGGAGCAGGCCGATGCCCCGGGTGACCTGCACGGCGACGAGACCGGGCTGGCGGAGCTGCCGCCGGGTCTGATGGGAAAGCTGGCGGAGCTGGCGTTGATCTGAGCGGCTGTTTCTGTGCGGCCTCTTCCCCGGCGGAGGCCGGGGCCCAGTTGCTACGGTTTCAGTCGGAGAGGTCGGCCCTGTCCAACTCGGCAGCCCGAAACTGGACCCCTACCTTCGCTGGGAGGAGCTTGGGGCGGGCAGGAACTCGCCGGGGAAGACGCGCAGCTACCTGGGTGTGAGCCCGCACGTCACCGGCCCGCCGGCGTCGCTTCTGACCATGCATTTCGGCGTTCCCGCGACCGCGATGCGGCCGAGCCCGGTGTTGGTCACGTTGGCGGTGTAGCGCGCCCGGGCGGTCGCCTCGCCGGCACCGTCGACGCGCACCGTCACATCGCCCGCGACCAGCTTGTCGGCGTCGAGCTTGCCCGCCCCGTTGAGCATCAGCCGTGCCCGTGCCGCGCGGCCGGCGAGGGCGATCTGGCCGTTGCCGATCACCGTCGCGTTGGCCTGCTCCACCTCCGCCCCGGTCACCGCGATGCTGCCCGCGCCAGCGACCGACAGGTCGAGCCGTTGCGTCTTCGCGCCGGTCACGGTCAGCGCGCCGCCGCCCAGCACATGCGCGCCGACCAGCACCGGTGTGGCGAGCGTGACCGTTAACGGTGTCTGCGATCGGCGCTGCGCCGTCCACTTCTCGGTTCGGTTGCGCACCACCAGCGTCGTGCCGTCCACCCGGACTTCGACCTGCTCGAGCGCGCCGGCGTCACCCGACACCATTGCCGAGGGCGAACGGCCGGTGACGATGGCGACCTGGAAGGCGCCTTCGACCCGCACCCGCTCGAAGCTGTTGATCGACAGCCTGCGCTCGGCGGCGGACGCGACGCCGGCGAGCGTCAGAAGGAGGAGCGGGAGGAAGCGCAACATGGCCGTCAGCGTCGCACCGGCGCTCCCCCAAGGCAAGCTACCGCCGTAGGCTCAGCCGCCGCAGCGGATCGTGCCCGAACCCATCTTGCTGGTCTGGCACCGCGCCTTGCCGCCGAGATCGACGTCGCCCGAGCCCATGACGTTGACCTTTGCAGGCCCCTCGACCTCGGCGCGGACGCTGCCGGACCCGGCGATCGAGACCTCGGCCTGGCTCGCCCTGAGCCCGCCCGCGTCGACATCGCCGGAGCCGGCGATGCTGACCTGCAACTGCTTGGCGGTGCCGGCGAGCTTGACGTCGCCGGATCCCGCCAGCGAGATGTCGGCGCGTTCGACCTGCAGAGCCGCGACCTCGATGCTACCGGAGCCTGCGGCCGCGCCCTTGAAGCTAGCGCCAGTGACGCGGTCGACGGTCATGTCGCCGGAGCCCGCGACGGACGCCACGCCCAGTTGCGGCAAGGTAACCGAGATCCTGGCCTCCGTGCCGCTCCAGTTCCAACCGTCCTTGCGGAGGCGCGCGATGCGCAGCGTGTTGCCGTCCTTGCTGATCTTGAGATGATCGAGCAGCTCCGCGTCGCCATCGGCGCGGACCGAGAAGCCCGGACCGACCCGGACATCGACATCGTCGGCGCCGCGCAGATCGACGGCGGTGAAGTCCGAAACGGCGAAGGTGCGGGTGTTGCCGGAGCCCTGCGCGGCGATGCCGGGGGTGCCGTCATCGGCATCGCCGGTACCGGCGCTGACGCTGCAGGCGGCGAGCGGCAGGATCGCGGCGATGAAGAGGACGGTGCGCATGGTCGAGACTCCCGTGGGTGTGTCGGGAGAGTAACACACAGCCGCGGCCGCGCAAACGAAAAAGGGCGGACCGCAAGACCGCCCTTTCACCCGTCATGCTGAATTCGTTTCAGCATCCATGCGCTACGGCCCGCCCCAATGAGCAACGGCCCGTTTGGCATGGCCATCGCGCATGGACCCTGAAACAAGTTCAGGGTGACGGAAGCCTCAAGCCGGCACCTTGTCCTTGTTGTAGATCGCGGCGGCTGCGCGGAGGATGTCGAGGATCTTTACCTGCGCGGCGGGTTCGTCGATCTGCTCCATCGCGGCGAGTTCGCGCGCCAGGCGGCTGCACGCGGCCTCGAAGATCTGGCGCTCGGAGTAAGACTGTTCGGGCTGATCCTCGGCCCGGAACAGGTCGCGCGTCACCTCGGCGATCGAGACGAGATCGCCCGAGTTGATCTTCGCCTCGTACTCCTGCGCGCGACGCGACCACATGGTGCGCTTGACCTTGGGCTTGCCCTTCAGCGTGTCCATCGCCTCCTGCATCGTCTTGTCCGACGACAGCTTGCGCATGCCCACGGACTCGGCCTTGTTGGTCGGTACGCGGAGCGTCATCCGCTCCTTTTCAAAACGGAGCACATACAGTTCGAGGCTGAGCCCCGCGATTTCCTGTTTCTGCAGCTCGATGACGCGACCGACGCCATGCTTGGGGTACACCACATAATCACCGACATCGAAGATCAGCGCCTTGGCAGCCATGAGGGTTCTTTCCCTGGGCCCAATCGTCACGCGGCAAGGGGCGCGAACACCCGTCGAGGCCGCGAGAGTGGGCGTTAAGTGACACAAGCGGGCGGAATCGCCCGTCGCGTGGAACTATAACACCGTTGAAAGAAAATTACCAGCTTTCCGTCAGCATAGCTGGCACAGTCGGGCCAGGATCAGTCCCCGGCCCCCGCCTCGGGCGTGAAGTATTTGTCGTACTTGCCCTCCTCGCCCTTGTGCTCGTCGGCGTCGGCGGGGGTCTGGTCGCCCTTGCGGGTCACGTTGGGCCAATTGGCGGAGAAGGTGGCGTTGAGCTCCAGCCACTGTTCCAGCCCGCTCTCGGTGTCGGGCAGGATCGCTTCGGCCGGGCATTCGGGCTCACACACACCGCAGTCGATGCATTCGGACGGGTTGATGACCAGCATCGTCTCGCCCTCGTAGAAGCAATCGACCGGGCACACCTCGACGCAGTCCATATACTTGCAGCGGATGCAGGCGTCGGTGACGACGTAGGTCATGGGAGGCTCCTTCGAACGCCGTGCTGCTAGGCCGCGTCGGGCGGTTGCGTCAATCGGCGGACGGTTGTTGCGAGACGTTTGCAGCGAGATCGGCATAACAGGCCTGTGCCTCCGGCGCCGGACCGCGCCGCGTCGGCAGCGCCTCCACGCGGAGCACGCGCACCTGCGACCCGGCGGCATAGGTGAGGACGTTGCCGACGCGCACCGCGACATGGGCCCGGCCGACGGCCCGGCCATCGATGCGCAAACGGCCATCGGCAGCGATCGCCTGCGCGGCGGATCGCGTCTTGGCGAGGCGCGCCCACCACAGGAAGCGGTCGAGCCGCATCGTGTCAGGCAAGCCGCGCCCACTCCGCCAGTGCGGCGAACGCGCCATCGGGGCGCGCCACGGGTGCGGCTGTGGCGACCGGCGGGCGGCCGCGCCACACCCAGCGGCTCTCCGTGACCGGAGCCTCCGGCGCGACATGGCGGAAGCCCAGCTCCGCCATCAGCCGCGCAAGCGTGGCGGCCTCCAGCCCCATCGACGTGGCGAGCGCGGGGTCGGGCGCGAAGGGCTTGCGGCCCGCCCGCGCGTCGAAGGCGCCACGCGCGATCCGCTCGACCAGATCAACGCGCACCGCCTGGCTGCCGAGCGGACGAAAGCCCGAGGCGAGCACCGCCCCAGGCGCGCCGCGCGGCAGCACGGTCGCGCCGATCGCCGGCAACGGCGGCGGTGCGCCCTTGAGGCCCAGCAGCAGCCGTCGCCAGCGCGCCGCCTCCGGCTTGAGCAGCGCGGGCACGAACAGATCGAGCGCGCCGATGGTGACGCCCGCCTGGCGCAGGGCCTTGCGCTCGGCCGCCGGCAACGCGTCGAGCGAAACGCCGAGCGGGCGGCGCGGCGCGATCCCGCCTGCGGTTTCCAGCGCGCCGGCGATCACCCGCAATCCCGGGCTCACCGTCCGATCGCGCGCGAGATCGGCGAGTTGGCCGAGTGCGGGGACGCGCCGCGCGAGCTGATCGGCGAGCCACCGCTCCAGCCGCGCCTTCACCCCCGTGCGCGCCGGCGGTTCCAGCGCGTCGAGAGCGCGGTCGAGCTTGACGAGGGGGCGGGCGGGCGAGGGGCCGGGAACGAGGGTGGCGACGGGGTGGCTTTGCCAGATGATGACCGGATCACGCCCCAAGTTTCTTCCCCGGCGAAGGCCGGGGCCCAGTATCGAGCTGTCTGGTGGCTGAGGCCCGTCCTTCACCTCCGAGTGCGTGGCCACCGGGCCCCGGCCTTCCCCGGGGAGGTGCTCTGGGACGGGTTCGCCGCTTTCATCAAACCCCAGCGCGAACGCCTCGTCCCCCCCTCCGACCAACTCCCCCGCCCGCTTCGCGCGCTCGCCCCCGAGCCGCTTCTCCGCCGCCGCCAGCAGCAGGCGCTTGTCGCCCGCGCGCGCATCGCTGGCGACGGTGAAACGGAAGCCGTCGAGCCGCCCGATCGGATGGTCCTCGACCAGCACCTCGCCCTCGGCGCCGATCACCACCGGCATTGCGCTGGCGCCGGCGCCCAGCTGGCGCATCAGCGCGGTGGTACGCTTGTCGACGAAGCGCTGCGTCAGGCTGGCGTGGAGCGCGTCCGACAGTCGCTCCTCGATCGCACGGGTCCGCTCCGCCCAATGCGCGGGGTCGGCGAGCCAGTTCGGCCGGTGGGCGATGTAGGCATAGGTGCGCACCGCCGCGACACGCCCCGCCAGCGTCTCGACATCGCCCGCCACCGTGTCGAGCCGCGCGATCTCATCGGCGAACCACTGGTGCGGGATGTGGCCCTCCGCCAGCCAGCCGAAGATCCGCGACACATAGCGCGTGTGCGGATCGAGCCCGACCTTGCGGAAGTCGGGAATGCCGCACGCCGCCCATAGTCGCGCCACCGCGGACGGCGAGCGCACCCGGTCGCGCAGGCCCGGTTCGTCGGCCAGGCGCTTCAGCACGCCGAGGTCGAGCGCCTGCGGTGCCGGGCGCAGCACCAGGCTGTCGGGCTTGCGTTCCAGGCTCGCGATCAGTGCGTCGATGCTCGACAGGTCGGGCTCGCCGTCGCGCCAGTAGAGGTGGTCGAGACGCGGGAAGCGGTGCTCCTCGATCGCCAGTACCTCCTCCGGCCCGAACGCGCCGGGCCCTTCCTCGGTCACCGCGCCGAAGGTGCCGTCGCGCTGGTGTCGCCCCGCCCGCCCCGCGATCTGCGCCATCTCCGCGACAGTCAGGCGGCGCTGCCGGCGCCCGTCGAACTTGTGCAGCGACGCAAAGGCGACATGCGCCACGTCCATGTTCAGCCCCATGCCGATGGCATCGGTGGCGACGAGGTAATCGACCTCACCCGCCTGGAACATCGCCACCTGGGCGTTGCGGGTGCGTGGGGACAGTGCCCCCATCACCACCGCAGCGCCCCCGCGCAGGCGGCGCAGCATCTCCGCGACGGCATAGACCTCCTCGGCGCTGAACGCGACGACGACCGACCGCTTGGGCAGCCGGCTGATCTTCTTGGCGCCGGCATAGGTCAGCGTCGAGAAACGCGGTCGGGCGACGATTTCCGCGTCGGGAATCAGCGCGCGGATCATCGGCCGCAGCGCCTCCGATCCCAGGATCATCGTCTCCTCGCGGCCGCGATAGCGCAGCAGCCGGTCGGTGAAGACATGGCCCCGCTCCGGGTCGGCGCCGAGCTGCGCCTCGTCCAGCGCCAGGAACGCGGTCTCGTGCTGCGGCATCGACTCGGCGGTACACAGGAACCAGCGCGCGTCCTTGGGGACGATCTTCTCCTCGCCGGTCACCAGCGCGACCTGGTTCGCACCCTTGATCGCCACCACCCGGTCATAGACCTCGCGCGCCAGCAGCCGCAGCGGGAAGCCGATGATCCCGGACGAATGCGCGCACATCCGCTCGATCGCGAGGTGCGTCTTGCCGGTATTGGTCGGCCCGAGCACGGCGGTGACGGATCCGGGACGCACGGTCATGGGTGCAACATCGTGGCTTTGCCGTGCGGGCGCAATGACTTGGTATCACATCCTCTCGCCGCGCACCGCTCACGCCTCGTCGCGCCGACGCTGCCAGTTGGTTTGACATTAACCTTTCTGCCCCACACCCGCTCGACCCGCGCCGGGGGGAACGGCGAATGGAGCCGGCGCGAGCGTGTTTCTGCGGAACGATCATGGGCTGGAGTTCGCCGGCGCGGGCGTCGCCCGCTCGTTCGGCCGCGCGCCCGCCGCTCCCACTGCCCCGCTTACCGGATGGGAGCGGCTGCGAGAACAAGTCGCCGCCGTCGACTGGGTGCCCGATCTGGGCGCCGCGATCGGCGGCCGCGCCTGGTGGCGCGGGCTCGCGACCTGCACGGCGCTGTGCGCGGGTACCTGGTATTTCCTCAGCCCCGACCTGGGGCCGCTGACCGGCACCGTCCCCGCGCCGCTCGCTGGCGAGCAGTGGGAAGAAGCGCGCGCGCAGGGCATCGCCCCGCTCGCCTGGGGCGGCTCCACCGGGCGGCGCATGGCCGCCAACGATCTCGTCACCACGCTGGCTGAGGCGCCCGAACGGCCGCTGATCGAGCTCGCCGCCACGCTCGGCGAGGGCGATGCCTTTGACCGGGTGCTGGAGCGCGCCGGTGTGGGGCGCAATGACGCCAGCCGCGCAGCGTCGCTGGTGCGCGAAACGGTGGCATTGGGCGACATCGCGCCGGGCACGCGCATCGCGCTGACGCTCGGCCGCCGCTCCAGCAAGATGGTCGCCCGGCCGCTCGAGAAGCTGGAGATGCGGGCGCGGTTCGACCTCGCCGTGTCGCTGACGCGCGCCGGGGATGGCCTCGCGCTCAACCGTCATCCGATCGCGATCGACAACACGCCGCTGCGCATCCAGGGGACGGTCGGCGGCTCGCTGTATCGCTCTGCCCGCGCCGCCGGCGCGCCGGCAAAGCTGGTCGAGACCTATATCCGCGCGCTCGCTGGCAAGCTGTCGATCGGCCGCGACATCGGCGCGGACGCGCGCTTCGACATGGTCATCGACCGCGAGCGCGCCGCCACCGGCGAGACACGACTGGGCAAGCTGCAGCTCGCGGCGATCGAGCGTGCCAATGTCGGGGGGGGCAAGCCGCTGCAGCTGGTCCGCTGGGCCGGCGACAACGGCGAGGAATGGTGGGACGCCAATGGCCAGAACGAGCGCCGTGGCTTCATGGGCATGCCCACCCACGGCCGCATCACCTCGAACTTCGGCTATCGCACCCACCCGGTGCTGTTCTTCCGGCGACTCCACAAGGGCATGGACATCGGCGCTCCGCACGGCGCGCCGATCTATGCCGTGCTCGACGGCGTCGTGCAGGCCGCGGGCCGGGCCGGCGGCTACGGCAATTTCGTCAAGCTCCAGCATGGCGGCGGACTGGGCAGCGGCTATGGCCATATGAGCCGGTTCGCGGTCCGCGCCGGCCAGCGCGTCCGCCAGGGCGAGGTGATCGGCTATGTCGGCTCGACCGGCATGTCGACCGGCCCGCATCTGCACTGGGAGGTGTGGAAGAACGGCCGCGCGATCAACCCGCGTTCGATCTCGTTCACGAGCGTGGCGAGCCTGTCGGGCGGCGAGCTGCGCAGGTTCAAGGCGCGGGTGCGGGAGCTGTTGGGGGTCGGCGTTGGCGATTAGCGTCACCTAAGCGACAGAAGATCGCCGACCCCGGCCGGCGGCGCTCCGCGCCGACCGACGACGCGGCTTTGCCGCGGCGGTTCTGATGTAAGTCAGGACGCCGGCAAAGCCGTCGTCGAACGGGTCAGGCCGAGCCTGCCCGCCGGCCGGGGGAGTCGCTGCGCGTGCCGCGCACGACGCCGTGCGGCTACGCCGCCACGCGCCTGCTACTTCCCCTGCGCGCGCCATTTGCGGATGGTGCGCGAGATGATCTGGTCCTCGCCGCCGGTGTCGCGCCACAGTTGCGAGAACAGCGGGTCGCCGGAGGCGGGGCGCTTGGCCTCGTCGAGACCGTCGAAGCAGACGCGGATCGGGATGGTGACGCCCTCGCCGCAGATGATGCATTCGCGGTTACGCAAGGCCGGGATCGAGTCGAGAAAGCCGCGCGCACCCTCCGGCATCGCCGCGCGGACGAAGGCCTGGTCGCGATCGTTGTTGAGGCGCATCGCGATGATCGTGCCGCACTGCGACAGCACGCCTTCGGCGAGGTCGGACGGGCGCTGCGTGATCAGCCCCAGCGAGACGCCGTATTTACGGCCCTCCTTGGCGATCCGGCCCAGGATGCGCCCGACCGAGCTGTTGCTTTCGTTGCCGGCCGGAATGTAGCGGTGCGCCTCCTCGCAGACGAGCAGGATCGGGCGCTGTGGCTCGTTGCGGCTCCAGATCGCGAAGTCGAACGTCATCCGCGCCAGCACCGCCACCACGACGGCGGTGATGTCGGAAGGGACGCCGGACACGTCGATGATCGAGATCGGCTTGCCGTCGCCGGGCAGGCGGAAGATGCGGGCGAGGAAGTTCGCCATCGTGTCCGCGACCAGCATGCCCGAGAACATGAAGCCATAGCGCGGATCGGCCTTGATCTCGTCGATCTTGGTCTTGAGCCGCAGATAGGGCGCGGTGTCCCCGGCGCGGTCCATCTTGCCCATTTCCAGGCTGATCAGGTTGGTCAGGTCGGACAAGAGATAGGGGATCGGGGCGTCGACCGTCAGCTTGGTGATCTCCTGCCCCAGCCGGCTCTTGGCGCGCGCCATCAACAGGCATTTCGCCAGAATGTCGGCATCGATCTGCCGCTCGGACCCTTGGGTGGTGAGGAACACCTCGCAATGTTCCTCGAAGTTCATCAGCCAGTAGGGCAGCTGCAGGTTGTTGACGTCGTACAGCGCGCCGTTGGTCTTGAACGCGGCGGAATATTCGCCGTGCGGGTCGATCATGACGATATGGCCCTGCGGCGCCAGCTCGCAGATGCGGTGCAGGATCAGCGCCGCCGAGGTCGACTTGCCGGTGCCGGTCGAGCCGACCAGCGCGAAATGCTTGCCGAGCATCGCGTCGACATACAGCGCCGCGCGGATATCGCGGGTCGGATAAACGGTGCCGATGCTGATATAGGCGCGGTCGTCGGCGGCATAGACCTGCTTCAGGTCGGCGGTGCTGAGTGGGAACACCTCCGCGCCGGGTGTCGGATAGCGGGTGACACCGCGGCGGAAATTGTAGAGCTTGCCGGTCAGCCGCTCCTCGTCGCCTTCGCCCAGGAAGTCGATGTCGGCGATGATGGTGGTGCCGGCCGCGGCATCGAGGCGCAGCGCGCGGACATTGGCGACGATCCAGGCCGCGCCGACGCGCATCTTGATCTGCCCGCCGACCTGACCGGCGGAGGCGACCACCGGATCGGGATCGTCGCCGATCGCCGCCAGCGCGGCGCGGTCGATCACCATGCAGCTTGCCGAGCCGGCGATCGACACGACCAGGCCGATCGGCCGTGACGCCAGTGGCGGGGCGGGCGCTGGGTCGAAGGCGTTGGCGCGCGGCATTTCGGTCATGAATTCAAAGCCTGAGCAGGGAAGACGAAGCTCTTCACTACCCCCCGCGCGTTAAGAAGCGGTGTGGCTTACCAGCGCCGGGCCGCCCACCCCGCCGCCCAGCCCAGCGCCACCGACAGCGCAACGGCGGTCAGGCCATACAGCACTGACGACCGGTCGGCCGCGCGTGCCACGAACCGCTCGAACCCCGCCTTCTGGATATCGATCGGCCGCACCGCCGCCGCCAGCACGCGCCCGTCCCGGATCAAAAAGGTCTCAGCGGTAAACCGCCCCACCGGCACCCGCGCCGGGATGGTGATGCGGGCGCGATAAAGGACGTCGGCGGTGATCTCGACCGCCTGCGGATCGGCATAATAAAGGCCGCCGCGCGTCTTCAGCTCGACCAGCCCGCGCTGGAAGCGACCCTGTCGATCCGCCGCCGCCGAGGATGCGGGCGACAGCTGCAGGGAGTCGAGCCCTAGTTCATAGATCGCGCGGGTGCGCGAATCGACGAGCTGTTCGATCGGCCGCGACGACGCGATCGCGTAGAAGGACGGTGCCGAGCGGTAGCGCATGCTCTCCGCATTGACCCAGATCCCCGCGACGCGTTCCTTCTCGCGCACCAGCACCGACTCGGTCGGCCCCTTAACCACCACGACGATGTCGACGGGGTGCTTGCGTCCGGGAGGCTTGCCGCCGGGGTAGACGATGGCGCCGAACAACAGCAGCTCGGCGCCGGTGAAGCTGTACAGGATCTTGACCGAGCGCTGCGATACGTCGGGGATCAGCACCGGCTTTGCCTGCCCCCGGGCTTGAGCACTCAGGAGCAGCAGCGGCAGCAGGGCGAGCGCGCGCCTCACCCCAGTTCCACCGAGAAGATCTCCGCGGGCCGCCAGACGAGGCCGAGCAGGATGCGTGTGGCCACGATCAGCACCATCGCGGCGAGCAGCAGCCGCAGCCATTCGGGCTTCATCCGCCCCGCCAGCTTGATCCCGACCTGAGCCCCGACCACCGATCCGACCAGCAGCAGGCCGGCCAGCACGATATCGACCGCCTTGGTGGTGGTGGCGTGGATCATCGTCGCCGACGCGGTCACGAACAGGATCTGGAACAGGCTGGTGCCCACCACCGCGCTTGTCGCCATGCCGAGCAGATAGATCATCGCCGGCACCAGGATGAAGCCGCCGCCGATCCCCAGCATCACAGTGAGGATGCCGGTCGCGAAGCCGAGCAGCAGCGGCGCCAGCGGCGAGATGTATAGGCCAGACGCATAGAAGCGGGTGCGCCACGGCAGGTTGGCGACGAGCGGATGGTGGCGGCGCTTCGCGGCTCGCGGCGTCTCGCCGCGGCGCGCCAGCAGGAGCGCGCGCACCGACTCGCGCGCCATCGACCCCCCGATCGAAACGAGCAGCAGGACATAGATGACCGCGATCACCGTATCGAGCTGACCGGTGGCCTGCAGCAGCCGGAAGAACCACGCGCCGACCAGCGAGCCGACGACGCCGCCGGCGACCAGCACCAGCCCCATCTTCACGTCCACCCCGCCGCGCCGGAAGTGGCTGAACACCCCCGACACGCTCGATCCCGTCACCTGGCTTGCCGCCGAGGCCGCCGCGACGGTCGGTGGGATACCGTAGACGATCAGCAACGGCGTCGTCAGGAATCCGCCGCCGACGCCGAACATCCCCGACAACAGCCCGACCCCGCCGCCCAGCAGCACGATGACCAGCGCGTTGACCGACAGGTTGGCGATGGGGAGGTAGAGGTCCACGGTCGATAGCGTTACTCCGGCGCGGGCAGGCGGGCTAGGCGGATAGAGTGCCTTGCGGGGTTGCACGCCGGGGCCTGCTCGCCCACCATGGCGCAAACGTCGCTAAGGGTGGGAGCAGACGTGGGGGCGCTGGAACTCTGGGACGCGCTCGCGCGCGAATTGATGCTGTTCGCTGCGGTGGGGCTGCTGATCGGCGGCATCGACGATCTGGCGATGGACCTGCTCTATTGGAGCGACCGGCTGTTGCGACCTCGCCGTCGGCTGACGATCGCCACCCTGCCGCCTGTCGCACCGATGCGCTTTGCCGTCTTCGTGCCGGCCTGGGACGAGGCGGCGGTGATCGGCCCGATGCTGCGTACCGCCTTGGACCGGTTCGCCGCGGCCGATTGCCGGATCTATGTCGGGGTCTATCCGAACGACTGGGAAACTCAGGTCGCTGTCGCTGCGGTCGACGACGACCGGATCCGCATCGTCCTTAGCGCCCGCGCAGGCCCGACGACCAAGGCGGACAATCTCAACAGCCTTTGGCATGGGCTGGAGCAGGACGGCTGGACGGCAGACGCCATCGTCATTCACGACGCGGAGGATGTCGTCCACCGGGACGAGCTGACGGTGTTCGGGGCCTTGCTCGGCGACCATGACGTCGTGCAGCTGCCGGTGCTGCCGATCGTGGCGCGCGGCTCGCGTTTGTTGTCCGGTCATTACGCGGACGAGTTCGCGGAAAGCCATGCGAAATCCATGGTCGTGCGGACCGCGCTCGGTGCCGGCATGCCGCTGGCGGGCACCGGGTGCGCCATCCGCACTCATGTGCTGGGCGAGGTGGCGCAGCAGCGAGGCGGGGTGCCGTTCGATGCCGACAGTCTGGTCGAGGACTATGAGCTTGGGCTGAAGCTGGCCGGACAAGGCGGGCGTGGTTGCTTCGCGCGCGTTCGGGAGCATGAGGGCGGGGCAGTGGTGGCGGTGCGGGCGCTGTTCCCGGGCGAGCTGAAGGCGGCGGTTTGGCAAAAGGCGCGCTGGATGACCGGGATCGCGCTGGCGGGCTGGGACCGCACCGGCTGGGCGCGTCCGGCCCATCTCAGCGACCACTGGATGCGGCTGCGCGATCGTCGCGCGCCGCTGGCGATGCTGGTGCTCGCCGTCGCCTATCTCGCGATGTTGGCCTGGGGATCGGGCGCGGTGGCGCATTGGACCTTTGCGGTGCCGGCACCGGCGCTGTCTTCCACCATGGCCGGGCTGCTGGCGGTCAACGGCGCCGTGCTGTTCTGGCGGCTGGGGATGCGGATGCTGTTCACCGGCCGGGCTTATGGCTGGCGCGAGGCGCTGTGGTCGCTGCCGCGCTTCGTGGTCGGCAACGCCGTCGCGCTGCTCGCCGCGCCGCGCGCGTTGCTGCTCTATACCCGAATGCTGCGCGGCGGCCCGCCGACCTGGGACAAGACCGCGCACATCTTCCCCGATATGACCGCGACGCAGCGGTGAAGCGCGGGCGGCCGCTGCGCTTCCTGGCGCTGACGCTGGGTGCCTGGACGCTGACGCGGACGGTCATGCTGTGGCCGGTGGCGCCGTCCGTCGACGGAGCGCCGGGGGCGGTCGTGCTTGCGCCCACAGCGCTCGCTATAGTCCGGCCAACGGATGCGGCCGCTGCGCTGGTGCCATCCGAGCGCCCCGTCCTGCACTCGAACGCATCCGGCGAGGAGTCGCTCACTCGACATTCGCCAAGTCGAAGGGCGGCTGCGCTCTCAACGCAGGCATATGCCGGCCTAACGTACCTCACGGAGAAGCCATCGAATGATTCCGCCGGGATAGGCCAGCCGCAAACGGCAGTGTTGGAAACCGAAGTTCCTCCGCCGCGCCTGTCGCAGTGGGTATCGCCGCCTTCACAGCCGTCTCGTTCCCGCTTCCACGCCGATTCATGGCTGATCGCGCGGCGTAGCGGCGGGGACAGTCTCGCCTTTGGGCAGCTCGGCGCTTCGCAGGCGGGTGCGCGCCTGACCTATGCGCTCGGCGACGAACGGCGGATCGCACTTTCGGCACGCGCGTCGACGCCGTTGCGCGGCAAGGGCAGCGAAGCCGCGCTCGGCGTGGATTGGCAGCCGACCCGCTTGCCGATCCACCTGCTGGTCGAGGCGCGGATGCCGTTGGAGGGCGGTCCGGCGCGGCCGGCGGCGCAGCTGATCAGCGGCTGGGCCGGACGTCTGCCCCTACGGCTGAGCGGCGAAGTCTATGCGCAGGCGGGCGTCGTGGCCGGGCCAGGCGGGTTCGCGGACGGCGCTGCGCGGGTCACGCATCCGCTGCTCACCGTCGGCAATGCCCAGGTCGATGCGGGCGCAGGCGCGTGGGGTGCTGCGCAACGCGGCGTGGAGCGGCTCGATCTCGGACCGACCCTGGGCATGACCGTTCCCGTCAAGGGCGGCGCCGTGCGGCTGTCGGTCGATTACCGAGCCCGCGTCCTGGGCCGCGCGCAACCAGGCTCCGGGCCGGCGGTGACGTTGGGGAGCAGCTTCTGACCGTCGCAATCCCGCTGGATTGCCGCCTCACCCAGGCGTAGCTTGCGCTCGATCAAGGGGAGGCGGCGATGCGGGCGGCGTGGCGGTGGGCGGTGCTGGCCTTGGCAATCGCGCCGGTAGCGGCGTCGGGCGACAACAGCCCGCGCGTGGTGTTCGCGCAGCCGGGCGTCGGCAACGGCGCGATCGAACGGTTCACCGTCCGCTTCAGCCAGGCGATGGTGCCGCTGGGCGATCCGCGCGCGCAGGCGCCGCTAACCAGCGCCTGCGCCGGCCAGGGTCGGTGGGTGGATCAGCAGACCTGGGTCTACGATTTCGCGACCTCGCCCGCGGGCGGCACCCAGTGCAAGTTCGCCGCCAACGGCACGGTGCGCAGCGTCGCCGGGCTCGACCTGACGGGCACCAGCAGCTTCACCGTCGATGCGGGCGGCCCGGTCGCGCGCGCGGTGCTGCCCGGGCAAGATGGCGACCCGATCGAGGAGGACCAGACCTTCCTCGTCGCCGCCAACATGGCGCCGTCCCGTGCCTCGGTCGCGGCGCACGCCTATTGCGCGGTAGACGGGATCGGCGAGAAGATTCCGGTCGACCTGCTCGCGCCCGATCTGCCCGGCACGCTGCTCGCGGCGATGGCGACCGGCGGCTGGCAGGTCAGCAGCTTTCTGGAGAATGCGGGGCTCCCGTCCGACGTTCCCGAAGCCGCAGCCGAGCGCCAACGGATGCTGGGCAACGTCGTCGCGCTGAAATGCCGCCGGCCGCTGCCGCCCGGGCGCGACGTGTCGCTGGTGTGGGGCGCGGCGATCGCAGGCGCGGGCGGCAAGACCGCAGGCGCCGACCAGCGCTTCGACTATACGGTGCGCAAGCCGTTCACCGCGCGCTTCGAGTGCAGCCGCGTCAACGCCGCTGCGGGGTGTTCGCCGGTGGAGAGGGCGTGGGTCCGTTTTTCTTCGCCGATCGCGATGGCGCGCGCGCAGGCGATCCGGATCGAAACGGCCGACGGCACCGAGCTGAAGCCCGTCTTTTCCAAGGACGAGCAGAAGTCCGCGACGATCAGCGACGTGAGCTTCGCCCCGCCCCTGCCCTTCGGGACCGCGGCGACGGTCAAGCTGCCGGCCGGCGTCACCGACGAAAGTGGACGCCCGCTGACCAACGCCGCGCGGTTTCCGCTGGCGATCAAGCTCGACGCGGCCCCGCCGCTGGTCAAGTTCGCCGCCGGCTTCGGTATCCTGGAGGCGACGCAGGGCGGGGTGCTGCCCGTGACGGTGCGCAACGTCGAGCCGGCGCTACGGGGACGCAACCTGGCGGTGCCCGGCCGGACGCTGCGGGTCGACGGGTCGGACGGCAAGGTCGCGGAATGGCTGCGCGCGGTCACGAAGTCGGAGGAGACCAACTACGAAGACGTGACGAACAAGGCAGGCGAGGTCGTGCGCCAGATCAACCATACCGGCGATACCTCGATCCTGCCCGCCGGCGAGGGCGCGGGCATGCAGGTACCCTTGCCGGGCAAGGGTCGCGATTTCGAGGTCGTCGGCATTCCGCTGCAACGGCCCGGCTTCTATGTCGTCGAATTGGCAAGCCCGCGGCTGGGTCGCGCGCTGCTCGGCCGCGACGCGCCGCGCCATGTGGCCACCGCCGCGCTGGTCACTAACATGGCGGTGCATTTCAAATGGGGTCGCGAGCGCAGCCTCGCCTGGGTGACGGCGCTCGATACGGGCAAGCCGGTCGCAAACGCGCAGGTGCGGATCAGCGACAGCTGCACCGGCGTATCGCTGGCGCATGGAACCACCGATCGGTCGGGCGGCGTGTTCGTGCGCGACGGCATCCCGCAGCCCGCAACCTATGGCTCGTGCGAAGGCACCGAGCACCCGCTGATGATCTCCGCGCGCGTCGGCGACGACTTCTCGTTCGCGCTGACCAGCTGGGGCAACGGCATCCAGCCCTATGATTTCGACCTCCCCTATGGCTATGAGGCGCCGGGCGAGACGCTGCATACCGTATTCGACCGTGCGCTGGTGCGGCAGGGCGAAGCGATCAACATGAAGCACCTGCTGCGGCAGCAGGTCGGCAGCGGGTTTCGGGTGCCGGGCGGCGTCGCGGGCACGCTGAAGCTGACGCACCGCGGCTCCGACACCGCGTTCGAGCTGCCGCTGCGTATCACCAGCGGGGTGGGCGAATCGCGGTGGTCGGTGCCGGCGGGTGCGCCGATGGGCGATTACGACCTGCGGCTCGAGCTCCCGGACGGCCGCTCGCTGGGGTCCGGGCAGTCGTTCCGGGTCGACGAATACAAGCTGCCGACGATGCGCGCGACGGTGACCGGACCGAAGGCGGCGGCGGTGCGCCCGCGCCAACTGCCGCTCGACCTGTTCGTCGGCTATCTATCGGGTGGCGGCGCCGGCAACCTGCCGGTCGACGTGCGCGTCGGCTGGTTCGCGCACGACGCGGCGCCGGAAGGCTATGAAGGCTATAGCTTCGGTGGTCAGCCGGTGGTCGAGGGCGTCAGGAAGATGGACGGCGACGGCGCGGACGCCGCCACGCCGCTGCCGCCGACGCAAACGCTGCCGATGAGCTTGCGCGGCGACGGCACGGGGCAGCAGGTGGTGGAAGTGCCCGCGCTCGACCGGCTCGCCGACATGCAGGTCGAGATGGATTACCAGGACGCGAACGGCGAGACGCTGACCGCGAGCCGGACGATCCCGATCTTCCCGGCCGCGGTGCAAGTGGGCGTCAAAACCGACGGCTGGCTGATGAAGCAGGACGACCTGCGGCTGCGCCTCGTCGTGCTCGATACGCAAGGCAAGCCGGTCAAGGGGCAGCGGGTCGAGGTGGCGCTTTACAGCCGCCAGATCCTGACCGCCCGGCGCCGGCTGATCGGCGGCTTCTATGCGTATGACAATCAGATGAAGACCGACAAGCTCGATGCGAGCTGCGCGGCGACGAGTGACGCGCAGGGCCTCGCCCAGTGCCAGGTCGATCCTGGCGTGTCGGGCGAGGTCTATGCCGTCGCGACCGTCACCGACGGCGACGGCAATGTGTCGCGCGCGGTGCGGTCGGTGTGGCTGGCGGGCGACGACGACTGGTGGTTCGGCGGCGACAATGGCGACCGAATGGACGTCGTCCCCGAGCAGACCGCCTACAAGGCGGGCGAGACCGCGCGGTTCCAGGTACGCATGCCGTTCCGGTCCGCGACCGCGCTGGTCACGGTCGAGCGCGAGGGTGTGCTGTCGAGCTTCGTGACCGAGCTGTCGGGCAGCGATCCGGTGGTCGAGGTCAAGATGCCCGGCTCGTACGCGCCCGACGTGTTCGTCTCCGTGCTGGCGGTGCGCGGGCGGATCGAGCGTGGGTGGTTCGACTGGGTACGCGCGATCGGCGAGACGCTGGGGCTGGTGCGCAAGGCGGAGCCCGCGCCGGCGCCGACCGCGCTGGTCGATCTCGCCAAACCCGCCTTTCGCTTGGGCGTGGCCAAGGTGAAGGTCGGCTGGGAGGCGCACACGCTGCAGGTCGCGGTCAGGGCGGACGCGGAACGCTATGGCCCGCGCGAGACCGCGAACGTGGCGCTGCAGGTGCGCGGCCCCGACGGCAAGCCCGCGCGCACCGCCGATGTCGCGTTCGCGGCGGTCGACCAGGCGCTGCTCCAATTGGCACCTAACCCGAGCTGGGACGTGCTGACCGCGATGATGGGCGAGCGACCGCTGTCGGTGCTCACCTCCACCGCGCAGATGCAGGTGGTCGGCAAGCGCCATTATGGGCGCAAGGCGGTGGAGGCGGGCGGCGGCGGCGGCGGCGACCAGGCGGCGCTCAACCGCGAGAACTTCCAGCCGGTGCTGCTGTGGCGCGGCCGCGTCGCGCTCGACGAACAGGGCCGCGCGCGCGTGCCGGTGCCGCTGTCGGACGCCTTGTCGTCGTTCAAGCTGGTGGCGATCGCGACCGATGGCGCCGACCGGTTCGGGACGGGCGAGGCGAGCATCCGCACCGCGCAGGACCTGCAGCTGTTCGCCGGCGTGCCGCCGCTGGTGCGCGAAGGCGACCGGTTCGCGGCCGGGTTCACGCTCCGCAACGGCTCGTCGCAGCCGATGACGGTGACCGCCACCGTCGATCTGCAGCCGCGCATCGCCTTAGGCCGGCCGCTGACCGTCACCGTTCCCGCCGGCGGCGCGGTGCCGGTGGCGTGGAACCTGACCGCGCCCGCCAACCTGGCGCAGCTGAAGTGGCAGGTCTCCGCGCGCTCGACCGACGGTAAGGCCGACCGGCTGACGGTGACGCAGGACGTGGTGCCCGCGGTGCCGGTGGAGACCTGGGCAGCGACGTTGACGCGGGTCGGGGACACGACGGTGCCGATCGCGCCGCCGGCCGGGTTCATCCCTGGGCGCGGCTCGGTCGATATCCAGCTGTCGGACACGCTGGCGCCGCCGCTGACCGGCGTGCGCGCGTTCATGGCCGCTTATCCGTGGAACTGCCTGGAGCAGCAGCTGTCGCGCGCGGTGGCACTCGGCGACGCGGCGGCGTGGAACGGCATCGCGGGCGCGCTGCCGACCTATCAGGCGCCGGACGGGCTGCTGCGGCACTGGCCGAGCGCGACGGTCACCCCGTCGGAGGCGCTGACCGCCTATGTGCTGACGATGACGGCCGAGGCCGGGCTGCCGATCCCGGAAGCCACCCGGACCCGGATGGTGGAGGGGTTGAAGGCGGTGATCGACGGCCGCGTCCGCCATGAGACCTATGGCGACGTCCGCGTCCGCCGGCTGGTCGCGTTCAACGCGCTCGCCCGCGCAGGTGCTGCCACGCCGGGGATGCTCGGGCAGATCGGGCTCACCACGCGCGAGATGCCGACCGCGTTCCTGGCGGATTACCTGATGGCGCTGGATCGTCTGACGCTCGCTAATGCGCAGGCGCTGAAGGCGGACGCGCAGGACCAGCTGCGCAGCCGGCTGGTGTTCGAGGGCGTGCGGCTCGACCTGTCGGACGCGCAGAACAGCTATTGGTGGATGATGTCGTCGCAGGACGAGGCGGCGGCGAAGGTGGTACTGGCGACGCTGGGGCGACCGGGATGGCAGGACGATGCCGGGCGGATGATGCTGGGGCTGGCGATGCGGCAGCAGAAGGGGCGCTGGGACCTGACCACCGCCAATGCCTGGGGGGCGCTGGCGGTCGGCAGGTTCGCACGGCTTTATCCGGCGACGGCGGTGACCGGGACGACCCGCCTGGCGCTGGGCGGCCGGACTGTGGCGCGTGGCTGGCCGCTGGCGGAGGCCCAGCGCGCGGTCTCCTTCCCGCTGCCTTCGACGCAGACACCGCTGGTGTTGCGCCAGGCGGGCGGCGACGGCCCGTGGGCGACGGTGGCGCTGAAGGCGGCGGTGCCGCTCACCAAGCCGCTGTTCGCGGGTTATCGGATGAGCCGGCAGGTGACGCCGGTGCAACAACGCCACCCGGGCCGCTGGACGCGCGGTGACGTCATGCGCGTGACGCTGACCGTCGACGCCACCGCCGAGCGCAACTGGGTGGTGGTGAACGACCCCGTCCCGGCGGGCGCCACCGTCGTCGGCGACCTCGGCGGCCAGTCGCGGCTGCTGCGTCAGGGCGAGGACCAGCCGGGCGAAAGCGCGAAGGTGACGATCGACGGCAAGCCCTACATCGTCCAATCCGGCGCGCAGCCCGCCTATGTCGAGCGCGCACGCGACAGCTGGCGCGGCTTCTTCTCCTGGGTGCCGCCGGGACGGTTCGTCGTCAGTTATACGCTGCGGATGAACAATCCGGGCCGCTACAGCCTGCCACCGAGCCGGGTGGAGGCGATGTATTCGCCGGCGATCCGCGCGCAGCTGCCCCATGGGGTGGTGGAGATCGGGGATCGGTGAGGGTCGATCTTAATCGGCTGCGTTCAGTCGCAGGCACCCTCCCGGCGAAAGCCGGGGCCCAGTCGGCCGCGCCGGTGACTGAGCACGGAGCTTGGTCGGATACTCAGAAACTGGGCCCCGGCTTTCGCCGGGGAGGGTGCATGAGACGAAGGGGATGGTAGTGGATTTCAATCGGCCCCTCGAGCCCTCCCCGGCGGACGCCGGGTCCAGTCGGCCACGCCGGTGACTAAGCGCCAAGCTTGGTCGGATCATCGGCATCTGGGCCCCGGCTTTCGCCGGGGAGGGTGAATATGGAACAGCCTGCTTACGTCCACATCATGGCGAGCCGGCGGAATGGGACGTTGTACACCGGCTCGACGCCCGACCTGCCGCGCCGGGCTTGGGAGCACCGTAACCTCGTCGTGGCGGGGTTCACCAAGCGATACCGGTGCATTCTGCTGGTCTGGTACGAGCAGCATCCTGAGCTTGCTTCCGCGCGCGGTCGCGAGCGGCAACTCAAGGAGTGGCGGCGTGAGTGGAAGCTGGAGCTGATCGAGTGGCTGAATCCGGAGTGGACGGATTTGTACGAGCGGATCGTGCATGATTGAGCATGGCGTTCACGCAAGTCCCTCCCCGGCGCACGCCGGGGTCCAGTCGGCCGCGCCGGTGATCAAGCGCCGCGCTTTGCCGGATAATCGGAGTTTGGGCCCCGGCTTTCGCCGGGGAGGGTGGTTGATTGGCGTTAGCGTTCTTCTGCTCGCCGCCGTGCTCATCCTCCTTACCACCCCCCCGGCCCTGCCCTCTTACACGCAGGCCCGCGCGGCCTGGGCACCGTCCGAGGCGTGGCTGTACGATCGTCACGGCGTGCTGCTCGACTCGGCGCGGGTCGATTTCAGCCAGCGGCGACTGGCTTGGACCCCGCTTGGCGAGATCGCGGCGGTCGTACCTGCGGCGGTGATCGCGGCGGAAGACAAGCGGTTCCGGGCGCATGGCGGCGTCGATTGGCTCGCCACCGCATCGGCCCTGCGCGAACGGTGGGCGGGGCGGCCCGGAGGTGGAGGGGGCCGCGGCGCAAGCACGATCTCGATGCAGGTGGCGGCCTATCTTGCGCCCGCGCTGGCGCGGCCCGGCGCGCGGGGGTGGCGCGACAAATTGCGGCAGATGCGCGCGGCGCGGGCGCTGGAGGCGGCGTGGAGCAAGGACGAGATCCTGGAGGCGTATCTCAACCTTGCGGGCTATCGCGGCGAGGCGCAGGGAATCGGGGCGGCGGCGCTGGGGCTGTTCGGCAAGACGCCCGCGAGCCTTGCCCGAGACGATGCGCTGCTGTTGGCGGCGCTGTTGCCGGAGCCGCAGGCGGATGCCCGTAAATTGGCAAGGCGCGCCTGCCGTCTGTCGGGCGAACGCGACTGCAGCCGCTTCCCTGCCCAAGCTGCCGCGATGTTCGGCCCGGCGCGGTCGTTGCAGCTCGATCCCGGGCTGGCGCCGCATCTCGCCGACCGGCTGCTGACCAAGCCCGCGTTGCGCATCCGCACCACGCTCGACGCGGGTGTGCAGCGGCTGGCGGCGGCGGCGCTGCGGCGGCAGCTGCAGGGGCTCGGCGCGACCCGCGCGCGCGACGGCGCGGTGGTGGTGGTCGATAATGCAAGCGGCGACGTGCTCGCCTATGTCGGCGGCATCGGCGGCGCGTCGACCGCGCCGGCGGTCGACAACGCCGCCAGCTATCGCCAGGCGGGATCAACGCTCAAGCCGTTCCTGTTCGGTCAGGCGATCGAGCGCGGTTACCTGACGCCGGCCTCGATCCTCGACGATTCGCCGGTGCAGCTCGACACCGCATCGGGGCTGTACGTGCCGCAGAATTACGACCGTGGCTTCAAGGGGTTGGTGTCGGCACGGACCGCGCTGGCGGGATCGCTCAACGTGCCGGCCGTGAGGACACTGCTGCTGGTCGGCGTCGAGCCGTTCCGCGACCGGCTGTGGGACCTCGGCTATCGCGGCATGGTCGAGGACGGGGCCTATTACGGCTTCAGCCTGGCGCTGGGATCGGCGGAGGTGACGCTGGCGGAACAGGTCGCCGCCTATCGCGCGCTGGCGAATGGCGGGCGCTGGTCGCCGCTCCGGCTGACCGTACGCGACCCGCGCCCGGCGGCGCGGGCGATCACCTCCCCGGCCACGGCGTGGTTGGTCGGCGACATGATCGCGGACCCCAACGCCCGCGCCGCCACCTTCGGGCTGGATTCGGCGCTGCGCCTGCCGTTCTGGGCGGCGGTGAAGACGGGGACATCGAAGGCGATGCGCGACAATTGGTGCATCGGCTACACCCGGCGCTTCACGGTCGGGGTGTGGGTCGGCAACGCGGAGGGCGACCCGATGCGCGCGGTGTCCGGGACGAGCGGGGCCGCGCCGGTGTGGCGCGACATCGTCATCGCCCTGGAGGCGGGCTCAGTGCCCTTGCCACCGGCGCCGCCGTCTGGTGTCGAGGGGCGGCAAATCTCCTTCACCGACGGGATCGAGCAGCCGCGCCGCGAATGGTTCCTGCGCGGCACGGGGCAGGCGTTGATCGCCTCTGCGCCGAACGAGGCGCGACGGCCCCGGTTCACCAACCCGGTCGCGGGCAGCGTCTATGCGCTCGATCCGGACATTCCGCGCTCGCGTCAGCGGCTGGCGGTGGCGGTCACCGGCGCGGCCGGTGCGCACCGGATCGTGCTGGATCGGCGCGATATCGGAGCAGCGGGTGAGGCGCCGCAGATCGTACCGATGCCCGGCGCGCATCGACTGGCGTTGGTGGATGTCGGCGGGCGGGTGGTGGATCGGGTGATGTTCACGGTGCGGTGAGGGACGTCACGCGAGTGAATCGCGTGACGTCGAAGCTCGGCTGAAGCCGAGCCCGGCCGGCCTGGCGCGTCTCGCTTCTAGCTATGCTAGGCGCGTGCGCGCTGGCGGCTTACGGCCCCCCCGGCCCGCTCCCCGCGCCACCGCCGCCCGGCGCGCCGACCGTTCCGATATTGCCGAACAGGTCCTCGAAGAAGCCGCGCTTCTTGCCGAGCGTCGGCGTCGTCTTGCCATAGGGATCGACCGAGGCGACCTGATCGAGGCCGCCGCGACGGATGGCCGTGACATTGCCCGCCGCGTCGAAGCTGATCTGCAGCGTCAGCTGCGCGGAAGGGCGCGGCGTGCGGAAGGCGAGCCCCGACGTGTCGCGCGCGACGTAGAACCAGTCGCTGTTGCCGAACTGGCCCACGAAGCTGGGCCGGCCGAGCGTCTGCGCGACCGAAGCGCGATTATCGACGCCCGGCTGGATCGCGTTCACCAGGTCGGCATCGACGACATAGCCCTGGTGCTGGCGAACCGGCGTACAGCCGGCGGCGAGGCCAAGCGCCGCCGCTGCGGCCAGGAGGCGAAGAGTGGGAGACATGTGGGCAACTCCAGAACGCTTGCGGCTACGGGGTCCGGGTGGCAACGCGGACCGATACACAGCCGCGATTACGCGAGTGGGACGGGACGGGCAAGAAGTTGGGCTGGCTGGGCAGGCTGTTTGGTGAACGCGGGCACGAGGCCGCGCCTTTGTACCAGGCGGTGGTCGCTCGTGCCCGCGCGCCGCACTGGTATGTCGAGGGCGCGGTGCCCGACACGGTCGACGGCCGGTTCGACATGGTTGCTGCGGTGCTCTCCACCGTACTGCTGCGGCTGGAACGCGAGCCCGCGGGGGCCGAGACCGCGGCGCGGCTCACCGAGCGGTTCGTCGAGGACATGGACAGCCAGCTGCGTCAGGCGGGCGTCGGCGACGTGGTGGTCGGCAAGCGGGTCGGCAACATGATGGCGATGCTGGGCGGGCGGCTGGGCGCCTATCGCGACGGCTGGGCGGCGGGCGATGTCGGCCCGGCGCTGGTGCGCAACCTGTATCGAACGCAGGCCCCAACGCCGACGGCGCTGGGGCATGTCGTGGCCGAGCTGGGGCGACTGCGCGAAGCCTTGGCGGCGGCGCCGCTGGCGGCGGTGATCGCGGGCGAGCTGTCGTGACCGCGCCTGAATTCAGTCGGGCGGAGCGGATCGACACGATCGGCGCGCGCGAACGCAGCGTCCGCATCGCCGCCGACGAACGCGAGCGCGCAGGCTTGGCGCGGCGGTTCGACCTGATCGGGGTGGAGCGGCTGGAGGCGGAGTTCACGTTGCGGGCGGAAGCAGGCGGGGTGATCGCCACCGGGCGGGTGACGGGCGCGGTGGTGCAGGCCTGCTCGGCGACCGGTGAGCCGCTGCCGGCGACGGTCGACGAGGCGGTGTCCTTGCGCTTCGTGCCCGAATTGCTGGCGGGTGACGAGGAGGTCGAGCTTTCCCCCGACGCGCTCGACACGCTGCCGATCGAGGACGGCATCATCGACCTGGGGGAGGCGGCGGCGGAGACGCTGGCGCTGGCGCTCGATCCTTTCCCGCGCAGCCCGGACGCGGCGGCGAAGCTGGCCGCGGCGGGGGTGATGGACGAAAGCGAGGTCGGCGGGCCGCTCGCCTCCGCGCTCGCGGACCTGAAGCGCAAGCTGGAGGAATGAACATGGCCCTCGCCCACACCCATGCCGCCAATCCGCACTGGCTGCCGCGGCTGCCCAAACGCTCGCTGCGGGCGCTGCCGGGCGAGGACGGGCTGCCGTTCATCGGCAACACGCTGAAGATGCTGCGCGATCCCAAGGCATTCGGCGACGCGATGGTGGCGAAGCACGGCCGCGTGTACCGCAACCACACCTTCGGCGAACATACGGTGATGCTGCTCGGCGCCGACGCCAACGAGCTGGTGCTGATGGACAAGGACAAGCTGTTCTCGTCCGAACAGGGCTGGGGGCCGCTGCTCAACCTGCTGTTCCCGCGCGGGCTGATGCTGATGGACTTCGACCATCATCGGGCCGAGCGCCGGGTGCTGAACGTCGCGTTCAAGCCGGAGCCGATGCGGCATTATGCGCACCGCCTGGACCAAGGCATCGCGCGGGCGGTGGCGCGTTGGGCGGAGGGCGGCACGTTCCGCTTCTACGACGCGATCAAGCAGCTCAGCCTCGATCTCGCCGCCGACTGCTTCCTGGGCATGGAGCTGGGCGCCGAGGCGAAGGCGGTCAACCAGGCATTCGTCGACGAGGTGCAGGCCTCGGTCACGCCGATCCGGCGGCCGTGGCCGGGCACCGCGATGAAGAAGGGCGTGGACGGGCGGCGCTACCTGATCGAGCTGTTCGAACGCGAGGTGCCCAAGCGGCGCGCAGGCGGCGGGCAGGACTTCTTTTCGCACTTCTGCCGCGCGACCGACGAGGCGGGCCAGCCGCTGTCGCCCGCGGCGATCGCGGACCACATGAACTTCCTGATGATGGCGGCGCACGACACCATCACCTCGTCCGCGACGTCGCTCGTCATGCTGCTGGGGCGCAACCCGGAGTGGCAGGAGCGGCTGGCGGCGGAGGTCGCAGGGCTGGACGGCGCCTATCCGGACCAGCTCGAACGGCTGGTCGAGACCGAGTGGGCGTTCAAGGAAGCGCTGCGGATCGTGCCGCCGGTGCCGTCGCTGCCGCGCCGCGCGTTGCGCGACTTCGAGTTTGGCGGGTTCCGGATCCCCGCCGGGTGCCAGGTGGGGATCAGCGTCGGCATGACCCACCACTTGCCCGATTACTGGGACGCGCCGGCGCGCTTCGATCCGCTGCGCTTCACGCCCGAGGCGTCACGCGGGCGGCATCGCTTCGCCTGGGTGCCGTTCGGCGGCGGCGCGCACATGTGCATCGGGTTGCACTTCGCGACGATGCAGATCCGGCTGCTGGTCGCGCACCTGTTGCGGGGGCATCGCATCGCGTTGGAGGGGGATGCGGGGAAGGCTTGGCAGTATTTCCCGATCCCGCGGCCGAAGGACGGGTTGCCGATGGAGTTGGTGCTCGCCTCGCAATAGCTGCCCTCCCCGGCGGAAGCCGGGGCCCAGTCGGCCGCGTCGGAAGCTAGCGCCGAGGTTTGTAGGATGACCGCATCTGGGCCCCGGCTTTCGCCGGAGACGGAGGGCTGCCTAGATCACAGCCGCCTCCAGCGCCGGGTAGTCCGTGTAACCCTCCGGCCCCGGCGTGTACCAGGTCCGCATATTGTCCTTGGCAATCGGCGCGCCCTGGCGGAAGCGCTCGGGCAGGTCGGGATTGGCGATGAAGGCGCGGCCCCAGGCGATCGCGTCGGCGCGGCCGCCCTCGACATCCGCCTGCCCTTCTTCGAAGCTGTAATCCTGATTGAGGATCAGGGGGCCGGAGAATGCCTCGCGGATTTGCGGGCTCAACTTGGGCACGTCCGTCTTGCCGAAGGTGCCCTCGGGCTTCTGTTCGCGCAGCTCCAGAAAGGCGATGCCGAGATCGTCGAGCGCGCGGGCCGCGGGGATGAAGACGGCGGCCGGATCGGAATCGTCCGCCCCTTGCGTCTCGCCATTGGGCGACAGGCGGATGCCGGTGCGCCCCGCGCCGATCGCGTCGACGACCCGCGCGACCGCCTCGCGCATGAAGCGGATGCGGTTTTCCGGCGAGCCGCCATAGTCGTCGTCGCGCAGATTGGTGCCGTCGCGCAGGAACTGGTCGATCAGATAGCCATTGGCGCCGTGCAGCTGCACCCCGTCGAATCCGGCGCGGATCGCGTTGCGGGCGCTGTCGGCGTATTCGTCCTGCGCCCGGGCGATATCGTCGCGCGTCGCCGCCTGCGCTTGCGCATAGGGGTTCTCCGGCTTGTGATAGGGCGCGCGCGTCGCGGAGGAGGAGAGCGGCGTCACCCCCGTAACGTCCGGTCGCGACAGGCGGCCCATGTGCCACAGCTGCGCGACGATCTTGCCGCCTGCCTGGTGGACCGCTTCGGTCACCGGCTTCCATGCCTCGACCTGAGGCTCGGTCCACAGTCCCGGCGCGGCGGGCCAGCCGAGCCCGCGGCGGCTGACGCCGGTGCCCTCGGAGATGATCAGGCCCGCGCCGGCGCGTTGGCGGTAATAGTCGATCATCAGTTCGGTAGGGACATGGTCCGCAGTCGAGCGGCCGCGCGTCAGCGGCGCCATGACGATGCGGTTGGCGGCGGCGATGTCGCCGAGCTGGATGGGATCGAACAAGGTGGGCATGGGCGCTCCGTGACAGGGTGTCAGGCGCGGAGATAGGGCGCTAGGGAGCGCCATGCACGAGGCCGCCGCCGAAAGATTAGCTGTCGCGGGCCCAAGCTCGACCGCCCTGCCCTTTGCGGCGCTGATCGTCGCCAATGTCGCGCTCGCCTTCGGGCCCTGGTTCGTGCGGCTGGCGGATACCGGCCCCGTGGCATCGGGTTTCTGGCGGCTGGCGCTGGGCGCGCCGTTCCTGGTGGCGCTGGCGCTGGGGAGCGGCGCGCGACCGGGGCGGCTCGACCGGGCATTGTGGTGGGCACTGGGCGGGGCGGGCATCGCCTTTGCCGCCGACCTGGCGAGCTGGCATCTCGGCATCCTGCGCACCACGCTCGCCAACGCGACGCTGTTCGGCAATTGCGCGATCCTGATGTTCCCGATCTGGGGGTTCCTGGTCGCGCGCGCCTGGCCGACGCGGGGGCAGGCGCTGGCGCTGGCGCTCGCCGCGGCGGGGGCGGCGCTGTTGATGGGGCAAAGCTACCGCCTCGACGCGCGCAACCTGGCAGGCGACCTGCTCTGCCTTGCAGCGGGCATCCTCTACACCGTCTATTTCATCCTGATGGCGCGGGCGCGGGAGCGCATGGCGCCGTTGTCGGCGCTGGCGCTGTCGACGCTGGCGAGCTGCCTGCCGATCCTGGTGTTCGCGGTGATGCTCGGCGAGCGGGTGCTGCCCGCCGACTGGACGCCGCTGATCGGGCTGGCGCTGGTCAGCCAGGTGCTGGGGCAGGGTTGCATGATCTATGCGCTGGGTCGGCTGTCGCCGCTCGTCGTCGGGCTGGCGCTGTTGATCCAGCCGGTGGTGGCGGCGTCGATCGGCTGGCTGGTTTATGCCGAGCGGCTGACCGCGACCGAGCTGGTCGGCGCGGTCCTGGTCGCGGTCGCGCTGGTGCTGGTGCGGCGCGGCGAGGTTGCGCCGACTGCGGCCGGCGACCATCTGAAGACGCAGGAGGCGCGATGACCACTATGCATTCCGGGGACTGGACGCTGGACGAGGTGCGCGAGGGACTCGCGCCGGAGATCGCCGCCAACGCCGCCTTCGACGGCTGGGGCGACGAGGCGCTGACCATGGCCGCCGAGGCGCACGGTGTCGATCCGGGCGTGGCGAAGCTCGCCTTTCCCGGCGGCGCGGTCGACATGATCGACGCCTGGTTCGGACACGTCGACCGGACGATGCTGGACGCGCTGCCGGCCGAGACGTTGGCGGTGATGAAGATGCGCGAGCGGATCGCCGGCCTGGTCGAGGCGCGACTGACCGCGATGGCACCCGACCGCGAGGCGCTGCGCCGCGCGCTCGCCGTGCTGGCGCTGCCGCAGAACGTCGTCCGCGCCGCGCGGCTGGGGTGGCGGACGGTCGACACGATCTGGCGCGCCGCCGGCGACACCGCGGTCGACTACAACCACTATACCAAGCGCACGATCCTGCTCGGGGTCTACGGCGCTACCGTCACCGTCTTCCTCGACGACGAGAGCGAGGACCATGCCGACACCCGCGCGTTCCTGGCGCGGCGGATCGACGGCATCATGCGCTTTGAAAAGGCCAAGGCGGGGTTCCTGAAGCGCGGCGAGCGGATGCCGAGCCTGTCGCGCTTCGTCGGTAGATTGCGCTATCCGGCGGTATAGGCGCGTTGGCGGCGGCGGCGCGAAGGTGTAGATGAGGTGCGAGCCTCCCGCTCGCGAGGAACCGGATATGGCCAAGGGTCAGCAGAAGAAGTCCAAGGAAGCGCGCAAGCCCAAGGCGGAGAAGCCGCCCAAGCAGAACGCCTCCAACCCCTCCACCAAGGGCCAGCCGGTCGGGATCACCACGCTGAAGAGCTGAGCGGGGAGCCTCGCGCGGGCGGGCGCGTTTGATCTGGGTTAGAGGAGTACGCGATGCCCAAGACCCTGTCCGAACTCGCCGAAATGATGCGCGACATCGACTTCTGTACGCTGTCGACCGTGACGGACAACGGCGCGATCAGCGGCCGGCCGATGAGCAACAACCGTGAGGTCGCGTTCGACGGCGACTGCTGGTTCTTCGCCGATGGCGACGCGCGACTGGTCAGCGACATCGCGGCACGGCCGGCGGTCGGCCTGGGCTTCCAGGCCAAGGCCGGGCTGCTCGGCGTGCGGCCGTTCTTCGTCACGGTCGAAGGGCGCGGCGAGATCAACCGCGACAAGGCTCAATTCGCGGCGCACTGGCACAAGGAGCTGGAGCGCTGGTGGCCACAGGGGATCGACACGCCGGGGCTGGTGCTGATGCGCGTTCATGCCGAGCGGCTGCACTATTGGGACGGCGAGGACGAGGGCGAGGTGGTCGTCTGACCGGCGAGCCTGATCCGGCGCGGCGGGCGCCCGGCTCGTTCCGTCGCCGCTTCCGTGCATTTCAGGCGATGCACGGCGATCCGCCCGACCCGGCGTTCGCGGCGGAGCTCGGCTGGCTGCAGAACCGCGACCTCGACCTGTCGGTGCGGCTGTCGGCGCTGCTCGCGTTCAACGCGCTGGTGGCGACGATCGGCACCTATCCCGTCTCGGTCTCGCCCGGCGCGCCGCTCAGCATCGACGCCGCGACGCAGCCGGTGCTGACGATCGCCAACCTGCTCGGCGTGGCGCCGATCGGCTGGTCGAGCGTGCTGTGCCTGCGCGCGTTGCTGATCGGCGAGGAATTCGACCGCGCGGGCAGCGACGCCGCCGACCTGACGCTGCGGCAGCGCCTGTTCGCCGCGTTTGTCCGCTCGCTCGACGGGCAGGAACGCTCGCTGCGCCATGGGGTGCGCTGGACGCTCGCGGGCGGCGCCGCGACGGCAGTGGTGTGGGCCGCGATCCTGGCGGGTAAGATTTTCTAGGGCCTGATCCAGCTTGGCCTGAGCACCTCCGCGACGGACGTCGGGGGCCAGTCCGCGGCGCGGCCGACTGGGCCCCGGCTTCCGCCGGGGAACCATGATCGAGCAGTTGCGCGTCAGGCTCTAGTCGAACAACTCCTCCAGGAACGACTTCTTGCGCTTGCCGTAATAGGGCTTGCCGTGGCCATAGGACTGGCCGTGCTGCTGCGGCGGATAGCCGGGCTGGTTGCCCCAGGGCTGTTGCTGCGGCGGCGGTGGCGCGTATTGCGGCTGTGGCGCGGGTTGCGGCTGGGGTTGCGACGCTTCCGAGCGCTCGATGATCTTGTCGAGCTCGCCGCGGTCGAGCCAGACGCCGCGGCAGGTGGGGCAATAGTCGATCTCGATCCCCTGCCGCTCGCTCATGGTCAGCGTCGCGCCGTCGACGGGGCAGGTCATGGGGCCGGGCATGGACATTCCTCTCTTGATCCGATCGATAGATGTGCGCGCACGGCCAGCGCGACAAGGTCAGCGCCTCCGCCCCTCGCCGGCTGGGAGACTCCCGAGCCGGCGAATGGGCCGTCGCGAAAGGTCACACTAAGTTCACGCTCCCTGCATCGTCGCGCGACCGGCGGCGGCGGCCGGCATTGCCGACCGGGTCGAGGTGGAAGCACATGTCGGCGAACTCCTCCTCGGTGAGCGTGTGCCCCTGCTCCTGCCTCGCCAAGGCGGCCGCGCCGCGGGCGGAACGTGCCGCGGCCGCGTCGGCGGCGACCTGCGCATCGGTCCGGAGCGGGCGCTGCTCGCGCAGGAAATGCGGCAGCTCGCCGTCGCATCGATCGGCGAGGTCCAGTTCGTGCGCGAGCTCCGCACACCCGAGCAGCTGTTCGGGTGGCGCCGGCAGCGCCGGTTCCATTGCGCGCAGGCTCTGCTCGAGCGCCAGGGCGGGCGGCGGCGCGGTCGTCGCGCCGGTCGCAATCGTGCCGTAGCGTTCGGGCTTGAGACGGGAGAGCAGGTATCTGAGTAGGCGGTTGTCGTGGACCAGCTTGGCCGCGACGACATTGCCGTTGCCGTCATAGACGTCCTGCTCGACGCCCTCGATCGCGCGTTCGAAGGCGATGTCCTCGATCAGCCCGCCGGCATGCTGGCGCGCGGCGTCCCAGGCGCGGGCAAAGGCGCCGGCATGGGGCGCGCGGCGCAGGCGATAGGCGCTCTCACGCGTCATCCCGACCGCCTTGGCGGCGTGGCCGACCAGGCCGGTGTCGGCGAGGATCTCGATGAAGCGGCGCTGCTTCTCCTCGGTCCAGCCGTCGACCCGCCGGCGGCGGCGAACGGGGACCCAGCGATAGTCGTCGGGGTTGTAGTCCGGGACGGTATCGGCCGTGTCGGTGGCGGCCAGCGCAGTGCCCGGCGCGGGTCGGGGATCGGATGAGTCGGTCATCCGGGAGTCTAGGCCATAGGTGGCGGGTTGTAGGACAGGGGATTTTCAGGTGACGGCGGTGGACCTTGAAGCGGCGGCCCGGCGGGCGGTGATGGCGCTGGTGAGCGGTCGTGCGGGGTCGGTGTGTCCGAGCGAGGTGGCGCGGGTGGTGGGCGGCGCGGAGTGGTGCGCGGCGATGCCGGCGGTGCATGCGGCGGTCGACGCGCTGGTGGCGGAGGGGCAGGTGCGGCTGAGCTGGAAGGGCGTCGATCTGGCGCGGCGCGAGGGGCCGTACCGGATCAGGCGGGCGGGTTAGGAGCGGGTGTGGGGCCGATCAGGTCCCAGAGGTTGGCATAGAGGTCGCGGAACACCGCGACGGTGCCATAGGCGTGCGTGGCGGGCGGGCGGACCCACTCGACGTGCGCCGCGGTGAATCGGGCGTGGTCACGGGCGAAATCGTCGGCGTGGAGGAAGAAGGCGACGCGGCCGCCGGTCTGGTCGCCGATGGCGGCGTGCTGTTCGGGCGTGGTGGCGCGGGCGAGGAGGATGGTGGTGGCGTGCGGCGGCGCGTTGGACGGGCGGATGGTGACCCAGCGTTTGCCCGGTTCGGCGGTGTCCTCGACGAGGTCGAAGCCGAGCTTGTCGATGTAGAAGGCGAGGGCTTCGTCATAGTCGCGGACGAGGAGGGTGAGGTGGGCGAGGTGCATGGCCCACCGTGAGCAGATTAAACGGCTCTATAAAGTGGCAGAGTCACTTTGTACGAAACGGGGTTTTCGTTGAAAGTGCGCGCCGGCCGCCGTACCTTGCTCGGATGGCGCAGGTGAACGTCTCCCTTCCCGACGATCTCAGCGATTGGGCGCGGTTGCAGGCGACGGAGGGGCGCTTCGTCGATGCATCGGACTATGTTCGTGATGTCGTCCGACGCGACCGGGAGCATGGCGAGCAGCGGGCACGATTGCAGGCGGCGATCGACGATGGCCGCGCCTCGCCGATCAGCGAGCGCACGATCGAGGACATCATCGCGGACGGCCGGCGGCGTCACGCGGGGCGTTGACGCGGGTCGAGGTGAGCGAGGCGGCGAGTGCCGACCTCGATGCGATCTATGACTATGGCGTCGAGCAGTTCGGCGCAGCGGCGGCGGAGGCGTATCTGCGCCGCTTCGAAAGCGCCTATGCTCTGCTGGCGGAGCATCCGCAGATCGGGCCGGTCCATGACTGGGTACGCCCGCCGATCCGCAGCTTTCCGTGCGGGCGGCACCGGCTCTACTATGATGTGACGGACGATGCGGTGATCATCAGGAGGGTGCTGCACCAGGCGATGGATGTGCAGCGGCATTTGTGAAGTACTGAGCAATGGCCTTGTCGCTGAATGCGAGGGGCGCAAGCCACAGCCGCTGGAGGGTAATCTCAAGGACTGGTGGCCACGTCGGATCACGTCCGAGCATCGGCTGATGTATCAGGTCACCGGCAAGGGCGAGGCGCAGGCGTTGGAAGTGGCGCAGTGCCGGTATCATTATTGAGTAGCCTGCTAGAAAGCTGGCACTACCGGCACTATAGGTCGCCCGTTTGGTAGAACTGCCGCACCCTCCGCATGAACTGGCTGTAATCCTTGTTCTCGTCGGCTAACCTGCTGCACATTGACCATTCTATCGTCAGCTTTTCTCGGGCGGGTATACGCACGACGCTTTCTGTCGGACTCGCCATGTCGATTTCGACCAGTCCAATCCCATGTACGGCGTAAAGCATCTGAATTTCCTTCAGTGTGTCCGCTCCTTCGATCTCGGCTGCGGCAAGGTAGCCGAAGCTGGCCCAGGATGAATTGGAGACTGCCTGAAAATATGCTTCTCGCACGTTAGAACGGTTCAGCAATCGCTTAACTTCAAAGGACCAGAGGCGGGCTCGTCGCTCACCGCTGTGGCGTACAGCTTCTATAACTTCCTTATTTAGGCCCCTTGTGAGCGCTTCCAACGCAACGATGTCAGGATAGAGCCATTTGTTGGCACCTGGACCTTTCTTGTTTGATGCGGTTGCCTCGTTGATGCGAAAAGCGCTCGCTCCAAACTCCGAACCGATGAACTCCATGAGAAGCGGGTAGAGGTCACGTTCGAGCACGTTTGCGCCGTGCACCGCATCAGTCGCCGCCTTTACGATTGCCGAGGGTTTCTCTGCCTCCTCGATCTCCGCCTCTTCACTTTTCTCTGTCCAGTAGTACCGCCTAGGTCGACCCTCGGTGGTTCTCAAGCTTGGGAAACGCTGTTGCCAAGCTGGCCGATTTGCGCCGATTTCAGAAACAATTTGGCTGAGAAGCGCGCCTTCTGTTTTAAGAAACGTGCTTCTTGCAATCTTGTCAGCTGTTTCAGCCGGATAGGTACGATGAATCCACTCAGCTATCTCTCGTGCTTTGAACCGCTCCTCCTCCCTGCTTTTCAGTAGCTCGAATACCCGCTCTCGTAGATTTAGCGCCATGAGTGCTCCCGTAGAGCTAAAAGGCTAAGCGGACTTAGCCGGCAGGTAAACCTCCCCGCCCTTCTCCCTAAACCGCTCGCTCATCCCCGCCATCCCGGCCTCGGCGTTCTCCACCGCCACGAACGTCTCCACTGGCGCGTTCTGCTTCGCGGCGAAATCCCTCACCTCTTGCGTGATCTTCATCGAGCAGAATTTCGGGCCGCACATCGAGCAGAAATGGGCGGTCTTGGCGCCCTCCGCCGGCAGGGTCTGGTCGTGATATTGCTCGGCGGTGTCGGGGTCGAGCGACAGGTTGAACTGGTCGCGCCAGCGGAAGTCGAACCTGGCGCGGCTGACCGCGTCGTCGCGCAGCTTCGCGGCGGGGTGGCCCTTCGCCAGGTCGGCGGCATGGGCGGCGAGCTTGTAGGTCACCACGCCGACCTTGACGTCGTCGCGATCGGGGAGGCCCAGATGCTCCTTGGGGGTGACGTAACAGAGCATCGCGGTGCCGTACCAGCCGATCATCGCGGCGCCGATGCCGCTGGTGATGTGGTCGTAGCCGGGCGCAATGTCGGTGGTGAGGGGCCCGAGCGTATAGAAGGGCGCCTCGCCGCACGCCTCGAGCTGCTTGTCCATATTCTCCTTGATCTTGTGCATCGGCACATGGCCGGGGCCCTCGATCATGACCTGGACGTCCTGCGCCCAGGCGCGCTTGGTCAGCTCGCCCAGCGTGTACAATTCGGCGAACTGCGCCTCGTCATTGGCGTCGGCGATGCTGCCCGGGCGCAGGCCGTCGCCGAGCGAATAGGCGATGTCATACGCCTTCATGATCTCGGTGATCTCGTCGAAGCGCTCGTAGAGGAACGATTCCTTGTGGTGGCTGAGGCACCATTTCGCCATGATCGAGCCGCCGCGGCTGACGATGCCGGTCACGCGCTTGGCGGTGAGCGGGACATAGGGCAGGCGGACGCCGGCGTGGATGGTGAAGTAATCGACGCCCTGCTCGGCCTGCTCGATCAGCGTGTCGCGGAAGATCTCCCAGGTCAGCTCCTCGGCGATACCGCCGACCTTTTCCAGCGCCTGATAGATGGGGACGGTGCCGATCGGCACGGGCGAGTTGCGGATGATCCATTCGCGCGTGTCGTGGATGTTGCGCCCCGTCGACAGGTCCATGACCGTGTCCGCGCCCCAGCGGATCGACCAGACGAGCTTGTCGACCTCCTTCGCCACATCGGACGCGACTGCCGAGTTGCCGATATTGGCGTTGATCTTGACCAGGAAGTTGCGGCCGATCGCCATCGGCTCGGTTTCGGGGTGGTTGATGTTGTTGGGAATGATGGCGCGGCCGCGCGCGACCTCGGACCGGACGAATTCGGGGGTGACGTGGTCGGGGATCGACGCCCCGAAATCCTGGCCGTCGCGGATGTGGCCGGCGATCGCCTCGCGGCCGATATTCTCGCGGACGGCGACATATTCCATCTCGGGCGTGATGATGCCCCGGCGGGCATAGTGCATCTGGCTGACGTTGGCGCCGGCCTTGGCGCGCAGGGGGCGGCGGACGACGTTGGGGAAGGGCTGGACGCCGCCGGAGCGGTCGGGGCCGAGTTGGCCGTTGTCCTCGGGCTTCGTCTCGCGGCGGTCGTAGCTCTCGACGTCGCCGCGCGCGACAATCCAGTCGCGGCGGCGCTGCGGCAGGCCGGCGCCGATGTCGATCCGTGCGTCCGGGTCGGTATAGGGGCCGGACGGGTCGTAGACGCGCAGGGGCGGCTCGCCACACGACGGCTCCAGCACGATCTCGCGCATCGCTACGCGGTGGGGGCCGACATGGACTTTGCGGCTGCCGCGGATCGGGCCGGTGGTGACCTGTGGGGCTTCGTAATCGGCCATGCGTCGTGCTCCAGATGCCGGAGCGAGACACGGACTGCTGGCGCGGACCGCTCCCTCCCTCCGCCGGTATCAACCGGATCAGGTTCAGCGGGTCGCAGGGCGCAACGCCTGCCTCTCAGCCCATGCAGGCTCCCCGGGGATGGTCGAGGATAGGCGGTTGGTTGCGGTCAGGCAAAGAAAAAGGGGCCGGGCGGAATGCCACCCAGCCCCACTACCGAAGGCCACTGCCGTGGCCGGGTCGTTTGCGCGATCCGACCGCAGCAATATCAGGCGCCGCCGTTCGACGACGTCCTGATCGCGCCGTTGACGCCCGCCGGAAAGAAGCCGCCGCCGGTGACCGGCTGGAGGCTCTGATATACGACATTCAGCACCTGCGGCGCCGTACGGCCGAGGGTCAGGCCGTTGGCATCGGTCGGCACGAGGTTGGCCGTGGTTGCGTCACCGATACCCTGGTCGAGATCGAGTGGACCGTCCAGCACATCACGCGAGTCCGAGATCTTCTGCACAACCTGGAACACCGTCTGATTGTTGATCAGTGGCGGTGTCACAGCGATGCCGCGCGCGTAGATCGACGCACGAATGACGCCATCGTGATATGCTTCAGTCGCGAGAATGCCGGCCGACGCCTCCAGAAATACCTTGTTGGCCTGAAGAAGCCTGGCTGAACCCCGATAGGCAGAAACGCCGACATCCGTGAGCAGGTAAGACCCGATCAGAAAATTGATGTCATTGGCGAATGGATCAAAGATTTCGTTCGGACCGACCACGCCGGCCGCGCGCGCAGCGGCGGTGAACGCCCCGACCGCAGCGATGCCGGGGGCGGTTACGGTCGCACTGCCCGAGAGATTGATCGTGGGCTGCGCCGCCGCAACCCCGCCGAGCGCGTTACGCAAGAACGTTATATGTGCAATCTCGTCCGCGGCGATCTCGCGCGCATATTGCGCAATTACCGGAT
>NZ_DASTMA010000019.1:0-188826 GCF_035714405.1 Sphingomonas sp. | reverse complement strand
CAGCGGCGGAAGGATGAGGGTGACCAGCGGCCGTCTCGCGCTCACCCTCACCCCGCGCCGCTGACGCGGCTTGCCCCTCTCCCGACGGGAGAGGGGTGCCGTATTGCGCCTGGAACTGCGCCAGCGCCCAATCGGTGATGTTGTCGACCCGCTCACCCGACTTGGTGTAGCGGTAGCGCGGGAGGCACTGGTTTGCGTCTAGCGACAGCACCGTGAGCGAGGGCAGTTCGGTGGACGGAAATACGGTAAAATCAACCCGGCCACCAACGGTGAAACAGATTAGCTGGTTTGGCTCACCAGCACGAGAGATGGTCTCGGCAGCGCCGGGCTCGTCTATGAAAAGAGACGAATTGTACAACCAGCGTTTAGCGAAGGGCCGATATAGTGCATGCCGTTCCCGTGTGGCATCGAACTTTTCGCGTCGGCCTTGCGCTAGGCGACGCTTGAGGTTCCTCGACCACTTGATCTCGGTATCGTATTCGTCTGTCTTCGAGGAAGTTTGATCGTAAACCGAGATAAACAAACACATCTTTGCTGACAACGTGGTGACGTCTCTGTCATAGACCCATTCGTCACGGTTCGTAGACGTGCCGAGTGAGTACAGCTTGAAGATCGATTTCTCTTGAGCTTTCGTGGTTGCCGCCTTCGTCTTCTTGTCGGCGACCGGGAGCATCTCCGACGTGCTCTCATGAGCCTGCTTCAGCCACGCGTGGGTCCCGTCGGGCCGAATAAGAGCCAACGCCCTGTCGTTCAACGGCTGGTGCATGAAACTGCATTTGTCATCGGCCCCAACATAGTCCGCGACCTCCTGATAGTGCACTTGGAAGCCTCTTGAACCTCGCCGTTTGACGAGAATGTAGACAGCCACGCCGACCTTAATCTGATCGCCAAAGATGTTGCCGCCCTGGCGACGGCGGGCTTCGCCGGATGACCGGGCATCGCCCTTTAGATCGATAGCCCAGAGTTCGTTGAACTCCCGTGCAAGTACCGCCCGTACCCCGTCGAAACTTGGCTTGTGCAGAAAGGAGGAATTGCTCACGAACGCGAGTATGCCGTCTTCACCCAGCCGGTCGCTCGCCCATCGCAAGAAGCGGACGTACATATCGTACAGCTTCGTCTTCTGCGCCGTACTCGCCTTGATATACGTGTCCTTGATGCGCTTATCTATGTGCGCGTACGCCCGGTTCTTGTTGTTGTCGTTCTCGTTCTGCTGATTGGCGTTGTACGGCGGATTGCCGATAATGACGCTGATCTTGCGCCGGTTCTGGCGCTTGATCCGCTCCATGTTCTCGTCGGCCAGGCTGCCGAGCAAATCGAATTGGTGCCCCGAGTGGATGCCCAGCGCCGCCACGTTGTCGAGCGTATCCACGAAGCACAAATTCTCGAACTCCGCGAACTGCCCGGTGATCGCCTGATAGGTCGCCTCGATGTTCAGGTTCGCGACGTAATAGGGCAGGATCGCCACCTCATTGGCGTGCAGCTCCTCCTTGTATTTGTGGCGCAGCTTGTCGTGGTTGCCGCGGAAATGCTCCAGCAGCTCGACGATGAAGGTGCCGGTGCCGGTCGCCGGATCGAGGATCTCGACGCCGCGGTCGATCAGGTTGCGGCCGAAATGCTTCTCGCACAGCCAGTCGGCCGATCGGATCATGAAGCGCACGATCTCGCCCGGCGTATAGACCACGCCCAGCCGGTCCGCCGCCTTGCGGTTGTACGCCTTGTAGAAGTCCTCGTAGAGCGCCTTGAGGAAGCCCTGTTTCTCCGAATGGGTGCCGATCAGCGCGGCTGTGGCGGCGATGCCGCTGTAATAGGGATCGAGCGCCTTCAGCAGCGTCTGCTTCTCGCCCCGCGCGAACAGGGTGGCCTCCAGCTTGTACAGCTCGGCGGCGACGTTGTTCTTCTGGTGGAACTCGGGGTCGTTGAACACTTTCGCAAAAATGTCCTCGGTCAGGATATGCTGGATCAGCATCTCCCGCACGTCGTCCTCGCCGACCGCCGGATTGATCGCGTCGCGCGCGTGGGCGAGAAAGGCGGCGAGCGCCGCCGCAAAGGCGGTGGACGCCGCCAGCTTCTCCGCGATCCGGTCGCGCAGCGCGTCGAGGATGCGCGGCAGGTCGGTGGCGAACTGCTTCACCGCCTTGTTGAAGTCCGCGATGTCCGCGCGTTCGTGCGCGAAGAAGCGGGTGAGGAGTTGCAGGAGGCTGTCGTTGTCCGCCTGCATGCCCGCGCGGGCGACCTCGTGACCGTCCTGGTACAGCACCGCGGTCACATCGTCGGTGAAGACGATGTTGTCGCGGGGATAGCCCTTGCGGAACTTCGCCTCGATCTCGGCGAGGAGGTCGTCGGCCTCGTCCTTCGCCTCCCAATAGCCGAACGGCACGCGCAGGCCGTGGAGCAGCGCGCCGTCGACGTAGATCCGGTTGGCCTGCCTCGTCACGATGTCGTGCTCGGCGACGAACTGGAGGTCGCGGGCGCGGCCCCAGCGTTTCAGCAGATCCTTGAACGCCTCGCGCAGCACGCTCTCGCGCCGGCTGCCGGACACGGCGCGCAGCCGGTCGAGCTCCGCGCGGTATTCGTTGATGAGCTGATTGCTTATGGGTCGGATCCCGTGTCGCGAATACGTGGGCCGTTCAGCCTATCGGCCCCCTCCCCGATCCGCCAGCCCCCGAACAGCGCGCGCGCGTCGTCGTGCGGCGTCTTGGTCGCGTCCGCTTTCGACCAGCCGGTCACCTGCGCCAGGTCGGGGAGCTGCGGTGCGTCGCCCTGCTCGCCGTCGCTCCAATACGGACCTTCGCCCCGTGCCAGGCGCGCCGCTTCGGCGACGCGGAACGCCTCGCGGTCGCGCTCCTGCCGGGCTCTGTGCATCGCGCCCAGGCGATAGCTGTACGCCTCCGAAGACTCCCCGCGACGGCGCTTGCTGTGGGGCGGCTCATCGAGGTTGAGCACCTTTTTCTGGTGCAGGTACAGCAGCTGCAGCGCCTGGTTCACGGTCATCGGCGGCACCGGCGGCGGCGCGTTGTGGCGCCAGGCGTCGTGCTGGTGCGAATCCTCGCTCCAGCCGGCGACCAGCGCCATCTCCAGCGCCTCATATCCCTGCTGCAGCGCCATGCGCCACTCGCGGGCGAAGGCGGGACTCGCCTTGGCGCGCAGGTAGAAGGCGGAATGCGAGAACCCGGCCGCAGCGGCCGACAGCCGGACGTTGGCGCTGGCGGAGAGCGCCGCCAGGAAACGCTGTTCGTGCTCGCAGGTCAGGCTGCTGGGAAGCGTGCGGCGGAGCTGCAGGCGACCGTTCGCGGTGCGGATGACGCGTCCGGGCGCACCCTCCCCACCCCGGTTGAGCGCAGCCTGGGCGAGCGCGAGCGCGGCGTCCCATTCGGCGGCGAAGGCGGGGTGCTTGGCGCGGCGTTTGGTAAAGGTCGCGCGGTGCGCGCCGATCGCGCGCGCGGCCTCGCGAGCGTTGCCGGTGCGGGCCAGGGCGCGGAGGAAGGCGGCGTTCTGGAGCGCCTGGCAACGGGTAAAGGCGCGCGGCATGGGGCGGGGGTCGGGCAGCTTTTCCAACAATGCAAGGCGCAGCCCGCACGCGAGCAGCAAAGCTGCGCGCGAAACGGGCCAGCCGGGCCGGCTCGCAGACAGCTGATGCTATCTGCGTGCGGCGTGCAAACTAGAATTCTGCACTGACCCGGCCGTACAGGAACCGCCCGTTGAACCCGAACGGCGAGAATCCGCTGTACGGGATGTAGATCTGGTTCGGCGGATACACACCTCCCACCGACGCCGGACGCGGGCCGAACGGCAACCGGTTCGGATACACGTCGAACAGGTTGTTGGCGCCGAACGCAAAGGTCATCCGCTCGTCCAGCGTCACCCGCACCTCCAGGTCTGTGATCCAGCGCGGGTCGAGGCGGACGTCGTCGGCGCCGATCGTCTCCAGCCCGACGACCCCCGCCAGCGCGGTCGGCGCCAGCACCCGGCCGTAGCGCGTGCTGCGCGCGGTGATGCCGAACATGCCGAGCGTGCCTTCGCCCGACAGCACCACCTTGTCGCGCGGCTGGCCGTCCGTGAAGCGCAGGCCTTCGACCCGGCCGAACAGAATGATGTTGGGGTTGGACGCGAACGGCCCCAGGTTGTTCAACCGCTCGTCGATCCGGTTGTCCGTATAGTTATACGCCGCCGACAGCGACCAATTGCCCAGGCCGCCCAGGCCGAAGCGAAAGGTGCCGACGACGTCGACGCCCTCCGTCGTCGTGTCGAGCCCGTTGATGAAGAACCGCGCCGCTCCGACCGAGCTGAACCCGTTGGCGTTGAGGGCCGCGCGCGCCGCCGCATCGGTTGTCGCATCGCCCGACGAGCCGAGGTTCTCGGTCAGGACGATACGGTCGGTGATCTTGATGCGGAAGTAATCGGCGGTGATGTTGAACCCGCGGAACGGGTTGAGCGTGACGCCGCCCGAGAAGTTGACCGACTTTTCCGGATCGAGCGGCTGCGCGCCCAGCGCCTGCGCGACCGGACTGCCGACCTGCGCGGTCACGATGTCGACGGGCACGCCCGACACGAAATTGGTCGAGGTCGTGGTGAAGAACTGCTGGTGCAGCGAGGGTGCGCGGAAGCCGTTGGACACCGACCCGCGCACCGCAAACCCGGGCGCGAACTCGTAGCGGAGCGCGAGCTTGCCGTTCACCGTGTCGCCGAAGTCGGAGAAATGCTCGTACCGGCCCGCCGCGGTGACGGTGAACCCGTCGAACACGTCGGTGTCGAGCTCGATGTAGCCGGCATAGCTGTTGCGGCTGTTGTCGGTGGCGGCCGACGCGGGGATGCCGGGAAAACCCTGCTGCCCCACCGCGGCGCCGCGGCCGGTGAACGGACCGGCGGCGTAGGATTCGAGCTGGCCGGGGCGCAGCTTGAAGTTCTCGTTGCGGTATTCCGCGCCGAACGCCAGCGTCAGCGGCTTGGCGAACCCGGCGTCGAACTCGCGCCGGATGTCGAGGTTGGCGGTGAACTGGCCGAAGCGGATGCCGCCCGAATCGACGTTGCGCGGCCCCGCCCCGCCGAACGACGTGTTGATGCTGTTGAGCGTGCGATAGTCGATCTCATTGTGGCCGTAGACGCCCGAGAGGTCGACGCCCCAGGGCCCGACCTCCCCCTTCACGCCACCTGCTATAGCGTAGTCGTCGTAGTTCGATTCGATGAACGGCAGGAAGCCGTCGGGAAAGACCGCGACGAAATTGGCGTTGGTGGGCGCGACGCCCGCGGGCAGCGCGGCGAAATCGCGGTTGGCGGCGTTGGACGCTTGCCGGTAGTTCGCCGCGGACAGGCCGTCGCGGTGCGCGTAGCTGCCGAACGAATAGAGCTCGAACCCGCTCTCGCCCAGCGGCATGCCCGCGTTGACGAAGACGTTGTAATCCTCGGTCTTGGGGTCGCCGAGCTGGAAGTTGAGCCGGTTGAAGCTCACCTCGCGCGGGTCGAACGTCGTGGAGCTGGGCCGGATGTAATTGGGGCGCAGATCGTATCCGGCGCGATTAACCGTATCGCGGTCGCGATATTCGCCGGTGACGTTCAGATAGCCCGGACCGATCGGGATACCGACATTGGCGCCGATCACCCAGGTGTCGCCGTCGCGGCGCTTCGCCTCGCCGCCGAAATTGCCCGCCAGATATCGGGGGTCGGTGGGGTCGAGGAACGGCTGCCCGCCGCTGGTCTGCAGCCCGGCGAACTCGGGCACGCCCTCCATTTGCGTGATGTACTTGCCATAGCTGAACTGGACGCGGCCGGTATTCACCGCACGCTTCAGCTGGACGTTGATCACGCCCGCGATCGCGTCCGACCCGTATTGCGACGACGCGCCGTCGCGCAGCACCTCGATCCGCTCGATCGCGAGCGCGGGGATGGTGTTGAGGTCGACCGCGGCCGATCCGCGGCCCACCGTGCCGTTGATGTTGAGCAGCGACGACACGTGCCTTCGCTTGCCGTTGATCAGCACCAGCGTCTGATCGGGCGACAGCCCGCGCAGCGTCGCCGGGCGGATCACGTCCGATCCGTCGGCGATGGACGGCTGCGGGAAGTTGAACGAGGGGACGAGCTGGTTGAGAATCTTGTTGGTATCGCCCGTGCCCGTCCCCGTGGTGAGCGACTCCGACGAGATCACGTCGATCGGCACCGGCGAATCGGACACGGTGCGGTTGGCGGCGCGGGTGCCGGTGACGATGATCGTCTCGCCGATGTCCTCGGTCGGCACGCCCTCGCTGACCGCCGGGTCGCCGACCTGCGTCGCCGGCGGCGTGGCGCTCGACTGCGCCGCCGCAGACGCCGCGAGCACGAAGGGCGACGCCGAGAGCGCCAGGCTGGTCAGGATCGTCTTGGTCACCGCATGTCCCCGCTTTGACTTGATCTGGACGGAGCGTACCCGCGATGCGTCAGGCCGCAAGATGGTGTGACATTTCGCCGAGCCAGTGTTGCACTGCGGTGACACAGGTGCGGGCGTTGCAACGGACGCCCGCTTCGGCTATGCGCCCGCGTTCCAACGCACATCGCTGTGGAACTTGACCGTGGGAGGGCTCGCGCCCGTTCGCACCACTCAGAGGACGACAATGGCAAAGAAGATCACCGGCTATATCAACCTGCAGGTCCCTGCAGGCGAGGCGAAGCCCGCGCCGCCGATCGGGCCTGCGCTGGGTCAGCGCGGCGTCAACATCATGGAATTCTGCAAGGCGTTCAACGCGCAGACCGGCGATCAGGAAAAGGGCACGCCGCTGCCCACCAGGATCACGGTCTATGCCGACCGCTCGTTTTCGTTCGAGACCAAGTCGCCGCCCGCGACCTTTCTGCTGAAAAAGGCGCTCGGGCTCAAGTCGGGTTCCAAGGAGCCGGGCAAGGCGTCCGCGGGCACGGTCACCCGCGCACAGCTGCAGGGCGTGGCGGAGGCCAAGATGAAGGACCTGAACGCCAACGACATCGACGCCGCGATCAAGATCATCGAGGGCAGCGCACGGGCCATGGGCCTCCAGGTGAAGGGCTAAGATCATGGCAAAGCTCAGCAAGAAGCAGAAGGCGACGACGATCAACCCCGAGCAGCTGCACGGGATCGACGAGGCGATCGCCCTCGCCCGCGCCGGCGCGACGTCGAAGTTCGACGAGACCATCGAGGTCGCGCTCAACTTGGGCGTAGACCCCCGCCACGCCGACCAGATGGTCCGCGGCGTCGTCAATCTCCCGAAAGGCACCGGCAAAACCGTCCGCGTCGGCGTGTTCGCGCGCGGCCCCAAGGCGGACGAGGCGCGTGAGGCCGGAGCGGACGTCGTCGGCGCGGAGGACCTGATGGAGTCCATTCAGGGCGGCACCATCGACTTCGACCGCTGCATCGCGACGCCCGACATGATGGGCATCGTCGGCCGCTTGGGCAAGGTGCTGGGCCCCAAGGGCCTGATGCCGAACCCCAAGCTCGGCACCGTGACGATGAACGTCGCTCAGGCGGTCAAGGACGCCAAGAGCGGTCAGGTCGAGTACCGTGTCGAGAAGGCGGGCATCATCCACTCGGGCATCGGCAAGGCGTCGTTCCCGGCGGAAGACCTGCGCGCCAACTTCGATGCGCTGGTCGACGCGGTGGTCAAAGCCAAGCCGTCGGGCGCGAAGGGCAAGTACGTGAAGAAGGTCGCGATCTCGAGCACGATGGGTGCGGGGATCAAGGTGGATACCGCGGAAGTAGCGGGCGCGTAAGCCAGCCGCAGGTGCGTCCTGTTCCCCGCGACGGTAGGGCAGGACGCACACTTCCGACCGGCGTTGCTGCAGCATCGACCGACATCAAGGCGCGCGATTGACTCGCGTGCCTTGCCGGAACCAGAAGGGCCGGGGGTCGCTCCCCGGCCCTTTCCGTATCAGCTGGCCGCAGCCGTCTGCGCGGGCGCAGGCGCGGCCTCGGGCAGTTCGTCCACCCCAGGCAGGTCCCACCGGTCCATCGCGATCGCCGAGCAGGCGTAGGTCGCCTTGTTGCGATATGCCGCAGGCTTCATCGCCGCGGCCATTCCGGGCTGCTTCGCGCCGAGCGCCGCGCGCGTCTCCTCCAGCCGCGAGGTCCAGGCGAGCGTCGACACCTTGCTCCCGTCGGCCCGCTCCACGTTCCAGAACGGAATGAAATCGCCCAGATACGCGACCTCGCCCGGCTCGATGTGGAAGGTGGGGGCGCCGAAGCAGTAGCTCGTCGTCGACAGCGTCATGCCCGACACGGTGCTCGACACGACATAGTCGCCCGGCGTCACGCGGATCACCTGCACCTCATAGGGGACCTTGCGGTCCTGCGAGCGCGCGTCGACGCCGTAGACGGTCTTGTCGCCCAGCTTCTTCCAGTCCTTGGGCCGGTACACCAGGTCGCGGCCGCCGACGTCGTAGCGCGACAGCTGGACCAGGCCGTGCCTGCCCTCCGCGGCCTTCACCGGCCGCCGGTACGCGACGACCACCGCGGCCTCGCCGGGCGCGAGGACGAACGGAGCGGCGGGATCGACCTTCTTGCCGACCCACACGCTAGCCGGGCCCGCGACAGGGGCGTCGAGCGGCAACGCCGGGTCGGGCGCAAGCGCGAAGCTGGTGCGCTCGGTGACGATCCCATCGACGCTCGCCGCGCCCACGATCCGGTCGAAATAGGCCGAGCGATCGGCGTCGTTCAGCGCCGCCACCTTGACCTGCTCGTCCTTGGGCACCTCGACCAGCCGCCAGCCCTTGATCAGCAGGCACTGACGGCGATTGTCGCGGCGCTGCTGCCCCTGCGCGATCGCGCCTGCGATCAGCCCGCCGATGCCGCCGCCGATCCCCGCGGCGAGCGGCGAGATCACTGCGGGGTTGTAGAAGAACGGCACCGTTCCCGACGGCGTGCGCGATCCGCGCGCAATCAGGCGGCAGGTCTGCCAGTCGGCGTCATATTGCGCGCGCGTCGCACCCGGCTTGTTGTAGAAGCGGCTGTCCTTCAGGTCGCGCTGCGCGTCCTTGGCGATCTCCTCGGGCGTGTCGCCCGGATCGGCCGGTGCCTGTGGCACCGGCGCCGTCTTATCCCCGCCAACGGGCACCGGCATGTACGCCTGCGTCTGCGCCCCCGCTCCGCTTACCGGCATTGCCAGAACTGCGGCGCACGCGAGCAACCCACTGTAACGCATGTATTCCCCTCCCCTGTTGCGCCGCCGTTGTGGCGCAGCGAGGAGGGGATTGGCAAGACCGGCGCGAGTCTACAGCTTCTTGGTCAGCTTCGCCGCGATCTCGTACATCTCTTCGGGCGCGTAGTTGGGCGTGAACACGTTGGGCACGCCCGCCAGCTCGGCGATCTTGCCGCCGTCGGGCATGCCGTGGACGACCTCCAGATTGCCCTTGGGATCGCCCGGCAACGCGACCTCGTCGTTGCTCCAGATGCCCGCCATCTCCTGATAATCGTCGGGGCTGAAGGTGTAGAGACGCCGGTGAGAGCCCTCGTCCAGATACTTCTGTGATTCCGGGATCTTCGACAGGTCGATGTTGGGCGTCGGCAGCATGTCCTTCAGCTTGACGCCGGTCAGCTTCTCGATCGCGAGCGCGTAGGAATGCGCGTGCACCGATCCGCGGACCAGCAGATAGCCGCAGACCTCGCGGCCCGTAGGATCGCTCAGCGTCTCATAGACCCTGAGCTTGTGCAGCCGCGCGCCGCATTCCAGGTGGAAGTTGTGCAGCAGGTCCATGATGACGTTGCCGGTCGTGGTGATGAAATCGTTGTTCCACGAATGGCCGTTGCTGTTGACCGGCATCGCCCCGCCCGCGCCCGACAGGAAGGAGGCGGCAAGGCGGATGTCCTTCATCCCCTCCCACTCGGCGCCGGAGACATCGCCGCCGTCCCCGGTGTCGTCGCCGTCCGGCCCGTTGTTGAGCATCGCGACGCCCGCGGAGACGAGCTCGACGTGCCCCAGTTCCTCCGCGGTGATCGCCGCGACCAGGCTGTAGAAGGGGCGCAGCTTGCTCTTGGAGCGGAAGTTGAAGCTCTGGAACATGTAATTGCCCAGGGTCGACATCTCCCCGTACTTGCCGCCGAGCAGCTCCTGGAGCGCGGCGGCGGCATTGGGATCAGCCTTCTTGGGCTGGGGGAGATCGGCTTGGAGCTTGTCGACGCGCATGAACATGGGCGGGACCTTTCCTTGGAGGAGATCCTCCAACAGGCCCCGCGTGCCGATGGTTGCCGGGAAACCGCCGCAGATGACTCAGGTTACGACGATTGCGGCAGCCCCCGGCAAAACGGGCGCGTGCCTATCCGCGCATCAGCCGCGTCGGCGTCCGCGTCACCGCGCCGGAAATCACCTTGGACCCATAGACCCGGGCGACCGCAGCGGTATCGTCGGTGTTGTTCATCACCACCCGGGTGCCGCCGGATGCGAGACCCTCGATCGCGCTGATCGGCAGCTTGCGCTTGGCGCAGGCGGCGATGACGTGCTCGGGTGTGGCGTTGACGTTGATCGCGCGGGACATGGGCGATGCTCCTTCAGGGGACAAAAAAAAGGGCGCCGCGGATAACCCGCGGCGCCCTTCAGGCAGATCAGGCGGCCTGGAGGTTGACGGCCGAGGTCTTGCCGCGGCGATCGGTCTCCAGCTCGTAGGACACGCGCTGGTCCTTATCGAGCGTCCGCATGCCTGCGCGCTCCACCGCCGAGATGTGCACAAAAGCGTCGCCGCCCCCGCTCTCGGGTGCGATGAAGCCGAAGCCCTTGTCGGCGTTGAAGAATTTCACGGTTCCGGTGATCATAGGATTGGTCCTTGTCCCATGGGTGACGAGCATGCGCCGACGTGGCGCATCCCGGCTTCGCTGAGGCTAGAAAGGGACAAGAGGGCACAAAGGCCTTCGTATATCCGTCGCATGCGACGTTAAGCAGATGGGATATGGGGTGCGCGGCGCGGAATGTAAGGGGTGATCTGTCCCGCCCCGGCGCGGACGGGACCATGCCGCAGGCATGGTGGAGGGGCAGCCCCAGGCCGTGCCGCCTGCAACTGCCCACCACCCCCGGGCCCGAGAGGGCGGCGGTCCCCTCCCGGTTCCGCGGAGGCATGGGCGCTCCTACAACCCGACGATGCCGCCATCGGTCCGCGTGATCACCACCGTCGACGAGCGCGGGCGCGAGGGGGCGGCCACCGGCCCTCCCTGGTTCGCGGGCCAGCTGCTGGTGATGTTCGCCGGTCCTCCGTTCTCGCCGGGATGCTGGATGTTGACGAACACCGAACGGCCGTCCGGAGTCGAGTGGATGCCGGTGATCTCGCACTCCTTGGGCCCCACCATGAAGCGGCGCAGGGTGCCGCCGGGGGTCTTGCCGACCCGCGTGGTGACGGTGGAGGTCACCCCGCCCAGCGTGCTGGTGACGCTGCGCCCCGCGCCGTCGCCGACCGTGCCCGGGATGCACGCCAGCATCATGCAATTGGTGACGTCGGTATAGGCACCGTCGTCCGTCTGGAGCCACATGACCGGGGTCGCCTGCCCGGTGACGTTGCTCGGCAGCCCGAACCACAGGCCGTCGGGCGAAGAGAAGTCGTTGGTCGCGTCCAACCCCGACAGGTTGATGCTCGCCGGATCCAGGTCACTCCCCGCGCCGAACGCATAGACGTCCCAGGTGAACGCCGTCGCCTCCGACGTGTCGCCCGCTTCGCGCAGCCGGATCACGTGGCCGTTGGGGTTGCCCGTGCCCGGCCCGCGCCCGTCGACCTTGGGGTCGGTGTAGGCGCGCGGATTGGCCGGATCGACGTTGCCGGCGCTTCGCGAGCTGTTGTTGGTAAGGGTGCAGTACATCTCGCCGGTTGCAGGATTGACGGCGGTCCACTCCGGTCGGTCCATCCGCGTCGCGCCGAGCACGTCGCCCGCGATCCGGGCGTTGATCAGCACGTCGGCCTGCGAAGTGAAGCCGTTGGCGGCGTTCACCGCTCCCTGCCCCAGCACCAGCGGCAGCCATTGACCGGAACCGTCCGCGTTGAACCGGGCGACGTACAGCGTGCCCGCATCCAGATACTTGTCGCCTACCGCCAGCCGGTCTGCGCGGCCCGCGTCCGCCGCGGACCAGGGGGTCGCCGACACGAACTTGTAGATGTATTCGTTCTGCGCATCGTCGCCCATGTAGAAGGCGGGGCGGACGCCTGCGATCGTGCGCCCGATTTCGCAGCCTTCGTGATTCATCCGGCCCAGCGCGGTGCGCTTGCGCGGTGTGGAGGCGGGGTCGAACGGATCGATCTCGACGATCCAGCCGAACTGGAACGGCTCGTTGCGGAAGTCCGCGCTGCCGTCCGCCGCCACGCCTGCGCTTGCCGTCGCGTTCCACCGGCGGAACGTCGTGTCGCTCGCGTTGGCGGGCGTGACGGTCGCCCAGTTGTAATTGCCCCCGCGGCCCTCCGCGATGCCGTAGCGGGTAAGCGAGGCGTTCTGCCGCGCCTGACCCGTCGCCGTACGGACCGCCGCGTCGCCGGCGGTGCGGCGGAAGTATCCCGCCCAATTCTCCTCTGCGGTCAGATAGGTGTTCCACGGCATCGTGCCGTTCGCGCAATTGTTGATCGTGCCCCGCCCTGCCGTGCCGTCGGGCGAGTACGCGGTGCGCAGATTGGCGTCGCCGCGCACCGGGCCCGAGAAGCTCATCGGCGTGTTGGGCGTGATCCGCCGGTTTAACCCCGACGCCTGCACATAGGACCAGGCCGCTCCCGAACGCACCACCTCGACTACCGACACGCCGTGCGCCTCGATTTCCTTCAGCGCCTCCGCCTCCGGCCGCGGTCCGGTCGCGAGCGCGGTCGGGCCGTTCGGGTGGAGATAGGCGATCGTGATGTTCTCGTGGTTGAGCGCGAGCAGCCCGCGCGAGCTGCTCGTCCGGTCGGGGGCCGATCCGGTTGCCGCCAACCCGAAATAGCTCATGCCGTCGTGATGGTCGCCCGCCCGGCGCGAGAACTCGCCGTCGCCGCCTGTATTGCTGTATGCCGACACGCCCGATGCGATCGGGTCGCCCAGCCGGTACAGCACCGTCACCTGATAGCCCGCGGGCACCGAGACGACGTCCGCCAGGCTCTTGGGCACGGCGGTGAAGCCGAGCTGCGCGGGACCGATGGTGACGCTGGTGTCGGTGTTGGTCGTCACTCCGCCCTGGCTGGTCACCTCCAGCCGGAAGCCGAGCGTGGTGGCCGCCGCGACCGCGGGCGCGACAAAGGTCGTCACCAGGCTGTTGGCGTTGGCCATCGTCACCGCAGGCCCGCTCAGCTGCTGCCAATTGGTGCTGGCGGCAGTCCCGCCGGTCACCGCGCCGGTCAGCGTCACCGTCTGCCCGGACGTCGCATTCGCGGTCGCGCTCGCGGTGGCGGTCGTTCCCTCGGGCGTCTCGTCGTCGCAGCCGGCGAGTAGCATGCCCCCGAACACCGCTGCGGTCATCGCGGACAGCCCGCCGGACAGTGCCTGCCGCCGCGAGTAGCGCGCCGTGACCAGATCGTTCAGGTGCGGATTGCTCGTGCGATTGGTGTCGATGTCGCCGTCGTCATATGCGGCGATTGCGTTGTCGAAGCTGTGCATGATGTTCCCCCCGGTCGTGTGCCGTTCGCCCAAGCCTGTGGGGGAGATTCGTGGCGCGGGCGTTGCGATCGCGCGACGGTTCGGTGTCGGACGCGCGACGGTTTGGTGACACTCGGCTCCAGACCTTTGCGCACAAGCGCGTTGACTTGCGCGCACGGTCCGCTATGGCCCGCCGCAACCGCGCACAGGCTCCGGCTCGTGCGGGTCCGTCCGAGACAGCAGGTGCTTACCGGTTCGCCGGCAAGCTTAATGTCCTGCCGAGATGGGGAATTGGTTTTCCGATCGGCCGCGCCCCGCGCCGCCGGTCCGCCGTGGTCACGGCATCCATGCCCTTGTCGCTGGACACCCCGGGGGGTGTTCCCACTCTCCGGTGTAAGGAACCGGACCGGTCGCTCGCGGCCGTTCCACAAGTGGAGATAGGCATGGATCGTGCTCAAAAGGCCGCGGCCGTCGCCGAACTGAACCGCACCTTTTCCGAGGTCGGCGTGGTGGTCGTCACCCGCAACCTCGGCATGACCGTCGCGCAATCGACGGTCCTGCGCAATCGGATGCGCGAAGCCGGCGCGACCTACAAGGTCTCGAAGAACAAGCTCGCGGCCATCGCGCTGGAGGGCACCGACTACGGATCGCTCAGCACCCTGCTGACCGGCCCCGTTGGGCTCGCCACCTCGACCGACCCGGTCGCCGCCGCCAAGGTGGCGGTCGACTTCGCGAAGACGAACGACAAGTTCGAGATCGTCGGCGGCGCGATGGGCGCAACCGCGCTCGACGTGGAGGGCGTGAAGGCGCTCGCCACCCTTCCTTCGCTGGACGAGCTCCGGGCGAAGATCGTCGGCCTGATCGTCGCGCCCGCCACCAAGCTGGCCACGATCACCCAGGCACCCGCGGCGCAGATCGCCCGCGTCCTCTCGGCCTACGCCGAAAAAGAAGCAGCGTAAAACCAACCCCATCGCCCCAGCGCAGGCTGGGGTCTTCTGTAGATTAGGGAAACACACATGGCAGACCTGAACACGCTGGTTGACCAGCTCTCGGCGCTCACCGTCCTCGAAGCGGCCGAGCTTTCCAAGCTCCTCGAAGAGAAGTGGGGCGTCTCCGCCGCCGCTGCGGTCGCGGCCGCGCCGGCAGCCGGCGGCGGCGGCGCCGCTGCTCCCGTCGCGGAGGAGCAGACCGAGTTCGACGTGATCCTGACCGGCGACGGCGGCAAGAAGATCAACGTCATCAAGGAAGTCCGCGCGATCACCGCGCTCGGCCTGACCGAGGCGAAGGCGCTGGTCGAGGGTGCGCCCAAGGCCGTCAAGGAGGGCATCTCCAAGGACGAGGCCGCCAAGATCAAGGCGCAGCTCGAGGCCGCCGGCGCGACCGTCGAGGTCAAGTGAGCCGCAACGGGAGAGACGGAGTAGCGTAAGCTAGTCCGCACTCCCGCAAGGCCGGCCGGGCTCGGCTCAGCCGAGCTTCGACGTTATGGGATTTACTCCCGTGACGGCTACGCCAGAAGAAGGGGCGGCTCCGTTGCGACGGGGCCGCCCTTTTCCTTGTCGGTTGCCCGCAACGCAGCTGGACTCAAGGTCAAGGTGACGGTGGCGTCCGGCCGCGGCAAAGCCGCGTCGTCGGATCGGCTTTGCCGCCCCGCCGGCCGGGCCGGCGCGAGTCAGCCGGGCGTGGCCGGCCGCGGCGCTACGCCCACCCCCGCCAGCTTGCCCCGCTCCCATACCCCACCCACAACGCCGACCCGGTGAGCGATGCGAGCAGTCCCACCACCAGCGAGTCCCAGACCATCAGCGTCCACACCAGCCAGCCCGGCTGGCCCAAAGCCCAGCGGTGGTTCAGCCCGTGGAGCATCTGTGCGGGCGCGAAGGCGGCGGCGAGCAGCAGGAGCAGGAGCGCCGCGGTCGGCAGGCGGCTGGTGAAGGCGGTACGAATCGTGGTCGCCCGATCCTCCACCAGCGTGGCGACGAGCCAGACCGTCAGGCCCATCTGCAGGGTCCATGACAGCAGATTGATCATCGCCCACAAGGCGGTGGAAGTGGTCAGCGCGGCGATCCGTTCGAACAGGAAGCCGGTGCCCAACACAACGGCAAGGGCGAGCAGCAGGCGGCCGATGGCGAGCGGCGGCATCAGCACGGCACGGCGGACCGAGCCGAGTGCCCAGAAGCGGGCGACGAGCAGGATGGCAAGGCCGAATCCGGCAAGCTTGACATAGCCGAAGCCCCAGCGGGTCGGATCGCTGGCAAGCGCGCGGGCATCGGCAAGGCTGTCGAACATGCCCAGCCGGATCTCGACAACGTGCTGGACGAATTCGGGCGCGATGGCGATCACCACCAGCGCAGGAGCGGCGACGAACGCGCGACCGCCCAACCGATAGGTGTCGAGCAACGCCCTGCCCGTTCCCCGGAATGCGCTCGACAGGTTTGCCAAGGCGGTCATACGACGTCGATCAGCTCTCTTGCAGCGGCGCCTGGGCACGGGCGCCGACCGCGTCGTAATTGCGCGGTGGGACGTCCAGCCAAATGGGCGCGAGCTTGGCGGAATCGACGCGCTCGACACCGACCGCGAAGGCTTGGGTCGCGGCGCGCTTGCCGCCGCCGTCGGTCCAGCGCAGGCTCACCGCGACCAGCGGCACGAACATCGGGCGACCGGCGACCGTCAGTGAGCGGATATGCTCGTGGGGGAGCGCGACAACGGTCCGGAAGCGGCGCTCTTCACCCGGCTGGAGGGTGAAGGCGGGCGTCACCGGGCGGGTGATCGGCGCGTCGTTGAAAGCGACCAGGCTTTCGTCCTGCTCGGCGCCGGCGCTGAGCAGGGCGACGGCAGCGCGGATGCCCTCCGCCGCGACGTCGCCGGCGTTGACGACGGTGACCTCACCCGAGACGGTCGCGGTGAGGAGGTTGAGACCGGCGCGGGTCGGGCGCAGGTCGAGCGTCAGGCGCGCCCGCCGCGCCGCGGGCGGTGGCGGCGCGGTACGGCTGAAGAAGGTCGGCGCCTCCGGCTCTGGCAGCGGCGCGGCGACGGGCTCCGGTTCGACGATCGATTCGACATAGTCGTCCTCGATCGGCTCGGCACGGCGCCGACGGAGCACCCAGGCGAGCAGCGCCAGGAGGCCCGCGCCGGCGAGCAGCCACGGCCACACCGGTGCCGCGCGGCGCTCCGGCGGCAGGACCACCGTTTCGATGGGAGTGGGTGTCGCGTTGGGGGTCGGAACGGGCGTGGCGCTGGGGACCGGCTCCGGCGTCGCGGCGACGAAGGGGGTGGCGGGCGGGACGGCCTGGATGACCGGTGGGGCGATCGGCCGCGATCGCCTGGGCGTGGAACTGGCGCGGGGTGTCGGGCTTGCGGCCGGCGTGGGTGTCGGCGTCGGCTCGGCCGTTGGCGACGGGCTCGGCGCCGGAGCGGGCGTCGGGGCAGGCTCCGGCGCGATGCTGGTGTTGCCGAGCGGAACCGGGATGACCTGCGCGGAGGCGGAATGGGCGAGGAGCGCGAGGGCCGACGCGCCCAGAAGATGATGACGGGCCATGATGCGCGGCTCTAGGGGCTTGCGGGAGGGGCGTCCACCGCCCGGCGACAGCTTCGTCAGCCAGGCCTGGGCTGGGTTCACGAGAAGAAGCCGGCGTTGACACCGCCCCACCGTCTCCCTATCTCCCGGTTTCACCGAGGCTTTCGGGACATGGGGCGCCGTCGCGCAGCGCCCCGTACGCATAGGGAGCCATGGTCATCAGGACGCCGAAAGCCGACGCAGTTTTGCGCTCGGCTTTTTTGCGTACTGTGCTCCCTGCGCTCGTATATTTCGGCTGATCCCCCTCTTCTTCTCAGGGCAAATTTTCCATGGCGACCAAGGCGATCGACGGCGGCAGCGCCCGTTCGGAACGGACCACCACGGCCAAGCGGCGCATCCGCAAGGTGTTCGGCAACATCCACGAAGTGGTGCAGATGCCGAACCTGATCGAGGTGCAGCGCGAGAGCTATGAGCAGTTCCTCCGCTCCGACAAGTCGATCGGCCACATCTCCGGGCTGGAGAAGACGCTGCGCAGCGTATTCCCGATCCAGGATTTCGCAGGCACCGCCTATCTCGACTTCGACGACTATGTCCTCGAGGATCCGAAGTTCGACGTCGAGGAATGCCGCCAGCGCGGCATCACCTATGCAGCACCCATGCGCGTGACGCTGCGCCTGACCGCGTTCGAGGTCGATCCCGATACCGAGGCCAAGTCGGTCATCGATATCAAGGAGCAGGACGTGTACATGGGCGACATGCCGCTCATGACGGGCAACGGCACCTTCTTCATCAACGGCACCGAGCGCGTCATCGTCAGCCAGATGCATCGCTCGCCGGGCGTGCTGTTCGATCATGATCGCGGCAAGACTCACGCGTCCGGCAAGTACCTCTTTGCCGCCCGCGTGATCCCGTATCGCGGCTCGTGGCTGGATTTCGAGTTCGACGCCAAGGACATCGTCAACGTCCGCATCGATCGCAAGCGCAAGCTGCCGGTCACCGCGCTGCTCTATGCGCTGGGGATGACGGGCGAGCAGATCCTGAACTATTTCTACAACCGCGTGACCTATGTCCGTGGCCAGGGCGGCTGGATCGTGCCGTTCGCCGCCGAGAACTGGCGTGGCGTGAAGCCGCAGTTCGACATCGTCGACGCCAAGTCGGGCGAGATCGTGTTCGGGCTGGGCCAGAAGATTTCCCCGCGCGCCGCCAACAAGTCGGCCAAGGACGGTCTGTCCGAGCTGCTGATCCCGACCGAAGAGATCTATGGCAAGTATTCTGCCTATGACCTGATCAACGAGACGACGGGCGAGATCTATGTCGAGGCCGGCGATGAGATCGGGCCGGAGAACCTCGAGAAGCTGGACAAGGCGGGGATCGAGCGCATCGAGCTGCTCGACATCGACCATGTCTCGACCGGTCCCTGGATCCGCAACACGCTGAAGGCCGACAAGGCCGAGGAGCGCGAGCAGGCGCTGAGCGACATCTATCGCGTCATGCGTCCCGGCGAGCCGCCGACGCTGGAGACGGCGGAGTCGCTGTTCGCTGGCCTGTTCTTCGATCCGGATCGCTACGATCTGTCGGCGGTCGGTCGCGTCAAGCTCAACATGCGCCTGGGCCTCGATGTCGAGGACACCGTGACGACGCTGCGCACGGAGGACATTCTGGAGGTCGTCAAGACGCTGGTCGGCCTGAAGGACGGCAAGGGCGAGATCGACGACATCGACAATCTCGGCAACCGCCGTGTGCGTTCGGTGGGCGAGCTGCTGGAGAACCAGTATCGCGTCGGGCTGCTGCGCATGGAGCGCGCGGTCAAGGAGCGCATGTCGAGCGTCGACGTGTCGACGGTGATGCCGAACGACCTGATCAACGCCAAGCCCGCGGTCGCCGCGGTGCGCGAATTCTTCGGCTCGTCGCAGCTGTCGCAGTTCATGGATCAGACCAATCCGCTCTCCGAAGTCACGCACAAGCGTCGCGTCTCGGCGCTCGGGCCGGGTGGTCTGACGCGTGAGCGCGCGGGCTTCGAGGTCCGCGACGTTCATCCGACGCATTACGGCCGTATCTGCCCGATCGAGACGCCGGAAGGCCCGAACATCGGCCTGATCAACTCGCTAGCGAGCTTCAGCCGCGTCAACAAGTACGGCTTCATCGAGACGCCGTACCGCAAGATCGTCGATCACAAGGTGACGCAGGACGTCGTCTATCTGTCGGCAATGGAGGAGGCCAAGCACACGATCGCGCAGGCGTCCGCCGAGCTCGACGGCGAGGGTCGTTTCACCGAGGAGCTGGTGTCCTCGCGTCAGGCGGGCGAGTTCCTGAACGCGCTGCCCGACACGGTGACGCTGATGGACGTCAGCCCCAAGCAGCTGGTCTCGGTCGCGGCCTCGCTCATCCCCTTCCTGGAGAATGACGACGCCAACCGCGCGCTGATGGGCTCGAACATGCAGCGCCAAGCGGTGCCGCTGGTCAAGGCCGAGGCGCCGTTCGTCGGCACCGGCATGGAAGAGACCGTGGCGCGCGACTCGGGCGCCGCTATCGCCGCCAAGCGCGCCGGCATCGTCGATCAGGTCGATGCCAGCCGCATCGTGGTGCGCGCAACCGGCGAGGTCGATGCCGGCCGCTCGGGCGTCGACATCTATACGCTGATGAAGTTCCAGCGCTCGAACCAGTCGACCTGCATCAACCAGCGCCCGCTGGTGAAGGTGGGTGACGTGGTGCAGGCCGGCGACGTCATCGCCGATGGTCCGTCGACCGAGTTCGGCGAGCTGGCGCTGGGCCGGAACGCGCTCGTCGCGTTCATGCCGTGGAACGGGTACAATTATGAGGACTCGATCCTCATCTCCGAGCGGATCGTGAAGGATGACGTGTTCACGTCGATCCACATCGACGAGTTCGAGGTCATGGCCCGCGACACCAAGCTGGGGCCGGAGGACATCACCCGCGACATCCCGAATGTCGGCGAGGAGGCGCTGCGCAACCTGGACGAGGCGGGCATCGTCTATATCGGCGCGGAGGTGGAGCCGGGCGATATCCTGGTCGGCAAGATCACGCCCAAGGGCGAGAGCCCGATGACGCCGGAGGAGAAGCTGCTCCGCGCCATTTTCGGCGAGAAGGCGTCGGACGTGCGCGACACGTCGCTGAAGCTGCCGCCAGGTGTGTCGGGGACGATCGTCGACGTGCGCGTCTTCAATCGCCACGGCATCGACAAGGACGAGCGCGCGATGGCGATCGAGCGCGAGGAGATCGAGCGCCTGAAGAAGGATTCGGACGACGAGCGCACGATCCTCAACCGCGCCACCTGGAGCCGCTTGCGCGAGATGCTGCTCGACCAGACCGCGACGGCGGTGCCTAAGGGGCTGAAGAAGGGCAGCAAGATCGATCAGGACCTGCTCGACAGCGTCGATCGCCACGAGTGGTGGAAGTTCGCCGTTGCCGACGACGCCGTCCAGGCGAACCTGGAAGCGGTCAAGGTCCAGTATGACGATGCCGCCAAGCTGATCACCGACAAGTTCCACGACCGTCGCGAGAAGCTGGAGCGGGGCGACGAGCTGCCGCCGGGCGTGCTCAAGATGGTCAAGGTCTTCGTCGCGGTGAAGCGCAAGCTGCAGCCGGGCGACAAGATGGCCGGCCGTCACGGCAACAAGGGCGTGATCAGCCGCATCCTGCCGCAGGAGGACATGCCCTTCCTCGCGGACGGGACGCCGGTCGATCTGGTCTTGAACCCGCTGGGCGTGCCGAGCCGCATGAACGTCGGGCAGATCTTCGAGACGCATCTGGGCTGGGCCGCGCGCGGCCTGGGCCAGCAGATCGCGGCGCAGCTCGACGAGTGGCGTGAAGCGAACCCAGACGCCAAGGCGGGGGCGATGCCCGATGCGGTCAAGACGCGGCTGCAAGAGGTCTATGGCGGCCATTATCTCGAGGACATCAACACTCGCTCCGCGGACGAGATCATCGAGCTGGCCGAAAACCTGCGCGGCGGCGTACCGATGGGCACCCCGGTGTTCGACGGCGCGGTCGAGAAGGACGTGACCGACATGCTGGCGCTGGCGGGGCTCGACTCCTCGGGTCAGTCGGACCTGTTCGACGGTCGCACCGGCGAGATGTTCGACCGCAAGGTAACGGTGGGCATCATCTACATGCTCAAGCTTCACCATCTGGTCGACGACAAGATCCACGCGCGTTCGATCGGGCCGTACTCGCTCGTCACCCAGCAGCCGCTCGGCGGCAAGGCGCAGTTTGGCGGCCAGCGCTTCGGCGAGATGGAGGTGTGGGCGCTGCAGGCGTACGGCGCCGCCTATACGCTGCAGGAGATGCTGACGGTGAAGTCCGACGACGTGGTCGGGCGCACCAAGGTCTATGAGGCGATCGTCAAGGGCGACGACACGTTCGAGGCCGGCATCCCCGAAAGCTTCAACGTGCTGGTCAAGGAGATGCGGTCGCTGGGCCTCAACGTCGACCTCAAGTCGATCGAGGACGCCAAGGACGACGACGGTCTCGCGATCGCGGCAGAGTAGCAGCGCCGCCTTGAATACTCCGTCACCCTGAACTTGTTTCAGGGTCCATGCGAGACAGCTGACGTCGGGTGTGACGCTGATGGTTCGCATGGATGCTGAAACAAGTTCAGCATGACGGAAGTGAAATTTACCTAAGCCCCAGGCTTCGGAGCAAAACATGAACGACATGACCCCCTTCGCCAATCCGGTCGCCAAGGCCGAGACGTTCGACCAGATCCAGATCGGCATCGCGTCGCCCGACAAGATTCGCTCGTGGTCGTTCGGCGAGATCAAGAAGCCCGAGACCATCAACTATCGCACGTTCAAGCCCGAGCGTGACGGCCTGTTCTGCGCGCGCATCTTCGGTCCGATTAAAGACTACGAGTGCCTGTGCGGCAAGTACAAGCGCATGAAGTACAAGGGCATCGTCTGCGAGAAGTGCGGCGTCGAGGTCACGGTGTCGAAGGTCCGCCGCGAGCGGATGGGCCATATCGAGCTCGCTGCCCCGGTGGCGCATATCTGGTTCCTGAAGTCGCTGCCGTCGCGCATCGGCCTGCTGCTCGACATGCAGCTCAAGCAGCTCGAGCGGGTGCTGTACTTTGAAGCGTATATCGTCATCGAGCCGGGGCTGACGCCGCTGGAGAAGTATTCGCTCCTCACCGAGGACGAGCTGCTCGAGGCGCAGGACGAATATGGCGAGGACGCGTTCTCGGCCGGCATCGGCGCCGAGGCGGTGCGGATCATGCTCGAGAACCTCGATCTCGAGGGCGAACGCAAGGAGCTGCTGGAAGAGCTGGCGGTCACCAAGTCCGAGCTCAAGCCCAAGAAGATCATCAAGCGGCTGAAGGTCGTCGAGAGCTTCATCGATTCGGGCAACCGGCCCGAGTGGATGATCCTGGAGGTGGTGCCGGTCATCCCGCCCGAGCTGCGCCCGCTGGTGCCGCTGGACGGCGGCCGTTTCGCGACGTCCGACCTCAACGACCTGTATCGCCGCGTCATCAACCGCAACAACCGCCTGAAGCGGCTGATGGAGCTGCGCGCGCCGGACATCATCGTCCGTAACGAGAAGCGCATGCTGCAGGAGGCGGTGGACGCGCTGTTCGACAATGGTCGCCGCGGGCGCACGATCACGGGTGCCAACAAGCGTCCGCTGAAGTCGCTGTCCGACATGCTCAAGGGCAAGCAGGGCCGCTTCCGCCAGAATCTGCTCGGCAAGCGCGTCGACTATTCGGGTCGTTCGGTCATCGTCACCGGCCCCGAGCTGAAGCTGCACCAGTGCGGCCTGCCCAAGAAGATGGCGCTCGAGCTGTTCAAGCCGTTCATCTACGCGCGCCTCGACGCCAAGGGTCTGTCCATGACCCTCAAGCAGGCGAAGAAGTGGGTCGAGAAGGAGCGCAAGGAGGTCTGGGACATCCTGGACGAGGTGATCCGCGAGCATCCGGTGATGCTGAACCGCGCGCCGACGCTCCACCGTCTTGGCATCCAGGCGTTCGAGCCGGTGCTGATCGAGGGCAAGGCGATCCAGCTCCATCCGCTGGTCTGCTCCGCGTTCAATGCGGATTTCGACGGCGACCAGATGGCCGTCCACGTCCCGCTGAGCCTCGAGGCGCAGCTGGAAGCTCGCGTGCTGATGATGTCGACCAACAACATCCTCTCGCCCGCCAACGGCAAGCCGATCATCGTGCCGTCGCAGGACATGGTGCTGGGCCTCTATTATCTGTCGATGATGAAGGAGGGTGAGCCCGGCGAGGGCATGCTGCTCGGCGACATGGCGGAGGTGCACCAGGCACTCGAGATGGGCGCGGTGACGCTGCACACCAAGATCACCAGTCGCGTTCCGCAGACGGACGAGGCCGGCAAACAGTACCTCAAGCGTTTTGAGACGACGCCGGGCCGCATGCTGCTGGGCGAGACGCTGCCGAAGTCGTCCAAGGTGCCGTTCGAGACCGTCAACCGCCTCCTCACCAAGAAGGACGTCGGCGACGTGATCGACGAGGTCTATCGTCACACCGGCCAGAAGGAGACGGTGCTGTTCGCCGACGCGATTATGGCACTGGGTTTCCGTCACGCCTTCAAGGCAGGCATCTCGTTCGGCATGGACGACATGATCATCGCGCCGGACAAGGACAAGCTGGTCGACGAGACCCGCGACTTCGTGAAGGACTTCGAGCAGCAGTATCAGGACGGCCTGATCACGCAGCAGGAGAAGTACAACAAGGTGATCGACGCTTGGAGCCGCTGCGGCGACCAGGTGGCGAACTCGATGATGAACGAGATCAAGGCTGTCCGCCGCTATGAAGATGGTCCCAACAAGGGCCGCGAGAAGGACATCAACTCGATCTACATGATGGCGCACTCGGGTGCCCGTGGCTCGCAGGCGCAGATCAAGCAGCTCGCCGGCATGCGCGGGCTGATGGCCAAGCCGTCGGGCGAGATCATCGAGACGCCGATCATCTCGAACTTCAAGGAAGGTCTGACCGTTCTGGAGTACTTCAACTCCACCCACGGCGCCCGCAAGGGTCTCGCGGACACGGCGTTGAAGACCGCCAACTCGGGCTACCTCACCCGCCGCCTCGTCGACGTGTCGCAGGATTGCGTCATCATCGAGGAGGATTGCGGCACCGAGCGAATGCTCGAGATGAAGGCGATCGTGCAGGGCGGCTCGGTCATCGCGTCGCTCGGCGAGCGCATCCTGGGTCGCACTACGGCCGAGGACGTGGTCGACGCCAAGACGAGCAAGGTCATCATCCCGTCGGGCACGCTGCTCGACGAGGCGATGGTCGCGCGGATCGAGGCGACCGGGCTGCAGGGCATGAAGATCCGCTCGCCGCTGGTCTGCGAGAGCAAGATCGGCGTCTGCGGCAAGTGCTATGGCCGCGACCTTGCGCGCGGCACGCCGGTCAACATCGGCGAGGCGGTGGGTGTCATCGCCGCGCAGTCGATCGGTGAGCCGGGCACGCAGCTGACGATGCGGACCTTCCACATCGGTGGTGCAGCACAGCTCAACGAGACGTCCAACCTGGAGGCGCCGGTCGACGGTACGGCGACGTACCGTGACCTGCGCACCATCACCGACCAGCGCGGCCGCAAGGTCGTGCTGAGCCGGTCGGGCGAGATCGTCATCTCCGACATGGACGGTCGCGAGCTGTCGACGCACCGCATCCCCTATGGCGCCTATATCCTGTTCGACGACGGCCACGTCGTCGAGCGTGGCGACCGGATGGCGGAGTGGGATCCCTTCACCATGCCGGTGATCACCGAGACCGCCGGTATCGTGAAGTACCAGGATCTGATCGAGAACAAGACGCTGACCGAGCAGACCGACGAAGCGACGGGCATCGCCCAGCGCGTCGTCATCGAGTATCGTCCGACGACCAAGTCGAAGGAGGATCTGCGTCCCCGCCTGACCCTGATGGGCCAGGAGGAGAGCGAGGCGGCGCGCTATATGCTCGCTTCGGGCGCGACGCTGTCGGTCGAGGACAATGCGCAGGTGCAGGCCGGCGACGTGCTCGCCCGCGTCTCCCGCGAGTCCGCCAAGACGCGTGACATCACCGGCGGTCTGCCGCGCGTGGCGGAGCTGTTCGAGGCGCGCGTGCCCAAGGATTCGGCGGTCATCGCCAAGGTCTCGGGCCGCGTCGTGTTCGGCAAGGACTACAAGGCCAAGCGCAAGATCGGCATCCAGCCGGACGAGGGCGAGGTCGTGGAGTATCTGATCCCGAAGTCGAAGGTGATCGACGTTCAGGAAGGCGACTATGTCAAGCGTGGCGACAACCTGATCGGCGGCAGCCCCGATCCGCACGACATCCTGGAGACGATGGGCATCGAGCCGCTGGCCGAATACCTCGTTAGCGAGATCCAGGAGGTCTATCGTCTGCAGGGCGTGAAGATCAACGACAAGCACATCGAGGTGATCGTTCGCCAAATGCTGCAGAAGGTGGAGATCACCGATGGCGGCGACACCACGCTTCTGAAGGGCGAGCAGCTCGACCGTGACGAGATGGATGCGGTCAATGCCAAGCTCGTGTCCGGCCAGGCGCCGGCGCAAGGCAAGCCGATCCTGCTCGGCATCACCAAGGCGTCGCTGCAGACCCGGTCGTTCATCTCGGCCGCGTCGTTCCAGGAGACCACCCGCGTCCTCACGGAAGCGGCGGTCCAGGGCAAGCAGGACACGCTGATGGGCCTGAAGGAGAATGTCATCGTCGGCCGCCTGATCCCGGCGGGCACCGGCGCGGGCATGAACCGGCTGCGCGTGGCGGCGACCAGCCGCGACGCGGCGCTGCGCGCGCAGCAGCGGGCGATGGCGGCGGTGCTGGTTGCGCCGGACTCGGCCGAGGAACTGCGGGCGGCGGAGAAGGCGCGGACTCCGCGGGAGGATGTCGGCACGGGCGACGATGCCCTGGCCGAGGTCGTCACCAGCGGCACCGGGACCGACGAGGATGCGGGCGAGTATCTGAACACCCCCGAATAAGTGGGGTTCTTACCCGAATTAGGCGAAGCCGCCGTCCGGGGAGACCCGGGCGGCGGTTTTGCGTCGGGCGCTTGCAACAACTCTGCAACGCCCAAGTCACGGACCCGACATGCCCGCCGCCTAGGCGGGCTCCCGAGAGCGCGCGGGGAGCGCGCCACCCCGGGGGACTAGCCATGATCGTTACCGTCGCGCGCCGGCGTCTTGCGCTGCGCTTTGCGTCCTTCGCCACCGTCTCACTTTCAGCCTTGTTGGCGGCCGAGGCGAACGCCCGGCAGGCGGCGACACCCGCGACTGCGGAGTCCGTCGCCGAGGCGCAGACCGGCGATGCGCAGGTTCAAGATGTCGTGGTCCGCGCCTCCCGGCCGATCGCCGAATCCGAGGCGGCGGCGCTGCGCATCCAGCGCAACTCCGACTCGCTGGTGACGGTCGCCGCCGCGGACGCGGTCGGTCGGCTGCCGGACCAGAATATCGCGCAGGCGACCGGCCGGCTGCCCGGCGTCAGCGTCGAGCGCGATCAGGGCCAAGCGCGCTACGTCAACCTGCGCGGCGCGCCCAAGACCTGGACGACGCTGTCGTTCGACGGCATCAACGTCGTCAGCCCCGAGGGCCGCGACTCGCGCTTCGACAGCATCCCGTCGGCGATCGCCTCGCAGATCATCGTGTCCAAGGCGGTGACCCCCGACATGCCGGGGGAGACCATCTCCGGCAATGTCAACGTCGTGACCCGCTCGGCGTTCGACTATCGCGGCTTCCATCTCGGCGCCAAGGTGGGCGGTGGACTGGTCGATCTCGGGAATCGCGAGGAGTTCGAGGGCGCGCTGGTCGTGTCGAACAATTACGACACGGGTGTCGGGCGGATCGGCTGGGTCGTGTCGGGCAGCTATTATCAGCGCAACATGATCACCGACAATTTCGAGAATGACTGGGAGCAGGTCGCGCAGGATCGACGCCCGGGCTTCGAGGACCGCTACTGGGTCCGCGAGACCGAGAACAAGCTGTACCGGTTGACGCGCAAGAACTGGTCGCTGTCGGGGCGGCTCGACTGGCAGCCGAGTGCGGACACCGACCTGTCGCTGCGGTCCATCTACACGATCTTCACCGACGATGAGGCCCGCGACAACTACATCTTAGATCTCGACGACCGGCAGGGCGATCTCGTCGCCAGCACCGCCCCCTGCCCAGCCGCGCCGACGCCGCCGACGACGTCGGCCTATGCGGATGTGTGCACAGGCAACTCGCCGGTGCTGGGCACCGTCTATGGCGTCGACATCAACCAACGTTCGACGCTGCGCGCGTTCCGGCAGTCGATCTTCACCAATACCGCCTCGCTCGACCAACGGTTTGGTGACGGCTGGGGGCTGAAGCTGACGGGCAATTACACGCGATCGATCGACGATCGTTCGGTGACGGGCGAGAACCGCTTCGATAGTCCGTCGACGCGGACCGCACGGCCGACGGTCGCCTATGACTTCCGCGATTCGCAGCTGGCGCGGGTGCGGCTGTTCACGTCGCTGCAAAGCGGCGGCGTGTTCTCCGCCGCGACGCCGGTGACCGACATCGACAGCTTTACCAAACCGCTGACCTCGTTCCGCACACTGGACGCGGTGGACACGACCGAGGCCTATACCGGCCGGGCCGAGCTGCGTCGCGAGATCGGCCTGTTCGGGGGCGAGGCGACGCTGCGCGCGGGCTTCCAGTTCGATCAGCGCACCAAGACCGCCGACGAGAGCGAGATCCTGCTCAGCACGGCAGCGCAATTCGCCGCAGCGGGCTTTCCGGCCACCACCTATCGGCCGCTGTCGATCGACGGTCCGTTCAAGGGCGAGATTCCGCTCGGCTATACCTTCCGCTACTTCAGCGTCGATGCGATGCGCGACCTTCAGGAGCGGGCGGAGAAGGCGTTCCCCTATACGCCCGTCACCGGCAACAACTATGCGGTGCGCGAGCGCATCTATGCCGGCTATCTGATGGGCACGGTGCGCTATAACTGGGGCAGCGTGGTCGGCGGTGCACGCGTCGAGAAGGTGGAGAACCGTGGCCGCGCGGTCGGGACGGTGGCCGGGGTGGTCGTCCCCGTGGAGGCGGAGGCGAGTTCGACGCTGGTGTTCCCGTCGCTGCACGTCAACGCCAATGTCGGCGCCAACGCCAAGCTGCGCGTCGGCTTCACCAGCGGCGCGGCGCGCGCCGATTACGACCAGTTGCGGCCCAACGTCGTCGTCAACGACTCCAACCTGTCGATCAACGGCGGCAATCCGGGCGTGAAGCCGGAGCGCGCCTACGGCGTCGACGCATATCTGGAATATTACGCCCAGCCGCAGGGCTTCTTCATGATCGGCGCCTATTACAAGCGCGTCGAGGATGTGCTGTTCAACTCCTCGCGCACCTTCGGCTCCGATGCGCTCAATAGCGGCGGCGTCGACCGCTCGGGCTATACCTTCAGCGGCATCGTCAATGGCGGCAGCGGCTATCTGCTCGGCGCCGAAGCGGCGGCGCAGCAGCAGCTGGAGCCCTATGCGGCAAAGCTCGGCCTGCCGGCATGGGCAGGGGGCTTCGGCATCTCCGCGAACGTCACGCTCAACAAGAGCGAGGTGACCAAGCCCGCGATCCCCGGCACCATCGGCGAGCGGAAGCTGCGGCTGCCGGGCACGTCGGACGTGGTGGTGAACGCGGGCGGTTATTACGAGAAGTACGGGCTGTCGCTGCGGCTGCAGTATCAGATGCGCACCGATTGGCTCGACACGGTCGCGGATACGCTGGTCGACGCCGGCGACACCTATTGGGCGCTCGACACCGAGCTGGACTTCTCCGCCCGGTACGAGCTGCGCCGCGGGGTCGAGATCTATTTCGACGCCGCCAACCTGCTCAACCAGCCGGGGCGCCGCTATTCCGACATCTTCCGGCGCGACCGCAGCCGCACCATCGAGTGGGAGCGGTTCGGGCGGCGGTACACGGGCGGCGTGCGGGTGACGCTGTGAAGCGCATAGCCCTGATCGCGGCGGCCCTGACGGGATGCACCACCCTCCCCGCCACCGCGCCGACCGGCACGGGCGCGGTGACGGCATTGCGCGAGACGACGGCGGTCGCAACCGCCAACGCGGACGCCGCCGACGATCCGGCGATCTGGGCCGATCGGCGCAATCCGGCGCGCAGCCTGATCGTCGCGACCGACAAGCGCGCAGGCCTCAATGTCTATGGCGTCGACGGGCGGCTGCGCTCGAGCTTCCCGGCGGGACGGGTCAACAATGTCGATCTGCGTGAGTGGCGCGGGCGGATCGTAGTCGCCGCCAGCGACCGCAACGATCCCGCCAACGGCAAGCTGGCGCTGTTCACGCTCGATCCCGTCGCTGCGACGCTAACGCCACTGGGGGTGGTACCCGCCGGGCCGGGCGAGGCTTACGGCCTGTGCATGACCCGGCGTGCCGATGCGCTGTATGCGTTCGTGGTGATGAAGGACGGGATGATCGTCCAGCTCCGCCTCGGCGCGGACGCACGCTCGGCCACAGTGGTGCGGCGGATGAAGCTGGCGACGCAGAGCGAGGGTTGCGTCGTCGATGACCGCAACGGGCAGCTGTTCGTCGGCGAGGAGAATGTCGGCATCTGGCGCTTCGACGCGGCGCCCGGCGGCAGCGTCGAGCCGATCGCCGTGGCGCGCGGCGACGGCATCCGGCTGATCCCCGACGTCGAGGGTCTCGCCATCGCCGCGCAGGGTCGTCGGGGCGGCTATCTGGTCGCGTCGAGCCAAGGCGATAACGCCTATGCGCTGTGGCGCCTGCCCGATCTCACCTATGCGGGGCGCGTCCGGGTCGTCGCGGGCGGCGCGATCGACGGCACCTCCGAGACCGACGGCATCGACGTGTCGACCGCGACTGTTCCGGGCTTTCCCGGCGGATTGCTGGTGGTCCAGGACGGCGACAACGCACCCGAAGCGCAGAACTTCAAGCTGATCGCCTGGCACGACGTGCTCAGCAGGGTGGAGCACCGCTAAGGGCAAGCTCCGCTAAACACCGCCGGTGGAACGCTTGCTGGCGATTTGAGGGTTAGCACGCCAGGACGGCCGGCGGAGGGGCGTCGATGCGGGTTGCGGGGGTGTTGGCCGGAGCGATGGCGGCGATGCTACCCGGCGTCGCCGAGGGTCAGGCGCGGCCCGACGGCTTCGACCTGAGCGCAACCACCCGGTTGCGCTACGAGACGATCGATGGGCAGGCGCGCGCCGGGTTCAACGAAGCAGACGATCTGCTCAATCTCCGCACGACCGTGCTCGCGGAATATCGCGACGGTCCCGTCCGCCTCGTGGCGGAGCTGTGGGACAGCCGGGTGTACCTGGCCGAGCAGGGTACGCCGGTCACAACCGGCGAGGTCAACACACTGGAGCTGGTGCAGGCGTTCGTGGAGGTAAAGGCGAGCCGCACGGTGGCGGTGCAGGCCGGGCGATTCCTGCTCAACCTGGGATCACGGCGGCTGGTCGCGGCGGATGATTACCGCAACACGACCAACGGCTATACCGGGTTGCGGGTAGACCTGGCGCCAGCGCTGGGGTGGAAGGGGACGGCGATCTATACTCTGCCGCAGCAACGCCGACCCGATGACCTCGGCTCGTTGCTCGACAACCGTGCCGGGCTGGACCGGGAAGGCACCGCCCAGGTCCTGTGGGGCGGCGTGATCAGCCGGGCGCGCGCCGTCGCGGGCGCGATGGTGGAAGCCTCCTTCTTCCACCTCGGCGAACGCGATGAGCCCGGGCGCCCGACGCGCGATCGGTCGTTGAATACCGCGGGCGTGCGGATCATGCGCGAGCCTGCGGCCAAGCACTTCGATTTCGAGACGGAGGGCATCCTCCAGCGCGGGCGGGCGGCGGCGGGGCTCGGCGCTGCCACGCCGGTGCAGGCGGTACGCGCGTGGTTCTTTCATGCGGATGCGGGCTATAGCTGGGGCGGTGGGTGGAAACCGCGGCTGTCGGTGGAGTTCGACGCGGCGAGCGGTGACAATCCCAGCGGACGCTATGGCCGGTTCGACACGCTGTTCGGGATGCGTCGCGCCGACCTGGCCCCGGCGGGATTGTACAACGCCATCGCGCGGACGAACATCGTCACGCCGGGCGTACGGCTGGAGGCGACGCCGGACGCGCGCACCGACTGGTTCGTCGCCTATCGACCGATGTGGCTGCAATCGCGCTTCGACGGCTTCTCGTCGACCGGCGTTCGCGATGCGAGCGGTCGGTCGGGGTCGTTCGCCGGGCATCAGCTCGACGCGCGGCTACGACATGCCTTGACCCGCAACCTGCGGCTGGAGGCGGACCTGGTGCTGCTCGCCAAGGGACGGTTCCTGCGCGACGCGCCGAACGCTCCGCCGGGGCGGTGGACGCGCTATCTGTCGTTAAACGCGACCGCGAGCTTCTGACGATTCGGGCGCGGCATGTGCCGCAGGTGCAGGCCCTGCCTGAGGACTAGCGGCGACCGACCTTCTTGATGATGCCGGTGAAGCTCAGCACCGGCCGGTCGTCGGCGGTGACGAGACCGCGGACGAACACGATCGACTTGGCCGCGCGCGTGATCTGCCCGCGCGCCTCGACGAACTCGCCGACGCGAGCAGAATCGAGGAAGTCGCCCGACAGATTCATCGTCACCCCGAACGACCCCTCCATCGCCGGCCGCGCGATGGTGAACAGCGCGGAATCGGCAAAGGTCATCAGGCAGCCGCCGTGCATGAAGCCGCCGCCGTTCATGTGCTCCTGGCCGGCACGAAAGGCGGTGATGCCCTCGCCGCCTTCGAACTTTTCGTAGAAGGGGCCGGCGCGCTGCTCGAAGGCGTCGCTGCGCCACATCGACCACCCTGCCCACTCGCCTTGCGTGATGAGCTGCAGCCGGCTGTCGCGTTCCATCTCCCCCGTGCCGATCTGCTCGCTCACCTGGCCCCCCTTGCGCGTTCCGCGACGATGCGGTCGAAGGCGCCATGATGTTGCGCGCAGCCCGACGCAAGCTTTACGTCCAGCTCGCCCCGGAACGCTGGCCGGGGGAAGGGCTGTCGCCGCTCAACGCGGTGATCTGCGTCGCGGTGCTGCTCGCCACGGCGGTCGCGATCGTCGAAACCGAGCCATTCGTTGCGCGCGGACGCGAACAGCTGTTCCGAACGGCGGAGATTGGGTTCGGGCTGTTCTTCGCCGCCGAATATCTCGGCCGGTTGTGGGTGGTGAGCGAAGCCGACGATCCCCGGGCGCGGTGGCGGCGGCGCGTCGGCTTCGTACTGAGCCCGTCCGGGCTGATCGATCTGGTGGTGATCCTGACCTCGTTCGCGCCGTTCCTGACGCAGAACGCGCAGATGCTGCGGCTGCTGCGGTTGATCCGCATCGTCCGACTGGCGAAGCTCGGGCGCCTGTCGGTTGCAATGCGCTATCTGGGTGAAGCGATCGGGGCCCGGCGGATGGAGCTGGGACTCACCGCCGGCATGGGGCTGGGCCTGATGGTGGCGGGTGCGACCCTGCTGTACTGGCTGGAGGGCCATGTGCAGCCGGACAAGTTCGGCAGCATTCCGCGCGCCTTGTGGTGGGCGGTCATCACGCTGACCACCACGGGCTATGGTGACGTCTTTCCGATCACCCCCGCGGGCAAGCTGGTGGGCGGCTTGATGGCGATCTGCGGGATCGGCGTGATCGCGCTGCCGGCCGGCATCTTCGCCTCCGCCTTCAGCGACGCGGTGCAGCGCGGCCGCGCCGACAAGGGGGAACCCAACGCCTGACCGCTCGTCCTACGGTGCATGGCAAGTCCTTCTGAAACCATCGCAAAGCTGGCCGAGCCGCTGCCCTCGCCCGATCATCCCTCCTTCGGCCGGATCGCCGACCGCTTCGCCGACGCGCGCCTGGTGCTGCTCGGCGAGGCGAGCCACGGTACGGCGGAATTCTATCGCGCGCGGGCGGAGATCACCAAGCGGCTGATCGCGGAGCACGGCTTCACGATCGTCGCGGTGGAGGCGGACTGGCCGGACGCCGCCGCGATCGACCGGCGGGTCCGGGGGCGGCCGGCGCGCGCGCTGGGACGACCGTTCGCACGCTTCCCCACCTGGATGTGGCGCAACACCGAGGTCGACGCGCTGGTCCGCTGGATGACCGGCTGGAACCGCGACAAGGGCCCGCAGGCGCAGGCAGGCTTTTATGGCCTCGACCTCTACAACATGGCCGACTCGACACGGGCGGTGATCGACTATCTCGACCGCGTCGACCCCGAAGCCGCGCAGGTCGCCCGCAACCGATATGGCTGCCTGACGCCATGGCGCGACGATCCGGCGCGCTATGGCCGGCGCGCGATGACGACGGGCTTCGCCGAGTGCGAGGACAAGGTGGTCGACATGCTGCTCGACCTGTTCTCGCGCAGCCAGGACTATGGCTCGATGGAGGATGACGACTTCCTCGATGCCGCGGCCAACGCCAAGCTCGTCGCGGACGCCGAGGCCTATTACCGGGTCATGTACCACGGTGCGGCGGAGAGCTGGAACCTGCGGGACACGCACATGGCCGACACGCTCGACCTGATCCTCGCCGCCAAGGGCGACGGGGCAAAGGTCGTGGTGTGGGCGCACAACAGCCACCTGGGCGACGCGCGCGCGACGGACATGGGACGGCGGCGCGGCGAACTGAACCTGGGTCAGCTGGCGCGCGAGCGGCATGGCAAGGGGGTGCGGCTGGTCGGCTTCGGCACCCATAGCGGCACGGTCGCGGCGGCGAGCGACTGGGACGCGCCGATGGAGGTGAAGACGGTGCGGCCGTCGCTGCCGGGCTCGGTCGAGCGGCTGTGCCATGACAGCGGCGTGGCGCGGTTCGCGCTCGACCTGCGCGCGCCGGAAACCGCGGCCGTGCTGGACGAGGAGCGGCTGGAGCGGTTCATCGGCGTGATCTATCGCCCCGAGACGGAACGCTGGAGCCACTATGCCGAAAGCGTGCTGGCCGAGCAGTTCGACCATTGGATCTGGTTCGATGAAACCCGCGCGGTGACGCCCCTGGACGATATGGTAGGGGCGACGGGAGAGGGTTCGGAGGAGATGTGGCCGTTCGGGGTTTGACCGGCTGATCGCGACGTCTCTCCTGAGGTCCTGCGCCCCCTGCCCGTCTAGACCGGCACATCCGCCCTGCCCTCTCCCAGCGTCTCCTTTGGCGCCGGCGACATCGTCCGGGCGATGGTCTCGAAATGGCGGCCCTCCGCGCGGATCTCGTTGAAGGCAGGCGGGCTGTGGCGCAGGCGCTTGGACAAGGTGCCGGCGCCGATCATGCGGACGGTGCGACCGGCGCGCTCGACGGGCGTGTCGAACGGATAATGGACGTGGCCGGTGAGCACCGCGTCGGCGCCGGCGGCTGCCAGCTTCTCCAGCGCCGCGGCGCCGCCATGCGTCCGTGTCGCCTCGGTCAGGCCGATGTCGAGCAGCGGGTGATGCGCGGCGACCAGGATCAGGTGATCCTTGGGCGCCGCCGCGATCTGGCGCACCGCCGCCGCCAGCGAGCGCGCGCTGACGATGCCCTTGGATTGGTCGACCCGCCATTGCAGGCGCGCGACGGTCTTGAGCGGGACCACGGTAACGCCCGGCACCGCCAGCGGTCGTTCGAGCATCCGCTCCACCGCGGCGTATCGCGCATAGGGATCGAGGATGCGGCGCAGGAAATCGGAATAATAGGGAACGTCGTGATTGCCGATCTCCACCGTCACCGGCACGTTTAGACCCTTGAGCCAGGCCGCGCCGGCCTCGAACTCCTCGGTCTTGGCGCGCATGGTCAGGTCGCCGGTCATCACCACGGCATCGGGCTTCTCCTCCGCGACGCAGCGCGCGAACCAGTCGAGCGCGTCGGGATCCTCGGCGCCGAAATGGACATCGCTGACGTGGAAGAGCTTGGTCATGGCACCCCGTTAGCCGCTGGCCGTCCGCAGTTGAACCCATCGGCTCCTGCCCAACGACCGCGTGCCGGCCGCACCGGCAGCACGGATCAAGCGACTTCCGCCAATGCGCGGGGCTCATGCATGGGACAGCCGTTGACCTTCCCCCGTCGCTCCGCGGACTGGCGATAGGTATCCCGCCGCGCGCGATTGATGTTGCCGAGCGGCTGGTGGGCTGCCAGCCCGTGCCAGATGTTGAACGCGAGCGCGTCCTCGGTCCCGGTGCTCTCGACGGGCTTCCACCCGATCTGCGGCGGCACCTCCAGCGTCGCCACGGTCACGAACGGGCTGTCCGCCTGCTTCCACTCGATCGTCGGATCCTCAACCGGCTGCGCCTCCAGGTCGCAGCAGAGCTGGACGCGCAGCTCCCAGGTGCCGCCATGCTCGACGAGACGCTCGTTGATCACTTCTCGCAGTGCTTCGGGGCGCCCTCTGGTATGGACGCGGGTGCCAGTCAACTCCGTGAGACCTACCGAGACGGGGAAGAGCGCCCACTTCGCGATGTGATCGCCATAGCGAAAAGCGGTCTGACTGAAGTAGGTCTCACCCAGCGGATGGACGGGCGGGGCGCCGCCCATCTGCTCGAGGTTCGGGGCGGGCATGCCGACCGCCTTCAGCCCCGCGGCAACCGGCTGCAGCACGGCGGACATCGCCTTTTTGACGCCCTCCAGCTTGTCGGTAGTCTTGGCCAGCATCTTGAGATTGCCGAGGAACAGCTTGGCGGTCGGAGCACCGAACGCCGGGCTGTTGACGAGGACAAAATCCTGCGTCGTGTCCTCCTCGGACCCCGGTAGCCGCTCGCCCTCAACGCCGAGCAACTTGAGCGCCAGCCCGCGCGGCGAGTTGACGGAGTCATCGAGGATGTCGCCCGGCTGGGTCGAGATGCGCAGGATCGCCTTGTAGCTGCCACTGTGGGCAAACAGTCCCTGCGCCACTTCGCTCGGCAGGCCGTGCCTGACGGTCAATGTGCCGCGCGCGATCCCGTGACCCTTGGCATGGACGGCGCGAACGCCGTGGCCGTAATCCTTGGCCGTGGTCTCCTGGATACCGCGGAACTGCTCATCGAGCTCGCCGATCGTCTCGCGCTCATCGGGCTGCAGCTGTTCGACGGCGGGACTGAAGCGGACGGGCGGGTTCATGGACGAGCTCCTCTGGCGGAGTTCGGTGAACCACCGGTCGAGGTCAGCGTTCCCGATGCTTACACAAAGCCCAGATTCCAGCTGCTTGGGTTGTAATTGCCTATATTGGGCAGCACCGTCGTCAACTCGCCGGTGGGCACGCCGAACCAGCTCGCCAGCGTCGCCGCATATTGGTCGACCGAGGTGGTGGGAAGCAGCCGTCCCTGCCCGACATCGTCCGCGGTGCCGTTCCCGATCGCCGGCGGGGTGCCATAGAAGCGCGCGCCCTTTACCGCGCCACCCATGACGAAGTGCATCGAGCCCCAGCCATGGTCGGAGCCGTCGTCGTTCGACTGCAAGGTGCGGCCGAAGTCGGAGCCGGTGAAGGTCGTCACCCGGTCCGACACGCCGAGCTGGACAGTGGTGTCGTAGAACGCCTTCATCGCGTTGCCGAGTGCGGTCATCAGCGTCGGATGCGAGGTCACGAGGTTGTCGTGGAGATCATGCCCGCCCTGGCTGACGAAGAACACCTGCCGCTTCGCGCCGAGTTCGGCCGAGACCGCGATCATCCGCGCGACCATCTTGAGCTGGTCGGCGAGGTTCCCCGCTGGGAAGAGGTTGAAGTTCGCAGCCGGCGCGCCGGCCAGCGCGCCGGTCACCTGCGTATAGGTGTCGAGGGCGCGTCTCGAGACCTTGGCGTGTTCGGCGGCAAACATGTTGGGGCCTTGCGTCGTCATCAGCGAGCGCAGCGTACTGGCCACCGTCTGCGACCCGAACAGGCTGGCGCTGTTGGACAGCAGGGCAATCGGACCGCCGGTGCCAATCGAATACTGCAGCGCCGAGCGGCCGGTCAGGTACACCGCATTGCCGCTGGCGTTGATGCAGGTCAGCGAGGCGGCGCCATTGCCGTTCTGGAACACGTCGCCGATGCGCCCGCCCCAGCCCGACGTTGCGCCCTCCGGGTTAGAGGCTTGGAAGTAGCTCTGCTGATCGTTGTGGCTGAACAGCTTGGGCGGCAGCTTAACCGATTGCTGCTGATATTGCTGCTTGGTGGTCGGCTGCACCAGCGTGCCCAGGTTGAGCACCGGCGCGAGCTTGCCGGCGTTGAAGATGGGCAGCAGCGCCGACAGGTTTGGTGCCAGCGCGTACTGCCGCCCGCCCGCCAGCGCGGTCGTCGGGTTGAGCAGCGTCGCGGCCAGCGCGTCGCGGTTCAATGCGATGTTCTGGCGCGCGGCGGCATAGGCGGCATAGCTCGCCTGGTCGTACGGCGGCAGGGTGTTGGCGTAATCGTTGCCGCCGTAGAGGAAGACGCACACCAGCGCCTTGTAGTCGGTGGCGGTCGCTGCCGCCGCCTCGCCGATCGCGCCGAGCGAGGTGACGAAGGGGGTGGCCACGCCGGCGAGGCCGAGCACGCCGGAACGCCGCAGGAAAGCACGGCGGCTTTGGTCATGTTCGAAGCAGCTCATGTCACCTCACCGTCAGGAAGTCGGGCGACGCGAGCGTCAGGACGATGGCAGCATTGACGCGGTTCTGCGACGCGTTGGTAGCCGTGGTGGCGATGCTGTCGATGGCGGCCTTCATCGCGGACACGGTGGCGGCGGAAAGCTGCCCGGCCGCGAGCAGCAGGTTGACCTCGTCGACCAGCGCCTGCGCGTCCCCGACCTTGGCGAGGATCGCCGCATAGTCGGCCTTGCTGTCGCCCGAACCATTGAGCACCAGCGCGTACATGTAGTTCACGTAGGCGATCACCGTCTGTTCGTTGGTGATCTGGAACTCGGGCGCGACCAGACCGGCGGCGCTGATCGTGCTGGCCGGCGGGGCATAGCCGGGGCGGAAGAAGTTGAAGACCGTCGGGCTGCGGCCCATTGTCTGGCCGAGCCTGGTTGTGGTGGAGGAGGTGTCGCCGAAGCTCCACGCATTCGACGGGGAGTTGACCCCGAAGGCGCGCGCCCAGGCGGTCAGGCGCATCACCGGCTCGCGCAGCTTGCCGCCGGTTGCCGATGCGAGCGCGGCGTCCGAGCGTGCATCGGTATCGAGCAGGATCGCTTTGACCACCGCCTTCATGTCGCCGCGGACGCCGGCGCCATTGTCGGCGAAGGCCGCGGCGACGCGGCCGACATAGGCGGGCGAAGGGTTGGAGGTGACGAGCCGCTGAATCAGCTGCTTCGACACGAAGGGAGGGACGTTGGGATGGGCAAAGATCGCGTCGAGCGCGGTCTTGATCGCGGCGGTGCCTTCGCCGCTGACGGTGGTGCCGAGGAAAGTCGCCGCGCCTGTCTCATGCTGGCCTGCGTTCATTACCATCGGCAGCCGATAGCGATCCGGCGTCGAGGACGTGTTGTTGGCGAGGTTGAGGCCGGTGAACACCCGCGCCAGCCCCGAGACGTCGGCCGGGGTATAGGTTTCGAGCGGCACCCCGCCGCTCGTCTTGACCGTGCCGTCCATGTTGAGCTGGGCGAGGCCCAGCGTGAACAGCTGCATCAGCTCGCGTGCGTAGTTCTCGTCCGGCACCGCCCCGGTGGTCGCGTTTGCCTTGCGATTGTTGAGGAAGGTCAGGAACGACCCCATCGCCGCGTTGAAGGTGACGGCTTCGAGGATCTGTCGGTAATTGCCGAAAGCGTTGTCGAGCAGCACGTCGACATAGGCGGCCATGGCGAACTGCCGCCAGTTCAGGTTGACGCCACCGATACCGACCACGAGCAGGTCGAGCAGCGCCATGCCGACGCGCTGGCGCAGCTGGTCCGGCTCGGCGATGAGCTGGCGCCACATTGTCGGATCGAAGCCGGCCTCGTTGTTGATGTTTCCAGCGACGTTGTAACCGTTGCTGGCGAGCCAATCCCAGTGCCTGACGGCGCGCGGCATCGCGAGTTGGTCGTCGATCCAGCCGTCGAACCCGCGCGCGACCACCGCGGCGATGCTGGCACTGCTCGCTCCCATCGTCGCCTGACCCAGGAAGCGACTGGCCTGGGTTGCGGTAAGCGTCTGCGGCACGACGATAACGGGCGGCGTAGCCGGAGGGGCCGCGCCGCTCGTCGCGCCGCCACCGCTACTGCCGCCACCGCAGGCTGCCAGCGCCAATGCCGAGGATGCCAGCGCCAGCGTGGCGGGCGAGAGCGCATGCGCCGATTCGCCGCCGCCGCCATCAGCCAAGCACAGATCCGTTCCGTCCAGCATGTACCCACCCCGCCGCAAAGCACCCGCGACCGCGCCCGCGCTGCTCCCCTGCGCGCCCTTTACCCTCTAACTGTTTGCCGTAACAGGTTAACCGGCCAGTCTTCATCGCAGCGAAGGCAGGGTTCGGCGCGAAAGAACCCGCGCAGGAGCGTCGTCGACAAAGATGGTGAACACACATTGCAAGTGCTTTCGCGATTTTGCTGCACCTGCTAACGGGCTGTTGGACAACCGGACGGGGCGGGAGGCGGTGGAACTCAGCGGATCAATCACCGCACCTGGAATGACCCGGGCGCGTTGGCGGCCGACGAAGGCGCGACTGCGCTGGCGGCTGTACCTCTTACTTCTCTGCACCGACGTGGCCATGATCCTGCTGGCCCACGCCGCAGCCGGCGCGCTTCGGTTCGGTAACGTACTGGATTCGTATACGATTCAGCTGCTTGTGGTCACGCTACCGCTCTATGGCGTCGCCGCGTTCGTCGTGAACGCCTATTCCGTACCCGTCCTGCTGGCAGGCTGGGAGAGCGTGCGGCGCGGCTGCAAGGCGTATGCGCTGGCGCTGACCGCAACGGTGTTCTTCTTCTTCCTGTTGCAGACCGGCGCGCAGATGTCGCGCTTTACCTTTCTTGCGGCTGCGCTGTTCGGCTTCATCGGTATCGCGATCGCGCGTTGGTTCGTCGGCAAGAATGCGAGCAGCATCTTGGGCGGCAGCGCTTACGACGTGATCGTCATCGCCGACGGCGTCTCCGGCTATCCCCGAAGCGGCTGCACCATGTTCGTCGATGCATCCGGCAGCGTCGATCCCGAACATCAAAGCCCGGCCAATTTCGCCAGGCTGGGCCGATTGGTGGGGAACGCGGACCGGGTCGTGATCGCCTGTGAGCCCGAACGTCGGCTCGCATGGGCGGCGGCGCTGCAGGGCGCCAACGTGCAGGCGGAGGTGATCGCGCCCGAGCTCGCGGCACTCCGCCCGCTCGGAATCGCGCGTCACCACGACCACCCCACCATTATCGTCGCCCAAGCGCCGCTGCTGCTGCGGGACCGCATTATCAAGCGCGCCTTCGACATCGTCGTCGCGAGCTTGCTGATGCTGCTGGCGGCACCGGTGTTTCTGCTGATCGCGATAGCGGTGCGGCGGTCGAGCCCCGGCCCCGTGCTGTTCCGCCAGCCTCGCATCGGCCGCCGCAACCAGCAGTTCGAGATCCTCAAATTCCGCAGCATGCGGGTGGAGACGACGGACACGGAGGGTCACCGCTCTGCGTCTCGCGACGACGACCGGATCACGCCGGTCGGCCGGGTCCTGCGCGCCACCAGCCTCGACGAGCTGCCGCAACTGCTGAACGTGCTGCGGGGCGAGATGAGCATGGTTGGGCCGCGCCCGCATGCCGTAGGTTCGCGCGCCGGCGAGCAGTTGTTCTGGGAACTGGACGCGCGCTACTGGCACCGGCATGCGATCAAGCCTGGGCTGACCGGCCTGGCGCAGGTTCGCGGCTTTCGCGGTGCTACTCCGGAAGGCATCGACCTGACCAACCGGCTGGAGGCGGATCTGGAATACCGCAGCGACTGGTCCATCTGGAAGGACATCCTTATCCTGCTCCGCACCGCCCCCGTGCTGCTCCACCGCAATGCATACTGAACATCCGACGCAAGGCTTCGCGCTCGCGGGGAAGCGGGTCCACGTCGCCGGCCATCGCGGAATGGTGGGCAGCGCGATCGTCCGCCGTCTGGAGCGTGAAGGCTGCGATCTGCTGACCGCTTCCCGATCAGAGCTCGACTTGCTCGACCAACGGGCGGTGCGCGATTGGTACGCGCGCGAACGGCCGGACGCGGTGTTCCTGGCAGCGGCGCGGGTGGGCGGCATCCACGCGAACAATCAGCAACCTGCCGACTTCATCCACGACAATCTCGTCGTCCAGTCCAACGTCATCGACTCCGCACATCGCGCCGGCGTGGGCAAGCTGATGTTCCTCGGGTCGTCGTGCATCTACCCGAAATTTGCGGAACAGCCGATCCGCGAGGAGGCGCTGCTCACCGGGCCGCTGGAGCCGACCAACGAGTGGTATGCGATCGCCAAGATCGCGGGGATCAAGACCTGTGCCGCCTATCGCCGGCAGCATGGCAGCGATTTCGTGTCGGTCATGCCGACCAACCTTTATGGCCCGGGCGACAATTTCGACCTGCAGAGCAGCCACGTCTTGCCCGCGCTGATCGCAAAGGCGCATGCCGCGAAGATCGCCAGGGCACCCGCCCTGACGATCTGGGGATCGGGAACGCCGCGGCGCGAGTTCCTGCATGTCGACGATCTGGCCGATGCATGCGTCTTCCTGATGCAGCGATGGTCGGCGGAACAGCATATAAACGTCGGTTTTGGGGACGATATCGCGATCCGAGACCTGGCCGAGCTGGTGTGCCGGGTGGTCGGCTATGACGGTCCGATCGCGTGTGACGCGAGCAAGCCCGACGGCACGCCGCGCAAGCTGATGGACAGCAGCCGGCTGCGCGCGCTTGGCTGGGCGCCGCAGATCGGCCTGGAGGAGGGCGTGGCGGGCGTCTACCAAGCCTTTCTCGCCGGCGACGGGCGAGGACGCGCGGCGGCGTGAAGGCGCTCATCATCGGGCTGAACTATGCGCCCGAAAAGGTCGGCATCGGCCCGTATACCACCGGGGTGGCGGAGGCGCTCGCCACCGCCGGTCACGACGTGCAGGTGGTGACCGCGCCGCCATATTACCCTGCCTGGTCGGTCGGCTCGGCCGATCGCGGCGGATGGCGGCGCGAAACGCGAAACGGGGTGCGGCTGGTACGATGCCCTTTGTATGTGCCCCGGCGCCCGAACGGCCTGAAACGGGTGCTGCATCATCTGAGCTTCGCCCTGAGCGTGCTCGGCCCGGTGCTGGTGGCGGCGGCGTGGCGTCGGCCGAGGCTCGTGATCGCGGTCGCCCCCTCCTTGGCTTCAGTGCCGATGGCTTGGGCCGCCGCGAAGCTGGCGAGGGCGCCGCTCTGGCTGCATGTGCAGGATTTCGAGGTCGAGGCGGCGTTCGCGACCGGGCTGATCGCGCGCCGAGGCTGGATGCAGCGGCTGGCGCTCAGCATTGAGAACCGTCTGCTGCGCAGTGCCGATCTCGTCTCTTCGATCAGCCCGCAGATGACGCGGAAGCTGGTCGACAAGGGCGTCGATCCCGACCGGGTGCGCGAGTTGCGCAACTGGGCGGAGGACAAATGGACGAGCACGCCGGCCGGCGTAGCGCGGTATCGAGAGGAATGGAGCCTGGGCGATCGCCAGGTCGCGCTGTACAGCGGAAACATCGCCGCCAAACAGGGCATCGGGCTGCTGATCGAGGCGGCGCGACTGCTGGCGGGGCGTTCCGACATTGCCCTCGTTATCTGTGGTGAAGGCCCCAATCGCGCGGCGCTCGAGGAAGCGGCGACAGGGCTTGCGAACGTACACCTTCACCCGTTGCAGCCGCAGGAACGCATGGGGGACCTGCTGGCGCTCGCCAGCGTCCATCTGCTGCCGCAATTGCCTGACGCCGCCGACCTGGTGTTGCCATCCAAGCTCGCCAACATGCTTGGTTCCGGCCGACCGGTCGTGGCGACTGCAGCGCCCCGCACCGGCCTCTACGACGAGGTTGCGGGCTGCGGGATTGCGGTGATCCCGGGCGACGCTCAGGCGCTGGCCGACGCCATCGCCGTGCTGGTGGACGATCCGCTCCGGCGCGAGGCATTGGGCAGCACTGCAAAGGCACGGGCTCGGAAACGATGGTCTCGCCGCGCCCTGCTTGCGCGCTTCGTCGACACCGCGCAGTCGCTGGCACACTACGGCCGGTTGCGCATTCCGGACGCCGACGATAGCGGAGCGGACGACGAGGCGGATAAGGCGACGGTATGACGGAAGCGACCCCCCCCAGGCGCCGGCGGTCCGGACAGAGCCGCTCGACGGCCGCGCCCTCGCTCACGTCGCCGCAATTCGGGCGCAGGCTCTTCATCCTGATGACCGTCGCCGGCGCGGCCTTTTTGTTGATCGGCGTCTATGTGGTGCAACGGGAGACCAGTTCCTCGGGGCTCGGCTTTTTCGGCATGAGCAAAGCCGAGACCCGTTACCTTTTCGGAGCACCGACGCGTGGCACCGACGGCGACACGGAGTGGCGTTATCTGGAGAACGGATCGGCTAGCGTGGTGCGGTTCGACCGCAATGGTGCGGTCAGGACCATGGGCTGCGCCGCGACAGTTCCTGACGGCGGAGCGGATTGCCCCACGTTGTTCGGCATTCGCATCGGTACCAGCGAAGACACTGTGTGGAGCAGGCTGGGTACCCCTCAGGCGCTGATCTTCCGTGAAGACGGCAAGATCCTCCACTATCCCGAGCTAGGGCTGCGCATCCTTCTGCGACGGCTTCAGGTCGTCGCAGTCGAGCGGCACGATCCGGTCGGTTCGCTGCCCCTGGTCGGGCGAACCCTCAGGATGCTCGCCCCGTGACACCGCGGCGGCGCGCGACGTCGAGCGCAAACCAGCAGCATTGTGCGAACACCACCCCGACGGGTGCGAAGATGCTCAAGCGCATCCACAACAGCCATGCCGCAAGCACGAACACACTCAGACCATGAGCCAGGACGAGGTGCATGGTACCCCGGACCGGCCATGGCAGGCGCAGCGTGGCTCGGCTGACGAAATAAGTCAGGAGAAACGCGGCAGTCAGGCGGATCATCAAGGAAATCATAGTGCCCGCGCCTCGTTCAACGTTGCGCCATGTAGCGAAGCGTTGGACTTCAGGGCAAGCGCATTGCGTGGCGCGGGTCTTTGAGCCGCCGCCGTATCGCATTGGGATTGGCCGCGAATGTCTATGACAAGCTGCTGATCGCCGGCATCCAACTGCTGATGGTGCCAATGCTGGTGCTGCATTGGGGCTTGCACCTCTATGGTTGCTGGCTCGTGCTGGCGACGATCCCGAGCTTTCTGGCGCTAGCAGATATGGGGTTTGGTGGTGCCGCCTATCTGCGCATGATCGCGCTGGTCGCGCAGGACAAGCGCGATGCGGCCGTGGTGGTGTTGCAGACCGCATGCCAGGTCGTCGCGATCGCCTCCGTGGTGGTGCTCATCCTTGCGCTGCTCGTCATCTATTCCGTGCCCGGCGGATGGCTGCCGAGCGATCCGGCCCTTTCGGCTGGCGACGCGCGGACCGTGCTGGCGGTGCTGGTCCTCTATGCGCTCGCCGTGTTCCAGAAGATGCTGCAGGGTGCGGGCTATGCCAGCGTGCAGCTGGCGCCGCTGTTCTCCCTCACCGCCGCGCATGTGGTGCTGCTGGAGAACGCGCTGTTAGTGGCCGCCGTCTTGGCCGGTTACGGACCGGTTGTCGGTGCCGCAGCCCTGGTTACGGGCCGGATCGTCGGGACGCTGTGCCAATGGCTGCTGCTGCGGCGGCGCGCACCCTGGCTGCGCTTCGGCATCGCACGCGCGGATGCGGCGGAGCGGCGGATTCTGGCGCGCTCGGCCGTGGGAATGATCGCAATCCCGCTTAGCGCTGCCACCGCCTTGCAGGGCAGCGTCCTGGCGTTGAGCGCCGCGGCCGGCCCGGTCGCGGCGCCGGCCTTCGTCGCCGCGCGGACATTGTCGCGGATCGGGCTGCAGGCGACACAGCTGTTGACGCACGCGCTGATGCCGGAATTCACCGCCGCCCATGCGCGGGGGGATCGCAACGGCCAGGCGGGCATGCTGCTCGCGGTGGTCGGTGCGGCCGCATTCGCCGCCCTGCCCTTCGCGCTTTTAATCGGCCTGGGTGGCGACTGGATCCTGGCGCTGTGGACGAAGGGGATGGTGACGGCTCCACCCGGATTGATGCCTGCCATCGCCTTGTCGGTGGCGTTCGGCGGGCTGTGGCCGCCTTTGTCCAACCTGATGCTGTCCATCGATCGTCATGGCTCATTCGCCTGGCCCTATCTGGCGCTTGCGACACTATCGGTCGCGGCGACCTACCTGCTCGGTCGCAGCTTCGGCGCGACGGGAGCAGCGTTGGCGTTGGCGGGGTTGGATGCTTGCATGTGCCTTGTGGTGGGCCGATTCGCGGTGAAGACGTGGTTGCATGGCTTGCCGCTCGGCACTGTGGCGCGGGCGCAGATGGCGGCCGTGCAGGGGCGGGTGTTCGGTCGTTCGGGCAAGGGTTGACGGCACGTCACGTCCCCGTGCCCACCGCCGGCAGCATGAACGTCGCGCGGCGCTTGAGGGGATCGACAGCGGCGAGTTGCACCTCGACGGTTTCACCCGGCTGGAGCCCTGGGGCCGGCAGACGCGCGGCGACGGCGACGTCGCGGAGCTGAATGCGAGCGCCGTCTTCATCGCTGGCGACCACCACGGCGGCGAAGCGTTCGCCGACCCGGTCCTTCAACATCGCGGCTTCGGCGAGGTCGATCACCGCGCGGTTGATCCGGCCGGCGATCGCGTCGGCACGGGCCATCACGGCGGGGAGCTTCTCGAAGGCCTGCGCCACCGGCTCCGGCACGGGGCGGCCGTTCGCGACCGCCAAGGCCGCCTGGACGACGTAGCGGTCGGCGAGACGGCGCAGCGGCGCGGTCGCGTGGGCATAGGTAGCGGCGACGGCGGCGTGCCAAGGCTTCACCCCGTGGCGAAAGGCTTCATAGGTCGCGCCGAAGCTGGCGCGGCGCAGCGCCAGCATGAAAGCGGCGTGCTTCGGGGCGCCCGCATCCAGCGTCCGCTCGAAAACATCGAGCGGCTGGTCGGCGGGCCAGGGAAGCGCCAAGGCCTGGGCGGTGTGACGCAGCCGCTGGACGGCGGGTGGCGCGGGCGCGGGCATGACTCGAAACAGGCCGGTGCCGTGCGCCGCCAGCGCATCCGCCACCGCCATGTTGGTGGCGAGCGACAGCGCGGCGTTCTGATCCTCCGACACGAGGCGCGGACGGAAGGCGAGCGTGTAACCACCGTCGGTGGCGCGCGCGACTTCCTGTTCCGGTGGATCGACGCGCGACGCGCCGCGGCCGGCCTCCGCGGCGGCGATGCGGCGGGAGAGTTCGCCGAAGCCGGCGGGCAACTGATCTTCGCGTACGCTGTCATAGGCGAGCTTGGCGCGACTGCGGATCACCGCCCGCTCGACCACATCGAGCTGGACCGCCCCGTCCGGCGCGACGCGGACAGTGAAGATCACAGCCGGGCGCGGACCGCTGGGGAGCAGGCTGGCGGCGTCCTCGCTCAGCGCGGGCGGGTAGAGGCCGGCGCGACCGTCGGGCAGGTACAGCGTCTCGCCGCGCTTCCAAGCCTCGACATCGAGCGGGTCGCCGTCGCGGACGAACCAGGCGACGTCGGCAATAGCGTAGTGGAGGAGCAGGTCGGCGCCCGTCGCTTCGATTGCGAAGGCCTGGTCGAGGTCGGTCGAGGTGGCGGGATCGAGCGTGACGAAGTGGCGGTCGGTGCGGTCGGCATGTTCGGTAGGCGGGCGCGTCGCGGCTTCTTTGGCTGCTGCAAGCACTTGCGGGGGAAAGCTCTCGGGAACAAGGAACTCGGCGCGGATCGCGGCCAAGCCTTGGGCGAGCGCGTTTGGTGGGTCGATGATGGTTTTCACGAGAGTGACGGTAGCGGCTTAGCGGCGGCCCGTCATGCCGTCCTTCAGCCGGCATCCATGCGCGGCATGCGACACACCCGTGGAGAGATGAACCCCGGCTCGAGCCCGGGGTGACGCGTTAGCCGGCGATCAGCGTCGTCAGATAGTAGGTGCCCGCCGAGATCAGCCCGGCCGCCGGCAGCGTCAGGAACCAGGCGATGACGATGCTGCCCGCGACGTTCCAGCGCACCGCCGACACCCGCCGCGCCGCGCCGACGCCGACGATCGCGCCGGTGATGGTGTGCGTGGAGGAGACCGGAATGCCGCCGACATTGGCCATGAACAGCGTGATCGCGCCGCCGGTTTCGGCGCAGAAGCCTTGAGCTGGAGTCAGCCGGGTGATCTTTGAGCCCATGGTATGGACGATCTTCCACCCGCCCGACAGCGTGCCGAGTGCAATGGCGATGTAGCAGGATAGCACCACCCAGAAGGGGACGTGGAACTCGCCGCCGAGCAGACCCTGCGAGTAGAGCAGGACGGTGATGATTCCCATCGTCTTCTGCGCGTCGTTGCCGCCATGGCCAAGTGAATACATGGCCGCAGAAACCAGCTGTAACTTACGGAAATGTTTGTCGACTGACAGCGGCGTCATCCGCAACGTTCCCCATGCGACGGCCAGCACCAGCACCAGCGCGAAAAACATGCCGGTGGCCGGCGCCACGAAGATGCCTGACACGGTCTTGATCACGCCCGACCAGACCACAGCGTCGATCCCGACCTTCGCCAGGCCCGCACCGAGCAGGCCGCCGATCAGCGCATGGCTGGATGAGGAGGGGATACCGAGCAGCCAGGTCGCGACATTCCAGCTGATCGCACCCATCAGCGCCGCAAAGATCACCGCCGGGTCGATGATCTGCGCGTCGACGATGCCCTTGCCTACCGTTTGCGCGACATGAACGCCGAACACCCAGATTGCGGCGAAGTTGAAAAAGGCGGCGAACAGCACCGCGTGATGCGGCTTCAGCACGCGCGTGGAGACGATCGTGGCGATCGAGTTCGCCGCGTCGTGGAGGCCGTTCAAAAAGTCGAACAGCAGTGCCACGCCGATCAGCGCGATCAGCAGGGTCATGGAAATGGTCACGGGGTGCGCCGCCTACCTAGGCGTGGTCGATCACGAGACCCTGGATCTCGTCGGCGACATCTTCGAACCGGTCGACCACGCGCTCCAGGTGCCCGTAGATTTCGCGCTGGATGATGAAATCCATCGGCGCGTTCGCCTTGGCCTGGAACAGCGCCCGCAGGCCGTCGGCGTGGATGGCGTCAGCATCGCCCTCGATGGTGATAATGCGGGCGGTGAGTTCGTGCAGGCGATGCGCGTTGCCGTTGACCGAGCGCAGCAGCGGCATCGCTTCCGCGATCAGCCGCGCCGCCTCGACAATAATGCCGGTCATGTCGCGCATCTGCGGCTCGAACGCGGTGACCTCGTACAGGCGTATGGTGTTCGCGGTCTGGTGCATCTGGTCGATGGCGTCGTCCATCACCCCGATCAGGTCGGTGATCGCGCTGCGGTCGAACGGCGTCACGAAGATGCGCCGGACGTCCATCAACACGTCGCGCGTGATATCGTCGGCGCGATGCTCCTGTTCGATGATCGCGGCGATGTGGCGATCGGCCTCTCCATCGGCGGTCAGCAAGCGGGCAAGTGAGTCGGCCCCCGCGGTGAGCGTCGCCGCATGCGCCTCGAACAGCTCGAAGAACCGCCCCGTCTTGGGCAGCAGCGCCTGAAACCAGCCCAACATCGGCACGCGTCTCCTCAATTTGGTCTGCAATCTCGGCAGGACCCGGTCCGACAGGGTGAGTCGAGGCGGCTCCCTGAAGCCGGCGATCAGCGATCGCAGCTCCGGCTCGGCGACCGCGAGCGCGGCATTCGCGAGATCGAACCATTGTGTGACACGTTGATGACGTTCGGGCCACTCGGCCGCCTGTTCGGTGACCAGAAAGCTATAAAGGGCGACGGTGCGGTGACGGGGCGCGCGCAGTCGACGGCGTTTCCAGTAGCGAAATCGGCCGAGCGGCGTGGGACAGACGATACCGCGGATGCCGGCCTCCTCCCACCCCTCCTCCGCGGCCGCCTCATGCGGCGCGAAGCCGGGCATGGGGTTGCCCTTGGGGACCACCCAGCGGCCGGTATCGCGGGAGGTGATGAGCAGCACCTCGACCTGCCCGGCGGCAGCGGTTCGATAGGGAAGAAGGCCAATCTGCTCGCTCACGCCCGCCGCATGGGCCGGCGACCGAGCAACGGCAAGGACTTAGCTGGTCGCCGCGTCCAGCTCCGCCGGCGTCAAAGGCTGCGTGAACTTGACCCCGCAGCGTTCACCCATGACCCAGGTTACACGCGCCTCGACCATCCGGTCGCCGATCCTCAAGGTGACGCCGCTCCAGACGCGGTGGGTACAGCGGGCGTGAACACAGGCGCCGATCGCCGACAGGTTGAGCAGATGGGCGCGGTAACGACCATCGACGGTGTCGAGCCATGCCGGACTGAAGACCTTCCGCCGGGTGGCGGCGCGGGGTGTCTGCGGACGGGAGGGTTCCGACCCCTGGCGACCGTACTCGGCCCGTCGTGCCCCCGCCGCCACGTCGATAGTCCTTGCTTCTTCCCGCATCGCCAGAGCCTCACCTGCGAAGACTCAAGGATAATCCGGGAAGGTTACCAAATCGCAACGGCGGCCCCTGCGGCGCTCAGCTGCCGCTGACCGCTTGCAACAGCTCCAGAAACTGACCCTCCCGATAAGGCTTGCCCAGGAACTCGCCGCCGCCGGGCAGCTCGTCGCGCCGCGGCCGCATCTTGCCCGAGGTGATGATCAGGTGGACATCGGGGCGAAGGTCATGGACCCGGCGCGCGAGATCCAGCCCGTCCATCTCGCCCGGCATGTTGATGTCGGTGAACAGCACCGTCACCTCGGGATGGGCCGCTAGCTGGACCAGCGCCTCGGCCGCATTGGCCGCCTCGATCGCAATCCAACCGGCATCGGCCAGCATATCGGCCGCGTTCATACGGATCAGCGGCTCGTCGTCGACCACCAGGACGACGCCGCCTTTGTTCGGGACGACAGACATGGCGCTCCAATGGCTCCGCTCCGGAGTTGTTCCCTCCATGCGGGATGATCGCGGTGGCGCCATGGCGGAACGTCCGCCCCCCGGCGACCGTTGCGGTGGCAAGAGGAGAGAAGAAGATGATGGGGGCGGAGCATCTGCCATGGGCGACCGAACCCGGCGCGCAGGGGCACACGGTGTGCGCCTGGTGCGACCGCGCGATCTACCTGCCGGCGGTGCCGTGCTCCGTTCAGCCGGTCGCGGGATTGCTGGAGATGGCGACGCAGCCGGGCCAAGGCGAGCGTTGCAAATTCGAGTTGAGCACGCGAACGCCGGCGGAGGGCCGCTGAAACCCCGCCGGGCTAGAGCGTGGCGGGCCAATCGCCGGGCGTGAGCACCGGGCGGGCGGCGAGGTCCTGCGCGCTGAGGTCGCTGCCGACGCCATTTTCGGAGAAGCGGAGCTCGCGCGGGTCGAGCGCGTGGAGCCGCTCGCCGACGCCACCGACACCGCCTTCGCTGACCACGACATAAGAGAGCTCGGCGCCGTTGCAGCGCATCATTGCCTCGACCACCGTGCCGAGCGGAGCATCGTCCCGGCCGGTGAGCTTCGCCCCCGCCAGGCTGCTGACCGCGAACAGCGTCGGGACGCGCCGCATGGCGCTGCGTTCGACCGCGGTCTTGCCGCCTTCCTCATACCGCGCCTGGCGCCCGAGCCAGCGCCAGATGCCGAGCAGGTTCACCGCGGTCAGAAATATATTGGAATACAGCAGCTGCGTCGAATCGCCCTTCAGCAGCGCGACGGCGGTCCAGCTCAGCGATCCCACCGTGAACACGATGAAGCCCAGGCCCGTGATCCGCGCGCCCAGATTGGCGGCCGTCATCGTCGCCGCGATGCAGGTCGCGGCCAGCGCGATCCATCCCGCAAGATCCGCGGAGTCCATGCGATTTCCTTCTAGTGTCGACCCTCACAACGAACGAACGCCGCGGCGGGGGGCACCCGGCGCGGCGTTCGCGTGACGAAGGGTTGGATCAGCGGCCGGTGACGACCAGCTCGGTCCGGCGGTTCTCCGCCTGGCCGCCGGTGGTGGCGTTGGTGTCGGCCGGAGCGGCCTCGCCGCCGCTGGCGGTCTCGATCCGCGCGGCATCGATGCCGGTGCCGACCAGCGCGGCCTTGACCGCCTCGGCGCGGGCCTGACCGAGCCTGGCGTTGGCCGGGTCGTCACCCCGGGCGTCCGCATAGCCCGCGATGCTGACCCGCGCGGTAGTGTATTGCTTCAACACCGCCGCGACCTGGTCGATCTCGTCACGATCGCTTGGGCGGATGGCGCTCGAGCCGGTATCGAAATTGATCTTCTCGAACGCGAAGCTGCGCGGCGCCGGGTCCGTGCCGGCCAGATAGCCGCTCAGTCCGGACACGCCCAAAGTCCCGGCGGCAGGCGCGTCGGGGTTGCCAGCGGCTACCGTCGCGGCAGAAGGAGCGGATTGGGTAGGAGCGACCGCGATCGCCTCCCGGTCGTTCGAACAGCCCTTGTACAGCAACAAGGCTACCAAGAGCGCGAGCCCGAGCAGCACCCAGGGCAGGTAACGCTTGCTCCGTGGCGCGTCGCCCGCGACGGCGGGGTTGGCAACACCGGTACCCGCGGTCGCGCCCGCCGTCGCCCCGCCGGCGCGGACGGCGCTCGCGGGAACGGAAAGGTGGACGTGCTCGTCGACGCGCGCGACCGAGGACAGAGGGACATAATGGTGCTGCCCGTCGGGCGAATCGTTCCTGGTCAGCTTGATGCGACCGGCGCCCTCGGCACCCTCGACCGCATCGACCGCGCCCACTCGCTCACCATCGCTGCCGATCACCGGCATGTGCGGCCGGATCATGCCGTAATCCACCATCGCTACCCTCCTGTTGGGGCCGACCCCCGGCCGGTCTTGATCAACGGCTCAAGCGCGCGCGGGTTCACCGCGCGCGCCGTCGCCATCGCTTCGGTATCGATCGGCTCAGCGCACCGAGCCGCGGCGCACCAGGTTGACGATCGCGAGCAGCACAATCGCGCCGAGCAGCGAGACCAGGATGCTCTGGATGTTGATGCCGCCCTCCATGATCGAGGTGCCGCCGATCAGCGGGGTGATGATGAAGCCAGCGAGCAGCGCGCCGACGATGCCGACCACGACATTGAGGATGATGCCCTGCTGCCCGTCGGTCCGCATGATCATGCTGGCGACCCAGCCGATAAGACCGCCGACGATGAGAAGAATGATGAGGTTCATGAGTTGGTGCTCCTGTTGATGCCCGCCAGCGCGGCACGACGCCGCTGGTTACCGCTGGTTCAGGTGCATCAACCCACATCGAGCCCGGAGGTTCATCGTTTCGGCTGCGGATATTGGTAGAGCTGTACGTTTTTGTTGGTTAACCCGTCACGCGCGGGCGGGAACCGGGGGGTGGTTACGCGTCTTATGCAGGCATGTCGCTCTCCAACTCACTCGCCGGCTCGCCGACCCTGCGCCACCTGGAGCAGCTGGTCGATGGTCTGACCGCGGGGGTGATCCTGGTCGACCCTTCCGGCACGATCCTCAGCGCCAACCCCGCCGCGCTGGAGATGCACGGCGTCCCGTCGCTCGCCGCGCTGGGCGAGACCGCCGATGCCTATTGCCACAACTTTTGTCTGCGCCACCGCAGCGGCGCGCGGCTGGCGCGGCGCGAATATCCGATCATCCGCATGCTGGCGGGCGAGAGCTTTCCCGATCAGGTCGTCGATGTCGCGCCTGCCGATGAGGAGCCGCGCTGGACCCACAGCGTTCACGACGTGGTGATGGACGAGGACGGCGGCGAGCCGGATGTGCTGGCGCTGGTCATCCAGGACGTGTCCGAACGCTATGACGCCGAGGCGCGGTTCGAGGCGATGTTCCAGGCGAACCCGGCGCCCGCGGTCATCCTGCGGCTGGAGGATCAGCGGTTCATCCGCGCCAATGCGGGCTTCCTCGAGCTGACCGGCCATGGCCACGACCGCGTCGTCGGCCGGCATCTGCGCGACTTCGACATCCTCGCCCGCGCCGAGCGCCGCGCGCATGTCGCCGAGCGGATGGAGGCGGGCGCGACGATCCCCCAGGTAGAGGCGGAGCTGTCGCTGCCCGACGGCGACAGCAAGCTCGTCATCCTGGCGGGGCAGCCCATCGAAGTCGCCGACCAGCGCTGCATGCTCTTCACCTTCGCCGATCTGGAGCCGCGCCGCCGTGCCGAACGGGCGCTGCGGGCCAGCGAGCGGCACTTCCAGGCGGCGTTCCGGATGGCGCCGGTAGCGATGGCGATCACGGCGGGCGAGGAGCAGCGCTTCGTGGAGGTTAACGAAGCGTTTCGTCGCCTCGTGGGCCGTTCGTCCGACGAGCTGCTGGGCCGCAGCGCGGACGAGGTGGAGGTGTGGGACGATCCGGAACAGCGGCGCACGGTCGAAGGCGAGATCGCGAAGCGCGGTGGCCTGCGCAACCGCGACGTGCGGCTCCGGCCCAAGGACGCTGCGACCGCGGACTGCCTGTTGTCGGCCGAGCGCATCGCGCTGCGCGGCGACCAATGTGTGCTTTGGTTGTACCAGGACATCACTCAGCGCCGCCACAGCGAGCTGGCGCTGGTCGAGGCGATCGAGGCGGTGATGAAGGACGCAAGCTGGTTCAGCCGCTCGATCATGGACAAGCTGGCGACGCTGCGCACCCCCACCGCGAACGCCCCACCGCCGCCGCAGTCTGACCTCAGCCGCCGCGAGCGCGAGGTGCTGGAGCTGATCGCGCTGGGACTGGACGATCGCGCGATCGCCGAGCGGCTGGGACTGTCGGGCAACACGGTCAGGAATCATGTCTCGCGGCTTTACGCCAAGATCGGCGTCAATCGGCGTAGCGCGGCGGTGATCTGGGCGCGGGAACGCGGGATCGGCGGCGGGGCGTAGAAGCAGACGGAGCGGGCGCTACCCCCGCGCAAACGACCTACCATTCCCTTGAGCAGCTCGACGTGCTCGCCACGAAAGCAGCATTGCCGGTCGGCGGCGCCTTTGCTAGCCATGGCGACGTGAGCACAGATGCCAGTTCCGCGCGCGCGCGATTGACCGAGGCACTCGTGCGAACCGGTGCGGAGGACCGCGCCGCCTTCCGTACCGTATATGATCTGACCGCCGCGAAGCTTTTCGGCATCTGCCTGCGTATCTGTGGTGAAAGGCAGGCTGCCGAAGACGTGTTGCATGACGTGTATCTCCTGGTGTGGCGACGAGCGGGCGCGTTCGAGCCCGGCCGCGCGAGCCCGATTACCTGGCTGGCGACGATCGCGCGCAACCGGGCGATCGACTGGCGTCGCGCGCAGGGAAGCCGCCCGACCGCTCCACTCGAGGACGCGCCCGACACCGCCGACGCGGCGCCACTCGCCAGCGACCAGCTGGAGGCAGCGGGTGAAAGCGCGCGGCTGCACGCCTGTCTGGACGGGCTGGAGGCACAGCAGCGCACCGCCATCCGCACCGCGTTCTTCGACGGCGTTACCTATGCCGAGCTGGCGGAGCGGCAAGCGGTGCCGCTGGGAACGATGAAGAGCTGGGTGCGACGCGGGTTGCAGTCGCTCAAGCGGTGTCTGGCTGCATGACCGAGGGCGAGCACGACATGACCGCCGCCGAACTGGCGCTGGGCCTGCTCGAAGGCGACGAGCGCGCGGCGGCGATGCGGCGTGTTCTGTCCGACCGCGCGTTCGCAGCCGAAGTGGAATGGTGGCGTGCCGAGTTCGCGGTGATGTTCGAGACCATGCCGGACACGCAACCGGCTGCGCATGTGTTCGAGCGCGTGGAGCGGAGCCTCGATGCCCCTGCGACGCCAAGGCAGCCGAACCGTTTGTGGCCGGCCATCGCCGGGCTGACCAGCATGGCCGCGGCGGCGATGCTGGCGCTGATGGTGTTGCGGCCGGAGCCGGCTCCGGTCGTGCCGCAGGCCCCTGCCCTGCTGGCCGCCGCGATCACGCCGACCAAGGCGGGTGAGCCGCTGAGCGCCGTGTACGACGAACGCGCGGGTACGCTGCGCCTGAGTGCGGCCGTGCTCGCGGACGCGCGGCACTCGGCGGAACTGTGGGTGATCGGCGGCGATGGCGTGCCGCATTCGCTGGGCATCCTGCGGCCCGGCGGCGTCACCGCATTGCCGATCGCACCGTCCGATCGCGCACGGATCGCCGCGGCGGCGGTGCTCGCCGTGACCGTGGAGCCGTTGGGCGGCTCGCCGTCGGGGGCGCCGACCGGCCCGATCGTGGCAAAAGGCGCGCTCGCGCGAACATAGGTTACATCGGCGCGTGCATCCGCGGCGCGGTGGTCGCCGTAGCTCTTCCGACGCCCCATCGGGCTCAGAGGAGAAACCATGATGTCTTATCTGTTCCGCACCTCGATCGCCGCCGCCGCGCTGGTGCTCGGCACCGGCTCCGCCGCCTATGCCCAGCGCAATCCGAATGTCGGTGGCGCGCCGATGTACGCCAACAAGAACATCGTCGAGAACGCCGTCAACTCCAAGGATCACACGACGCTCGTCGCCGCCGTCAAGGCCGCCGGCCTGGTCGAGACGCTGAGCGGCCCCGGTCCCTTCACGGTGTTCGCGCCGCGCAACGCCGCGTTCACGAAGCTGCCGGCCGGCACCGTGGACACGCTGCTCAAGCCCGAGAACAAGGGCACCCTGACCACCGTGCTCACCTATCACGTCGTGCCCGGCACGATGACGTCGAAGAGCATCGCCAAGGCGATCAAGGCGGGCCGCGGCAGCGCGACGCTGACGACCGTGCAGGGCGGAACACTGCGCGCGACCATGATGGGCAAGCGGCTGATGCTGACCGACGCGAAGGGCGGCACGTCGCATGTCACGATCGCCGACGTCATGCAGTCCAACGGCGTGATCCATGTGGTCGATACGGTGCTGATGCCCTGATCGGACGCGGGGAGCCTTCATAGGCTCCCCGCTGCCGCCCACCGGAGATCATCCCCATGACCCCGATCCCCTGGCGCGACGACGCCGCGTTGATCCGCACCAATGGCGCAAGCATCCACGACGGTGGCCGTGTCATCGTCGCGGAAGGACCGTTGTACCGCGTGCTCGACATCGCCGACCGCTTGGCGCCGGCCGAGCTCGGCCGCCACTTCATCACCCTGCCCGACCGGCGTACGGCGCCGTTCCGGTTCGAAGGCGAGGCGATCCGCAACCTGCTCGGCCGGCTCGACCGACCGGGGGCGTTGGAACTGCTCAATGCGCGCGGCGCCGCCGCGCTGCGCCGCTGATCGCGCGCTCAGCCGAGCTTGACCAACTCTACCTTGCCGCCGGCGAAAGCCACCTCTTCCCCCTCCATCGCACCCATCAGCGCCCGCGCCAACGGCGCGGACCAAGCGATGAGGCCGGCGGCGGGGTCTGCCTCATCGTCGCCGACGATGGTGTAGACGCAGGTGGTGCCCCTGACCCGCACGGCCACGCGGGCGCCGAAGCCGACCTCATCCGCGGGCGGAGCGGGCGCCACCACGGCGGTGACCGCACGGGTGTGCCAGTAGCGCAGGTCGCGCGCGATCGGCTCGCGTGCTTCGCCCTGAGCGGCGGCGAGCTGCGCCTCCAGCGCCGCGACGCGTTCCTCGATCATCCGCAGCCCGCGCCCGGTCACCAGGTTCGGACCGGGCGGGATCGGTAGCTCAAAGCGCGGCTCGCGATGCTCCTCATCGCTTTCGCGGCGGAAAGCGACGCTCATGCGGAGAAGCACCCATCAGCCATGCCGGGAACGTAGCGGTGCGCGGGCCCGTTTACCATCCGCTGCGGCTTACGCGAAAAGGGCACGGGAGATGAACAGCATAGATCGGCCGGACGGATCTTCGTGATGCGGCCGAGCTGACGCGCGCGTGTTCGAGGATTTCACCAAGGTACCCGATCCGTACATCCTGGCGCTGACCGGCGCTGGTTTGCTGATCGCGCTCGTCGCCTGGTTGCCGCTCGCACTGCGCAAGCTGCCGCTATCGCTGCCGATCGTTTGCATCGGCATCGGCGCCGCCCTGTTCAGCTTCCTGCCGATCCCGCTGCGGCCTCTGCCGGCCAATTACCCGAACTTCGTGGAGCATTTCACCGAGTTCGTGGTCATCATCGCGCTGATGGGCGCCGGCCTGAAGCTGGACCGGGTGTTCAACTGGCAGCGATGGTCGGTCACCTGGCGATTGCTGGGTCCAACGATGCTGCTGACCATCGCCGCGATCACTGCGCTGGGCGTCTATGTCCTGCATCTGCCGTTACCGGTCGCGATCCTGCTGGGCGGCGCGCTTGCCCCGACCGACCCGGTGCTCGCCGCCGATGTGCAGGTGGGGCCGCCTAAGACCGGAGAGGAGGACGAGGTGCGGTTCGGGCTTACCTCCGAAGCCGGCCTGAACGACGGGTTGGCTTTCCCGTTCATCAACCTGGCGGTCGTCCTTGCTGCGGCGGCGACCACCGGCGAGCCGTGGTTCGTCGGATGGGCGTTGCACAGCGTAATGTGGGAGATCGGCGCGGCCGTTGCCATCGGCATATTGGTGGGGAAGGCGTTCGGCTGGATCACCTTTCACATTCCCGCCGAAAGCAAGCTGGCAGCTAGCGGAGACGGGGTGATCGCGATCGCCGCGACGCTGATCACCTATGGCCTGTGCGAGCTTGCGCATTGCTATGGCTTTCTGGGCGTGTTCGTGGCGGCGCTGGCGATCCGTCATGCGCATCGCAGCCACGACTTCCAGCGAGAAATGCACGATTTCACCGAGCAGGTGGAGCGGATCACGATGATGGTCGGGCTGCTGCTGTTCGGCGGCGCGCTGGTCAGTGGCCTCCTTCAGCCAATCGGCTGGATCGAGGCGCTGGTGGCAGGCGTGATCCTGCTCGTCATCCGCCCGGTGACCGGCCTGATCGGGATGATCGGGCTCAAGGCGGATCTTAGCGAAAAACTGACGCTCGCCTTTTTCGGCATCCGCGGCGTCGGCTCCTTCTACTATCTCGCCTATGCGGTGAACCACATGCCAGTGCCCGGCGCCGATCGGCTCTGGGCGTTGATGGGACTGGTGGTGCTGCTGTCGATCCTGATGCACGGGCTGACGGTGACGCCGGTGATGCGCGGTATCGACCGGGCGCACGGACGCGATCCGGACGCCGACGCACCCGAAGCCGATCCGCCAAACGAAAGGGCACCCGCTAGCGGTTGAGCGGCGAGGTGTCGAAGTCGGTGAGCAGTGCCGCGACATCGTTATAGATCGCCACCGCCGCGCTCAGTGCCGCATCCGGGAACCCGCCCGATCGCACCGCGACGCCGGCGATGCCGCACTTGGCCGCCGCGGCGATGTCATAGGGCGTGTCGCCGACCACCAGCGCCTCGCGCGCGTCCACGCCATCGAGCTTGCCCAGCGCCATGGCGAAGATGTCGGGCGCGGGCTTGGTGCTCCCCACATCGTCGGCGGTCGTCGTGGCGACAACGATGTCGCGGGCCGCCAGGAGGTCGAGATAGTGGTCAAGCTCGGCGCCGGATGCCGACGAGGCGAACACCACCTGTCGGCCGGAGTCTCGGACCCGCCGAAGCAGGTCGGACGCGCCGGGAAAGGGACTTACCGTCTCGAGATAGTGCGCCTTGAACAGCGCGCCATGCGCTTCGCCCAGCCGTTCGGCGGTCGTCGCGTCGGCGCCCGGGATCAGCGCGGGGACGAAATGGTCGGCGCCCTTGCCGATCTGATCGTGGATTCGCCGCCGGTCGACCGCCACGCCTTCATCGCGAAAGACCTGCTCCCAGGCGAGGATGTGCAGGTCGTTGCTGTCGACCAGTGTGCCGTCGAGGTCGAAGAGGATGGCCTTGATCATCCCGGCCGAGCGAGCGGGCGGCCGCGATGTTCCGCTCAGCGAAACGCCAGGCCGGAAAGATCGGCGCGGAACGGGCCCGCCGCCTCCACCCGGGGCTCGTCGGCCACCGTCAATTCCGCCGCTAATATCGTCCGCGCCTGCGGATAGAAGCGCGCGAGCAGCTCGGCGGCGGTGCGGCTGAGCAGCCGTTCGAGGTCGCGGCGCAGCGCCTCCGCCGGCTCGCGCTTGCCGGCGTCCCAGATCGCCCGCACCGTGGCCTGGCGAGGGGCCAGCACCTCGGCGATCGCGTCCTGCCAGAAGCTGGGATGCTCGCCCTCCGCCCAGTCGCCCCGCCCCCGCCCCCAATGCGCGACGGCGAGGTAGCGGAGCAGCGCGGACCGCACGAGGCCCGAGAAGAACGCCTCCGACCAGCGCACGCCGGTGCCGTCCTCGCCGCGCGCGAGATTATAGGTGCGCGCGGCGCCGGTCGCTCCCAGTGCGCCGAGCACACCGCCGACCAGCATGCCGCCGCCCAGCGTCAGCCCGCCCGCCGCGATGTCCGCCGCCAGCCCGCCGACGGCACCGGACATCAGCCCGCCGAGCACCGCCGCATAGCCCTCCTTGGCCGGAGCCGACGCCGCGTAATCATCGCGCAGCCGTTTGAGCACTTCGCGGGTCGCGCGGCCCGACAGGCCGTGCGCGTCGATCAGCCGTTCGGTTGAGCGGCGCGTCCCTGCCTCCAGTCGTTCGGCGAGCTTGGCCATCGCGCGGCGAACCTCGGCCGGCTCCTCCTTGCGCATCGACAGGGCTTCGCCGACGCGGTCGCGCCAGTCGCGCTCGGGCGCTTCCTCGCGGTCGGTGGCGGCGGCGGCGAGGGCTTCGGCGAGGATCGCGACCGACTGGTGGAAGCGGGCGACGTTCTTGTCCTGCCACGCCCGGGACAGCTCGGCCATGGCGGGCTGCTTGTCGGGCGCGACCAGCGGCGCGACGGTGTTGAGCAGCGTCCCTTCCTGCACCCAGCAGCGTGCGAACGCATCGAGCGTCAACGCGCCCTCGACCACACCGGCATCCGCCAGCGCACGGCGCCACCGCTCCGCCTCGTCACCCGCGTCGGGGTTGGGGGCGCCGAGCTGATTGAGCAACAGCACCACCGGCTTGCCGACCCAGGCGAGCACTTGCATCTCCAGCGGGACATAGACCGCGTCGGCGGGATCCTCGGCGGCGTTGACCAGGTAGAGAATGACGTCGGCATGGTCGCGGACGTTCCGCACCGCCTGCTGGCTATGCCACAAGGCGCGTTCGCGGAAGCGATCCCAGACCTGCCCCAGGAACCAGCCGATCGGATTGCCCGATGCGCGTAGCCGGCGGAGCAGCCGCGCGGTGTCGCCGAAGCCGGGCGTATCCCAGAGCATCAGCGTGTCGCCACCGGCCTGCAGCATGAGATAGCCGGTCGCGGTGTCGGTGACGTGCGCGGCGTCGCGGACCTCGCCGACGTCCTGCGCCAACAGTGTGCGTACCAGCGTCGTCTTGCCGACGTTGGTATGGCTGACGAGGCTGAGGTTGATCGTGGTCATCGCTTCAGCCCCAGGGTCGGCGAGCGCACCAGCGCGCTTTCGAGGCGACGAACGAGGTTCGCGTCTCTGGCTTGCGAGAGATCGGCGGCGAACGGATGCTCGCCGGTCGTGGCCAGCATCCGCTCCCACGCCTGCCTGCGGACGTCGAGCCGGTCGCCGCCACCGGACCGTTCGCGGAACGCGGCTTCGTCGAGCACGATGCTGAGGGCGGTGCCCCTCCCGGCGAGCAGCTTCTGCACACCCGCCACCAGCGCGCCGTGGTTCTCGGCCTCCGGGGTCGAGCCGAGATTGAACAGGATGACGAGGTGGTCGAGGCCGTCGGTCAGCCGCGCGCGCGCGAGCCATTCCTCCTCCCCGCCATAGGGGATGGGTGCATCGACCTGTGTCCGGGTCCCATCGCCCAGCGCGGCGGTGAGCAGCTCGGCCAGCGTTCGGCGCGTGGTGTCGGGGGGCGTGAAGCCATAGGGCAGCACCCGCACCTCCGCCGCCCCGCCCTGCGCGGCGCGCAGCAGGCGGCGGACGTGGAAATCCTCTCGCCCCGGCACCGGCACACCACGTTTCAGCCGCGCGACATTGCCCCCGCTCGCCATCGCCAGCAGCAGGCGGGGCGCGACGATGAACAGCGCGGCGGTGGCGGCGTAGAGGTGGATCCAGGGGGCGGCCACCTCACCGGGGCCTTCCGACCAGCGCAAGCCGGCGAGGTGTTCGGGCGTCGGCAAGGCGATGCCGGTGACCGCGCTCGCCGGGCCCAGCGCGATGCCGAGCAGCGCGTGGACGGTCGGGGCCTGCAGGAAGGTGCTCTCCCACCCCGCGCGGTATTCGACGCCGAGTGCGCGGAGGTACAGATTGGCGACCACGCCGATCGCGAATGCCGCCGCGCCGAGGTGAAAGCTGCGGCTGACCCGGGCGGTGGTCAGCCGACCGGCGGCACCGATCCAATCGCGTCCGAACCGCGCCAGCGCGCGACCGAGCGGCTGATGTTCGTCGATGCGCGGCCCTGCCCAGCGCGCGATCCAGGCCCCCACCCGCGAGGGGCGCCTGCGCCTCAGCGCCGAGACGATCAGCCAGAGGTAGACCAGTGCGTTCCACGCCAGCATCCCGATCAGCGGAAAGGCGATCAGGTTGAGCCGCTTGCCGTTGCCGACCTCGTTGGTGGCGACGCCCAGCAGCAGCGCCACGCCGGGCACGGCCCACCCCAGCCAGCGCGGCCATTGCGACGCGCGACACGCCTGCTCGATCAACGGAAACCGGGTGGTGAGCCGCCCGAACGCGAACGCCGCGCGCTGCGCCAGGAATCGCTCGTCGCCGTTGCGCGAGGGATCGAAGCCATCAGCCAGTCCGGCCGCGGTCGCCGCCTGCCGGTCCTCGCGGGTCAGGAGGGCCTCGGCGCTATCCTCGATCTCGACCGCGCGGACGAGCAGCACCCGGCGGGCATCGTCCTCGTTCACGCGAGGTCAGGCGCTGGCGAGATACCGTTCGAGGTCATCGCTGCCCCCGATCCGCTCGCCGCCGATGAATATCTGCGGCGTGGTCTGCACGCCCTGCTCGGCCTCGAACGCATCCACCTCGTCGCGGCTCGACAGGATGTGCTCCTCGATCTGGAAGCCCTCGGACTCCAGCATCGCCTTGGCACGTACGCCGAAGGGGCAGACGTGGTCGGGAAGGACCATGCGGTACAGCGTCGCGGTCTTGTCGGTCATGATGCACTCCGTTTCCTTCTAAGCGAACCGCCCGCGCCCCTGTTCCCTCACCCCACGTCCTTCAACAGGTCGGCGCGCCGGGTGTCGGGCATCAGCAGCGCGGTGACCAGCGCGACCGCGCAGATCGCGGTGGCGTACCAGTAGAAGCCGCTCTCGACGCCGGCCTGCTTGAAGCGCAGCGCGATATACTCCGCCGAGCCGCCGAACAGCGCATTGCCGATGCCGTAGGCGAAGCCGACGCCGAGCGCGCGGACGTGGACCGGGAACAGCTCGGCTTTGAAAATGCCGCTGACCGACGTGTAGACGCTGGCGATGGTCAGCGCGACCAGCACCAGCGCGAACGCCGCTCCCGCGCTCTGCACCGTCGCCAGCATCGTCAGCAACGGCACGGTGACGACCGTCGCGAGGGCGGCGAAGATGACGATGTTGGTCTTGCGCCCGATCCGGTCCGACAGCGCGCCGAACAGCGGCTGCATCAGCGCGAACGGGATCAGCACCGCCGTCATCACCCAGTTCGCGGTTTCCTTTGGCAGGCCGGCGGTGATGACCAGGTATTTCTGCATGTAGGTGGTGAAGACGTAGAAGAAGAGCGATCCACCCGCGGTCAGCCCCAGCACGATGACGAAGGCGCGCCAGTGCGGCAGCAGCGCCCGCAGCGTGCCCGCCTCCGCGCCGGTGTTGGGCGCGGTCTCGGGCATGAAGCGGCGGAAGCGGATCACCCACAGCGCCGCAGCGGCGCCGATCGCGAAGGGGATGCGCCAGCCCCAGGCGCGCATCTCCGCGTCCGACAGGAACTGCTGGAGCAGCAGGATGACGGTGAGCGCCAGCAGCTGGCCGCCGATCAGCGTCACATATTGGAAGGACGCCCAAAAGCCGCGCCGCTCCTTGCTCGCGATCTCGCTCATGTAGGTGGCGGCGGTGCCGTACTCGCCGCCGGTGGAGAAACCCTGGATCATGCGGCCGGCAAGCAGCAGCACCGGCGCGCCGACACCGATCGCCGCATAGGTCGGCAGGATCGCGATCAGCGCCGAGCCCGCCGCCATGATCGCGATCGCGATCTGCATCGCATAGCGCCGACCCCGCCGGTCGGCGAGCCGTCCGAAATACCAGCCGCCCAGCGGCCGCATCAGGAAACCGACCGCGAAGATCCCCGACGTGCCGAGCAGCTGCGCGGTCTGGTCGCCCTTGGGAAAGAACTCGGCCGAGAAATATAGCGCGGTGAAGGCGTAGACATAGAAGTCGTACCATTCGACGAGATTGCCCGCCGAGCCGGCGACGATCGCCCGCGTCCGCTGTCCCGCCGTCAGCCCCTCGTTTGCCTCCCCCGTCACGCCGCCCCTCCCCATCGGCACGTCGTCTGTCGGAACGGCGCGAGCGTCAAGCGCGACACGGCTGGATTTGATCGGCTGATGCCCTAGGCTGCTCTGAAGCAAAGTGGAGCAGGACGATGACGGATGAGCGCAAGACGGCAGCGGATTTCCCCCGCGAGGTGCTCACCCTGTTCGACCACTATGTCCATGGCGGGCTCAGCCGTCGCGGGTTCCTGGACGGGTCGGCGCGGGTGCTGGGCAGCGCCGCGGCTGCGACGGCGGTGTTGGGCGCGCTCACCCCCGACTTCGCGGGTGCGCAGGTGATCGCGCCCGACGACAAGCGAATCACGATCGCGCGCGTCGAAATCCCGTCGCCCGCCGGCTCGGGCACGATCCGCGCCTATGTCGCCAAGCCGAAAGGCGCCTCGCGGCGCGCGCGCAAGCCGGTGGTGCTGGTGATCCATGAAAACCGCGGCCTCAACCCGCATATCGAGGACATCGCGCGTCGGCTGGCGACGCATGGCTATATCGCGGTCGCGCCCGACGCACTGACCGCGCTCGGCGGCTATCCCGGCAATGAGGACGCGGCGCGCGCGCTGTTCGGCAAGCTGGACCAGGTCAAGATCTTCGCCGATTTCCTCGCCTCTGCGGCTTGGGCACAGGCGCTGCCCGACGGCAACGGCAAGCTTGGGGCGACGGGCTTCTGCTATGGCGGCGCGATCGTTTCGCGGCTGGCGACGCGGGTGCCGACCTTGCGGGCGGGCGCGCCCTTCTACGGCTCGCCGCCGCCGCTCGACGGCATTCCGGCGATCAAGGCGGAGCTAATCGTCCACCTCGCCGGCAACGACGAGCGCGTGAACGCGCAATGGCCACCGGCCGAGGCGGCGATGAAGGCGGCGGGGACGGCGGCGAAGGTCATCATCTATCCCGGCGTCGAGCACGGCTTCAACAACGACACCACGCCGCGCTTCAACAAGGAGGCCGCCGACCTTGCCTGGGCGCGGACGCTGGCGCTGTTCAGGAAGCATCTGGGCTAGGCGCGGCGGGCATAGTCCTTGTTAATCGTCAGCGCCGCCAGCGTGCAGATCACGCCCGACAGCAGGTACAGCCCGACCGACCACAGCCCCACCCGGCTTGCCAGGAACAGCGCGATCAGCGGCGCGAAGCCCGCGCCCAGGAACCAGGCGGAATTGGCGACGATCGCAGCACCCGTATAGCGGCTGTGCGCCGGGAAGCGGTCGTTGACCACGCCCGACGACTGGCCGAAGGCGAGCCCGAGCAGCACGAAGCCGGTGCCCATGTAGAGGACCTCGCCCCACGGCCCGGCGTTCAGCAGCTGCGGCGCGAAGCCGCTATAAACGCCGATCAGCACCGCCGACACGCCCAGCACCGCCCGCCGCCCGACCCGGTCGGCGATCACCCCCGACGCGACCATCGCCAACAACCCGATCACCGCCCCGCCCGCCTCGATCAGCAGGAAGCGCTCGGCCGTGTCCTGCCCGCTCAGTGTCACCCAGGAGAGCGGGAACACGGTCACAAGGTGGAACAGCGCGAAGCTGGCAAGCGGCGCGATGGAGCCGAGCAGGATCGTCCGCCACTCACCGAACAGCGTCCGAAAGGCCGGCGACGGCTGTAGCTCGCGCGTCTCGAACAGGCGCGTGAACTCGGGCGTCGCGACGATCCGCAGCCGCGCGAACAGCGCCACCACGTTGATCGCCAGCGCCACGAAGAACGGATAGCGCCAGCCCCAGCCGAGGAAATCCTCCGGCGTCAGCAGCACCAGAAAATATGCGAACAGCCCGGCCGCCACGATCAGCCCGAGCGGCGCGCCGAGCTGCGGGATCATCGCATACCAGCCGCGCTTGTGCTCGGGCGCGTTGAGCGAGAGCAGCGAGGGCAGCCCGTCCCAAGCACCCCCCAGCGCCATGCCCTGCCCGAACCGGAACACACCCAACAGGACCGCCGAGGCGGAGCCGATCTGCGCATAGCCGGGCAGCAGCGCGATCGCCATGGTCGAGCCGCCGAGCAGGAACAGCGACACCGTCAGCTTGACGCCGCGGCCATATTTCCTGTCCATCCACATGAAGACCAGCGTGCCGAACGGCCGCGCGGCGAAGGCGATCGCGAACAGCCCGAACGAATAGAGCGTGCCGGTGACCGCATCGACATAAGGGAAGACCAACGCGGGAAACACCAGCACCGAGGCGATGGCATAGACGAAGAAGTCGAAGAACTCGCTCGTCCGCCCGATCACCACCCCGATCGCGATCTCGCTCGGTGCGATCTTGTGCTCGCGCGCGTTGACCAGTCTCGCGTCCCGCTCCAGGGGCGTGGAATTGGCTATCGCGGTGTCTGCGCTCATGTTGCCGATCCAGTCCGGTCCATGCCCGCCCCCATGCCCTACCGGGCGCGGACGCGGGATAGGACAAACTGTCCAATACCCGGCAAGTTCTCCAGGGACTAGCTCCCAGCCCATGCGCGGATCGCACCTTCTCCGCTGGGCCGCCGTGCCGCTCGGGCTATTGCTGGCCGGGTGCGATATGGTGGTGATGAACCCGACGGGTGACATCGCGGTCCAGCAGCGCAACCTGATCCTGATCGCCACCGCGCTGATGCTGCTGGTGATCGTGCCGGTCATGATCCTGACGGTGGTGTTCGCCTGGCGCTATCGGGCCAGCAACCGCGACGCGACCTACGACCCAGACTTCGATCACTCGACCTCGCTGGAGTTGGTGATCTGGTCGGTGCCGCTGCTCATCATCATCGTGCTCGGCGCGGTCACCTGGTCGAGCACCCACCTGCTCGATCCCTTCCGCCCGCTCGACCGCATCTCGGCGGGGCGGCCGCTGGCGAAGAACGCCCGGCACATGGAGGTGCAGGTGGTGGCGCTCGATTGGAAGTGGCTGTTCATCTATCCCGAACAGGGCATCGCCACGGTCAACGAGCTGGCGCTGCCGGTCGACGTGCCGGTGCGCTTCTCGATGACCTCGTCGAGCCAGATGAACACCTTCTACGCGCCCACGCTGGCGGGGATGATCTACGCGATGCCTGGCATGGATTCGAAGCTCCACGCGGTGCTCAACAAGCCGGGCGAGAGCTGGGGCTATTCGGGCAACTATACCGGCGCGGGGTTTTCGGACATGCGCTTCAAGCTGCGCGGGCTGTCGCCGGCTGACTTCGCCGCCTGGGTGCAACGGGTAAAAGCGGGCGGCGGTGTGCTGGAAGCGCGGCGCTTCATCTCCTTGGAGCAGCCGAGCGAGAAGGTGCCGCCGATGTATTTCGGCGCGGTCCAGCCGGACCTCTTCTATCGCGCCCTCAACCGCTGCGTCGCACCAGGCAAGCCGTGCATGACCGAGGTGATGAGGGCGGACATGCGGCGTGGCGGCGGCAACCCGCACGACACGCGCGCCGGCGCCGGCACCGCGCCGGGCCGCGCGTCCGCGCCAATGCACGGCGACAAGCCGACGCCGGCGCTGATGAAGGCGCCCCAGGACAAGGGCTCCGGCCCCAACGTCACCGCGCCGCCCAAGGCACGCGCGCCCGGCCAGACCGATCCGGGCCACGGCCACAACCGCGACATGTCGGCCCTGCCGCAACGGACCCATCATGCCCGAGTCTAGCATCTTCAAGACGATCTTCGGTCGCCTGACCTGGGAATCCTTCCCGATCCACGAGCCGATCCTGCTCGTCACCTTTGCCGTCGTCGTGCTGCTCGGGCTCGGCATCGTCGGGGCGGTGACGAAGTACCGGCTGTGGGGCTGGCTGTGGCGCGACTGGTTCACGACCGTGGACCACAAGAAGATCGGGATCATGTACCTGATCCTGGGCATCATCATGCTGCTGCGCGGCTTTGCCGACGCGCTGATGATGCGCGCGCAGCAGGCGATCGCGTTCGGCGGCAATGAGGGGTATCTGAACGCCCACCATTACGATCAGATCTTCACCGCGCACGGCACGATCATGATCTTCTTCGTCGCCATCCCGCTGATCGCCGGCATCATCAACTATGTGATGCCGCTGCAGATCGGCGCGCGCGACGTGGCGTTCCCGTTCCTCAACAATCTCAGCTTCTGGCTGACCGTCGCGGGCGCGCTGCTGGTCATGACGAGCCTGTTCGTCGGCGAGTTCGCGCGCACGGGGTGGCTCGGCTACGCGCCCCTATCGGGGCTGGCCTACAGTCCCGACACGGGCGTCGATTACTACCTTTGGGCGTTGCAGATCGCCGGTCTCGGCACGACGCTGTCGGCGATCAACATCGTCGCCACGATCATCAAGATGCGCGCGCCGGGCATGACGATGATGAAGATGCCGATCTTCTGCTGGACGGCCTTGTGCAGCCAGGTCCTTGCGGTCGCGATCTTTCCGATCCTCACCGCCACCTTCGGTATGCTGACGCTCGACCGGTACGTCGGCACCAACTTCTTCACCAACGAGCTTGGTGGCAATCCGATGATGTACTGGAACCTGGTGTGGATCTGGGGGCATCCGGAGGTCTATGTCCTGATCCTGCCCGCATTCGGCATCTATTCGGAGATCACGTCGACCTTCACCGGCAAGCGATTGTTCGGCTATTCGTCGATGGTCTATGCGACGGTGGTCATCACGATCCTGAGCTACCTCGTCTGGCTGCATCACTTCTTCACGATGGGCTCGGGTGCCACCGTCAACTCCTTCTTCGGCATCGCGACGATGGTGATCTCGATCCCCACGGGCGCGAAGATCTTCAACTGGTTGTTCACGATGTATCGCGGCCGCATCCGGTTCGAGCTGCCGATGATGTGGGTGGTCGCTTTCATGCTGACCTTCGTGGTCGGTGGCATGACGGGCGTGCTGCTGGCGGTCCCGCCGGCCGACTTCGTGCTCCACAACTCGCTGTTCCTGGTCGCGCACTTCCACAACGTCATCATCGGCGGCGTCGTGTTCGCGATGTTCGCAGGGATGGTCTACTGGTTCCCCAAGGCATTCGGCTTCAAGCTCGATCCATGGTGGGGCAAGGTCGGGTTCTGGGGCTGGGTGATCGGCTACTGGGTCGCCTGGACGCCCATCTACATCGCCGGGCTGATGGGCACGACGCGCCGCGTCCGCCACTTCGATGATCCCTCGTTGCAGATCTGGTTCGTGATCGCCGCGATCGGCGCGGTCATCATCGGCATCGGCATCCTGGGCTTCATCATGAGCATCGTCATGGGCGTGGTCCGCCGCGACCGCTTGCGCGACACCACCGGCGACCCGTGGGACGGCCGCACGCTCGAATGGTCCACCAGCTCGCCGCCCCCGGCCTACAACTTCGCATTCACGCCGGTCATCCACGATCTCGACGCGTGGTACGACATGAAGTCGCGCGGGTATAACCGCCCGGCCGACGGATACCGGCCGATCCACATGCCGAAGAACACCGCAACCGGCATGATCCTGTCCGCTCTCGCGTTGGCGGGGGGCTTCGGCATGGTTTGGTACATGTGGTGGCTGGCAATCGCCGCGTTCGTCGGGCTGGTCGGCGTCGTGATCTGGCACAGCTTTGATTATGCGCGCGATTACTTCATCTCTGCCGAGGACGTAGCGCGGATCGAGGGCGCCCGCGCGGCGCCAGCAACGGGAGCCTGAGGCGATGGCGACGCCGGCCCCCCCGATTGACGCACAGGCCGAGGCGCAGGCGCGCGAGATCACCTGGCACCTGACGGACGAGGACGATCACGGCCACACGGATAACAGTCCGACGGTGCTCGGCTTCTGGATCTACCTGATGAGCGACGCGCTCATCTTCGCCGGGCTGTTCGCGACCTATGGTGTGCTGTCGACCAGCTATGCCGGCGGGCCGGTGCCGCGCGAGATCTTCGCCCTGCCGCTGGTCGCGCTCAACACCGGGCTGCTGCTGGTGTCGTCGCTGACCTTCGGAATGGCGATGCTGGCCATGGAGGACGGCAAGCTGGCCGCCGTGCGCCTGTGGCTGGCGGTCACCGCGCTGTTCGGCTTGGGCTTCGTCGGTATCGAACTGTACGAGTTCGCGACCCTGATCGGCGAGGGCGCGACGCCGCAGCGCAGCGCCTTCCTGTCGGGCTTCTTCACTCTGGTCGCCACGCACGGGCTGCATGTCACCGCCGGGCTGATCTGGATCGCGGTGATGCAGGTGCAGCTCGCCCAACGCGGGCTGATCCCCGACAATCGCCGGCGGCTGATCTGCCTGTCGATGTTCTGGCACTTCCTGGACATCATCTGGATCGGCGTCTTCACCTTCGTTTATCTGTTCGGAGTGCTCCGGTGAGCGAGGTTCAAGCGCAACCCCATGGCAGCCGCCGCGGGTACCTAGTCGGCTTCCTGCTGTCGGTGGTGCTGACCGCGATCCCCTTCTGGCTGGTGATGACCGGGGTGCTCAATAGCGTATCGGCCACCGCGATCGCAATCTTCGCGTGCGCCGCCGCGCAGATCGTCGTCCATGTGCTGTGCTTCCTGCATCTCGACACCCGGTCGGAGGGGGGCTGGACGCTGATCGCCTTCCTGTTCACGGTTGTGATCGTCGCGATCACGGTCGGTGGCTCCGTCTGGGTCATGTATCACATCAACACCAACACCATGCCAGGCATGGGGCCGATGTGACCGGGCGCCGGGGGCTTGCGGTCCCGCTGGCGATCGGCGCGCTGCTGATCGCCGGGCTGCTGGCGCTCGGCACTTGGCAGGTGCAGCGGCGTGCGTGGAAGCTGGACCTGATCGCGCGGGTAGAGCGCCATCTGGCGAATGCGCCCGTCCCTGCCCCACCTGCCGCGCGAGCGGAGGAGGCGTACCGCCGTGTCTGGTTGAGCGGGCGGTTCCTGCATGATCGCGAGACGAAGGTGCAGGCGCTGACCGAGCGCGGCGCGGGGTTCTGGTTGCTCACCCCGCTGGTCACCGACCGCGGCACGGTACTGGTCAACCGCGGATTCGTGCCCCTGGAACGCGTCGCGGTGAGCCGCCCGGCCGGAACGGTACGCGTCACCGGACTGCTCCGCCTGAGCGAAGTCGGCGGCGGCTTCCTGCGCACCAACGATCCCGTCGCCGGCCGCTGGTATTCCCGCGATGTCGCGGCGATCGAACAAAGACAGGGGTTGCGACTCCTGCCCTATTTCGTCGACGCGGATGCGACGCCGAACCCCGGCGGCTATCCGGTCGGGGGCCTGACCGTGGTAGCCTTCCGCAACCATCACCTCGTCTATGCGCTCACCTGGTACGCGCTCGCGGCACTGACTGCCTGGGCGATGGTCCTTCTGGTGCGGATGCGGAGGACGGGCTGATGGACACGCCGTTGCTCGCCCTCACCCGCCGGCGGCTCAGCGGCGGTCCAACTTTGTCGTCGGCGGAGCACAACGACAACATGCGCCAGCTGATCCAGCTGCGCTGGCTGGCTGTCGCCGGCCAGTGCGCGACGGTGCTGGTTTGCGCGTATCTCCTACACATCCCCTTGCCGGTCACCGCGATGCTGGCGGTGATCGCCGCCGCCGCGGTCGTAAACCTGCTGAGCGCGCCTTTGCTGCGCCGGCACCAGGTGCGGCAGGGCGAGCTGCTGCTGGCGCTGCTGTTCGACGTCGGCACACTGACGCTGCAGTTGTACCTGAGCGGTGGCGCGAGCAACCCGTTCGTCGCGCTGTTCCTGCTGCAGGTCGTGCTGGGCGCGATCCTGCTCGAGCGCTGGGCGAGCTGGGTGATCGTCGGGGTGACCGGCGTCAGCTATGCGGGGCTGATCGCGTGGTACCTGCCGCTGCGGTACCCGCCCAACCTGCTGTCCGAGGTCGGCGGGTTGCGCCTGCTCGGCAGCTGGCTGTGCTTCGCGATGGTCGGCGTACTCCTGGTTCTGTTCGTCACCCGCATCATCCGCAACCTGCGCGTTCGCGACGCGCGCGTGGCGGAGTTGCGCGCCCGGGCCGCGCAGGAGGACCATCTCGTCCGCCTGGGCCTGTTCGCCAGCGGCGCGGCGCACGAGCTCGGCACTCCGCTGGCGACGCTTTCGGTGATCCTGAGCGACTGGCGGCGGGAGCCGGCGCTCGCCGCCGACCCCGCCCTGGCGGCGGAGATCGCCGAGATGCAGGCGGAGGTGCAGCGCTGCAAGGCGATCGTCACCGACGTACTTCACTCCGTCGGCGAACTGCGCGAGGACGCGCCCGACCGAGTCGCGGCCGCCGGCTTCCTGGCCGAGACCGTCGCGGCGTGGCGCGCACTGCACCCGACGGCGCGACTGTCGCACGAAAATGCGCTGGATGACCGGCTCGCCATCGCCGCCGACCCGGCGCTGCGGCAGGCGATCTGGAACGTCCTAGACAATGCCGCGGAGGTCTCGCCGGACGCGTTGACGCTGACCAGCAAGGTAGAGGACGATGTCATGATCGTCGCGGTGGCGGATCGCGGGCCGGGCTTTGCCGCCCAGGTCCTCGCGGAGGTCGGCAACCCCCAGCGCTCGCGTAAGGGCGCCGGCCACGGCGTCGGCCTCTTCCTGGTCGCCAGCGTGGTGCGCAAACTGGGGGGAACGCTCGCCGCCGCCAACCGACCCGGCGGCGGCGCTGCCGTCACCATCCGCCTGCCGCTCGCCAGCATCGGGATCGCCGCACCATGATCGACCGCAGCCTGTTCATCGTGGAGGACGACGCGACTTTTGCGAACGCCCTCTCGCGCTCCTTCATTCGGCGCGGCTATCAGGCGCAGGTCGCGAACAGTCCGGAGGCTCTGAACGCGCTACTCGCCACCGGTACGCCCCGCTTCGCGATCGTGGACCTGAAGCTCGGCACCGCCTCCGGACTGGAATGCGTCAAGCGGCTCCATGCTGCTGATCCTACGACGCTGATCGTGGTGCTGACCGGCTATGCCAGCATCGCCACAGCCGTGGAGGCGATCAAGCTCGGCGCCTGCCACTATCTCGCCAAGCCTTCGAACACTGACGATATCGAGGCGGCGTTCGGCAAGGCCGGCGGCGACGTGTCCGCCCCGATCACCCCGCGCGCGACGTCGCTCAAGACGCTGGAATGGGAGCGGATCAACGAGATCCTGGCGGAAACCGGCTTCAACATCTCCGAAACGGCCCGCCGCCTGGGGATGCACCGCCGTACGCTCGCGAGGAAGCTGGAGAAAAAGCAGGTGAGCTGATAGGAGCCCGCCCGTGCTCAACATCAACGACATCACCGTGCGGCTCGGCGGCCGCACCATCATCGACCGCGCCTCGGCCAAGCTGCCGCCGCGCGGCCGCATCGGGCTGATCGGCCGCAACGGCGCGGGCAAGACGACGCTGGTGCGCGTCATCGCCGGCATGCTGGAGCCCGACACCGGCTCGCTCGACATGCCGCGTGGCGCTCGTCTGGGCTATATCGCACAGGAGGCACCGGGCGGCGAGGCGACGCCGTTCGAGACGGTACTCGCCGCCGACACCGAGCGCGCGGCGCTGCTGGCGGAGTCCGAGGAGAGCGAGGATCCTGACCGGCTTGGCACCATCCACGAGCGGCTCAACGCGATCGATGCGCATTCCGCCGGCGCGCGGGCGGCGCGGATTCTTGTCGGCCTCGGTTTCGACGAGGAAGCGCAGCATCGGCCGCTGGAAAGCTTCTCCGGCGGCTGGCGGATGCGCGTCGCGCTCGCCTCGCTGCTGTTCTCCAAGCCCGACCTGCTGCTCCTCGACGAGCCCTCGAACCATCTCGACCTCGAAGCCGTCATGTGGCTCGAAAGCTTCCTGCGCGACTATCCCGCCACCATCGTGCTGGTCAGCCACGAGCGCGACTTCCTCAACAACGTCGTCGACCACATCCTCCATTTGGGCTCGGGCAAGCTGACGCTCTATCCGGGCGGCTACGACGCGTTCGAGCGGCAGCGCGCCGAGCGGCAGGCGCAGTTGGCGTCGGCGCGGGTCAAGCAGCAGGCGGAACGCGAGAAGCTGCAGGACTATGTCGCCCGCAACTCCGCCCGCGCATCGACGGCCAAGCAGGCGCAGAGCCGCGCCAAGATGCTTGCCAGGATGCAGCCGATCGCCGAGATGCTCGACGATCCATCGTTGCAGTTCGACTTCCCCAACGCCGACCAGCTGCGCCCGCCGCTGATCACGCTCGACATGGCGGCGGTCGGCTACACCGACACGCCCGTGCTGCGCCGGCTCAACCTGCGCTTCGATCCCGACGACCGCATCGCGCTGCTCGGCCGCAACGGCAACGGCAAGACCACGCTCGCCCGCCTGCTCGCCGCCCAGCTGACGCCGATGGAGGGCGCGATGGCGGCGTCGGGCAAGATGCGCGTCGGCTATTTCACCCAGTATCAGGTCGAGGAGCTCGATCGCGACGAGACGCCGCTCCAGCACATGACGGCGCTGATGCGCGGCGCCAACCCCTCGGCGGTGCGCGCGCAGCTCGGCCGCTTCGGCTTTTCGGGGCAAAAGGCGACGACGGAGGTTGGCAAGCTGTCGGGCGGCGAGCGCGCGCGCCTCGCGCTGGCGCTGATCACCCGCGACGCGCCGCACCTGCTGATCCTGGACGAGCCGACGAACCACCTCGACGTCGACACCCGCGAGGCGCTGATCCAGGCGCTCGCGGGCTTCGAAGGCGCGGTGGTGATCGTCAGCCACGACCGTCACATGATCGAGACCGTCGCCGACCGGCTGGTGCTGGTCGACGGGGGTGCTGCGACCGAGTTCGACGGCACGGTCGACGACTACGTCCAGATGATCCTGTCCAAGGATGGTGGCGGCGGCAAGAAGGTATCCGCCGCCGATCGCAAGCAGGCGAAACGCGCGGCCGCCGAGGCGCGTGCGGAAAGCCATGCGCTGGCACAGCGCGCCAAGGTCGTGGAGACCGAACTCGCCAAGCTCAACACGCAGCGCAGCGCCGTCGATCGCGCGATGTTCGATTCCAGCAGCGCCGACCCGACCCTCGCCAAGCTGACCATGACCGAGTTGATGAAGCGCCGCGCCGAGCTGGACAAGACGATCGGCGGGCTGGAGGCGGAGTGGATGGAGGCCAGCGAGAAGCTGGACCGCGTCGCCGCCTGAGAAATCCGCGCTAGCGCCAAACCTGTCCGCCTTTGTAAGTCGAACGGCACGGCGGTCCGAAATACAAGCTGACCCGAGGCCATGGGGATGGCCGGGAGGGGACGCTTGTGCAGACCAGAGCAATTCTTCGCGCGTTGACGCTTGCCGGCACCGGGCTGGCCGCGTGCGCGCTCGCCGCGCCGGCGCGGGCGGAGGTGGACGAGACCGTCAAGCAGGCGCTGGCGCTGCACGGCGCCGGCAAGGCGGAGGAGGCCTATCGCCTGCTCCAGCCGCAGGCGGAGAAGCGGGCGGGCGATCCCGACTTCGATTACGCGCTGGGCCTCGCCGCCGCCGATAGCGGTCATCGCGGCGAGGCGCTGCTGGCGCTGCAACGGGTGCTGGCGCTGCAGCCCAACAACGCAGCCGCGCGCGCCGAGATCGCCCGGGTCTATGCCATGTCGGGCGATGTCGACACCGCCAGGGCGCAGTTCGACACCGTGCTGCAGGACCCGTCCCTGCCCGATCCCGTCCGCCAGCGGTTCACGCGGATGGTGCGCGACTATGACAAGCAGATCGCGGGCGGCGGCTCCGACCTGTCGGGTTTCCTCGATGCGTCGGCCGGATACGACAGCAACATCAACTCCGCGACCGACCTGACGCAGATCACCATTCCGCTGTTCGCCGTGTTCGGCCCCGGCGCGCTCGGGCCCGGCAGCCGCGCCAGCGAGGACGGCTATTACGAGATCAGCGGCGGCCTGTCCGCGGTCACCGCGGTCGGCCGCCAGGACCGGCTGTTCGCGAGTGCGCTGGGCAGCTGGCACGACAATTTCGAATCCGGCGGTTTCGACCAGGGCAGCGTCACCGGTACGGCCGGGTTCGCGCACAGCTTCGCCAATCGCGATACCTTGTCGCTGTCCGGCCAGGTGCAGCAGTTCTGGCTCGGCACCGACAGCTATCGCCAGGCGTTCGGCGCCATCGGCCAGTACACGCACCTGCTCGACGGCGGCCGCGCCCTGTCGGTCTCCGCGCAATATTTCCGGCTCAACTTCGACCGCCAGCCGCTGCTCGACGCCCACCGCGTCGGCGCCGCGATCACCTATGCGGAGCGGACCTTTGTCGCCTCGCTGTCGGGCGGCCATGAGGAAACGGTGCGCCAGGCCGGCGATGCGCAGTCCAACAGCTATGCCGACGCCAGCATCGGCATAGAGCAGCCGCTGGGCAGACGACTGGCGTTCGTCGGCGGTGTCGCGCTCAACGCCCGGCGCTACGACGACATAGACGTGCTGTTCCTGCGCAAGCGCCACGACGAGCGGATCGACGCGTCGGCGGGGCTGAAGCTGCTGGTCGCGGACAATGTCTATATCCGCCCGCGCGTCACCTACACTCGCAATTTCAGTAACATAGCACTGTACGACTACGACCGGCTGACCGCCAGCGTCGGCGTCCGCTTCGAATTCTAAGCCGAGGATCTTCGCTCATGAACCGCTCTTTCGCCCGGATCGCCAGCGCCTCCCTGCTCGGCGGTGCCTCGCTGCTGACGCTGGCCAGCGCAGCCAACGCGCAGACCGTCATCTTCTCCTCGACCGACAGCGTGCCGACCGGACCGATCGAGCCCGGGACGGAAGTGTCGGTCAGTGGCGGCACCGTGCAGGTGCGCCTGCCGGGCGGCTCGGTCGCCTCGTTCGTCGACGCCGCGCAGTTCTCGATCCGGACGGAGGGGGGCGTGGACCTGCGCAGCGGCGAGGTCACGGTTGTGACGCCTGACGGCGCGGAAGCGCAGGTCCACCTGCCTGAAGGCGTGCGCGGCACCGTCGCGCGGAGCAGCGCGGCGAGCTTCAGCGCCACGCCCACCGGTACGCGCGGCAGCACGCGGATGGGCAGCGTCAGCATCCTGGGCAATGGCACGACGAAGAGCTTCGCGGTGGGCCAGTTCTGGGCGGCCGCGCGTGGCCAGGCGCCCGATCGCGTCATCGCCGACGCGGCCGCAGCCGTACCGACCACCGGTCCGGTACGTCCGCTGCGCACCGGCGGCATCGTCGCGGCAGCGGAGAACGGCATTCCGGTGGCGCTCGGCGAGGCGCTGGCAGGGGTCGGCGCACGCGGCGACGTCGTCGCGGCGGCACGGCGGCTGCAGGCCTATGATCGCAATCCGACCATCGCCGCCTTTCCGAGCGGCGACTATGCCCTGTTGGTTGGCTATGCCGCGCAGGCGGTCAGCCCGGCGGGCGACGGCGTCGCGTTTAACGGCGCGTCCGCCGACATCATTCGCACCTATTTCCAGTATCTCGCCGCCGGCAATTCGGGCCCGAACTTCCGCACCGCCTATGCGGGCCTGCTGCTCAACTACCTCGACCTGCTGCGCACCGGCGCGCTGCCATCGACCTTCGGTGGCGCGACCCAGGCGCAGCTCAACGCCTATCTTGCCTTTATCGGCCGCACCGACGGCTTCGGCAGTCTGTCCGCGACCAATCGCCAGTTGCTCGACGCCTATCTGGCCTTCCTCTCGACCGGCGGCAGCGCCGACGCCTTCGGCGGCAGCGTCACGAGCCTGACGGCGGCGTTCCTGAACTTCATCCGCGCCGGCGGCCAGCCGGCGGCGTTCACACAGGCTTCCGCTTCGGTCGTCGCGCAATATCTCGCCATCATTCAATCCGGGGGCCTGCGGAGCAGCCTCAGTGCGCAGAACCAAGCACTGCTGTCGGCCTATCTGGCCGCCAACGGCATCGGTTTCGTCCAGAGCGACGCGACCGCGCTCGCCGCCTTCGTCGCCTATCTGAACGCAGGCGGCCTGCCGTCGGGCTACACCGCGCTCCCGGTCGCGACGATCCGCGCCTATCTGGAGCGGCTCGAGACCACCGGCCTGTTCGACGCCGCGCTGGGCGGTCAGGCAACGTTCCTGCGTTCCTACCTCGTCTTCCTGCGCGGCGGCGGCACGGCGGATCAGTTCAACGCGCTTCCCATCAACGTCGCGCGCGTGAACGCCTCGGCGCTGCAGCTCTACGTCGACTACCTGCTCGCGGGCGGCGCACCCAGCGCCTACACCGCGCTGACCGCCGCACAGATCCGCGCCTATCTCGACCAGATGAGCGCGATCGGCCAGTTCGACGCGCTGCTCGGCGCGAACGCCGCGTTCCTGAGCGAATATTATGCCTATCTGAAGACCGGTGCCGACGCGGACACCTTCGCCGGCCTGCCGACGGTGGACGTGCAAGCCTATGCCAGCGCGTTGCAACTGTTCGCGAGCTACCTGCGCTCGGGCAACCTGCCTACCGGCTACAGCGCGCTGACGGCGCAGCAGATCCGCTCGTATCTGACTGCGCTCCAGGTCTCCGGCCGCCTCGCCCTGCTGGGCGACAGCGCCGGGCTGCTGGCCGAGTATCTGGTGTACATCCGCGGCGGCGGCGCGCCCGATGCGTTCGCCGGGCTGCCGATCTTCACCTATCAGACCTATGCGACCTCGCTCGCGACCTATTTTGCCTATCTGAACCGGGGCGGCCTCCCGTCCGGCTACACGGCCCTCACGCAGGCGCAGATCCGCGAATATTTGAGCGTCCTGCAGTCGAGCGGGCAACTCGGCGTGCTGCTCGGCAGCAATGCCGGCTTCTTCTCCAGCTATCTCGCCTACCTGGCCGGCGGGGGCGCGCCCGATGCGTTCACCAGCCTGCCGATCGTCACCTTCACCGGCTATGCGAGCGCACTGAACGCCTATTACGCGTTCCTGCGCGCCGGCGGGCTGCCCGCCAACTACACCGCGCTGACGCCCGAACAGATTCGCGCCTATCTCGACGCGCTGCAGGCAGCGGGGCAGTTCACCGCGCTGCTCGGCGCCGACGCCACCTTCTTCGCCGGCTATCTGCAGTACCTCGCGAGCGGCGGCTCGCCCGGGGATTTCCCCGGCCTGCCCGCCGCCAGCTATGCGAGCTACGGCACGTCGCTGGCGAACTTCATCGCCTATTTGCGGGGCAACGGCCTGCCCGGCGGCTACACCGCGCTCACCGCGGCGCAGCTGCGCGAATATCTGGCGCTGCTCGCCGCCAATGGTCAGCTGTCGCTGATCGGCGACCAGGCGGACATCGACCTCGTCAACGCCTACGCCGCCTATCTCGCGGGCGGCGGCCTGCCGGACCGCTTTGCCGGCCTCCCCGCCTTCGTCACCTATGAGAGCGCGCTGCGCCTGTACTTCGCCTTCATCCAAGGTGGCGGCCGCCCGAGCGGCTACACGGCGCTGACCCAGGCGCAGATCGTCGCCTATGTCCAGGCGCTGGACGCCGCCGGGCTGGTCGCCTCGCGGCTGAGCGCGGCGGAGGCGAGCTTCCTGCGCGACTATGCCGCCTATGTGGCGGCCGGCAACAACGCCGACCAGTACGCCGGCCTCCCCGCAAACCAGCCGCGCGCGCCGGTGGTGACGCAGGGCCTGGCCAACGCACCGCGCGCCAACCCGGTCGTCACCGCTATGTCGGGCAAGAACCTGTTCTCCGCGGCGACGACGGCGGGATCGATCAACATTGACGGCAACAATATCTCGTCGATCGGCGGCACCCGCGGCGTCACCAACCAGACCGCCAAGACCGTCGAAGCGCGCGCTGTCGACAACACGGTCGCGATCGCGCGCTGGACCGAGGGCACCTTCAACACCGACAGCGCCAACAACCAGGTCGGGCCGCAACAAGGTGTCCATATGGTCTGGGGCACGCCCGCGGCCAATGTGCCGACCACCGGTTCCGCGACCTTCGGCATGGTCGCCGCGACCAGCCCGACCCGCGACGGCGGCGGGGTGGATGCCGGCAGCTTCGCCGGCAATCTGGGCGTAGACTTCGCCAGCAAGCGGGTCGGCTGGGACAGCGTGATCTCGCTGGGCGGGGTGAATTATCGCTTCGCGAGCGACGGCGGCATCACCGCGCCTTCCGTCACGATCAGCGGGACCAACACCTTCAACGGCCAGGCGAGCACCGCCAACAACGGTCTGGCGGGCAGCGGCACCGGCTTCCTGGCAGGCGCGGGCGGCAGCCTGATCGGCTTCGCCTACATGGCGCAGGGCCCCGGCGTGAACGGCGAGATCGAAGGTACCGCGATCTTCGGCCGCTACGCGCCCGCCACGACGCTACCCGCGGTCACCCCACCGAACACGCAACCGTCGCTGGGCTACGGCTACACCGCCGGCCTGCCGGGCAGCAACCTGCGCCTGCTGGGCACGCTACCGACCGCGAACAACCAGCTGGTGCAGCAGATCGGCGAGGGCGTGTCGGCGACGCCGGCTGCGGATGGAACGCTGACGACGATCAGCGGCCCCGGGGGTAGCAGCACCTACCTGCCCATCGCGCGGACCTCGGCCCGCTCGTTCGATGTCGCCGGCAACGCGCGCGGCGTGGTGGGACGGTGGTCGGACGGCGCCATCAGCCCGACCGAGCTCGGCGCGGCGAACCTGCTGGCCAATCAAGGCTATCATTACGCGCTGATGGCGCCGCTCGCCTTCACGGTGCCGACCACCGGCCGGGTTGACTATGTGCTGGCGGCGGCAACGCGGCCGACCTTCGGCTCTGGTGCGACCTTGCCCGGCGTATTCGACGCCAAGATGTCGATCCTGTTCCGCGCCGCGCCGCTGGTGGGCCTGCAAGGAACGATCGTGATGCCCGAGACGGGCGGCGCGACCACCTACAGCTTCGCCACCCCCGGCGGCACCGCCAACCCGTCCGCCGCCACTCAGGGCGATTTCAGCCGCGGCTATTTCCAGGTGGCGGCGCCGATGACGGGCACCGGAATGGGCTGCAGCAGCGAATGCTCGCTGGTGCTGCAAGGCACGCTGGGGGGCGCCGATCCGCTGGCCGTGGGCGCCATCTATCGCACCTTTGGCTCTCGCAGCGGCACCGGCGAGTATATCGCAGGGGCCGCCTTGTTCACCGGCACCGCGGTCGCCCCCGCCCCCGCCGGCCAGCGGGTCGTGTTCGTCAGCGCCCCGCGCTCCAACGTCGCCAACGACGCGGCCGTGGTGCTGAACGCCGCCGGCGCCATCCAGAGCTTCACCAGCACTACTCCCGCCGGCACCGAAGCCGGCGCGATCGGCACCGCCAGCGCGCCCGAGAGCGGATCGGTCGCCAACATTGTGTCGTGGACGCGCTGGGCTAACGGATCGCCGAACGGCTTCTCGCAGATCGGGCCGAACGAGGGCGTCCACGTCGTCGCCGGCGTGACCGCCACGGCGCTGCCGACCTCGGGTACCGTCAACTACGCGCTGATCGGCTCGACCAAGCCCACCGACGAGATCCAGCGCGGCGCGCCCGGCACCATTTCCGGCAGCGCTGCGGTGGCGTTCGGCACGACGCCGCGCGTGGGCCTCGACCTCAACATCGGGGTCAGCGGCAAAGTCTGGCGGCTCGCCACAGCAGGCGGCGTCGCCACGCCGTCGTCCAGCGAGCTGACGGTCAGCACCGTCACCATGGGCTTCAGCGCCGGCGCGGTCGGGCTGAGCGGGGTGTCCGGCGGCGCCTGCAGCGGCTTCTGCAGCGCATTCGTCCAGGGCGGGCTGTACGGCCCCGGCGCCAGCAACATCGGCCTTACCTACATCATAGACCAGGGCAGCGGATCGGGCCGCAACTATGTCACCGGCTCGGCCGTCTTCGGCAACCCGGTCCCGGCCAGCGCAGGGAGCACCGCCCCCGGCCAGTTCACCTATGCCTATGCGGGCGGGTCGCTCGTCGAGTTCGCCAACGGCGCGACGACCTATCAGGGCACGACGCTGAAAAGCTACGTCGCCTCGGGCGGTCAGACGCGCACCGGGTTCGCGATCGAGGGCGGGCGGCTGGCCGACACGATCGGCTGGTCGCGGTGGGGCGGCGACACCGCCGGGCCGCTCACCAATCAGGGGCCGAACCAGGGTGTGCACCTCATGTCGGGTACGCCGACGACGGTGGCTTCGCTGCCGAACAGTGGCACCGTCCAGTACACGCTCGCCGGGGGCACGAAGACAACGCTGGGCAACGGCGGCGCCCCACCGGGAACGCTTACCGGGACGTTGGGCGTACAGTTCGGATCCCTACCCCGCGTCGGCTTTGACCTGACCGCGAGCGTTGGCGATTACGGCTGGCGGGTGCAGACCACCGGTGGCTCTGCCAATCCGGGTCAGAGCCAGGTCACGGTCGGCTCGCAGCTCAATTTCTCGGGCCAGTTCGGCAAGACCACCGGCGTCTCCGGCACCACCGCGGCGAGTTGTGTGACCGGCTGCACCGCGACGATTGGCGGTCAGATGTACGGCAGCGGCGCCAGTCATATCGGTCTCGCGTTCAACATGACCGACAGTGGTCCGGCCGGGGTGGCGCAGGCCAGCGCGATCGGCGTGTTCGCCAAGGCGGTCCCCTAGGAGCGGGCTGCCTGGCGGCCGGGGGCGTCGTTCGCGGGGGGCGAGCGGCGCCCTTTTGCCGTCAGCGCCCGACCAGGATGAAGGGCGCCCACTGGGCCGGATGCCCCGCGCCCGGCACCGGCCGCCGGTCGATCATCGCCAACATCGCCTGACGCAGCGCCTCCGCCGGTTCGACGCCCCCACCATAGCGGCGGATCGTTTCGACCGTCAGCCAGGCGGCGGCATCGTCGCGGATCGGCCAGTGGGAGGCGAGCAGGTTGCGTGCGCCGGCATGGAGGAACGCGCGGGAGAGGCCGGTCAGCCCGGCATCATCGCTGTCCGCGCCGGCGGCGGTGTTGCACGCCGACAGCACCACCCAGTCCGCACCGATGCGCAGCCGCATGATCTCGCCGGCGGTGAGCAGCCCGTCATCCTCGCCCGCCGGGGTCAGCACCAGCGCCGGCTCCTCCAGCCCGTCCAGCTCACCCGCCATCAGCCCGTGGGTGGCGAAAGCGAGGACGCCACCGGGGGCCAGGTCCGCGGCACGGACCGCTGCCTCCGTCGCGTTCGCGCCCGTCAGTACAAGCCGCCTGGGGCTCCCCATCGCCTTGCCCAGCGCCTCCAGCTCGGTTGCGGTGGCGGGAAGCGTCGGCAGATCGCGCACCTGCGCCGCCATGCCGGCCGACCGGAAGGCCGGTCGCCCGCCTGCCGCGGTCGCGGCGAGCACGGGCGCGCCCACGGCGACGAACTGCTGCGCGGCCGCTCCGCTACCGCTACCGCTGCGGGAGGTGCGCTCGGCAAGCGCCGCCACCGACGGCAGCACCGACAGCGCATGATCGCGCACCAGCCACCGGGCGGAGCGGAGCGTCGGCGCCCGCGCGGCGGGCGCGAGGGTGGCGAAGGGCAAGGCCGCCAGTGGGCCGTTGGCGGCGACCAGCAGACGCGGCTTGCCGGCGATCACCTGCAAGATCGGTGCGGGTAGCAGGCCTGCATGAAGGTCGGCGGAGGCGGCGAAGTCGAAAGGCGGCGGCCTGTCACTATCACCGATTCCCGCCCGCACCCGGACAACCAGCGCGGCGGTGCGCTCGGCATCGAGCGGCGAGGCGACCATCTCGGCCCGGTCATTCGACAGCGCGAACAGCGCGGTCCGGGTCGGCCCGACGGCGGCGAACAGCACCGCCTCCCCCGGACCCAGCGCCGCGCGGGCGGCGTCCAGCGTCAGCGGTTCCGGCAGCTCATTCGCCAGCAGCTGCGGCGAGCGCCGACGCAGTTCCGCCGAAAGCCGCGCCAGCTCCGCCTCCAGCGCGGTGCGCTCGACACGCAGCGCGGTCGCCGCCTCTTGCGGCGCGCCGCGCGAGGCTGCGCGGAGCTGCCGGTCGCGCTGCCGCTCCAGTGCCGCCGCCGCGTCCTGACGCCGCCGCAACAGTTCGGCGACAGCGGCGTCGCCGGTCGTCTGCCGCGCCGCCGCCGCGCTGGCGGCACGCCCTGCGCTGGTGGCGGTGAAACGTTGGGCATAGCGGAACGCCGCCGCCGCATCGCCGGCCTCGAGCGCTGCGTCGAGCGCCCAGCCATAGCCGGTACGCGCCTCGCGATCATGTCCGGTGCGCGCCGCGCCGCTCGCGGCCATGTCGCGCAGCCGCCGGTCGAGTGCCGTCGTGGCAGCGGTCGCGCGCGCCAACCCGGCCTCGCGCCGGCCAAGCCTGGCCTCAATCGCCGCCAGCCGCGCTTCGCCCGCCAGCGTACCGAGGTCGTCCGCCGGCAACGATGCCAGCCGTAGCGCCTGTGCCGCCACCTGCGCGTCGCGCGCCGCGTCCAGTCGGCCCAGCCGCAGCGCGAGCGTCGCCATCCGGTCGCCACCGCCGATACGATCGCGATGATGCGGCGGCAGCTTGCGCGCGCGCACCTCGGCGACCGCCTGCAACAGTGCCATCGCGCCGACGGGGTCGCCCGCCCCGGCGAGCGACTGGGCCAAAGTCTCTTTCGCGACCATCGTCCGGTCGGACTCCGCGCCGAGATCACGCTCCAGAATGCGCACCGAGGTTTCCGCGACGGTGCGCGCCTCGACGAACTTGCCCTGCGCGTTCAGCGCCTGCGCCAGTGTGCTCAGATAGGTGGCGGTCTGCTGCTTCTCGCCGAAGTTCTTATCCGCGATCGCCACCGCGCGCCGGGCCGTCCCCACCGCATCGCCCGCACGGCCTAACTGGAGCTGAAACCGCGCCATGTTGTTGAAGTTCGGGCCGAAGTGCGGATGGGCGGCGGGCAGGAACGTGTCCATTTCCGACGCCACGTTCTGTGCCGCTTCGACCGCCTCCTCCAGCCGCCCGGCTCCGGCGAGGAACACCGGCACGTTGGACAACCAGACAGCCGCGTTGGGGGGCACGGGCTTCAGCCGCCTGGCCTCCGTCGCCGCGCGGCGCACCAGCGTGATCGCCCGGTCGTAATTGCCCGCCTCGTACTCGGCGTTGGCGGCGTTGGAATAGGCAGCGGCCAGCGGCGAACTGGGCGTGTCGCCATACTGCTTCTGGCGACGCGCGAGCAGCTCGGCCGCGACGGCCGGCGAGCGATCGTGCCGGCCCAGCGTCATCAGGATCACCAGCTGCGAATTGAGCGTGTCGGTCAGCATCGTGTCATAGGCGGGCCCGGCGGTGCGCAGCCGCCCCACCAGCAGATCGGCACGGGCGAGCGCGCCCTGGACATTGCCTTGCAGATAATCGGCGGTGACGAACTCGGCCTCGGCGACTGCGATTTCGATGTGACCGGCGGGGTACAGGGTGCGGGCGAAGGCGGCGACCTTTTCCCATGCCGCTCGATACGCCGCCGGATCGGCCGCCTCGTCCAGATCGTCGGCGGCCTTTTTCATCGCCTGCAGCTTCGCAACGTCCGCCGGCCTGGGTGTCTGCGCGCCCGCGCTTCCCGCAACGAACACCATTGCCGCCCCCGCGGCCCACAACGCGCACTTCATCGCCAGCTCCCCTATAGCTCCGCTGCCGACCGGGCTGTTGCGCGATCCCCCGCCTCTATGCCGGCGCCGGCATGCTAAGCAGCGCACCGGCGAAAAGCTAACCGGGATTTTCACTGACGCCCGCGCGCCGCTTGGGTTAGGCTGTGCCCTGATGGGGGGCCTTCAGATCCTGTACGTCGAGGACGACGCGCGGCTGGCGCAGCAGGTATGCGCGCTGATCGCGGGCGCCGGCGACAGCGTCACTTGGTGCCCGACCGCGACCGAAGGGATCGCAAAGGCTCGGGAGAGCCGCTTCGACGTGGTCATCCTCGACCGCATGTTACCCGATTCGAACGGGCTCGATCTGGTACGCCGCTTGCGCGCGGCGGGGGTGGACGCGCCGATGCTGATGCTGTCGGCGCTCGGTCGCGCGGAGAACCGGGTCGACGGGCTGGAGGCAGGCGTCGACGACTATATGGGCAAGCCCTTCGAGCCCGGCGAGTTGGTTGCGCGCGTCCGGGCGCTGCACCGGCGCGCGGCAGGGCAGGCGCACAGCGCGGTGATCCTGTTCGGCGACCTGGAATGCCATGTGAAGGCGCGCACCGCGCACCGCCGCGGCCGCCACATCCCGCTCAGCCCCAAGGAGTTCACGCTGTTCGCGTTCCTGATGGAACATGCCGGCGAAGTGGTGACGCGCGAGATGCTGCTGCGGCATGTCTGGAACCTCAATTTCGATCCGCAGACCAACGTCATCGACGTCAGCGTCAGCCGCCTGCGCCGCAAGCTGGAAGAAGGCTTCGACGGGCCGGTGCTGGAGACGATCTGGGGCGCCGGCTATCGCCTGGTCGCGGCCTGAGGGGCGCACGGCATCCGCGGCTCGCTCTTCAATCGCTTCGCGCTGGCGATGGCCGGCTTTGCGCTGGCCGCGACGCTTCTTCTCTACGTCGTCACCGCCCTGGTGGTCAGAACGGCCAGCGACGCGGAGCTGACGCGCGCGGTGAACATCGAGCTGACCGCGCTCGCCGACATCCATGCGACCGGCGGGCGCGACGAGCTGATCGCCCGCGTCGCCGACCGGCTGATGCTGCAACCCCAGTCGAGCGACCTGGTCCACTATATGGTCGCCGACGCCAGCGGAAAGCGGGTCGCAGGCGACATCGCGCGGTGGCCGCTACTGTCGGCCGAGAATAGCGAGGCGGGTTTCATCGTCCTGCCGGGAGGCCGCTCGACCTGGGCCCGCGCCACCCAGCTGGCGCCCGACCTTCGCATCGTCGCCGCGCGCGAGCATCGCGGCCGCACCGAGCTGCTGCGCAACCTGGCCCTCGCCTTTGCCGGGGCGGCGCTGTTGATCGTCGCGGCAGCGGCCGGCGCCGCCTGGCTTGCGGCGCGACGACTGCGGGCACGGGTAGAGGCGATCAACGCCGTGTTCCGCGCGATCGAGGAGGGTGCGCTGCGCCGCGCGGTGCCTGGCACGACCGCACCCGACGAGCTGGGCACGCTCGCCAGCCATGCCGACCGGCTGCTCGCCCGCCTGGCCGACCTGATCGACGCGCAGCGCGAGGTGACCGACCAGGTCGCACATGAAATCCGTACGCCGCTGGTGCATCTCGACGCGCACCTGCTGCGGCTGATCGAACGCTCGGTCGATCCGGCGATGTCGGAAGCACTGGGTGAGGCGCGGCGCGAGGGGCGCGGCATCGCGCAGCTGCTCGATTCGCTGCTCGACATCGCCGCCAGCCGCGCGCGGCGCAACGACCGGGTCGGGTTCGAGCGCGTCGACCTGTCGGAAATCGCCGCCGGGGTGGCCGAACTCTACGCCGACAGTGCGGAAGAGGCGGGTCTGCGGCTGGAGACGCGCATCGCGCCGGGGGTGGAGCTGCCCGGCGATGCGATGCAACTCACCAGGCTGTTGTCCAACCTGCTCGACAACGCCTTCAAATACGTGCCCGCCGGCGGCCGCATCGAACTGGTGGTCGCGCCTGGGCCTCGGGTGGAGGTCCGCGACGACGGTCCGGGTGTCCCCGACAGCGCGCGCGAGCGCATCTTCGAGCGCTTCCAACGCGTACAGGGCGGCAACCAGCAGGGCCACGGCCTGGGGCTGGCGCTTGCGCGCTCGATCGCGGCGCGGCACGATCTGACGATCCGCTGCGAGGATGGGGCGCCCGGCTGCGTTATGGTGATCGAAATGGAGGGGACACGATGAGAAGCCTGGCCGCGCTCCTGCTGCTCACCGCGGCGACGCCCGAGGAACAGGTATTGGCCGTTGCCGATGCGCTCGCCGCGGCCGAAGCCGCGACGACGCGCAAGTCCTTGCTCGACGCCACCGATCGGCTGGAGAAGCTCGGCGCTCGGGGCGAGCTGCCGGGGGACCGGCGCGCGGCGGCGGGGCGGCGGGCTTCGGTCCCGTGGCGCGGCCGCGCGTCCGGTCCGGCTTTCCGGCATGGCGAGCTGCCGGGGGGCGGGGAAATGGCGACCGAGCAGATCTTCCTGGCCGGCGAGAGTGCGGTGGTCGCGGTCGTTCCGGGCGGCAACCGTGCCTTGAGCGTCAGGATCACCGGACCTGACGGAAGCGCCGTCTGCGAGCAGCGTGTGGCGCCACCGCGCGCGGCATGCCGCTGGGTGCCGGTCTTCACCCGGCGATTCCGCATCACCGTCGCCAATCCGGCCGGCGACCCCGCCCGCTACTATCTGGTCAGCAACTGAACACCGTTTCAAGTCCGCCCAGCGGAGCGTTTGGCGTGGCGTCGCGTTGGCGCCGGGTGTATCGTCGTTCGCGGCCAATACTGCCCCGCGTAGGCAAATTTTCCGAAGGAGGACGCGATGAGCGAAGCCACAGGCGTGGATGTCTCGCGCCGCGGCGTACTGGCCGGCGGCGCGGCGAGCGTTGCGCTGACCGCCGTACCTGTTGCGGAGGCGCAGACCGCCCCTGCCCCCGCCGTGGCGACCGTCCCGGTCTCGTTCGAGGTCAACGGGCAGCGGCGCGACCTCCGGCTCGACACGCGCACGACGCTGCTGGACGCGCTGCGCGAGCATCTGCAGCTTACCGGTTCCAAGAAGGGCTGCGACCATGGTCAGTGCGGGGCCTGCACGGTGCTGGTGAACGGCGAGCGGATCAACGCCTGCCTCAGCCTCGCGGTCCAGCACGAGGGCGACAAGATCACGACCATCGAGGGGCTGGGCACGCCCGACAAGCTGCATCCGATGCAGCGCGCGTTCGTCAAACATGACGGTTACCAGTGCGGCTATTGCACACCCGGGCAGATCTGCTCGGCGGTGGCGGTGCTGGGCGAGATCAAGCGGGGCGTACCGAGCCACGTCACCACCGACCTAGGGGCCCGGCCGCGCGCCTCCAATGCCGAGATGCGCGAGCGGATGAGCGGCAACATCTGCCGCTGCGGCGCCTATTCCAACATCGCCGACGCGATGGCGGACGTCGCCGGAGGTCGCGCATGAAGCCGTTCACCTACGAGCGCGCCCGCACGCCTGCCGAAGCAGCCGCGGCGGTGGCGCGGGTGCAGGGCGCGAAGTTCCTGGCCGGCGGCACCAACCTGCTCGACCTGATGAAGCTCGAAATCGAGGCCCCGACCCACCTGATCGACGTTCAGGACCTCAAGCTCGACCGCATCGAGCGAGCCGGCGGCGGCCTGCGGATCGGCGCACTCGTGACCAACACCGCGCTGGCGTCCGATGCCCGTGTCCGGCGCGACTATGGCGTCCTGTCCCGCGCGATCGTAGCGGGTGCATCGGGCCAACTCCGCAACAAGGCGACCACCGCCGGCAATCTGCTCCAGCGGACCCGCTGCCCGTATTTCTACGACACCAACATGCCGTGCAACAAGCGCAACCCCGGCTCCGGCTGTTCGGCGATCGGCGGCTACTCGCGGCAGCTGGCGGTGATCGGTTCGTCCGACCAGTGCATCGCCACCCACCCGGGGGACATGGCCATCGCGATGCGCGTCCTCGACGCGACGGTGGAGACGGTGAACCCGCAGGGTCAGACCCGAGCGATCCCGATCGCCGACTTCCACCGCCTGCCCGGCGACACGCCGCACATCGACACCAATCTGCAGCCGGACGAACTGATCACCGCCGTCACCCTGCCCCGTCCGCTGGGCGGCAAGCAGGTGTACCACAAGGTCCGCGACCGCGCGTCCTATGCCTTCGCGCTCGCCTCGGTCGCCGCAGTCATCCAGCGCGACGGCAGCGGCCGGGTCGCGTTCGGCGGCATGGCGCACAAGCCGTGGCGGATCGAAGCCGCGGAGGCCGCGATGCCGCAGGGTGCGCGTGCCGTGACTGCGCAGGTCTTCGCGGGCGCCAAGCCGACCGAGGACAACGCCTTCAAGCTGCCGCTGGCCGAGCGGGCGCTCGCCGCCGTCATCGCCGACACCAGGAGCTGAGCCCATGCAATTCGACGCAAGCACCGGGCGCAACCCCATCGATCAAGGCAAGGTGATCGGCCGCGCCGTCGACCGGGTTGACGGCCCGCTCAAGGTTACCGGCCGCGCGCCCTATGCCTATGAGCGCCACGAGGTCGCCCCTGACTCCGCCTATGGCTACCCCGTCGTCAGCGCGATCGCCAAGGGGCGGATCGCCGGCATCGACACCACGCAGGCCAAGGGCGCGCCGGGTGTGCTCGCGGTGGTGACGACGCTCGACGTACCGCGCATGAAGGGCAATTTCAACACCGCCTCGCTGTTCGGCGGGCCGGTAGTGGAGCATTACCATCAGGCGATCGCGGTGGTGGTCGCCGAGACGTTCGAGCAGGCGCGCGCCGCCGCTTCGCTCGTCCGCGTCGATTATGCGCGGGAGGCCGGCAAGCACGATCTCGCCGTTGAGGCCAAGAACGCGCCGCTGACCGGTGGCAGCAGCAACGAAGGCAGCGGCGCGCCGCCGGTCACGCGGGTGGGCAAGTTCGAGGACGCCTTCGCCGCCGCGCCGGTCAAGCTCGACGAGATCTACACCACCCCCGACGAGTCGCACGCGATGATGGAGCCGCACGCGACGACGGCGGCCTGGCAGGACGGCAAGCTGACGATCTGGACGTCGAACCAGATGATCGCCTGGACCAAAGGCGATCTCGCCAAGGTGTTCGGGCTGAAGCCGGCGGACGTGCGGGTCGACTCGCCGTTCATCGGGGGTGGTTTCGGCTCCAAGCTGTTCCTGCGCGCGGACGCGGTGCTGGCGGCGCACGGCGCCCGCGCGGCGAAACGGGCGGTCAAGGTTGCCCTGCCACGCCCGGTGATCGCCAACAACACCACGCACCGGCCAGCGACGATCCAGCGCGTCCGGCTCGCCGCGACGCCTGACGGCAAGCTCACCGCGATCGCGCACGAGAGCACCAGCGGCAATTTGCCCGAAGGCGATCCCGAGACCGCGACCGCGCAGACGCGGCTGCTCTACCAGGCGCCCAACCGCATGTTCTCGCTGCGGCTGGCGAAGCTGGACCTGCCCGAGGGCAACGCCATGCGCGCGCCCGGCGAGGCGCCCGGCATGATGGCACTCGAGGTCGCGATGGACGAACTGGCGGAGAAGCTGGGCATGGACCCGGTCGAGTTCCGCATCATCAACGACACGCAGGTCGATCCGGAGAAGCCGGCCAAGGCCTTTTCCCAGCGCCGGCTGGTCGAGTGCCTGCGCACCGGCGCCGATCGGTTCGGCTGGTCGCGGCGCGGTGCCCGGCCCGCCCAGGTGCGCGATGGCCGCTGGCTGGTCGGCATGGGTATGGCGGTTGGTTTCCGCAACAACATCAACATGGCGTCGGCGGCGCGGGTCAGGCTCGACGCGAGCGGCGTCGTGACGGTCGAGACCGACATGACCGACATTGGCACCGGCAGCTACACCATCCTCGCCCAGACCGCGGCGGAGATGATGGGCGTCGGCCTCGACAAGGTCGTGGTCCGGCTCGGCGACTCCGCCAATCCCGCCGGCGCGGGATCGGGGGGTCAGTGGGGGGCGAACAGCTCGGCCGCCGGCGTCTATGCGGCCTGCGTTAAGCTGCGCGAGGAGGCGGCCAAGCGGCTCGGCCTCGATCCCGCCGCCGCCGTCTTCGCTGACGGGCGGGTCGGGGTCGGCACCCGCCGGGTGGCGCTGGCGGATGCGGCGCGGGGCGGCGAGCTGGTGGCGGAGGGCAAGGCCGACTTCGGCGCCGACGGCAAGAAGTACCAGCAATCAACCTTCGCCGCGCATTTCTGCGAGGTCGGCGTCGATACCTATACAGGCGTCACCCGCGTCCGCCGCATGCTGGCGGTGTGCGACGCCGGCCGCATCCTCAATCCCAAGACCGCGCGCAGCCAGGTGATCGGCGGCATGACGATGGGGGTCGGCGCGACGCTGATGGAGGAGCTGGCGGTCGACACCCGCTTCGGCTTCTTCGTCAATCACGACCTCGCCGGCTACGAGGTGCCGGTCCACGCCGACATCCCGCATCAGGAGGTGATCTTCCTCCCCGGCGAGGACGCGGCGACCGGCCCGATGAAGGCCAAGGGCGTCGGCGAGCTCGGCCTGTGCGGCGTCGGCGCGGCGGTGGCCAACGCGATGTACAACGCGACGGGCGTCAGGCTTCGCGACTATCCGCTGACCCTCGAAAAGCATCTGGAGCGGCTACCACCCGTGGCCTGACGCCCGTGGTCAGCCGCTCCTGAACTCGCCAGGTGGAACGCCGGCGACGCTCCAGTCGCCGATGCTCCACCGCACCAGCCGCAACGTCGGGTGACCGACCGCCGCCGTCATCCGCCGCACCTGACGGTTGCGGCCCTCGCGGATGGTGATCCGCAACCAGCAGTCGGGCACGCTCAGCCGCACCCGGATGGGCGGATCGCGGGGCCACAGCGACGGCGGGTCGATGCGCTCGGCATTGGCGGGAAGGGTCATCCCGTCCTTCAGCCGCATACCCCGGCGAAGTTGCGCCAGCGCGGGCTCCGCCACCTCGCCCTCGACCTGGACGAGATAGGTCTTGGGCAGCTTGTGGCGGGGATCGGCGATCCGCGCCTGCAGCCGGCCGTCGTCGGTCAGCAGCAACAGCCCCTCGCTGTCGAGGTCCAGCCGGCCCGCCGGATACACACCCGGAGTCCGGACGTAATCGGATAGCGTCGGCCGGGCGGTGCCGCCGTCGGTGAACTGGCAGAGCACGCCATAGGGCTTGTTGAACAGGATCAGCGTCATAGCCGATGCCGCCCGGCCAGCGCGATCCCGGCGAGGTTCTGCGAACGCTTGATGTAGCGGACACGCGGAGCGGCAATCCCGTCCAACAGCGACCGGAAGCTTTGCAGATGAGTCGCGCAGGTGCCCCGGCACGGCACCTTGCCGTTCGCCTTCGCGACCACGTCCGCCGAGTCGCCGAGCAGCACGGCCTCCGTGAAGTCGAGCGATCGGGCCACCCTCAGCGCATGGATCAGCGCCAGCCACTCGGCCTCCGTGCTGGTGCCCCTGCCCAGGTCAGTGACGATCCTGGTAGCGCCGCCCGTCACGACCGCCACCTCCATCGCGCCGCCTCGGCAACCGCCGTCGAAGAAGACCTTCACCGCACGCACAGGCTCAGCGCCACCGCCTCCGCCACCTTGATGCCGTCGACGGCCGCCGACAGGATGCCGCCGGCATAGCCCGCCCCCTCTCCCGCCGGGAACAGGCCGGCGGTGTTGAGGCTCTGGAAATCGGCACCGCGCGTGAACCGCACCGGCGACGACGTGCGCGTCTCCACGCCGGTCATCACCACATCGGGATGATCGTAGCCGGGGATCTGCCGGCCGAACACGGGCAGCGCCTCGCGCATTGCCGCCACCGCGTAGTCGGGCAGGCACTCCGCCAGGTCGGTGGGCTTAACGCCGGGCCGATAGGACGGCACGACCGATCCGAGCGAGGTGGAGGGCTTTCCGGCGAGGAAATCGCCCAGCCGCTGCGCCGGCGCCCTGTAGTCAGAACCGCCCGCGACGAACGCTTTTTCCTCCCAATGACGCTGCAAGGCCAGTCCCGCGAGCGGGTCGCCGGGATAGTCTCGCACAGGGTCGATCGCGACGACGAAGCCGGAGTTCGCGTTGCGCTCGTTGCGCGAATACTGGCTCATGCCGTTGGTCGCGACGCGCCCCTCCTCCGAGGTAGCGGCCACCACCGTGCCGCCCGGACACATGCAGAAGCTGTAGACCGTCCGCCCGTTCGAGCAGTGGTGCGAGATGTGGTACTCCGCCGCACCCAGCACCGGGTGGCCGGCGTTGACCCCGAACCGCGCCTGGTCGATCCATGACTGCGGATGCTCGATCCGCACACCGATCGAGAACGGTTTGGCTTCGACATGGACGCCCGCCGCGTGCAGCATCGCGAAGGTGTCGCGCGCGCTATGGCCGATCGCCAGCACCACCCGCTCGGCCTCCAGATAGTCGCCGGTATGAAGGTGGAGGCCGCGCACGCGGCGCTCGCCCTGGGCATCGGTCTCGATCTCGACGCCGTCGACGCGCTGCCCGAAGCGATACTCGCCGCCGAGCGCCTCGATCGTCGCGCGCATGCTCTCCACCATCGTCACCAGCCGAAAGGTGCCGATATGCGGGTGCGCCTCGGTCAGGATCTCCGGGGGTGCCCCGGCCTTGACGAACTCGATCAGCACCTTGCGGTCGAGGTGACGCGGCTCCTTGATGCGGCTGTAGAGCTTGCCGTCGGAAAAGGTGCCGGCGCCGCCCTCGCCGAACTGGACGTTCGATTCCGGGTTGAGCACGCTTTTGCGCCACAGGCCCCAGGTGTCCTTGGTCCGCTCCCGCACGACCTTGCCGCGATCGAGGATAATCGGTCGGAAGCCCATTTGCGCCAGGATCAGGCCCGCGAACAGACCGCACGGCCCCGCCCCGATCACCACTGGTCGCGGCGCGCCCGCCGGCGCTTTCGCGACCGGGCGATAGCCGGTGTCGGGCGTGGGCTGAACGTCGCGATCCTTGCGGTGGCGGGCGAGCACCGGCGCCTCGTTGCGCAGCGTCACGTCGACCGCATAGACCAGCCGGATATCGAGCTTGTCGCGCGCATCCGCGCCGCGCCGCACGATGCTGAGCCGGACTATGTCGCGCGGGCCCACCCTCAACCGCTTGCAGATCGCGGCCGACAGCGCCTCCTCCGCATGGTGCAGCGGCAGCGTCAAATTGGTCAGGCGAAGCATCGGGCCGCGCTTAGCCTTGGCTGGCCGGCGCCGACAACCACCTCCACGGCGAGCAAGTGGCGGAGAGGGAGTCCGCCTGCTTAGCGCGTAAACTCACGAATTGCCTGAGTCTTTCGCGGACAGCTGGCCGTGGTTCCCGGATTTTACCCGGTCAGAGGGCCGCAGCGCGAAGCCACAGGCCGCGCATCGCGTGGGATATAACGCGCACCCGGAAGCATGAATATCGACCCAGAAAATAACGGACAGCCTCAACTCATCTCCTGCTCGTGGGCAAAGCCCTAGAACCAAACCAGTTTGAAGAAGAGCGCGTCATGCACGGAAGCGAAGTGGAAGATGAGCTCAAGGCCCTTCCACTCGGCTAGAACGCCCTCGCGAAGGTTGTCCATACACCAGTCCTCGCATTCCGAGCCGAGCACGACCCAGTGCCGATCGACGGGGACCGGAACGCTGGTCGAGCCTTGCAAAAGCCGCCGATGAGTGCAGCGGTCGCGGAGGAGCCAGAACATGTGAGACTTCGGGAGCAACGTGGCGGCGCTGCCGCGCATAGGGCTACCTGTGCTCATTTTGTCTCTGCCTTTGCTCGGCGGCGCTTGTTCAGGTCCGTCGCCTTCTCGAAGTCGGGCGCAATCTCCTTCAGCTTCTTCACCAGCCCCTCGAGCTCGTAGCCGTTGCTGTCCTGGCCTTGGTGGACTTTGTAGCGCTCCACGCGCTTGATCAGACCCTTATTCTCGAGGGTGGTGAGATGGCGTTGAACCATGCGCGCGCTCTTGCCCATGCGCCGTCCAATCGTCTCCTTGGAGAGATAAGGATTTTGGTCCTTGATCCACCAGTGGCTCACCAGCTGCAGAAGCACGTTGAACTCGTCGGGCTTAAGCTCAAGCTTGTTCTGCCCCCAGAAAAGGATCGAAGGCATCTGCGCATAGCCGAGCTTCATGACCGACTCCGGCCACCGATCCTTCCGCTTGGGCTTGGCGACAGCATCGCCCTCCGGCTTCGCTGGCGCGCCGATCGGAGCCGGCGGCTTGATCGGCGCCGCCTTGCTGGCGGGCTTCTCAGTTGGGGCGCTCGACTTCGCAGCGGCGTTCGGCTTCCCCGATGTAGTTTTCGCGGTGATTTTCATACCACCTAACTACGCTAGCGAATCACCCGCTGCGAGAGGGCCTGGGGAGACGAATTTGTCTCGGCCCCATATGGTTACTTATGTGTCATCCGATATGTACTGCTGGGGGATGTTCTTCGTAGGACATCTATGTCTCGGAAGCGGGAGCCAAATCTGACTAGGAGGCGGGGACAAATCCGGCTCCCCCGAAATTTTCAACAGTCCAGCTCGTGCTACTTACTAGCAATCTGGCGCAGTTTGGTCACGCCCTTTCAGATCGAGGAAAGCGGCTGGGCCACCAGTAACCGCGCCGTCGCTTGGGCCCGGTCACAGAGATAGGTTGGAGAGAATTTTTAGTTGCTCGCGGATTTCCCAAGAGGCGCAGGCTTGCCGCCCCTGATTTCTTCCGCCAGCCCGTTCGCGATGAGCTGGCGCCCGTAGTGGGCGTTGACCTCCGGCGTGTCGCCTTCGAGCCAAGTGTTGCAAGCGCGGATGATCCGAACCTTCATCGTATCGCCTTCCGTATCGTGCTTGAGGGTGACCAGCGACGGGGTGCCGAGGAGCGCCATGTCGAACGCGCTCTCCGGCACCGGCTCTCCCGTCACAACGACGGCTTCAACCTTGTCCGTCATCAGCCAGCCGCCGCGTAATCGCCGTAGATCAGCGCCGCCGGGAAGCGCACCGCCAGCGCCAGCCGCTCCTCCGCCAAGATCGTGACGGCGTTCCGGATGAAGTTGTCCCGGTCCTCGGTGGAGAGCAAGACCACCGGCTGGAGCCGGTCGTAAATCGTGGCCGCATTTGCGAAGTTCCCCACAAGGAATTTGCCAACCGGCATTGACGCGGACGGCGCAACGTCCAGCCCCCACGCGGTCGCCATCGCCGTGCCCATTGGGCCGGAACCGATGTAGCGGCCCTGCGCGTCCTTGATGCCCTGCATCGTGAGCCAATCGGCGTTGTTGACGACCACGCCCGTCGCCGGGAGGTCCGCCGCTTCCGCCTGAGCGATAGCGCGCAACAGCACGTCAAACTTGGACGCGCCCGCTGCCTGCCCGGCGGCGTCATACGCTGTCGCCTGCGGGATTAGACCCAGCAGGTTCGTGCCGACGCCATCGCCCAAGAGGATTTGCGTCTCCTCCTTGAGCGCCAGACCGTAGCGCAGTTCGCCGTCGATCATGGTGCGAAGTTGGCCGCTGTCGTCCAGCACCTGCCGCGACGCACCTACCCAATGGGCGATGGTCTGCACCTTCGCTTGAGCGAGTTCCCAGCCGAAGTTACTCTCCGGCTTTAGCGCGAGTTCCGCCACGGTCGCGGCGTTGTTGGCGCGGACGGTCTGGCGCGGATACTCGATCATGTTCGAGCCGGTCGTGCCGCGCCCGAGCAGCGCTCGGATGGTGAGACGGCGGGTCGGCATCGCCGCCGGGTCCGCGCGGTCGGGCTGGATGAACCCGCCGCCGCTGCCGGGAACGCTCGTGATCGAGGCGGTCGGCTTGAGGTCGATCTGCGCCTTAGCCTTGCCTGCAGCGTTGCGGAGCGTCGCCAGCACGTCGGAACTGGCCACCTGTTCGCCCCACGACGGAGGGCCAAAGGAGAAGCCGCCCGCGCCGCCGTTCACCTGCGACTGGATAGCCTGCACGGCGGCTTCGAGGTTCCCCATCTGATCGCCATGACGGTTGATGTGAGCATCGACGGCGGCGCGAAGTTCGCGGAACAGAGCTTCCGGGGACTGCTGGTTTCCGAGAATGCGCGAGCCGGTACGGGCGAGCGCGGCGGGGATGGTCATGGCGTGCATTCGAAGTCCTCCTTGGTCGGGAGGGCTATCGGCGCTTTCCGGTGACGTATCTGCCAATTACGCCACAGTATCGATCTCGACAGAGGAACGCACATGGAGCAAGATTGCGGCTGCAGTTTTCAAGAGAGATTTAGCCGGGCATGCCGTTCCTGACGCATCGCGACTTCGAGGATTTACCTGACAACGATGAGGAAGCCTTCTCGTACCTCGTCTCGAAGATTGATGAGCGTGTTAGCAATGCCGAAACCGACAGCCATGGCAATTTGACCTACATGACGATCGGTGACTACATGAATGAAGTCGGTGCTTTAGCGCAACAGTTCTCGATCCCTGGTATTTCGTTCACTCCGCCTAATGACGACTACTTTGATCAGTATAACAAATTTCAGTGGTCAGTCCAAGCGAGCTTGACTCGTATTCGAGTCACAAAAGCGCGACGTGATACTCACTTGTCGGTTGATATTGCCGCGCCAGTGCGCCGAAAGATACACCATTATCTTGAGCAACTCAAAACCGAAATCGTCAACGCCAATCTAGATGCTAAGCGATCGCGCGCGCTTCTTGATCGAATCAAGGAGTTGGAGGTTGAACTTGCAGGCGGCAAGCGAGTGAATCTCGCTGTCGTTATGGCCGTGGTCGCCCTTACATTGCAAGCGACCACGGACGCAGGCGAAATGCTCCTAAACGCCCGAAAGTACGCGGGCGCAATTTCGCAACTTATCGGCTCAGAGAAAGTCAAAGAGCCGCAGGTCACAAGGCCACCCCCTCAGCAGCGAATAGAGGATAAGCGGCCTGCTCTTAAGCACACACAAGGCTCCCCAGTGCGGCCGAACATCACTGATGACGACGATGTTCCATTTTGAAAGATTTATCACTCTGGTGCGCGAAGGTGCCGGAGATACCGGCCGGCAAGCCGTGCCTCTACCTCCGCGATAATTGTCCGACGCTCGGCCGCGTCCTCTCCCGACGACAGCCCGCGCCCGCTCCGATTACGTAGGGCTTCCACCCGCGCCTCAACGAACAAGGAAAGCGTGTCCACGTCCGGGTCGGTCGCCAGCACGATCACAGGAGAAGGGAACGCGTTCCGATGCACCTCACCTAGCGCGGACAGCAGCGGGTCGTCCGGCTCGACAAGAAACGCGGCAAGCTCTTCGGCCACACGGCGGGCTAGATCGCGCGCCAGCGGCTCGCGCGGCGCGGACCGTGGCGCGATGGCATCGACCGCTTGCCGGACTAGCCGCGCCTCCAGCGGCGGTCGCGCCGGACCGCGCGCCACGGCCATGACCGGACCGATCAGGGCGCGGGGGAGCACTTCGGCACCAGCGCGACAACGTGAACGGATCGAAGGGCGTGCATCGCCCGCCGAGCCTGAGTCCGCGTAAGCCCGCCATTTTGAAGAGCGCGCTCAAGTCGGCGCGGCTCTAGCGGGGCACTCAGGTCGTCCAGAAGCGCGAGCGCGGCTGTGCGAACGTCGGCTGGCGCGGCGATAAGGTTGGCGAGTCCGGTCATTGGAGCGTCTCCGCCGTGAGGGGGAGGCCCGCTTCCATAACGTCCAGCGCCCGGCGCACCCAAGCGATAGCGGCGTGTGCGTCACCCGCGTGGCAGGAGGCGAGGTCCACGGCGCTATAGGCGGCGGCAATAGCGATATCGTCCATGCGCGCGCCTAGGTCCGCCTGCTTCTCTGCCATACGTCGATTGAAGTGACGGCAGAACTCGATGACGCTGAGCGAGGCGTCTTCATGATCGGGTGTCATGCTGATCTCCTTGCCCACGCGCGCGCGCGAGGCGTTCAGGTCGCGATTTTGGTATTTGCATTTGCGTCATTGGCCCGCGCCGGTCTGCGAGGTGGAGGACGCTAGACTTTTCGTGCCCCCCTCCCCCTCGGCACTGCCGCCTGTGGGCGCTCGTGGTGCGGGAGTGGCGTTGGCGAGGTCGGCTGTAGGTTGACCCTGATCGGGGCTGGGTTGGGCCGTAGCCACGTCTCCGGCGACGCGGCGGCGATAGCGCCGGGCGAGTGGGTTGCAGACCAGCGCCTCGTCGCGTGCCGCCTCCCGTCTGATATCGAGTGGCAGGGTATGAGCCAGAGCGCGCGTGGCCGTGTCGCGGACATAGGCGAGGCGGGCGCGGCTCGACGCGGGAGCGTCGAGGTCCACCTCATCATCGCATAGCTGACGCGGATAGCCGTGCGACCAGTCGCGGACTGTCGAGCCGGGGTTCACCCGCAGGTAACGGTTCAACTTAGCGCGCTCATCGCCGCTGCGGCCTGCGGTCGCTTGTGCGATGTATGCTTCGAAGTCGGCTAGGTCCGCCGGGGTATGAGGGTCGGTCACAAGGCTCCTCCAGGAACAGGATGGGTTTTAAGGGGTAAGTCGCTGATTTCGTAAGAAGCGGGACGGGTTGGACGGGTTGGGCCGGGTTTCCCGTTTCCGTGTAGGGGCGGGTAGGCGCGTAGGCGCGCGCGAAGAGCGGAACCGGAAAACCCGCCCGAACCCGTCCGGCGCGAATAGGTCATTGAACTTACTGGACTTTCCGTCAGTAAACCCGTCCGCGAACCCGTCCTAATCGGAACGGGTTGGACGGGTTCAGGCCGCGTGACGCTCTTCGAGAGAATGGTCACATCGCCTCCTCGTTATCTGAGGTGCCCAGCGCGATGCCGAGAAACCCGCGCTTCCCGCCCGGCTTACCCTTCGAAAACTTTTTGCCGAGCCTCAGGCCGAAAGCGGTTTGCGTCCCCGGCTCCTCCCCCACCCGCTGGGCGAACAGCACCCAACTGCGGTAGAGGTCGGCCGATTGCGCCTGCCTATTCGGGCCTAGTGCGCACCGCTCTTCGATCCACTGACCGAACACGTCCTGCCCTTCGAAGTAATCGGCGGTGGCAGCTTTCACCGCGTCGGGCCGATGCAAGCCGCTCCCGCCCGCCTCAGCGCGCCGCCGCTGCCAGTCGAGGCAGCCCGCGATCATCCAGCTAAGGATGCGACCTCCCTCAGCCCTCAGCTTCTGCTCGAGAAACGGATCAGGGTTCGGCGGCTTGTGCAGGAAGGGAATCATGTTGATCCGGCGCTTCATGGCGTCGTCAACTTGATGCAGACGCGGTTGATCGTTGGCCGTGAACAGCAATTTGAATTGCGGTATGTAGGTGAAGTCGTTCTGGCGCATGAAGCGCGCGGTAATAGGGTCGCCGCCCGTCGCTTGCTTGATGCGAGCTGAATTGAACTCCTTGCCTTCTTCGACCTCACTGCCGGTCACGACACGCGCGCCGCGCAGTCGCGCTAGTTCAGTCGTATGGCGTTCGCTCTTGGAGGCGGTGAACGTCTCCATGCCTGCCGTCATCGAGTATTCGCCCATGACTGCGAGCACGATGTTTAAGAACACCGATTTACCGTTGCCGCCCGATCCGAACAGGAACAGCAGCGCGTGTTCGACTGTCAGGCCGGTCAGGCTATAGCCGAGGAACTGTTGTAGGAACTGCACCAATTCTTCGTCGCCGCCTGTCCACTCACGCAGGCAGCGCAACCATAGCTCCGGCTCTTCCGGCTCCGGCACAAAACCTAGAACCTTGGTGATGCGGTCCGCCGGGTTCGGCGCTCGTGTCGTGCCGGTTCGCAGGTCGATTGTCGGCCCGCCGGGTGTCGCGGCCAGCATGGGGTCGCTGTCCCAACATGCTGACTCCACCGCGTGCGCCCTATCCGAACGGGCAAACCGCTCCGCGCCCGCCGCGACGGACGCCTTCTGCATCGCGCGCCCGCCTTCCCCTGCGGCGGCGATGCGACGACATTGCTCGAATGCCAGCCCCGTCCGCTCCGGTCGCCAGCGGGAGTCGTCCCACAGATACCAGGAGCCGCTATCATGATCGAAGAGGAGTTCGCCGCCATACCGCCGCGTGAACTCGACCGCTACGGCGTGTTCGGAAGGCGGCAGATCGTCCGCGTTCTCGCCCGCGCCAGCCGCCGCCATTTGCCGCTCCACTTCGGCCATGAGGTCGGCAGCGGTGCGCCCAGCCTCCAGCCAGTCGGTCACGTCGCCGTGGACGGGCAAGCCGGGCAACTCGACCAACACGACGGAGGCGGCGAAGCCGCGCAAGGCGGCTCGGATGGTCCGCCCGCGCTCCCGCCCGTTGTCGTCGTTGTCGGTCAGAATGGCGACACGGCGACCGCGCAACCACCGGTTGTATTCGGAGCGCCACCCCTTGGCGCCGTTGGGGTTGGTAGTAGCGATCTGGCCCTGTTCGCGGACGGTGTCCGTATCCTTCTCGCCCTCGCAAATATGGACGATGTCGTCTGGGCGCGCGCTTAGGTCCGCGATCAGTTCGGGCAGACGGTAGGGCACGTCGGCATTGTCGCCCGCGCCCTTCATCACCGCCTCTAGGCCGGGGAAGTTGTAGAAGGCGTGGGGGTCGTCGCGCCGCGCCAAATCGAGCGCGCCGTGGCCGCCGGTGAAGCGACGCCCTTTTAGGAACGCTTTGGGCTGCCCCTTGAAGATCGTGCAGGCATATGTGCCGTCAGCGCGGACGTAGTCATATTCCGCGACCACCCTTGTGGTAGCGGTCCACGGCGGGCGCTCGGGATCACCTTCGGAGAATGAACCCCGATTCTGTTGCTTTTGACGTTTGGAGAGAGAAAATCCGCTCTGCGTCTCCCCAGACGTTGCGCCCGCCGGTTCCCCTCCGGCGGACGCTTTGCTGTCTGCCTCACTCAGCATCGTCGTCACCGATGATCGCGGCATCCGCGTCGATGGCGCGCTGGATACGGGCGCGGAGGTTCCGCACGTCGATCATGGTCGCGGTGGCAACATAGCCGCCGCCAACATAGCCGCTGGCGAGGGCCAGCGAGGCGGTCGGGTGAATGGACGTGGAGCCGTTCTCCAACGTCAGCGCGGTGAGCTGGTCGGCAGTCGGGTGATCGAGCATTCCGCGCCCCAGCCGCGTAGCGGCGGCTCCGGCCACCTTGACGGTTTGACCTGCCTTGCGCTGTTCGAGGAAGAACAGGGCGACAGCCCCGCCGTCCAGCGTCCAGTGCTCGTAAGCGGGCGGTATGAAGCCGCGCGCGCCACTTGCCGCGTCGTCAGCCTGCTGCTTGCGATCCCAATCGAAACCGGCGTGCTGCAAAATGATTGGAAACTTCTTCTTCGTGATCTTTGGGTCGGGCATAATGATCTCCTTTCGCGGAGACACTTTTCTCGTGCGCCTATTCCAAACGGAATCAGGCTAACGAAAATAGTCGTTGGCTAGTGTTCTGTTGTTCGGTTGTATGGGCCGCAGCGCCCGCCGTTGCCCTCAGTCTCATCCCTGAAACCAAGCCGATGATCGGCCCAAAGCATCTTGGCATACTGCCAAGCAAAGTCGCGATCACGGCGGGCGAAGTGTTGCGGATACTGGTGGCCGCTTGCCAGCGAGGGCTCAATCAGCACCACCAGCCCGTCATCATCTTCCTTGAGCCGCACTATCGGCCCGGACGGCGCTTCTTCAGCATCGTCGTCCACGGTCCGGCGCTCAGGCGGCGTCGCGAGCGGCCATGCGGGCGGTAAGCCACGCATCGACCTCCGCCTTGACGAAGCCCAAGCTGCGTGGCCCTAGCTGGATGGGAGCGGGCAAGCCTTCGTCCGCCACCATACGCGCCAGGCCGTGTCGCGACACGCTGAGCAGCGACATGAGATCGCGCGGGCGGATGATAATGGAAGTGGGGCGGCTGCGGCGCTTGCCGGTAGTCGGCTCAAAGGGAGCGGCGGCGGGCGGGTTGGCCGTGCCGGTCGCGGGATTGAAGTTCATGGTCGGCGTCCTCAAAGACGCGAAAGGCCGCGTCCCGAACGCTAAAGCCGCAGTCAGCCGCTCTTTTTGTCCCCGGTATAATGGTCCGCGAACAGATAGCCGGGGAGAGTGGCGAGATGTGCGAGGTCGTCGGTCGCAACGCGCCGCCCCGGCGTGTCAGTCGAACGGTCGTAAGCTCGCTTTAGAGCATGGGCGGCGCGCAGCTCGCGCTCCGCTTGGGCGTCCTGTCGCCCAGCCGTTCGGAGATTAAGCGGCAGCGCTCGCTGGTGTCGAGCCGACGCTATGCGGAACGCATTTGCGCAATCCTCCATAGGGCGGTTCCGGCCCGGCCAGTAACGCTTGAACATCCAGCGTAGCAGCGCGGCATCCCGCAATGCGGCGTTCTGACCCGCACGTTCGCGGTGCGCGTCGGTTTCCGTTGGCCTGCCGGCTGTTGCCTTTGCGGCGGGCAGGCTGAGAAGGTCAGCAACCGAGGCTTCTGTCGCGCTGCGGTGATTGAACCGTCCCGTTACCAAGCCGTCAAATCGATCAAGTTCGGCATTTACCCAAGCGACAAATGCACCCCGCTCATGGTCCGAACCAAAGTCCCAAGGCGGCAGGCTCACGCCGCCGTACCGTCGATATACGCCGCCCAATCGTCCATAAGCGCCTTGCGGCGCTTGAATAGATCACCCCGGCGGTAGCTCGCCTCCACCTTACTATTGATCGCGTGCGCTAGGGCCATCTCCGCCACGATATTATCGTGCGTCGTCTCCTCCGCCGTCCAGTCGCGGAAGGTTGACCGAAAACCGTGAACCGTCGCCTCCCCAGCAAAGCCCATGTCGCCCTTTAGCAGCTTGAGCATTGCCATGTTGCTCAGGCCCTTCCCCTTGCCATTCGGAGAGATGAATACGAATGGGTTGCCCTCTTCACCGGGCAGCGCGCGCAAGATCGCCAGCGCCGGTTCGGAAAGGGGGACGCGATGCTCACGCTCCGCCTTCATTCGCTCCGCCGGGATGGTCCAGGTTGCGCCCTCTAAGTCCACTTCATCCCACGTCGCGCCGATGACCTCATCCGTTCTCACACCCGTCAAAATCAAGAACTCTAACGCTCGTGGCGCGATGCCGACGCGAGCGCGAAGCTGGCGCACAAATGCGGGCAAGTCGGCATAGTCGAGGGCCTTGTGCGGCGTCGGCTTATGGACCTTCTCCAGCTTGGGGAGGAGCTTCTTGACCTTGGCACGCAACGCCGGGTTGTCCCCCGACAACAGTCCTTCGGCAATGGCATAGTCGAACACCGCTTCCACGCGCGGCAACAGCTTCTTCGCGGTGGAGGGGCTGGCGGACCAAACGCCCTTGAGCGCGTCGCGAACGTCCATCGTGTCGATCTCACCGATGCTGGTCGCGCCGATGGACGGGAACACATGGTTGGTGAGGGAGCCACGCCAATCGGTTTCGCTCTTCCCGTCGTCGCTCCATTCGCCCTTCTTCATCTCGATCACGCGCTCAGCGACGGCCTTAAAGGTGACGCCCTCCACCTTCCGGCGCACCACCACCTTCGCCTCCCGGTTGCGGTCGGTCATCGGGTCCACGCCGTCGCGCACCATCTTGCGGAGGTGTACGGCGCGGTCGCGCGCTTCGTCCACGTTAAGGAAGTCGATGGAGCCAAGCCCCATCTCGCGAGCGCGACCCGCGAACGTGTAGCAGAACGCCCATGTCTTGCGCCCGTTGGCGCTCACCGACAGGAACAGCCCGCGTCCGTCGCTATACTTGCGGCGCTTGCTGGCCCGCTCAATGTCCCGCTTTGTCAGCCGCATCTCTTCGTCTCCGGCGCTCCGCCCATGCGAAAGCATCCCCGGTTCTTCCCCGGTTTCGGCAGAAAAGGGAACATCTTTCTTCGACGCGTAAAGACGCACCATCGCCGCGTTTAGCTCTGAAACGCGCTGGAAAGCTTGGGTTTTCTCAGTTCAAAGGAGCCGTTAAAGACGCTTTGGAAAAGAGATGTTGGCGGAGAGGGAGGGATTCGAACCCTCGGTACCCGTAAAGGCACGCCGCATTTCGAGTGCGGTACAATCGACCACTCTGCCACCTCTCCGCGAGGACGTTTCGGCTCGCAAAGGAGCGCCCGGCCGGTCGAGCGCGCGCCCTATCGTATGTCCTGCGGGCGCACAAGCGCGCTTGTGCGAACCGGTGCCGCCCCTAAATATGACGGCATGTCGCGTCATCCCACCGCCGGTCAACCGGCCCGAAACGACCCTCAGGCGCCCCCGGTCTCCGCCGCGCGCTTCGCCATCGGCGAGGTAGTCAAGCACCGCATGTTCGATTTTCGCGGCGTCATCTTCGACGTCGATCCGGTCTTCGCCAACTCGGATGAATGGTATGAGGCGATCCCCGAGGGCATCCGCCCGGCCAAGGATCAGCCCTTCTACCACCTGCTCGCCGAGAACACCGAGTCGAGCTACGTCGCCTACGTCAGCCAGCAGAACCTGGTGCCCGACGACAGTGACGAGCCGGTGGATCATCCCGCCATCGCGGGCTTGTTCACCGATTATGAGGATGGACGCTACGCGTTGCGGCGCGAGCATCGCCACTAGCCATGGGCGCCGCGCCGTGCGCGCGACGCCCGTTTGCGCAGCCGATCAATATTTGATCCGCACCCGCGCGTAATAGAAGCCGCCATTGATCCCGAACGGACCGCCCGACCGGGGATAGATCTGCCCATCGGCGAGGCTGTTGGTCAGCGCATAGATGGGGTTGGTGGTGGTCGGCGCGATCCGGTCCGGATAGGTATCGAACAGGTTGTTCGCGCCCACCGTGAGGGTGAACCGCTCGGCGAGGGTGTAGCTGATGTCGAGATCGGTCAGGAACTTGCCGCCGAAGGTTTGGCCGGGATATTCGAGCTGGTTGGCCCAGCTGCTGTAGAAGTTCTCGCGCGCGTTGATCGTGAAATTGCCGATCTGCCAGTTCGCGGACAGGTTGATGCGATGTTTGGGCGGCAGGTTGGAGATGTTGAACCGCTGCGCTGCGCTGATCACCGCCGGATCGAACTCCGTGACCGTGCTCTTGTTGTAATTATACGCAAAGGTGACGCTGAACGGATCGTCCAACAGGCGGGTGCGGTAAGTGGACACCACGTCGACGCCGCTGGTGCGCGTGTCGAACCCGTTGGTGAAATAATTCACCACCCCGCCAACCCCGACCGAGGCCAGCGACGGCAGCGACGCGACGTTGGCCGCCGTCACGTTGAAGTTCTGCGAGATGCCGATCCGGTCCCGCACCTTGATGGTATAGGCGTCGATCGTAAGCGTGAACCCGTTCTTAGGGTCGATCACGATGCCGGCGCCGAAGTTCAGCGACTTCTCCGGCCTGAGCACCGTCGCGCCATAGAATTGTGCGATGTCGCTGGTCACCGGATAGGTGCCGGTCTGCACCTGCGTACCGCCCAGGAAGTTGGTGGTGAGGATCTGCGTGTTGTTCTGCCCCGGCGACGGTGCATGGAAGCCGGTGCCGACGGTGAAGCGCAGCGAGGTCACGTCCGTGGCGCGATAGATCGCGTTGAACTTGCCCACCCAGGTGCTGCCGAAGGTCTCGTAATCCTCGAAGCGCCCGGCGATGCCGGCGGAGAAGTCCGGGACGATGTCGGCTTCGGCGGCGGCGTAGATGCCATAGCTTTCCTGGCTGTTCTTGCCGGCGAAGATCGGGCTCACGCCGCCGTAACCGCTCGCGGCCGGCGACTGGGTGGCGACGATCTGCCCGCCCGTGGCGTTCAGCGCCGGCGCGTAGACACCCGGCACGACCAGGTCGTACAGCGGCTGGCGTGCGAAGGGACCGGCAGCGTAGGACTGCAGGTCGCCGACCGTCGTCTCATATTGCTCGCGTCGGTGCTCCGCGCCTGCCGACAGCGTGATCGGGCTCGCGAACCCCGCTTCCAGCGCATAGGTGAAGTCGGCGTTGAGGTTGCGCTCGGTCTGGATCAAATCGCCGAAGAAGAAGCTGGTCTGACTCTGCGGACCGAACGAAGCGCTGAGCGAATCCGTCATCGACAGCGACAGCGAGTTGCGCGCCAGCGTCGCCGAGAGATCATAGGTGAAGTTACCCAGATCGCCCTTCAGTCCGCCCGTGCCATAGATCTGCTCCACCTCGCCGATGAAGCGCGGGGTGAACCCGCCCGGGTAGATCGAGTTGAAGTTGAAGGTCGCACCGCCGTTGCGGACGAACCCGCCGGCCGGGCACGTCGCGTTGCCCGCCGGGCAGGCGGTCGTGTAGATCGTGTTGAACGCACCATTGGCGCCCGGCGAGCGGGTCGCGGCGGTGCCGCTGCCGTCATTGACCGCCAGTGGCGTCGGTGCCCCGATCGGCGAGCGGTAGTTGAAGCTCTGGTTGGCGCTGCTCTGCGCATAGTTGACCGTCAGATAAGCCTTGGCGGCATCGGTGAACTCATAGGCGGAGTTCAGGAACAGCTTGAAGCCGTCCGCCGGCGACGTGCCCCAGATCTGCGCCGGTCCCGGGAAGTTGGGGATGCGGTTGGCGACACCGGGGTTTACCGTCGCGAGCACCACCGCCAGCGGACGGGTTGCGCCGCGGCTGGTGCCCTTTTCGTTGAAATACTCGCCCGACACGTTAACGAAGCCACGCTCGCCTAGCTTGAAACCGACATTGCCCGCGATCTGGTACCGCTCGCCGTCGCCTTCATAGGTTTGGCCGTACAGCGCCTGCAGTTCGATGCCGCTATTCTCGCGCAGCTGATAGTTGATCACGCCCGCGATCGCGTCAGAACCATATTGCGCGGTCGCGCCGTCGCGCAGGATCTGCAGGCTACCGATAGCGATCGACGGGATGTTGGCGATGTCCGACCCTTGCGAGCCATAGGACAGCGCCGTGTCGGCACCCGAATAGACCTGCACCAGCGCCGATCGATTGTACCGCTTGCCGTTGACCATCACCAGGATCTGATCGGCGCCCAAACCACGCAGCGACGGCGGCCGGACAAAGGTGGACGCGTCGGAGATCGTGTTCTGCGGGATGAAGAAGGAGGGGACGAGGTTGCGGACGATGTCCAGCATGTTCGCCGCCGGCTGCGCCTGCAGCTCCTCCGCCCCGATCACGTCGACCGGCGAGGCCGAATCCGTGACGGTGCGGTCGGTACGGCGGGTGCCGATCACCACCACGTCGGACGCAGCGCGCGTCGTGTCGTCTTGCGCCGCTTGCTCTGCCGGAGTGTCGGGACGCCCGATCGTGGGCTCGGGTGCAGTTGCCTGCCCCCAAGCGGGTGAGGCGACCAGCGCGGTGCACGAAAGCAAAAGCGAAATGGCGGTCCGGCGCATAAATTGTTCCCCCCAGGATTGTGCGTCGCAACATCCTGTGCCGAGCCCTCCGTGGCAGCAAGGCCACTGCTACGACTTCTAAACATTTGTTACGGCTGTGTTGCGATTGAGTAACACCGCTGACGCGGTTGACAGCGCGCGCGGCGTCGCTTAGCTGCCGACCTTCTCCCGACGGGCTTGCCCGGACGGGCGTTCAGATTTGAAGAAGAAAGAATACCCATGTTCGCAGTCGTGCGCACGGGCGGCAAGCAGTATCGCGTCGCCGCCGGAGACAAGATCGTCATCGACCGGATCGAGGGCGAGGCCGGCGCGTCGGTGACGCTGGGCGACGTGCTGCTCGCGGGCGAGGGCTCTGAGCTGCGGAGTGCCGCCGGCCTCACCGTCGCCGCCGAGATCATCGCGCAGGCGAAGGGCGAGAAGGTCATCGTCTTCAAGAAGCGTCGTCGTCACAATTATCGTCGCCGCAACGGCCATCGCCAGCTGCACACGATCCTGAAGATCGTGTCCGTCGGTGGTCAATCGCAGCAGCAGTCGGGCGACACCGTCCCGGCCGCTCAGGCGTAAGGAGCTAGGGACTCATGGCACATAAGAAAGCAGGCGGTTCGTCGCGCAACGGTCGCGATTCGGCCGGTCGTCGTCTCGGCGTGAAGCTGTTCGGCGGACAGGAGTGCGTCGCCGGCAACATCATCGTGCGTCAGCGCGGGACCAAATTCTATCCGGGCAAGAATGTCGGCATGGGCACGGATCATACTCTGTTCGCGCTCGTCGACGGTCGTGTCGCGTTTGCGCAAGGCAAGCTCGGCCGAAAGTTCTGTTCGGTCGTGGTCGCGAACGATGCGGCGACCACCACCGAGCCGATGGCCATCGCGGCCGAATAAACGGGTAACCGGACGGGTTGCCCACCAGGGCGACCCGGGTCCACCAGGACCAGCCAACAAGGGAGACGGGTCACCACCTGGCTCCCTTTTTTCTTGCTCCCTCACCCATGTTGTCGCCGGGCCGTCATCCAGACGTGCTTGGCGGCGGGAGGAGAGCAGGCATGTTCGCACGGACCCCTCGACTGACGCTGCGCCCCGGCTGGCCGGAGGATGCCGCCGGCCTGCATCGCGCGATCGCGCATGAGGTGGTGGCGATGCGCCTTGCGCGCCTGCCTTGGCCCTATACCCTGGACCATGCGCAGGAATGGCTGGGTACGGCGCCGACGCCAGGCAATCACCCGCTGCTGATCTTCGCCCACGATCTCGGAGCCGCGCCGGAACTGGTCGGCGGGATCGGCCTGCATCCGGCCGGCGATGCCCTGGAGATCGGCTATTGGCTGGCACCGTTCGCCTGGGGTCGCGGCTATGCGACGGAGGCCGGCCGCGCGGTCGTCGACATGGCCAGGCACGCGCTGGGGCAGGAGCGGCTGGTATCCGGGCACTTCGCCGACAACCCGGCGTCCGGCCGGGTGCTCGGCAAGCTTGGGTTCCGCCAGAACGGCAGCGAGCAGCGCCATTGCCTTGCGCGGGGCGAGGCGGTGGAATGCCTGACCTTCGAGCTCGACCTGGTGGACCGACCGGTGCTGATGGCGGCCTGACGAATCCTCCGCGTTCACGGGGAGGGGGACCGCCGCGCATGCGCGGTGGTGGAGCGGGCGGGCCGCAAGATGGGCGCGCGCGGAAACCCCCTCCGCCAGCCGAAAAGACGGCTGCCACCTCCCCGTGAACGGGGAGGATTGAACAGGCGAGTGAAAGCAGCGACACCCACCGGCGATGTCCGTCACCCCCCTCACCGTCCGCCGCCGCCTCTCCCCTTCCGCATCACGCGACGCGGCGCTCGACGCCGCACGCGATCTGCTGGTCGAGGTCGGCCCGCAGGCGGTGACGCTGAAGGCCGTCGCGGCGCGGATCGGCCGCACCCATGCCAACCTGCTCCACCACTTCGGCTCCGCCGACGAACTGCAAAAAGCGCTGATCGCGCGCATGGCCGCAAGCATCACCGGCACCATTCGTGAGGCGGTGATCCGATCCCGCGAGGTACACGACCCGGCAGAGGTGGTCGATCTCACCTTCGACGCCTTCGGTCAGGGTGGCGCCGGCGCGCTGGCGAGCTGGATGATCCTGTCAGGCAACGAGAACGCGCTCGACCCGATCCTGACGGCGATCCACGATGTGGTGGACGAGCTGGTCGAAACGCACGACACGCCGGGCCTGCCGATCCACGAGGAGACACTGCAGCTGGTGCTGATGGCGCTCGGGGATGCGCTGCTGGGCGCGCCGATGGCGCGGGCACTGGGGCTGCCCAGGGATGCGGCAAGGGGGTTGGCCCGGAAGATGTTGCTCCTCGACCGCCAGGCAGCGCCCTCCGCCGCGCGCTGAGCCCGCCGCGGCAAAGCCGCGTCGTCGGACGCGGCTGGTGGCGCGCCGGCCGAGCTTGCGCTCAGGCGTCGCTTTAGCTGCGGTAAAGCGTTACGGCGCGAGCCATGCATTTCCTCGACCAGGCCAAGATCTTCGTCCGCTCCGGCGCCGGCGGCCCCGGCGCCGTCTCCTTCCGCCGTGAGAAGTTCATCGAATATGGCGGCCCCGACGGCGGTAACGGCGGTAAGGGCGGCGACATCATCTTCGAGGCCGTACCCGGCCTGAACACGCTGATCGACTTTCGCTACACCCAGCATTTCCGCGCCCCGCGTGGCCATGGCGGTTCGGGCAGCAACCGCACCGGCGGCGGCGGCGACGACCTCGTCATCAAGGTGCCGATCGGCACGCAGGTGCTGTCGGAGGACAAGGAGGAAGTCCTGCTCGACTTCACGCGGGCTGGCCAGCGCGAGGTGTTCCTGCGCGGGGGCGACGGCGGGCGCGGGAACGCGAGCTACAAGACCTCCACCAACCGCGCGCCGCGCCAGCATGGCGAGGGCTGGCCGAACGCGGAAGCCTGGGTCTGGCTGCGCCTCAAGCTGCTCGCCGACGCCGGGCTGGTGGGGCTGCCCAACGCGGGCAAGTCGACCTTCATCAACCAGGTGACCAACGCGCAGGCCAAGGTCGGCGAATACGCCTTCACCACCACCCGACCCCAGCTCGGCGTGGTGCGTCACAAGGGCCGCGAGTTCGTGCTCGCCGATATCCCCGGCTTGATCGAGGGCGCGGCGGAAGGGGCCGGCATCGGCGACCGGTTCCTGGGCCATATCGAGCGCTGCCGCGTCCTCCTCCACCTGGTCGACGCGCAGGACGAGGATGTGGCGGAAAGCTTTCGCGTGGTGCGCGACGAGCTTGCCGCGTACGGCGCCGGGCTCGACGACAAGCCGGTGGTGGTCGCACTCAACAAGATCGACACGTTGGACGACGAGTTGATCGCGGCACTCTCGGCCGAGCTGGAGGAGGCGAGCGGCGCCGAGGTCATCCCCCTGTCCGGTGCCAGTGGCGTCGGCGTCGACTGGGCGCTCGACCGGCTGTTCGAAGCGATCGGCCCGGAGGCGACGGTGGTCGCGGACGATGACGAGGATGCGGACGAGGTGGAGTGGTCGCCCGTATGACGGCCCGGGCGCTTTGTGCTATCGGACCGTAATGGCGTCAGGATCTGATTACCCCCTGACCCTGCTTTCGGTCGAGGAATTCCTCGCCATCACGTTCGGCGATCAGAAGGCCGAGCTGGATCGCGGTGAAATCCGGATGATGGCGGGCGCCAAGTTGCGTCACAACCGGGTCATGTTGAATATCCAGGTTGCTTTGTCGGCTCGGCTGCGGGGAACCGGTTGTACGCCCTATGGCTCCGATCAGGGTATCCGAACTCTCGACCGAACCGTCCGGTATCCGGATGTGAGTGTCCTGTGCGGTCACGATGGACCCGAGGACGACGACATACGCCTGCTTGAAGATCCACGCGTGATCTTCGAAATCTTGTCGGCTGGGACCACGCGCACCGATCTGCGCGTAAAACTGCCCGAGTAGCAGGCGCTCGACAGCGTCGAGACGATCGTATTCGTCGACATGGCGACCGAACGCGTCCGGGTGATCCAACGGACCGGCCCGAAGGGGTGGAGCGACGTCAGCTACGATGACGCGTTCGACATTCCCCTGCCCTCGCTCGGCGTCACTCTCCCACATGCGGAAATCTTCGCACGCTGACGTGGCCTGCGCGGGCAGCGCGCGCTACCAGCGAGGCGGCATGCTGTTCCCCCCCGCCTCCTGCCCCCGCCTGATCGTCAAGATCGGCTCGGCGCTGCTCGTCGGCGACGACGGCACCGTGCGGCGCGCTTGGCTGGAGGGCATCGCCGCCGACATCGCAGCCCGCGCCGGCGATGGGCAGCAGGTCGCGGTCGTCTCCTCCGGCGCGATCGCGCTCGGCGCGCGCAAGCTGAACCTGCCTAGGGGCGGCCGTGCGAGCCTCGAGGACGCACAGGCCGCCGCGGCGACCGGGCAGATCGCGCTCGCGCAGGCCTGGACCGAGGTACTGGCCGCCCAAGGACTGACCGCGGCGCAGATGCTGGTCACACTTGACGATCTGGAGGACCGCCGACGCTACCTCAATGCCGCCGCGACGCTCGACCGGCTGCTGTCACTGCGCGCGGTGCCGATCCTCAACGAGAACGACAGCGTGGCGACCGCCGAGATCCGCTTCGGCGACAACGACCGCCTCGCCGCCCGCGTCGCTCAGGCCGCGGGCGCGAGCGGGGTGCTGCTGCTCTCCGACGTCGACGGCCTCTACGATCGCAACCCGTCCTTGCCGGACGCGCGGCACATCGCCCGGGTCGATCGGCTCGATCCCACGATCCTGGCGATGGCCGACGCCGGTTCGGGCTCTGGCATAGGCTCCGGCGGCATGGTGTCAAAGCTCGCCGCCGCGCGCATCGCCACGGCCGCGGGCATTCCCCTTGCGATCGCGTCCGGCCGTGCCGACCGGCCGCTCTCGACGCCCGCCCGGCACACGCTGTTCGCCGCCGAGCGCACCGCACCGGCGCGCAAGGCGTGGCTCTCCGGGGGGCTGACCGCAAAGGGCGCGATCCGGGTGGACGCCGGCGCGGCGAAGGCGTTGCGCGCCGGGAGTAGCCTGCTCGCCGCCGGTGCGACCGACGTGACGGGAAGCTTCGCGCGCGGCGACCTGGTGACGATCGAGGGCCCGGACGGCCCCGTCGCGCGGGGCCTCGCCGAATATGACGCCGCCGAGACACGGATGCTGCTGGGCAAGCGGTCGGACGAGCAGCTCGCGATCCTCGGCTACGCGCCACGCGCGGCGCTGATCCACCGCAACCATCTGGCGCTGCTGTGATCCTCGCGCTCACCGGCGCTACCGGCTTCGTCGGCGGCCATGTGCTCGACCAGGCGCTTGCCGCCGGGCACCAGGTCCGCGCCCTCACCCGCCGCCCGCAAGCCGAACGGATGGGCGTGACCTGGATCGCGGGCGACCTCGCGAGCAGCGGCCGCTTCGCGCAAGGCGCGGATGCGGTGGTCCACGTCGCCGGTGTCGTCAACGCGCCCGACCGGGCGGGCTTCGCCGCGGGTAATGTCGACGGCACGCGCAGGATGCTCGCCGCCGCCCGTGATGCCGGGGTGCGGCGGTTCGTCCACGTTTCCTCGCTTGCCGCGCGCGAGCCTGGACTGTCCGCCTATGGCTGGTCGAAGGCCGAGGCCGAGAAGCGCGTCGAAGACTCCGACCTGGACTGGACCATCGTCCGCCCACCCGCCGTGTTCGGCCCGGGCGATCTCGAGATGCTAGACATGTTCCGGCTCGCGCGACGCCATGTCGTGCCGCTGCCGCCGCGCGGGCGCCTCTCGGTGATCGCGGTCGAAGACCTCGCCGCCTTGTTGTTGGCGCTGGCCGCGACGAGTGGCCCGCGTACGATCTACGAAGCCGACGACGGTACGGGAGGGTGGACCCACGATGGGTTCGCCCGTGCGATCGGCCGCGCGGTGGGCAAGCGCGTGCTCCCGCTCCCCTTGCCCGGGCTCCTGCTCTCCGCCGCCGCCGCCATCGACGCCGCCTTGCGCGGCCCTGGCGCGAAGCTCACGCCCGATCGCGTCGCTTATTTCCGCCACCCCGATTGGACAATCGACCCCGCGCGCCGCCCGCCAGCGGCGCTATGGCAACCGGTGCAGCCGACCGGCGACGCGCTGGCGCGAACGGCCGCGTGGTATCGTACGCAGGGCTTGCTATAGCCGCCCCATCACCGCCGCATTCGCGCGCCAGGAACCGATCATGAGCGACCGCCAAGCCATCCTCGACACCGTCACTGCCCAGATCGAGCCCTTCAACAAAAAGGGTGTCGTGATCTCCGAGGCGACCACCTTTCAGGGAGACCTGGAATGGGACAGCCTGACCGTGATGGATTTCGTCGCGGCGATCGAAGACGAGTTCGACATTATTATCACCATGAACATGCAGGCCGAGATCGAGTCGGTCGGGCAACTGGTCGATGCGGTGGCGAAGTTGAAGGCATGACGGAGACTGGTCTCCAGCCCGAGCGACTGGACCTCGACCCCGCCCCGATCGCGCCGGAACGCGACCTGATGAGCAAGTTCGACGGCCTGATCGCGGAGCGCCGGGCGCTGATCGACACCGGTGTCACCGATCCGTTCGCGATCGTCATGGACGAGGTACGGTCGCCGACGGTCGCCGTGATCGGCGGGCGTGAGACGATCCTGCTCGGCACCTACAACTATATGGGCATGACCTTCGACCCCGACGTGCTCGCGGCGGGGCACGAGGCGCTGGCGAGGTTCGGCTCCGGCACGAACGGCAGCCGCATGCTCAACGGCACCTTCCGCGACCATATGGAGGCCGAGGAAGCGCTGCGCGAGTTCTACGGTACCACCGGCGCGATCGTGTTCTCGACCGGCTACATGGCCAATCTCGGCATGATCTCCACGCTCGCTGCCAAGGGCGAGTATGTCATCCTCGACGCGGACAGCCACGCCTCGATCTATGACGGCTGCGCGCAAGGCAACGCGGAGATCGTCCGCTTCCGTCACAACTCGGTCGAGGATCTCGACAAGCGCCTCGGACGACTTCCCAGGGAACCCGGTAAACTCGTTGTTCTGGAAGGCGTTTATTCCATGCTCGGCGACGTCGCGCCGCTTAAGGAGATGGTCGCCGTCGCCAAGCGGCACGGCGCGATGGTGCTGTCCGACGAGGCGCATTCGATGGGCTTTTACGGCCCGAACGGCCGCGGCGTGTACGAGGCGCAAGGGTGCGACGTCGACTTCGTGATCGGCACTTTCTCCAAGTCGGTCGGCACCGTCGGCGGCTTTTGCGTCAGCAACCATCCGAAGTTCGAGGCGATCCGTCTCGCCTGCCGCCCGTATATCTTCACCGCCAGTCTACCCCCGAGCGTCGTCGCTACGGCAGCGGCTTCGATCCGGAAGCTCCGCTATGCGCACAACAAACGTCAGCATCTTTGGGAAAATGCGCGTAAATTGCATGCGGGGCTGAAGCAGTTCGGCTTCCAGCTCGGCACCGACGCGCCGGACAGCGCCATCATCGCCATCATCTTGGAGGACCAGGAGCAAGCGGTGGCGATGTGGCAGACGCTGCTTCACGGCGGCGTCTATGTGAATATGGCGCGTCCGCCCGCCACGCCGGCCGGTACCTACCTGCTGCGCTGCTCGTTATGCGCGGAGCATACGACAGAACAGCTAGACCGTGTGCTGGCCCTATTCGCGAAGGCAGGCCGGACGGTGGGCGCGATTGGGTGAGAGGAGTAGCACCACTGTTCGCCGGTCGCGTTTCGCGGTAAACGGCGAAAGTGAGCGCGGATGAGGCCGAGATCGTGGCGCCCGGCGGCAGTTTCGGGTGGCGGGCGATCATCCTGGCGGTGTTGGCCCTGGCGGGTGCTGCCGTGCTGGTGGCGCTGATCCTGACCCTGCGAGGCGCCAACCGCGAACGCGATCGCGCGCTGCAGCTTCAGGGTCGCAGCTACGACGTCATGATCCTGGCCCGCACCGTCGCAGGCACCATCGCGCGCGCGGAAGCGTCGCTCGGCCGATACGTCATCTCCACCGATCGCCAGCTCGGCCAGCTCTATGCGGACGAGTGGCAGGCGGCCGGATCGCAGCTCGACAGGCTTGCTCGCATCACTGCCGCCGACGCGGAGCAACAGCGCCGGATCAGCCGCTTGCGCGACGCTTATGAGACCCGCGGCGAGGAACTGTCGCTGACCGCACTGTCGACCCGATACAAGAAGAACAATCAAGCGCTCGCCCTCTACCATCGCGCCCGACAGGCCCCCGCGCTTGCGGCGATCCATCGCGAACTCGACCTGATCACTGCCTATGAGCGCATGCTGCTCAACGAGCGGACCGCCCGGGCCATGGCGACGGTGCGCGACGCCAGCCGAATAGCCGGCATCTTGGCGGGGTTCGGGATCCTGCTGGTGCTCGGCGCGATCACCCTCGGCTGGATCATCGTGCGGACCATGCGCGAACGCGCGGAGGCCGAAACCGAGGCCGCAGCGGCGTCGCAGCGCGCCGACGAACTCTCCGCTGCCGTGGCTGCCGCCACCGACGAGCTGCGCGTCCAGGAGGCACGGCTGCGTCAGGTGCAGAAGATGGAAGCGGTCGGCCAGCTCACCGGCGGTATCGCGCATGATTTCAATAATATGCTCGCCGTTGTTACCGGCGGACTGGAGCTTGCTGCCCGGTCTTTGACCCAAAACCCCGCCGCCGCACGTCGCCATATCGAAAGCGCCACCGAAGGCGCGAACCGGGCTGCCGCGCTGACCCGCCGCTTGCTCGCGTTCAGCCGCGAGGAGTCGCTCAAGCCGGAATCGATCGAGGTCGCACAGCTCGTTGCGGGGATGCGCGATCTGCTCGATCGCACGCTCGGTGACGGCATCACAGTGCTGTTTCGCGACGAGGCGCGCGGGTGGCGGGTACGCGCGGACCGGGTGCAGTTGGAGAACGCCCTGCTTAACCTTGCCGTCAATGCCCGCGACGCGATGGATGGACGTGGCGAGTTGACGATCGTGTCGGGCGCCGTGGCGCTCGCCGGTGCGGTGGTCGGCGACTGTGTGGCGGGCGACTATGTCACCGTCGCCGTCCACGACACGGGCTGCGGCATGACCGCGGAGGTGGCGGAGCGCGTGTTCGAGCCGTTCTTCACCACCAAGGAGGTTGGCAAGGGGACGGGGCTCGGCCTCAGCCAGATTTTCGCGTTAGTACAGCAGCTGGGGGGAGCGGTCGGCATCGCCAGTGCGCCTGGCGCCGGGACGACGGTCACCCTCCATCTGCCGCGCGACAAGACCGAGGAGCGCGAGACGACCCACCTCAGCCTATCGGTGCTTGGGGCGGCCCCTCCCCCCAGCCTCGACATCCTGGTGGTGGAGGACGACCCGCGCGTCCTGGCCGCGACCATGGGGGCGTTGGCCGAACTCGGCCATCGGCCCGTCGCCTGTGACGACCCGCTGCGCGCGCCGGCGATGCTGGAAGCGGCGGGTGGCGTCGACCTGCTGATGTCCGATGTGCTGATGCCGCGCCAGACCGGGCCGGAGATGGTGGCGGGCCTGGAGGATCGTTGGCCCAACATGGCGGTAATGTTCGTAACCGGCTTCGCCGGTGATGTCGCCACGCACCAGCTCCACGGCCGGCCGGTACTCCGCAAACCCTACACGCTGGCCGCGCTGGAGAGCACACTCGCCGAAGCCATGGCGCAGCGAGACGCACAGCCGGAGCCGATCGCCGCGGAGTAGCGTGCGCCGATGGAGGGGTGACGCCCCTGTGCTCGCCCGTTACAGCGCGAGGCTCATGCAATCCATCGACCGCTACATGGCCCGGCTGATCGCGTTGCCGTTGTTCTCGACGCTGGTCATCGCCGCCATGCTGTTGATCCTCGATCGCATGCTGCGCTTGTTCGATTTCGTCGCGACCCAGGGCGGGCCGATCAGCGTGGTGTGGCGGATGCTCGCCAATCTGCTGCCGGAATATCTCGGCCTCGGCATCCCGATCGGACTGTTGCTTGGCATCCTGCTCGCTTTTCGCCGGCTCGCTACCACCTCCGAGCTCGACGTGCTGCGCGGCGTGGGCATGAGTTATGGGCGGCTGCTGCGGGTTCCGTTTATGTACGCACTGGTGCTGGCGGCGGTGAACCTCGCCATTGTCGGCTATGTCCAGCCGCAGGCACGCTTTTACTACGAGCAGCTTCGCTTCGAGCTGCGGACCGGCGCGCTCGGCGCCTCGATCAAGGTCGGCGAGTTCACCCATTTCGGATCCAAGATGACGATGCGGATCGAGGAGAGCGAGGACAAGGGGCGCCGCCTGTCCGGCATCTTCGTCCACCAGCAATCGACGCCGGAGGCATGGGTCTCGGTCAGCGCCAAGACCGGCGAGTTCCTTGCGACGGACGATCCCAACACCATCATCTTCCGGCTGACGGAGGGCACGCTAATCCATCAGGAGCCGAAGTTCCGCGCGCCCCGAGTGCTGACCTTCACCTCCCACGACCTGCCCATTCCGCTGCCGAAGACGGAGAGCTTCCGCGACCGAGGCGGGCGCAACGTCGAATGGACGCTGCCGGAGCTGGCGAGGTTGGGCAAGGATGGCCAGACCGAGCAGCTACGCAACCAGACCCGCGCGGAATTCCACTTCCGCGTGGCGGAGGTCGCGTCGATGTTCCTGCTGCCGCTGCTCGCGCTGGCCCTCGGCATCCCGCCCAAGCGCAGCACGTCCGCGCTCGGCGTGTTCCTGGCGATCGTGATGGTCGTCACTTATCACAAGGTGAACCAGTATGCGACGGACGTCGGCGAGCTCGGCCGCGTCGACCCGGTGATTGCCCTATGGGTTCCCTTCGCGATGTTCGCGGGCCTGACCGGCTGGATGTATTATCAGATCGCGCATGTGCCCGGCGGCCAGCCGATCGGCGGGCTGGAACGCTTCTTCTCGCGCGTTGCCAAGCTCGTCACCGGCCGCTTCCGCCGACGTGAGGCAATCGCATGACCGGCTTTTTCCCGTCGCGTACCGTCTCCTTTTACATGGCGCGGCTGTTCCTGGTACGCACCTTCGGCATCCTTGCGGCGCTGGTCATCGTGCTACAGGCGCTCGATCTGCTGAGCGAGTCGGGCAAGATCCTCGCCGTACCCGGCAATGGCGACGCGCAGGTCTGGGGCTATGTCTCGCTCCGCGCGCCGGAGATCGCCGCGCGGTTCCTGCCCTTCTCCGTGTTGCTCGGCACCATCCTGACGCTGATCCAGATGAACCAGAATTCGGAGGTGGTGGCGCTCAAGTCCGCCGGCATGTCCGCGCATCAGGTGCTGGCGCCGCTGCTGGTAGCCAGCCTGGGTGTCGCGCTACTCTCCTTTGCGTTCAACGACCGGATCGTGTCACGCGCCACTGCGACGCTCGACCTCTGGCAGAAGGCCGAATACGGGCCGCTCCCACGCGATCGCGGCGACCGCAGCAACGTCTGGGTGCGCGATGGCGACGACCTGGTGCAGGTCGACAGCATCACCGGCCGCGGCGACGCCGCGCGGCTCGCCGGGGTCACCGTCTATGACCGCAGCGGCGGCTCTCTGATGGCGATTGTCCGGGCGGCCGAGGGGCGGCGCCACGGCGACGGCTGGCGGGTGCGGTCGGCGACCCGCTTCGACGTCGCCAGCGGGCAGGTCACGGCACTGGGCGACATCGTCGTCGCGCGTGGCGTCCGCGCCGACCAGTTCACGCTCGGTACCGTCAACGCGGAAGGCCTCAGCTTCCGCGCCTTGCGGGCCGCGATCGGCGACCTCGCCGATGCCGGGCGCCCGACCAAGGCGCTGGAGGGCGCGCTGTGGCACAAGCTGTCGGGTCCACTGTCATCGGTGCTGATGCCGCTGCTCGGCGCTGTCGCCGCATTTGGGCTCGCCCGCTCGGGTCAGCTGTTCCTGCGCGCGGTGATGGGCATGGCGCTCGGCTTCGCCTATTTCGTCGCCGACAATTTCGCGTTGGCGATGGGCAATCTCGGCGCCTACCCGCCCTTCCTCGCCGCCTGGGCGCCGTTCCTGCTGTTCTTCCTGATCGGCGAGGCGGTGCTGATCCGGTCGGAGGAGTAGCCAGTTCTAGCTCAACATGCCACCGGGAGGCACAGTGGCGATCTTTTGGAATAGCTTTGGTCGGTCGCGGTGCAGCGTCCATTGCGGTGTGCCGCGAACCTGAGCGTTAGGGTATTGATCCAGCCAGAACATGTTCGGGTCGTGGCGAGTGACTGGCAGGATCTTGACGATCCGCGCGGGTCCGCTGCGAACGTTGAGCTTACTAGCATGGCTTGCAAGGAAGCGGTCCAGTTCCGCGTCGACTACCGCTTCCTGATAGCCAAAGCGCTTACCCAAGTCGGCGCGCAAAATGTCTGTTCGCCGCGCATATTCATCGGCGTCGCGCTGGTACTGCCAACCACCCGAATAACTGGTGGTGTCAGTCCAGTCGAATTCTCCTACCGCGACGGGCTCGCAAAGCTCATAGACGTCATAGCCCTTTGCAAGCCGCCCCGGACGATACCCGATCCGCCGCTCCACCTCATCGAACGCAACGCTGGCAATGGCCGCATACGTCGTGACGTCTCCCGACAGCTTCATCGCACTCGCCTCCCCCTGCAACGGGATGCGACAATTGGCTAAGAGAACGGCTAAGTCCAGCGCCTGCCCACGCCAATCAGCGCCGCCCCAGTGTACTCCGCCCAATCTTGGCCGCAAGATACGGCAGCCCGGTATAGCTTGCCTTGTGGAACGGCGACTCCCCGTCCAGCGCACCCGACAGCCGCCGATGCGCCTCGCCCAGCGCGTGATAGGGCAAGCCGGGCAGCAGGTGGTGCAGCGCATGATAGCGCAGCCCCACCGGCGCCCACAGCGCCGGTAGCAGCGTCGGCGGCGGCACGTTGACCGAGTCGAGATACTGCGCGGTAACGCTCATCGGCTCGCCGTCATTCTCCCACAGATGCGCGACCAGCGTCCGAACCTGGTTGAGCACCGCCACCGCACTGGCGATGCCGAAGCCGATCAGGAAGGCGCGCACCGGGATGACGCCGCTCACCGTCGTCACGATCAGCACGATCGCCCACACGCTCGCCGCCGCCTCCACGCGCGTCCAATACCGCTTCGCCTCCCCATCCGGCGCGCGGCGGCGAAACTGCGGGTTGATCGCCAGTGCGGAATAACGCTCCACCACCGCCTTCCGCAGGCTCGGCACGAACAGCGACAAGGGCGCCAGCACCCCATAGCGGATCAGCAGACCGACGGGCGCCAGCGCCGAGATCAGGATGAACGCCGGCAGCGTCCACGGCTTCATCAGCGCGAGCGGCAGGTATTCGGGATCCTCGACCGTGCCATAACGCGTCTTGGCATGATGAAGGGTGTGGACGCCTTCGTACATGAAGGACGGGATCAGCATCGGCACGCCGACCAGCGCGTCCCAGCCCTGGCGAAAGCCGCGCATGCCGCCGACATGCTTCATGTGGCTGACTTCGTGGATGAAGCTCATCGCCCGGTACAGCGCCAGCACGGCCACGACGCCGGCGGCGACCGCCCAGCCGCCGGACAGCGTCACCGCCGCCACCAGCGCGGCGTAGCCGAGCAGCGCGGAGCCGACCATGTCGGCCCAGTAAACGTGCGGCTTGGGCGCGATCAGGTCGCGCGTCAGCTCCGCCGCGGCGCGCAGCATCGCCTTGTCGTCCAGCGCCTTGATCGAGCTGGCGGGCCGTGCCGCCGGCGCCCGCGCGTCGAGGGTGATCGAGCTCATGCTTGTCGCCATTGCAAGGAGATAGTGGCGGCACCGTGGCATCTCAATGCCGCCCTCTCCCCGCGGCGCTTCGCTTGCTCTATGCGGCTGCGATGACCCTCAGCATCCGCGCCGTCGACGGCAAGCGCGACCTACGCGCCTTTGTCGACCTGCCTTTCCGCCTCTACCGGGACGATCTCAACTGGGTGCCGCCGCTCAAGCGCGAGGCGCTCGCGCTGTTGATGCCGGAGAAGAACGGCTGGTTCTCGCACGCCAAGGCACAGCTTTTCCTTGCCGAGGAAGGCGGGCGGGTGGTCGGCCGCATCTCCGCCCATATCGACACGCTGGCGCTGACCATGCCCGCCCGGCAAGGCTTCGGGCCCGGGGTCGGCCAGTGGGGACTGATGGAGGCGGAACGCCAGGACGTGTTCGAAGCATTGCTCGCGCGCGCCGAAGCATGGCTGCGCGAACAGGGCATGACGCGCGCGCTTGGTCCCATCTCGATGTCGATCTGGGAAGAGCCGGGCCTGCTGATCGAGGGGTACGACCATCCGCCGACGATCATGATGGGCCATGCCAAACGCGCCTATCGCGGCTGGATCGAAGGGGCCGATTACCGGCCGGTCAAGCAGCTCTTCACCTACGAGGTCGACATCACCAAGCACTTCCCGCGCCTGGTGCAGCGCATCATCAAGTCGGGCGAGGCCAATCCGCGGATCCGCATTCGCGAAGTCGACCGCAACCGATTCGAGGAGGAGGCGGCGATCATCCTCCACATCCTCAACGATGCCTGGTCCGACAATTGGGGCTTCGTGCCGCTTACCGAACCCGAGATCGCGGACATCGGCGTCAAGCTGAAGCCGATCGTCTTCAACGACCTGATCCGCATCGCCGAACTCGATGGCAAGCCCGTCGCCTTCATGATCACGCTACCCGACATGAACGAGGCGCTGAAGCCGCTCGGCGGCACGCTGCTGCCGTTCGGCTGGGCCAAGCTGCTGCTGTGGCTGCGGCGACCGCGGGTGCGCACCGTGCGGGTGCCGTTGATGGGCGTGGTCAAGACGCTGCAAGCCTCCCGCCTGGCGTCGCAACTCGCCTTCATGCTGATCGAATCGATCCGGCAGGCGAGCGTCGCCAATTATGGTGCCAGCCGGGGCGAGATCGGCTGGATCCTCGACGACAATCAGGGGATGCGCTCGATCGCCGAGACGATCGAGTGCCGCATCAACAAGGTCTATCAGATCTACGAACGCGACCTGGCCGCGTGAACGGCCAGGTCGCCGTCGTGCCTCACTGCTTTTCGAGCGGGTCGAAGCCAAGCGAGAGCCACTCGCTGCGGGTGTGGCATTCACGCAGCGGAATGCGGGTGCCGGTCAGGCTGCCCTCGACGCAATATCGCGTCTCCTTCTTCGGCTTGGCGGTGCGCGCCGGCGCTTCGACCTGCGGGCGCGCACCGCCGTCCGTGGTGGTGAGCAGGGCCGTGCCCGGCGTGCTGGCGAGCATCGCGGCGGTCAAGAAAGCGATCATGTGAACATCCTCCCGTCAACACAGCCCCGTGCTGTATTGCTGTTCTAGTGATGTAACACAGTAGCTGTACGCAGGATGAACGTCAAAACAAGATGGCGCCGCCGATCTGGATCTGAAGGTCGGGCGCGGCGCGGTTCAGGCCGGCCACCCCGAGGATGTCGAATTGCAGGCCGGGCCGCGGCTGCCATCCGAACGACAGCGCGGTGACCAATTCCGTTTCGCCTGCCCCATCGTCCGCTCGGCTCGCCGCCAGCTCGACCACGGCACTCACCTGATCGCTGATTTCGCGTCCCAATCCGAGCGTACCGCCCCAAGCAAGATGGTGACCCTGGCCATCCTCGTCCGGCGCCGCCGATGCCTCGCCGGTGAAAAGCAGGCTCCACCCGCGCCGCAGCTGATAACCGACCGGCAGCACCACGCCGCCGCTCCAGTCGCCGGCGCCGATCGGCGCGCGACCCACCGGCACGGTCACGAACGGCTCGACCGCCAGCTCCAGGTTGCCGCCGCTATTGCCCTGCAGGTTCCGGCGCACGGCCAACCGGACGTCCCCCACGCCCTCCACCACATCCACCGCGTTCGTCAGCTTGTCGCGCAACCGACTGCGCCCGAACGCGGTCCAACCGACCTGCACCTCGGTGTTCGGCCCCACACCAAAGCGCACGAGCAGGTCGCCCGCGAGCACGGTGTCCTCGCGCGTCGCGACGGTGTCCTCCCGCTGCCAGTCGATGCCAGACATCTCGACCAGCACCCGCCCCGGTTCGGTCGTGCACGCCGACGCACCCAGGTCGGGCCGATTGGGGCAGAAGCGCGGTTCCTCCTGTGCAAGCGCAGGAGCGGCGACGAACGCGAGCCCGATCAACAGCGCCCTCAACGCAGGCGTACCCAGGTCGGCGCATGGTCGCTGGCCTTTTCGCGGCCGCGATGATCCTTGTCGACACCGGCATCGACCAGCCGGTCGGCGGCTTGCGGGCTCAGCAGCAGGTGGTCGATCCGGAATCCGGCGTCGCGCTGCCACGAGCCGGCCTGATAGTCCCAGAACGTCCACACGCCCCCGCGGGGTACCCGCCAGCGCAGCGCATCGGTCCAGCCCTGCGCCAGCAAGCGTCGATACGCCGCCCGGCTCTCCGGCTGCATCAGCGCATCCTGCTGCATCGCGCGAACGGAGAAGGTGTCGTCGTCGTGAGCGATGACGTTGAAGTCGCCGGCGATCACCACCGGCCGTTCCTCCGCCAGCAACGACGCGGCGCGCGCGCGCAGCCGCTCCATCCAACGTAGCTTGTAATCGAACTTCGGCCCGGGCTGGGGGTTGCCGTTGGGCAGGTAGATCGATGCGACGATCAGCCCGCCGACCTCGCATTCCAAATAGCGGCTGTGTTCGTCCTCCGGCTCGCCAGCCAGTCCGCGCTCCCGCTCCACCGGCAGCTCGCCGCGCGACAGCACCGCGACGCCGTTGAAGCCCTTCTGTCCGTGCCAGACGGCGCGATAGCCGGCGGCTTCGATATCGGCCTGCGGGAACGTCTCATCGCTCGACTTGAGCTCCTGCAGGCACACCACATCGGGCTGCTGCTCGGTGAGATACTCTATCAATCGCGGCAGCCGCGCCTTGATACCGTTGACGTTGTAGGTGACCAGCTTCATCCGCGCCGGCCTAGTAGGCCAGCCGGCCGCGAACCAGTCAGATTGCGAAGCTGGACCCGCAGCCGCACCCGGACGCCGCCTGCGGATTGTCGACCCGGAACGCGGCGCCGCCGAGCGACTCGACGAAATCCACCCGGGCGCCCTGCACCAGGTCCAGGCTGACGCTGTCGACCACCAGTCGCACGCCGTCGCACTCGGCCACCGCATCGTCCGGCTCGGTGCCGTCGGCGAGGCCGAACTTGTACTGGAAACCGGAGCAGCCGCCGCCGTCCACCGACAGCCGCAGGATCGCCGCCTTGCCCTGCTTGGCCGCGATCGCCGCCACGCGGGTGGCGGCGGCGGGAGTGAGCGCGATCGGATGGATGGAGATCATGATTTGGAGATAGGAGCGGCGCACGGTGCGGGCAAGCGCATGGCGATCCTGAACCGGAAGAGGTGGCAGCCACGCAGGCGCGGTTTACGGAGGACCATCCGGTGACCTTGCTTGCTGTGGAGATCGTTGCCGCGAGCCCAGGCCTGCCTGGGAGAGCTCGACGCGGAAGTAAATTCCGCGCCGTCGGACGGGTTCGGCCATGCCGACCCGCCGGCCGTGCTAGGCGGTCTCGCGCGCAGCTCCGCTGCTCGCGTACCGCCCGCGCATCAATCCAGGGGTGCCGGACCGTCGGTGGAGATCGGCACCACCCGCACGGCGTCGCTCGACGCGGCGGTCAGGAAATCCGCGGTGGTCAGGAACGGCAGCGGGTTGACCGCCGCGCCGTCGATGCGGACCTCATAATGGAGGTGCGAGCCGGTCGAACGGCCGGTCGAGCCCATCAGGCCGATGATCTGGCCGCGCGTGACGCGGCTGCCCGCCTGCACCGTGATCTGCGACAGATGGCCGTAACGGGTCGCGATGCCCTTGCCATGGTCGAGCTCAACCAGCTTGCCATAGGCACCCTTGCGGTCGGCGTGCGCGACGATGCCGTCGGCGGTGGCATAGATGGGGGTGCCGACCGCGCCGGGAATGTCGACGCCGGCGTGCATCCGCGCGGTGCCGACGAAGGGATCGGACCGGACGCCGAAGTTGCTGGTGAAGTGGAGCTTGTCGACCGGCTGCACCGAGGGAATGGCGATCGTGGGGGCGCCGGCAGTGTCGAGCTTCTTCCAGGTCAGGAAGGCGGCGCGAACCTGGTTGTCGTTGGACATGCCCTGCGAGCGGGTCTCGACCGACGCGGCTGCCAGAGCGGAAACGCCGACGGCGCCCCCTGCCTCGTTCGCGGCGGCGACATTGGTCGCACCCACCGTCAGCAGCACCGCACCGATCCAGCTCGCTTTGATCATCTGGTCCCGCCCACTTCCGCCGATGACGCGATCCGCGCCACCTGCTCGGTTAAGTCCTTGCCTCGTCGCAGGCCCCGCCGCGCTTCAACAAGGGTGGGTGTGACTCGGACAGGTTACGCAAACAATGGCAACGGCCGCGAAGTCCGCCGGGCCGCACCTGGCGCGCGGTGAACCGTTTTGGCGCGGCGCTGGCCGCCGGTCAGCCGCGCGCCGGTGGCGACGAACCGTTCGGCAACCTCGCTGCCCTTTGGGAAGGCCAGAGAATCGGCCGTTCAGCGCGGGCGGCGTACCGGCACGTGGAAGTCGGGCGGCTTGTCCGCGATCCAGCGCAGGAACTTCGCAACGTCCTCTCGCTCCCGCAGCGCGGCCGGATCGGCATAGCTGCGCGCGAGATCGGCATTGGGCACGAGCGCATGGATGGTGCGGTGACAGATCGGATGCACCGCCGCCGTCACCCGCCCGCCCCTGCTCTTGGGCACCAGGTGGTGCCACTCGACCCGCGCACCGAGCGGGCGCTGGCACAGCGCGCATCGCGCCGTGGCCGATTGCGCCTTGGCCCGCGCGGCCGCCGCGGCCAGCCCCGCCTTACGCTTGACCCGGCCAGCCACAATACACGGAGCCGGCGGCCACTACCTAGGGCCGCAACGCCGCGTCGTCGGCGTCGTCCAGGTCCTCGCCGTCGACATCGTCCTCGTCGAAATCGTCCTGCAGGTCGTCCTCATTCATGTCGGCCTCGGTCATCGCAACAGAGGCATCGGTCTCGCCTACCTCGCCATCCTCCATGTCGAGCTCGTCGATCAGCTCGTCCTCGTCGTCCTCGTCGCCAAGGTCGGGGTCGAGGTCGGTCAGGATCAGCCCGTCGCTGGGGCCGTCGCGCGTCGCTTCCAGAATCTCCGCGCGCTGGCTCTCGTCGTAGCCTTCCTCGTCGAAATTGTTGTCGCCCGAGCCCACGCCTGACTGCTGGTTCACGCTTACCTCCTGCTTCATGTGCGAACAGGCGAACGGTGGGGACGGGGCCAAGTTCCTTGCACGCCGTTCGCGAGGTCCGATGCGCCCGGGGTGACGGGCAAGATCGCGCAGCGTATAGCCCGCGTCATGCTCCACTCTCCCCTGGCCCAGGTGCCCACTCTCTCGCTCGCCGCGCAGGCGGACGACGCGCAGGGCTTCGCCGCCGATCTCGGCGGCTCGTTCCGGCGCTTCGGCTTCGCCATCGTCGCCGATCACGGCATCCCGCAGGATCTGGTCGACCGCGCCTGGGCCGAAACGGCGAAGCTGTTCGCGCTGCCCGATGAGGAGAAGCGGCAGTACCATGTCCCCGGCGGCGGCGGCGCGCGCGGCTACACGCCGTTCAAGACCGAGATCGCCAAGGGCGCGAGCGCGGTCGACCTCAAGGAATTCTGGCACGTCGGCCGCGAGCTGCCCGCCGGTCACCGCTTCAGCGACTCCATGGCCCCCAACATCTGGCCATCGCGTCCCGATGGCTTCCGCGACACCTTCATCGAGCTGTTCGCCGCCTTTGACCGCGCCGGCGACCGGCTGCTGTCCGCCATCGCGCTGAACCTCGGCCTCGACCCGCACTGGTTCGATCCGGCGGTGAAGGACGGCAATTCGGTCCTGCGCCTGCTCCATTATCCGCCGATCCCGCAAGATGCCGAGGGCGTTCGCGCCGGCGCGCACGAGGACATCAATCTCATCACGCTGCTGCTCGGCGCCGAGGAAGCGGGCCTGGAATTGCTCGACCGCGACTCCGGCAAGTGGCTCGCGATCAAGCCTCCCGCCGACGCGCTGGTCGTCAATGTAGGCGACATGCTGCAGCGGCTGACCAACCATGTCCTGCCGTCGACCACCCACCGCGTCGTCAACCCGCCGCCGGAGCGCCGCGGCCGTTCGCGCTACTCGATGCCCTTCTTCCTCCACCCGGCGCCGGACTTCCTCATCCAGACGCTGCCGGGGACGATCACCGGCGACAATCCGAACCGCTACGAGACGCCGATCACGGCGCACGATTACCTGCACGAGCGGCTGGTCGAGATCGGGCTGGTGAAGAAGTGAGCGACCTGACCCTTCACGAGGCATCCGTCCCCGTCTTCGTCGCGACACTGGGCAACATGAAGGCCTGGCTCGCCAAGGCCGCCGATCGAGAGGCGATGCTGATGACCGCAGCGCTAGCCCCCGACATGGCGCCATTCCCGCGCCAGTATCAGATGGCCTCGGACACGGCGAAAAACGCACTCGCGCGCCTCACCGGCACCGACGCCCCGTCGATGCCCGATACGGAGACCTCGTTCGCCGAGCTTTCCGATCGCTGCGATCGCACGATCGCATGGCTGCGGGACATCGGTGCCGCCGCGCTTGCTGGGGCGGCCGACCGTGAAGTGGAGATCCGCTTTCCCAACGGCATGGGCTATCGCTGGACCGGCCGCACCTTCCTCGTCGGCTACGCGCTACCCAACTTCTATTTCCACGCCACCACCGCGTACGCGATCCTCCGCCACAACGGCGTGACGCTGGGCAAGCCCGACTTCCTGCAGCATCTGGGACCGCCGAACCTAAAGGCATAGGAGTCCTCCTCGGCGAAGGCCGGGTCCAGTTTGCCATGAACTCAGTGGAAGGGGCGGACCTCTCGTCGCCGCAGCTCGAAACTGGACCCGGCCTCCGCCGGGGCAGATGCTATTCCCACCCCCGCGCCAGAAAGCGCTCCGCCATCGCGCAATGCAGCGCCACGCCCTTGGCCATGACGCTCTCCTCGATCATCATCTTCGTATTGTGCAGCGGCGGGTTGGTCCGGTGGTCGCTCCCCTCGGGCGCGACGCCGATAAACGCCATCGCGCCGGGCACTTCGCGCAGCACATAGGCGAAGTCCTCGCCTCCCATCATCGGCGTCGGCATGGTGGCATAGCCCGCCCCGACCGCCGCCGCGCACTGTTCGAACATCGCCACCGCGCGCGCGTCGTTCTGCGTCACCGGATAGCCCTGGTCGATCCACGCCTCCGCCGTCGCGCCATGCGCTTGCGCGATCCCGCCCACCAGCTGCGCAAATGCTTCGTGCATCTTCGCCCGCGTCCCCTCCGACAGCGTCCGTAGCGTGCCGAGCAGCTCGACGGTGTCGGGAACGATGTTGTGCGCGCCGGTGCCCGCCCTCACCGTGGTGATCGTCAGCACCGCCGGGTCGGCGACGGGCACGCGCCGCGCGACGAAGCTCTGCAGCGCCAGCACGATCTCGCACGCGATCGGCAGCGGGTCGATCAGGTCGTGCGGCATCGCCGCATGGCCGCCGCGGCCGCGGATCACCGCATGCACGGTCTCCGCGCTCGCCAGCAGCGGCCCGGTGCGCGTCACCACGGTGCCCGCCGGCATGTTGGGCGAGATGTGAAGCGCGAACGCCGCCTCGGGCGCGGCCTTGGTCAGCAGCCCGTCGTCCATCATGAACTTGGCGCCGTGATGCCCCTCCTCGCCGGGCTGAAACATGAACACGACGGTGCCCGGCAGCGTGTCGGCCCGCGCGCACAGCGCCTTGGCGGCGCCGACCAGCATCGCGGTATGCGCGTCGTGCCCACAGGCATGCATCGCGCCCGCATTGCGGCTGGCGAAGGGCAGCCCGGTCTCCTCCGCCATCGGCAGCGCGTCCATGTCGCCGCGCAGCAGCACCGTGCGCCCGTTCGAACCGGCCCGTCCGGCGCCTCCCCCGCGCAGCACCGCGACGAAGCCGGTGGTCGAGGTCGAATCGTGGATCTCCAGCGGCAACCCTGCCAGCGCCGCCTTCGCCTTGTCGGTCGTGCGCGGACAGTGCAGCCCGACCTCGGGATCGGCATGGATCGCGCGGCGCAGCGCGATCACGTCGCCCAGCTGCTCCTCGCCGGCGGCGGTCCAGTCTGTGGTGGCGAGGTCGAGGGTCATCGCAAGCTCCTGTGTTCCGGCCGCTTCTAGGCCGCTCAGCGCCCGCGGAACAGCCCGCCCAGCACCCCGCGCACCAGCCCGCCGACCAAGCCCCCTGCAACGCCGCCGGACTTGCCGAACGCCGCCTTGGTCACCTCACGCGCGATCGCCGAGCCGGCGGAGCTGGCCGCGCCTCGCGTCGCGCCGCGCATCGCCCGGTTCCAAGGATCGTTCGCCTGCTCGCGCTCCGCGGCGCGCGCCGCCTGCGCGTCGAGCCGTGCCTGCCGGTCCGCCGCGCGCTGCGCCGCCAGCCGCTCGCGCTCGGCCTGCTTCTGCGCCACCGCCGCCGCCTTGGCGTCCGCCGCCGCTGCCTTTGCGTCGTCGGCCACCGCCTTCGCCTCGGCCGCCGCCGCACTCGCCTCCGCCGATTTCGCCTGAAGCAGTTCGGCCGCCGAATCGCGGTCGATCAGCGCATCATATTTGTCGCCGATGGCATCGGTGTCGATCAACACGCCGCGCTCGACCGGCGTCACCGGCGCCACCCGCGATCCCGGCGGCGCGATCAGGATGCGCTGCACCGGTGCCGGCGCGCCGTCGGGCTGGAGCAGCGAGACCAGCGCCTCGCCGACCTTCAGCTCGGTGATCGCGCTGGTCACATCGACGTCCGGGTTGGCGCGGAACGTCTCCGCCGCCGCCCGCACCGCCGCCTGGTCGCGTGGCGTGAACGCGTTCAGCTTGTGCTGCACGCGATTGCCGAGTTGCCCCGCCACCTTGTCGGGGATGTCGATCGGGTTCTGCGTGATGAAATAGACGCCGACGCCCTTGGACCGGATCAGCCGCACGACCTGCTCGATCTTGTCGAGCAGCGCGTCGGGCGCCTCGTCGAACAGCAGGTGCGCCTCGTCGAAGAAGAAGCACAGCTTGGGCTTCTCGACATCGCCCACCTCAGGCAACTGCTCGAACAATTCGCTCAGCAGCCACAGCAGGAAGGTGGCGTAGAGCTTGGGCGACGCCATCAATTTGTCGGCCGCCAGGATATTGACGACGCCGCGCCCGCGATCGTCGGTGGCGATGAAATCCGCCATGTCGAGCGCCGGCTCGCCGAAGAAATGCTCGCCGCCCTGCGCGCGCAGCTGCAGCAGCGACCGCTGGATCGCGCCGACCGACTGTTTGGACACATTGCCATAGGTGATGGTCAGCGTGTCGGCATTGGCGGCGCACTCGGCGAGCATCGCCTGTAGGTCGTCGAGGTCGAGCAGCAGCAGCTTGTCCTCGTCGGCGACATGGAACGCGATCGTCAGCACGCCCTCCTGCACCGCGTTCAGGTCCATCAGTCGCGCCAGCAGCAGCGGTCCCATCTCGCTGACGGTGGTGCGGATCGGATGCCCCTGCTCGCCGAACAGGTCCCAGAACTGCACGGGGGTATCGGCATAGGCCCAGTCCGGATCGCCGACCGCCGCAGCGCGCGCGGCGAAGACGGTGTGGAGCTTGCCGGTCGGCAGCCCGGGCATCGCCAGCCCCGACAGGTCGCCCTTCACGTCCGCGACGAAGCACGGCACGCCTGCAGCGGAGAAGCCCTCCACCATCCGCTGCAAGGTCACGGTCTTGCCGGTGCCGGTCGCGCCGGCGATCAGCCCGTGCCGGTTGGCGCGGCTCAACTCCAGCCGCTGCGGGTTAGCCCCACCCTCGCCCGCGCCGATCAGGATGCTCGTCATCACTCAACTCCTCGTCACCCGCTCTTGACCCGAGGGTGACGAAAAGCAAAGGGCCGCCGCTCGTGGTGAGCGACGGCCCCGACTTGCCCCGTGGAAGGCCGGCTCAGCTCTTGGCGAGCTTCACCGGCACCGGTGCGTTGGCGCGCTGGCGCTGTACCGACAGGATCACCCGGTCGCGGCCCTGCGCGCGCGCCGCGTTCACCCGCGCCGACAGGTCGGCGGCCGTCACGACCGGCGCGAAGTTGACGGCGGTGATGACATCGCCACGCTTCAGCTTCTGGCCCGCGTCACTCGCCGGATCGACGCTGGCGATGACCAGCCCGGAAACCGTCGAGTCCACGCCCACCGAACGCGCGATCTGCGGCGTCAACGGCTGCACCACCACCCCGATGCCGTTGCCGGTGGCGGGCGTCGGGGCGACAGTGGTGGCGTCGGAGTCGGCGCCGAACTCCTCAGCCCCTTGGCCGGTAAGTGCCGCCAGCTGCTCCTGCGTCGGCCGCGCCGCCACGGTGACGTTTACCGTCAGCGGCCGGTTGGCACGGATCACGTCGAGACGCGCCGTGCCGCCAGGCGGTACCGCCGCGACCAGCCGCGACAGGCTCTGATCAGGGGTGACCGGGGTCCCGTTGACCCGCGTCACCACGTCGGCGGCACGCAAGCCCGCGCGCGCCGCCGGGCCGGTCGGCTCGACCCGCGCGATGATCTCGCCCTGGTTCTTGGGGATACCCAGCGCGGCCGAGTAATCGTCGTTGATCACGCCGCCCAACGTCACGCCGATATAGCCGCGCGAGACGCGCTGGCCCTTCATCAGCGTGTCAATGATCGGCTTGGCCTGCTCCGCAGGGATCGCAAAGCCTATACCGATATTGCCACCAGCGCCCGAGCCCAGGATTTGCGAGTTGATGCCGATCACGTCACCCTGCAGGTTGAACATCGGCCCGCCGGAGTTGCCCTGGTTGATCGCCGCGTCGGTCTGGATAAACTGGTCGTAGGCGCCGAGCCCGGTCGAGCGGTGCAGCGCCGAGACGATGCCAGCGGTCACCGTGCCACCGAGCCCGAACGGATTGCCGATCGCCACCACCCAGTCGCCGACCCGCGCCTGCTTCGAATCGCCGAAGCGCACGAACGGCAGCCCGCGCGCGTCGATCTTGAGCAGTGCCAGATCAGAATCGGGGTCACGCCCGATCAGCCGCGCGGTGTATTCCTTGCGGTCCGGCAGGGTGACGGTGATCGCGTCCACGGTAGCGCCCCGCGCGCCGGGCGCGACGACATGGTTGTTGGTGACGACATAACCGTCCGCCGAGATGATGAAGCCCGAACCCAGGCTGGCACCCTCGCGCCGGGTGGGGGCGCCGCCGCCCTGCCCCTGTCCCTGGCCGAACAGCCCCTCGAACGGCGTGCCGCTGAACGGGTTCGCCTGGGTCTGCTGGACGATCGTCTGCTTGGTGGAGATGTTGACCACCGCCGGCTGCAGCTTCGCGACCATGTCGGCAAAGGACAGCGGCGCGCCGGGACGCGGCGCGGCGGCCTGGATGGTGCCGGGCTCGTTCTGGGCGATACCGGGCATCGTCTGTGCGTCACCCGGCTGAAGCGCCAGGGTGGCGGTAGCGCCCCCGAGGAGGAGCGCGGAAGTGATGGCGAATGCGTAGCGCACTGGGGGAGTATCCTCTTCGCTGAGGTCCTTGGGACCACATCTGTAATCGCCTCGAGAGGCTGAATGCTTATTGAATGTGGGCTCAGCGAATGCCGATGCAAGAAGGGCCGCTACTTCCCTCTCCCGCGGGGGGAGAGGGAAAGATCAATCCTGCCCACGCCCGCCGAACTGCCGCAGATAGCTGTTCCCCGGCGACAGGATGATCGACGTCGCGCCGTTGCCCTCCGTCGGTCCGCCATCGGCACCGAACGTGCGGCGATAGCTCTGCATCGCGCGGTAGAAGTCGTATGCGCTCGCGTCCTTGTTGAACGCCTCGGCATAGATGCGCGCGGCCTCGGCGTCGGCGCGCGCACGGATGATCTGCGCCTCGCGCTGGCCCTGCGCCCGGATCGTCGCCGACTGCTGCTCGCGCGCGGTGCGCATCGCCTGCAGCGTCGAATCGAGCGGCGAGCCGGTCGGCAGATCGGCATGCTTGATCCGCACGTCGACGATCTGCACGCCATACTGACTGGCGAGCCGCTGCAGCCCCGCCTGGATGTTGTTCATCACGACTTCGCGATCGCGCGTCAGCAGCACCGCAAAGGGCTGACGGCCGAGTTCGTTGCGAATCGCGTTGCCGAGCAGCGGTCGCAGCGACTCTGTCACCCGCGCCTCGGTGCCGGCGGTGATGACCATGCGCAGCGGGTCGACGACGCGGAAGCGCGCGAAGGCGTCCACCTCGAGCCGTAGCTGATCGGACGACAGCACCTGCTGGTTGTCCTGCTCGACGTTGAGCACGCGCTTGTCCACCCAGACGATGCGGTCGAGCAGCGGGATCTTGGCGATCACGCCCGCGCCCGTCCGCCCGAACACCTCGCCTGGCCGGTATTCGTTGACCGTCCGCACCGGGTTCTGGAGCCGCAGCACCACCGCCTGCTCTGTCTCCGGCACGATCGCGAACGTGGACGCGGCGATGATGACGGCGAACAGCGCCGCGATGCTGAGGAACACCGGATGGCGGAGAATGGCGGCGTTCACTGGGCTGCTCCCGCCTGCGGGGCAGGCTGTGCGGTCTGTACGCTCGGCTCCACCAGCCGCCGGTTGCGGTCGAGCGGCAGGTATGGCGTCACGCCCGGCGTCTCGACGATCGTCTTGTCGGTCTTGGCGAGCACGGCTTCCATCGTTTCATAATACATGCGGCGGCGCGTCACCTCGGGGGCAAGGCTGTACTGCTCGTAATAGGCGTTGAACGACGCGGCCTCGCCCTGCGCCAGCGCCAGCTTCTGCTGTGCGTACGCCTGCGCCTGGTTGCGCAGCGTCGAGACGTACTGCTGCGCCGCCGTCACGCCCTTGAACGCGTCGTTGACCGCCTCGGGCGGATCGGCCTGGCGGATCGCGACGCCCTGGATGCGGATGCCGGAATTATATTCGTCCAGGATCTGCTGCATGCGGATCTGCACCTGGCTTTCGACGCCCGCGCGACCCGGGCCGATCGCCTCGTCGAGCGTCACGTTGGCGACCGCCTCGCGCACCGCGCTCTCCGCCGTCGCGCGTACCGTCGCCTGCGGCTCGGCGAGCTGGAAGATGTAGTCCTCCGGGTTCGCGATGGTCCAGCGCACCTGATAGGCGAGGTCGACGACGTTGCGGTCGCGGGTCAGCACCAGATTCTCGCCGCCGCCCTCGGGGAACACCTCCTCGCGGATCGCCGACACGTCGACCTTCTGCACGCTCGCGAACGGCGCCGGCGCAGTCAGCTGGATGCCCGGCTCCAGCGTGCCGCCGTAGCGGCCGAAATAGGTCACCACCGCGCGCTGCTGCGGCGCGATGTTGTGGAACGACGTGAAGATCAGCCAGATCATCAGCAGGATGCCCGCGCCGATCAGCCACAGCGACTTGGCGTTGGGCCCGCCCGGCAGGCCGGTGAACGGATTGCCGCCCCCGCCACCGCCGCCGGCGGTACGCGCCTTGCGCAGGAACTCGTCGAGCGCGGTCGGCCGCTGCGGCGGCTTGCGCCCACCCGGCGGCACCGACCAAGGATTGCGCGGGCCGCCGCCGCCGCCGCCCTCGCCACCATCGCCGCCGCCGCCCCAGGGGCCCTTTGGCGTGTCGATCGAGAAGATGCGGGGTCGCGCGAACAGGCGCTGAAGGAAGTTCATGATGCTTTTATAGGGACGCGGGCTCGCGAAAAACAGTGGGCGCTCCTATGCGCCTGCCATGACCGATCAACACAGGATAACGGCGGCGATCAGCGCGGTCGCGGGCGAGCGCGCCAGCGTGCGCGTTGACGGCGAAGGCCGCGTCGGCGTGGTGCTCGACGCCACTGGTTTGGGCCAGGCCGAACGCGACGCGCTGGAGCAGCGCATCCGCGTGGCCGCCGGTGTCGCCGACCTCCGCATCGTCGTCACCGCCGCGCGCGTCGAGCGTCGCCTGATCGCGGTCGCCAGCGGCAAGGGCGGGGTCGGCAAGTCCACCCTCGCCGCCAACCTCGCCATCGCGCTGATGCGCGGCGGCAGGCGCGTCGGCTTGGTCGACGCGGACATCTACGGCCCCTCGCAGCCGCGGCTGATGGGCGTCGAGGGCACACGACCCACCGCGCGTGACAAGCGGCTCGACCCCGTGCCGACGCCGTCGGGCGTGCCGCTGCTGTCGATCGGCCAGCTGGTCGAACCCGGCAAGGCGATCGCGTGGCGCGGTCCGATGACCGCCGGCGCGCTCAGCCAGCTGGTCGACGCCGACTGGGGCGCGGTCGACACGCTGGTCGTCGACCTCCCCCCCGGCACGGGTGACGTCCAGATCACGATGATCCAGAAACACCGGCCGGCCGGCGCGGTGATCGTCTCGACCCCGCAGGACCTGGCGCTGATCGACGCGGCCCGCGCCATCGACCTGTTCCGCACCGCCGGCGTCCCGATCATCGGCCTGGTCGAGAACATGGCCGGATACGCCTGCCCCCGCTGCGGAGAGTTGTCCGATCCCTTTGGCCAAGGCGGCGCAGAGGCGGCCGCCAAGGCACTCGACATCCCCTTCCTCGGCCGCGTGCCGCTGGAGATCGGTATCCGCACCGCGTCTGACGCGGGGCAGCCGCCGGCGTTGCGCGAGGACCGAGTGTTCGCCCCGATCGCAGCACAGATCGCGGAGTGGCTGGCGACCAACTGAGCACATCGTCATGCTGAACTTGTTTCAGCATCCATGCGCGACGGGTTGCCCGGGGCAGCGTCTCGCATGGACCCTGAAACAAGTTCAGGGTGACGGAGGTTGATGCGGCAACCGGAGGACGAACCATGCCCCTCACCACCGACGCCGAGATCAAGGCCCTGCTCGAATCCGCCCGCACCATCGCGCTGGTCGGCGCCTCCGATCGCCCCGACCGCCCCTCCTACCGCGTGATGGCGACGCTTCAGCAGCACGGTTACCGCGTCATCCCCGTCAACCCGCAGATCACCGGCGAGCACGTCCATGGCGAGTTCGTCTTCCGCGACCTCCACCAGCTCGGCGACCGGATCGACATCGTTGATATCTTCCGCCGCTCCGACGCGGTCGGCGAGGTGGTGGATCAGGCGATCGCAATCGGCGCCAAGGCGGTGTGGATGCAGCTCGGCGTCATCGACCAGCTCGCCGCCGCCCGCGCCGAAGCGGCGGGACTGCAGGTGGTGATGGACCGCTGCCCCGCCATCGACATCCCGCGGTTGGGCGTCGCGACGATCGCCGCATAAGCGCCGCATTGGCCGGGCACCCTGCCGCGATGATGATCCTGGCTCTTCTGCTTCAGGCCACGACGCCGGCCACCGGTGCCGCGCCCCCGGAGAAATTTTCGATCCTCGCCGAACCCTGCGCGCCGATCGTCCGTGACGGGCAGGAAGTGGTGGTGTGCGGCAACAACCCCACCGCGTCGCAGCGCCTGCCGCTTCCGGCAGAGGCGGTATCCACCACCGGCGTGCCGTCGAACAAGTATCTCACCGGCACCGGCGCGCTCGCAGCTGAGCCGGCCCCCTGCGCTACCCTGCAGGGCGGTTGTCAGGTCGGCTTCGGCCCGCCGATCGGCCTGCTCGTCGGCGCCGCGGTCAAAGGCGTCGGCAATGCCCTCAAGGATCGCCGCGAGGCAAAGGCGAAGCAGCGCGACGGCAACCGACGCGTGGCGATCGACCTCGCCGCGACGGGTCCGGCGGGGCGGATCGAACCCTGATGGGAAGACGGAACACGGGTAGGGCGCACGACACCCTGCCTCCCGTGCCACCCTCCGCGGCGAAAGCCGGGGCCCAGATCGGGTATCCGGCAAATCCAGCTTCGCATTCCCGGCGCGGCCGACCGGGCCCGGGCGACCGCCGGGGAGGTCACGGTCAGGCCCGCCGGAATTGCTCCCTACTTCCTACTCTCCACTCCCCACTCCCCTACCCTAGGATCGGCATCCACAACGGCTGCCCAACCAGACTGACACTTCCGCGCAGCCGCTCTAGCGCCGCCGCCACGCATCGCTCCGGCCCCTCATGAGTGACGATCGCCACCAGCACGGTGCCGTCCGAGCCGGAGTCCGATGGCGCCTCGCGCTGGATCAGGCTGGCGATCGACACGCCCGCGTCGCGCATCGCTGCCGCGATCTCCGCCAGCACGCCGACCCGGTCCGCCACCGCGAAGCGCAGATACGCGCGTCCCCGCCGCTCGCCGCTGTCCACCGCCGCCGCCTCGCTCAGCGCCGCCGCGGGCATCGCATAGGGCGGCCCGAACTCGCCGCGCGCGATGTCGATCAGGTCCGCGACCACCGCGCTCGCGGTCGGCCCGTCGCCGGCGCCCGGCCCCTGGAACAGCAGCCGCCCGACAAAATTGCCCTCCACCACCACCGCGTTGGTCGAACCCGTCACATGCGAGAGCGGATGGTCGAGCGGCACCAAATGCGGATGCACCCGCTGGAACAGACCCCGCCCGTCGGCTTCGGCCACCCCGATCAGCCGCACCCGGTGCCCCAGCGCCGCGGCCTCGGCGATGTCGGCGCTGAGCACCTGGCGGATGCCGCTCGCCTCGACCGCGCCGAACGCCGGCTGCGTGCCGAAGGCGAGGCTGGCGAGGATCGACAGCTTGTGCGCGGCGTCCACCCCGTCGATATCGAAGCTGGGATCGGCCTCCGCGAAGCCGCGCGCCTGCGCCTCGCCCAGCACGTCGGCGAAGTCGCGGCCGGTCGCTTCCATCTCCGACAGGATGAAATTGCAGGTGCCGTTGAGGATGCCATAGACGCGGCTCAACGCATTGGCCGCCGCACCTTCGCGGATGCCTTTCACCACCGGCACCCCGCCCGCGACCGCCGCCTCGAACTTGAGCGCCACGCCCGCGCCCTCCGCCGCCTGCGCCAGCTCCAGCCCATGATGCGCCAGCATCGCCTTGTTGGCGGTGACCAGGCTCTTGCCGCCCGCAAGCGTCGCCCGCGCCAGCGTCAGCGCCGGCCCGTCGGCGCCGCCGATCAGCTCCACCACCACGTCCGCCCCCTCGTTCCGGGCCAGCGCCGCCGTGTCGTCCACCCAGGCGAACCGGTCCAGATCGAACCCCCGGTCCTTGCTCCGATCGCGCGCCGACACCGCCACCACCTCGATCGCGCGCCCGGCCCGGCGCGCGATCAGCGCGGCGTTGGCATCGAGCAGTCGCACCACGCCGCCGCCGACGGTGCCCAGCCCGGCCAGCGCCACGCGCAACGGCTTGCTCGTGTCCATCGTCATGCGAAAAAGCGCGCGGTCAGCCGACGCCAGGCGAGTGACAATGCCGCATAGAGCAGGATGGCGATGACGATGACCGCCAGGTTGGTGCCGATCGTTGCGCTGTCCGGGGCGGGTGGGGACGCCGGATTCCGGTCGCCGCGAAAGAGCGCGTCGGCATAGACGACGGCAAAGGCGACCCACCAATAGATCGCGGTCAGCACACTGCCGGCAAGAGCGACGATGGACCGCTTCATCGGCCGCTCCTCGGCAAGAAGGGAATGACACGCTCATAGTCCGCCAGTGCACCGCTGCCATGCACCGCCGGCAACCCGTGCCGCAGACGATAATAATCCCCCACGATCGAAGCCTGCACCTCGATCCCCTGATCGAGGAACCTGAGCGACGACTGTGACAGATCGCCATAATCATAGTTGCGGTTTAGGATGCCGCGCGTCCGCACCCACATGCCCTGCTGGCTCTGCCAGACATGGGTCAGCTCATGGATCAGCCATGCCGCATCCGACGCGTTACCCGAGAAGTCGGGCTTGTAGGATTCTACCGGGAAGTAGATCTGGCCATTGGGCGTGATGGCGACATCGGCGGGCTGGAAGAAATACGCCTTACCGCGATTGACGATCACCTTCGCGTAATCGATCGCGGCCCCGAAGATGGTTCTCGCCTCCCGGATTTCACCCGCCGTAAGCTGGCGTGACTCACTCATCTCTTGTCCTTCGGCGCGACGCCCGATTTGCGTGGAAGGAATAGCCGATTGCGGCAAGGGCGCAACGCCCGACCTCGGCCGTTCGCCACCTTGCTCGTCGGACCCTTTGCCGTAAGGTCCGCGACATGGTCACCGTAAGCCGCCCTACCGCCGAACTCACCCTCCGCGGCATCATGCTCGGCGGCGTCATCACGCTGCTGTTCACCGCCGCCAACGTCTATCTGGGGCTCAAGGTCGGGCTGACCTTCGCCACCTCGATCCCAGCGGCGGTGATCTCGATGGCGATCCTGCGCTATCTGCCCGGCGCGACCATCCTCGAGAACAATATCGTCCAGACCGTCGCCTCGGCCGCGGGCACGCTGGCGGCGATCATCTTCGTGCTGCCGGGGTTGGTGATGATCGGCTGGTGGAACGGCTTTCCCTTTCTGCTCACCGCCGGCATCACCGCGACCGGCGGGCTGCTCGGCGTCATGTTCTCGGTACCGCTGCGTCGCGCGCTGGTGACCGGCAGCGACCTGCCTTACCCGGAGGGTCACGCCGCCGCCGCCGTGCTCAAGATCGGTGCCGGCAGCCGCGAGGGCGAGGCGGAAAGCGCCGCCGGGCTCAAGGTCATCAGCGTCAACGCCCTGGTCGCCGCGGCTTTCGCGATCCTCACCCAGACCCGACTGGCGGCGGGCGAGGCGACCACCTTCCTGCGCGTCGGCAGCGGCGCGACCACGGTCTCCGCGGGGTTGTCCTTCGCCCTGATCGGCGTCGGCCACCTGGTCGGGCTGTCGGTGGGTCTCGCGATGCTGACCGGCATAGTCATCGGTTTCGGCGTCGCGCTGCCGCTGTTGACCGCCGCCGCGCCCGCCGTGAGTGATATCTCGACTTGGGTCGGCGGCGTGTTCCGCAGCGACGTTCGTTTCCTCGGCGCCGGCGTGATCGGCGTCGCGGCGCTGTGGACGCTGGTCAAGATCGCCGGCCCCGTGCTCGGCGGCATCCGTTCCTCGATCGCGGCGAGCCGAACGCGCGGGGGCGACGCGGCGATCGCGCTGGAGGAGCAGGACCTGCCCTTCCCCGTCATCGTCGGCGGCTCGCTGCTGATTCTCGTCCCCATCGCCTGGCTGCTGTGGACCACACTCGCCGGCGGTCCGCTCGAACCATTCGCGCTGACGCTGATCGGCGGCGCGCTCCTCTTCGTACTCGTCGCCGGGCTCGTGATCGCGGCGGTGTGCGGCTACATGGCCGGGCTGATCGGCGCATCCAACTCGCCCGTGTCCGGCATCGGCATCCTGTCGGTGCTCGCCGCCGGGCTGATGCTGGTCGGGCTGTTCGGTCGCGATCAGCCGCCCGCCACCACCGAGGCGCTGGTCGCCTATGCGCTGATCGTCACCGGCATCGTCTTCGGCGTCGCCACCATCTCCAACGACAATCTCCAGGATCTGAAGACCGGCCAGCTGGTCGGCGCGACGCCGTGGAAGCAGCAGGTCGCGCTGATGATCGGCGTGCTGTTCGGCTCGCTCGTCGTGCCACCGGTGCTGCAGCTGATGATGACTTCCTTCGGCTTTGCCGGGATGCCGGGCGCGGGGCCGAACGCGCTGGCGGCACCGCAGGCAGCGCTGATCTCCGCGCTGGCGAAGGGGGTGCTGGGCGGCGACCTCAACTGGACGATGATCGGCTATGGCGCACTGGTCGGCGCCGGCGTCGTGCTCGCCGACGAGCTGCTCGGCCGCGCCGGCAAGCTCCGCCTGCCGCCGCTCGGCGTCGGCTTGGGCATCTACCTGCCGATGGCGGTGACGCTGCCCGTCGTGCTCGGCGCGGTGATCGGCACCGTCTACGAGGGCTGGGCGCAGCGGCAGCGCGACCCCGACTACGCCCACCGCATGGGCGTGCTGACCGCAACGGGCATGATCGTCGGCGACTCGCTGTGGGGCGTCCTCTTCGCCGGCATCGTCTATGCGAGCAACAGCGACGCCCCGCTCGCAGTGATGGGCTCGGACTTCGAAACCGGCGGCCTGTTCGTCGGCCTCGCCGTGTTCGGCGCACTCATCGCCTGGCTCTACCGCCGTACCCGCCGCGCGGTGCTGGCTTAGTCGCTGACGGTCCAGCCCTGCTTTGTCTCACGCCCGCGCACCGGCTGCGCGGCGCGGAGTGCTGCCGCCTGACGCTCCGACGCGCTGGGCTCGATCGGCAGCGTCAGCACCGGCATCGGCACCGGCATCGGCACCAGCTGCACCGCGCCCACTCTCGCCGCGGGTCGGGCGGTCGCCACGACCGCGCCAGCGCCGAACCCGGAATAGATGACGCGCCGACCATAGCGGTCGATGTGGTCCGTCACCGCCACGCCCCGCTCGAAGCCACTGTCACCCGACAGCCGCCGCAGCACGGCGGCGACATCGGCGGTATAGCAAGTGCCGGGCTTCTTCGACCGGCATGCCGTCGGCGCGGCGGGACTGCGGCTCGGCAGCACGTCGAGCTCGGCATAGGACAGGCCCGGTCCCCGCGACGCCTTTCCGCCTAGGAACTGGACATAAGGGTAGCCGGCTTCGCGCGCCCGCTCGGCGGCGCGGTATACGGCCATGTCGACGCCGTCCCCCCGCCGGGTGCGCGCCTTCACCCGCCACACCCCGTCCTTGGCGAATTCGTCTTCATAGCCGAACTTGTAGCCGATCCCCTTCCACCGTTTGGCGGGACCATAGTCCGATTCCTGCGCCGCGGCGTGGCCGGCGAAGCTCAGGGCGGCGAGACAGATCAGGATGCGTTTCATGGGGCGGGCTCCGGGTGCAGGCACGCTGCCTAGCCCGCACCGCTTAACCTCGGGTCAAACCCGATGGTTACCGCGCGCGCCGTTCACATCGCCGCCAGCAGCTCCTTGATCGACACGAACGCGAATCCGATCGAGCTGTCGGCGATACCGTACGGCAGGAACAGCTGGTCGCCATGCTTCATCGCGCCACAGGAATAGACGACGTTGGGTACATAGCCCTCCCGGTCCTGATCCTTCGCCGCTAGGATCGGCTGCACGGTGCGGCCGAGCACCTTGGCCGGATCGTTCTTGTCGAGCAGCGCCGCGCCGATCGAATATTTACGCATCGCGCCGACGCCGTGCGTCAGCAGCAGCCAGCCTTCGTCCAGCTCGATCGGAGGGCCACAATTGCCGATCTGCACCAGCTCCCAGCCGAACTTCGGCGTCAGGATCTTGGCCCCGTCCTCCCAGTGGGTCAGCTGATCGGACTTGAGCAGGAACAGGTTCTCGCCGTCGGACCGCCCGATCATCATATACTGGCCGTTCACCTTGCGCGGGAACAGCGCCATGCCCTTGTTGCGCGCCGCGCCGCCGGTCATCGGCACCAAGTCGAACGCGCGGAAGTCGCGGGTGCGCATCAGCTCCGACTGGATGACCGAGCCATTGTAGGCGGTATAGGTGCCGATCCACTCGACGCCGTCATCATCATGCTCGAAGCGGACGATGCGCAGGTCTTCAAGCCCCTTCGACTGGGCGGTGGTGATCGGGAAGATGACCGTGCCCGATAGCGTGCTGTCGCGATGCCGGTGGACCGTCACCGCACCCGTCGGCATCTCAGTCTCGCCCGTTCCGACCGCATCGGTGGCAGTGGCGAAGGGCGGCTCGGGGGCCAGTACCAGATGACCGTCTTCGGTGATGATCCCCTCGCGAAAGGCGACGGACGAAATGTGTCCCTCCCCCACCGCGCGCATCGACATCAGCATCCGCTGCGACCCCGCGGGCATGCCCGACTGGTCGAAATGCGGCACCGCGCTGGGGTTCATCAGCGCGGCGGCGGCATAGCTGTATTCGTGACAGAAATAGGCACCGATCAGCTGGCGTTTCTCGTCGCCGATCTCCTCGCCCTTCAGGTCGAGCATGTCCTCGATCTGGTCATAGCGCGTCATGAACACGCGCCGGGTCTGCCAGTGACGCGCCTCAAAGTCCTTGAGCACGATCTCCAGCTGGTTGCGCGCCTCCTGCGGGGTCATCTGCAGGACTTCGCCGACCAGCCGCTCGGTCCGGCTCGGCGGCCCGCCATGCCCGCCCCAGGCAATGTGGAACGGTCGCACCACGACGCGCGACGGGTCCGCATGCAGCCGGAAGTCCTGGTAATGGATGTCGATCAAGGAAGCCTCGTCTGCACTCGCGCCGGAACCGGCCGGCGCGAGACGAGGCTACGCAGCGGCGTGGCTGGGTTCTGGCACGTTCGCTTGGGCCTTTCCAAGCCCGGAAATGGCACAGGACGCGAGTTGCAGCGCCAAAATCGACTCGGCACCTTGATTGCGGTTAAGTCCCGTCGGCATCAGCCCGTCGAAGCAGCCGCCATCCTCCGCGCTCGCGAGCGGCAGGTCGAGGTCGTTCGCGCCCAGAAACCAGTGGTAGGCACGCTCCGCCTCCGCCACCCAGCGCTTGTCGCCGGTGGCACGATACGCCTCGACACAGGCATCGACGGTCGCCTGCGCCTCCAGCGGTTGCTGGTCGAACTGCAGCGGCTCCGCATAGGGGCGGTGGAAGCTTTCGGTGCCGACGGCCCGGAACCGACCCTCCGGCGAGGTCTGCTTGCCGACGATCCATTCAAGCGTCGACAGCCCGCATTCGATCAGGTCCTGCCGCTCCAGCGCGCGTCCCGCCGCGATCAGCCCCTGCGGCAGGCGGGCATTGTCATAGGCGAGCACGATTTCGAACCACTGCCATTCCGGCCGTCGCGCTTCGTCGAGCATCGCGCGATGCGTGTCGGGGAAGCGGCGCAGGATCGACAACGACAGCTCATGCCCCGGTCGCGCCTCCAGCATGGCGGCAGCGCCGAGCATCGCGAACGCCTGCGCCCGCAACGAGCCGAGCTCGAGCGCCAGGCTCGCGGTCTCGTCGAACAGCACGGTCGCCCAGTCACGGTGCTTCTTCTCGCAGCCGTCGCGCGCGGTGACACCCAGCGCCCACAGCGCGCGGCCGTTGGAATCCTCCGACCCGACATCCTCGCACCAGGTCCGGTCGAAGCGCATGAAGTTGCGATACCGCCGCGCCTCCGGGTTCCAGGCGTACTGGACGAACGAGGCATAGATCGTCGTCCACTTGTCGCGCTGCACCGGATCGAGCTCGGGCATCGCGCTCATCAGCATCAGCGCGCGGGCATTGTCGTCGATACAATAGCCATGACGCCGGTCGGGCACCGAATAGATCGAGTGCTGCAGCATGCCCGTGGCGTCGCTCATCCGCTCGACTGCCGAGAAGTCGGGCGCGAGCGGCTTTGCCAGCTGGGTCCGGGCTGCGAGCCGGCGCGGCCGCGCGGCGACCGCCTCTCGTGTCGCGGCCATCGTCGCTTCCGCCAGCCGCGGCCAGATCATCGTCCGCCCGCGCGCATAGGCGCGCTCCGACAGAGCGCGACGGCCGGCGTCATCGGACAGCAGCCGATCGATTGCACCCGCGAAACCCGCGACATCGTCGAACGGCACCAGCACGCCATGCTCCTCGTCGAGGATCTCGGTGGCATGGACATATGGCGTGGAGACCACCGCCTTGCCGACGCCGACCGCATAGGACAGCGTCCCGCTCGTGATCTGCGCCGGGTTCTTGTACGGGGTGCAATACAGGTCGGCCGCCTGCAGATAGTCGATCAGCCGATCATAGACGACGAACTCGTCGATAAAGGCGACATGGTCCGCGACCCCGCGCTCGGCGGCCAGCGCCTTCAGCCGGTCACGATACGCCTCGCCCTCCTTGGCGACCAGATTCGGGTGGGTGGCGCCGAGCACGACATAGAGCAGGTCGGGATGCCGGTCGGCGATCGCGGGCAGCGCCTCGATCACCGTCTCGATGCCCTTGCCCGGCGACAGCAGGCCAAAGGTGAGGACGACCTTGCGCCCCTCCCAGCCGAACCGGTCCTTGATCGTGTCGGGATCGACCAGTGCGCGGTCGGGAACGCCATGCGGGATCATCACGATCTGGCGCGGGTTGGCGCCGTAGACGCGAGTCAACAGGTCGCGCGCGCGCTCCGCCATCACCACCACGCGCGCGGCACGTCGCAGCAGTCCCTCCATGACGCGGCGCTGATCGGCGTCGGGCTGCTCCAGCACCGTGTGCAGCGTCACCACCAGCGGCAGCGTGGTGCGATCGAGCAGCGTCAGGATATGCTCGCCGGCCGGACCGCCGAAGATGCCGTATTCGTGTTGCAGCCAGATCGCGTCGGCCCCGGTCGCCTCGATCCGCCGCGCGGTTTCCGAATAAGCGGCGCGGTCCTGCTCGGCGATCGTGGCGGTGACTTCGGGCGGATAGTCATAGCGTCCGGGGCGGTCGTCCATCGCATAGACGTCGACTGCCACGTCGGGGCAGCGCGCGCGCATCGCATGGAAGACGTCGGTTGTGAACGTCGCGATGCCGCATTGCCTCGGCAGGAAGTTCCCGATCAGAGCGATCCGCCTGATGTCCGCCTTATGCATTGTCGCTAAACGCCTCCGCCTTGGGTCGAACCTTGCTCCGGGATGAACAATCAAGACGGAATATGGTTGCGTTCATGCTGCATTGCAACACGCGCTCGGTCGCGCGCCCGCGCCACTTCGGCTCAGCCGCGACCGCGGTATGAAGGCACCCCCTGGTCTGGTAGCCACAGATCAGCAGGTGGCGCGCCCGACTGCCAGAACACGTCGATCGGGATGCCGCCGCGCGGATACCAATAGCCGCCGATCCGCAGCCAGGATGGGCCCATCTCCGCGAACAGCCGCTCGCCGATGCCCACCGTGCAGTCCTCGTGAAACGCCGCATGATTCCGGAAAGCCCCGAGAAACAGCTTCAGCGACTTCGACTCGACGATCGTCTCGCCCGGCACATAATCGATGACGAGGTGCGCGAAGTCGGGCTGTCCCGTCACCGGGCACAGGCTGGTGAACTCAGGGACGGCGAAGCGGACGAGGTATGTCGTTCCCGGCCGCGGGTTGGGCACATAATCGAGCACCGCCTCGGCAGGTGATGCAGGTAATCGGCTCGGCTGGCCGAGGTGTAGGGGCTGGTTGGAGTCCATCATCGCCTTCCCATTTAGCGGGTGCAGCAAGGAATTGCGAACGCCCGTGCCTGTCCTCGTCCCCATCCTCGGCGACCAGCTCTCCCCCGACATCAGCGCCCTCCATGGCGCCGACCCAGCGACCACGGTAGTGCTGATGGTCGAGGTCGCCGACGAGACCACCTACGTCCGCCACCACAAGCAGAAGCTCGCCTTCATCCTGTCCGCGATGCGTCACCATGCGGCGGCCCTGCGCGAGGCGGGCTGGCGGCTCGACTATGTCGCGCTGGACGACCCCGACAACAGCGGCAGCTTCACCGGCGAGGTCGCCCGCGCGATCACCCGCCACGCCCCCGACCGCATCTGTGTCACCGAAGCGGGCGAGTGGCGCGTCGCCGCGATGCTCGACCAGTGGCAGACGCTGTTCGGTATCCCCGTCAAGGTCCGCCCCGACACCCGCTTCCTCGCCGGTCATGCCGAGTTCGCGGATTGGGCAGACCGCCAGAAGGGCCGCCTGGTGATGGAGGGCTTCTACCGCCGGATGCGCGAGAAGACCGGCCTGCTGCTGGACAACGGCAAGCCCGCCGGCGGCAGGTGGAACTTCGACAAGGAGAACCGCAAGCCGGCGAAGGGCGACCTGTTCATGCCGCAGCCCCTCGCCTTCGCACCCGACGCGATCACCGCCGAGGTGCTCGATCTCGTCGCGCGCCGCTTTCCCGACCATCCGGGCAGCCTCGACGGCTTCGACTGGGCCGTCACCGCCGCCGACGCCGAACGGCAGGCGGACGTCTTCTTCGCCCAGGCCCTGCCGCTGTTCGGCGACTTCGAGGACGCGATGCTGACCGGCGAGCGCCATTTGTGGCACTCGATCCTTTCGCCCTATATCAACGCCGGGCTGCTCGACCCTCTCGACCTGTGCCGCCGCGCCGAGGCCGAGTATCGCGCCGGCCGTGCGCCGTTGAACTCGGTCGAGGGCTATATTCGCCAGATCATCGGCTGGCGCGAATACATGCGCGGCATCTACTGGTGGACCGGCCCCGACTATGTCCGCCGCAACTATCTCGAACACACGCGCAACCTGCCGAGCTGGTACTGGACCGGCGACACCGACGCGCATTGCCTGAAGGAAGCGATCGGCCAGACGCTCGCCACCGCCCACGCGCATCATATTCAACGGCTGATGGTCACCGGCAATTTCGCGTTGCTGATCGGCGCGGACCCGGCGCAGGTGCACCAATGGTACCTGGAAGTGTACATCGACGCATACGAGTGGGTGGAGCTCCCCAACACGCTGGGCATGAGCCAATATGGCGACGGCGGCCTGCTCGGGACCAAGCCGTACATCTCGTCGGGCGCCTACATCACCCGCATGTCCGATTACTGCGGCAAATGCCGGTACGACGTGACCAAGCGTGTCGGCGAGGATGCCTGCCCGTTCAACGCGCTTTACTGGGATTTCCTCGCCCGGCATGAGGACAAGCTGCGTCCGAACCCGCGGCTGCGGATGCCGTACCGGACCTGGGATCGCTTCTCGCCCGCGGCACGGCAGGCAACCCGTGCACAGGCGGCGGCGTTCCTCGACAATCTCGACGCACGCGGCCCCGGCGGCTACTGACCGGCAAACAGGAGAACATGCATGGACGCGCTGGTAACGACGGATTGGCTGGCTAACGAGCTCGGCGCGAGCGATCTGCGCGTCGTCGACGCGACCTATGTCGACGCCGCATCGGGGCGCGATGCAGCGGCCGAATATGAAAAGGCGCACATTCCCGGCGCGGTGTTCATGAACCTGGGCGAGCTGCGCGACACCGACACCGACCTGCCGATGATGCTGCCGCGCCCGGAGAAGTTCGCCAGCCGGATGCAATCGTTGGGCCTGGGCGACGGCAGCCGCATCGTCCTCTACGACGACTCGCCTTGGAAGACTTCCGCGCGCGCCTGGTGGATGCTCCACACCTTCGGCGCGCACGACGTCGCGATCCTCGACGGCGGGCTGGCCAAGTGGAAGGCAGAGGGCCGCGACATTGCGTCGGGCAAGGAACAGCTCCGCCACCGCCACTTCACCGTCTGGGCCGACGACAAGGGCGTCCGCACGCTTGAGCAGATGAAGGCGCTGCTCGCGTCCGGCCCAGGAGAGGAGGGGGAACAGGTGCTCGACGCGCGCTCCGCCGCCCGGTTCACCGGCGAAGAGGCGGATCCCCGCCCCGCCACCCACGCCGGCCACATGCCCGGCGCAAAGAACCTGCCCTATACCGGCATCTTCAACGCCGACGGCACCTACAAGACCGGCGACGCGCTGCGGCAAGCATTCGAGTCCGCCGGCATCGACCTCGATCGGCCGATCGTCACCACCTGCGGCTCGGGCATCACCGCCTCGACGCTGGCCTTTGGCCTCCACCTGCTGGGCAAGGACGCCGCGCTGTACGACGGCAGCTGGTCGGAATGGGGTGCCGACCGCACGACGGCGAAGGTGATGGGCGCGGCCTGATTTCCCGCTGTCCTACAGGCCTGCTTATGGTCATGAGGCGCCCATGACCTTGTCCGAGCCCGCCTTCCACTCCACCCGCGGCGGCGCGGTGAGGCGAGGAACCGACATCGGAGCCATAAACTTCGACAAGTTCGAAGCGCGGGCGGGGAGCGGCAAATCGACGTCGAGCGCGCCAACTTCGACAACTTCGGGGCGCGGCCGTGGACGATGACGACCTCTCCCCCGCCACGCGCGTCGTCACCGCCGGCCGGCGGGCGGAGTGGACGCAAGGGATCGTCAACCCGCCGGTGTGGCGCGCATCGACCATCCTCTACGACGACGTCGCGCATCTCCGCGCGGCGGCGGGCAAGGACTCGCACCACCGGCTCTATTACGGCCGGCGCGGCACGCCGACGCAATGGTCGCTCGCCGACGCGCTGACCGAACTCGAGCCGGGCGCGCAGGCGACCTTCCTCTACCCGTCGGGCGTGGCGGCGATCGCCGCCGCCTTGCTGTCGGTGCTGTCGACCGGTGACGAGCTGCTGCTGGTCGACTCGGCCTATGATCCCACGCGCAGCCTCGCCAACGGGCTGCTCAAGCGCATGGGCATCACCACCCGCTTCTTCGACCCGCTGATCGGCGCCGGCATCGCCGAGCTGATCGGCGAGCGCACCCGCGCCATCCTGCTCGAAAGCCCCGGCAGCCTCACCTTCGAGGTCCAGGACGTGCCCGCCATCACCGCCATCGCGCGCGCGCGCGGGATCGTGACGCTGCTCGACAACACCTGGGCGACGCCACTGCTGTTCCCGGCGATCAAGCACGGCGTCGACCTGTCGATCCTCGCCTGCACCAAATATGTCGTCGGCCACTCCGACGCGATGCTCGGCGCCGTCACCGCGACGCCGGAGCACTGGGTCAAGCTGCGCGACACCAGCTTCCAGCTCGGCCAGGTCGCGAGCCCCGACGACTGCTGGCTCGGCAGCCGCGGCTTGCGGACGATGAGCGTGCGACTCGCGCAGCACGGCCGCGCCGCGTTGGCGATCGCGCAGTGGCTGCAAACGCGGCCCGAAGTCGCCGAGGTGCTCCACCCTGCCCTTCCCTCCTCTCCGGGGCATGAGGAGTTCGTGCGGGACTTCGCCGGTGCCAGCGGGCTGTTCTCCTTCACCTTCGCCGGCGGCACCGATGCGGCTCGGGCCACGTTCGTGGATGCGCTGCGGCTGTTCGGCATCGGCTACAGCTGGGGCGGCTTCGAGAGCCTCGCACTTCCGGTCGATCCGGATCGCCACCGCACCGTCACGCGGCCGCCCCGCGCCGGACTGATGGTGCGGCTGCAGATCGGCTTGGAGGACACGGGCGATCTGATCGGCGATCTCTCCCGCGGCTTCGACGCCTGGCACGCTGCACTGCGGCAGTAGAGCAACAACTGTTCCACAAACGCCTTCTACACGCACGGAAGTTGTTGCCGCATTCGCCGACGCCTGTCATCGCCCATCCAACGCGACCGACGCTGCTCGACCCGAACAGAAGCAGCGCGCGCGTGCAGGCGGGGACATCGTTTCCAACGAAAGGGAAATTCGATGCGCTTCACCACCCTCCTCTGCGGCAGCGCCATGCTCGCCGTCGCCGCCCCTGCCTTCGCGCAGGACACGGCCGTCCCTCCCGGCGTGTCCACTGACACCGCCGGCGAAACCGCTCCGCCCGCACCGATCACCGTATCGGGCTCCGCCACGTTCGTCTCCGACTATCGTTTCCGCGGCGTCTCACAGTCCGATAAGGATCTCGCGGTCCAGGCCGGAATCACCGTCACTCATGAAAGCGGCTTCTATGTCGGCGCATGGGGCTCCAATCTCGCCGGCTGGGGCACCTTCGGCGGCTCCAATGTCGAGCTCGACCTGATCGGCGGCTACAAGCTGCCGGTCGGCAACGGCGGCACGCTCGATGTCGGCCTGACCTGGTACATGTATCCGGGCGGCGCGGACGAGACCGACTTCGCGGAGCCGTATGTGAAGCTGTCGGGCACGATCGGACCGGCCAGCCTCACGGCCGGCGTCGCCTATGCACCGCAGCAGGAAGCACTGGGGCGCTGGTACGCCAATGGCGCGGCGGCGGCGGCGGGCGTCTTCACCGATCCGGGCGACAAGGAGGACAATCTGTACCTCTGGGGCGACTTCGCCGCCGGCATCCCGGCGACGCCGTTCACGCTGAAGGCGCACATCGGCTATTCGGACGGCAACAACGGCCTCGGACCCAACGCGACGTCCGTCGCGCCGACCGGCAAATATTGGGATTACTCGATCGGCGCAGAGGCGACGTTCAAGGGCCTGACGTTCAACGTCAGCTATGTCGACACCGACGTCAGCACCGCCGACGCGGCCTATCTGCAGCCGTCTTTCAGCCGCGGCCAGGACGGCACGGGCTCGATCGCCGACGGCATCATCGTCGCTTCGGTCACCGCCGCCTTCTGAACCGGAAGCTCCCGCCTCGGCGGGAGCTTCTCCTTTGCGGCGTCGGTCGGTGCCGTTACTTCGGCGCGGTGGCCCGCGCGTCCTGTCCGTCGCCTTCGGGCGCCGCGACGATGTCGCGCGTCGTCGATCCCTTGTCGACGACGCTGGTCTTGGCATCGATCGACGAGCGGATACCCGGCTCCGCCGCGTCGCGACCGGCCGCGCCGATCACGTTCTGCTCGGAAGCACTGCGCGCGGCCGTGCCGCCGAACAGCGCGTCGAGCGCCTGCTGCGAGGGGTTGTTGTCCTGCGGCCGCGCAGCACCCGGCGCCGGCGGCACCAGCGCATAGTCGGGCGGGATCACCAGCGGCGCCTGCCGTGCGACGGCGAACTCGTCGGGGCCCGAGCCCAGCCGCCGCGCGCCGCACCCGGAGAGGAGGGCCGCACAGGCCAGGCCCGCGATCAGCGGCATCATCTTACGCATTCGAACTCTCCACATCGGCACGGCCGTCGCGCCCAAGCAGGGCGCGCACCAGCAGCACGAGCACCCCTATCGTAATCGCCGCGTCCGCGACATTGAAGACCAAAAAGGGTCGCCATTCTCCGAAGTGCAGATCGGCGAAGTCGATCACGCAGCCCGGATACTGGACCGCGCCCGCGGTGATCTTGCCCAGTACGCCCTCGGGGATGACGCGGTCGGCGATATTGCCGATCGCGCCGCCGAACACGCAACCCAGCGCCAGCCGGTCCGCCGCGCTCTTCTCGCGCCACAACCACACCAGCACCGCGATCGCGATCCCGGACGTCACCAGCGTCAGCGCCACCCGCACCCATTGCGTGTCGCTATGATCGCCAAGCAGCCCCAGCGACACGCCGCAATTGGCGAGGAAGGTCAGCCGGAACACCGACGTCACCTCGCGCGAGGCGCCGAGATAATCGAGGTCCAGCCCCTCGGTGACCCAGTATTTGGTCACCTGATCGAGCACGAAGACCAGCGCGGCCGCGATCAGCGCCGCGCGCGGAAAGCGGCTCACGCGACCACCGTCGTGCATCGCGCGCACAGCCCGTCGTCCACGTCGGGCAGATGCCGCCAGCACCGCTCGCATTTATCGAACGCAGTGCGCGCCACCGCCAGCTCACCCACGTCGACCCGTGCGACGATGAACGCCTCCGCCAGCGCCTCCGCCGTCAGGGGCAGCGCGGGCACATGCACCTCGGCCTCCAGGCTCGACCGCACCGTCTTCTCCCGCCGCAGCGGTTCGATCGCCTCGGTCACCTGCGCCCGCAGCGCCAATACCTCGTGCCACTTCTCCGCCAGACCCGTATCGGCCTCGACCGTCGGTAGCTCCGGCCATTCGAGCAGATGCACGGACCCGTCCTCGGACGGATAGCGCGCCTGCCACACCTCCTCGGCGGTAAAGCACAGCACCGGCGCCGCCCAGCGCACCAACGCATGGAACAGCGTATCGAGCACGGTGCGGTACGCCCGCCGCTTCGGGTCCGCCGGCGCGTCGCAATACAGCGCGTCCTTGCGCACATCGAAGAAGAAGGCCGACAGCTCCTCGGCGGCGAAATCCGTCAGCAGCCGCATGTAGCGGTTGAAGTCATACCCCTCCGCCGCCGCGCGCAGCTCGCCGTCGAGCATCGCCAGCCGGTGGAGAATATACCGCTCCAGCTCCGGCATCTCCGCCGCCGCGACCCGCTCCGTCTCGTCGAACCCGTCGAGCGCGCCGAGCAGATAGCGAAACGTATTGCGCAGCTTGCGATAGGCGTCGGACGCGGTCGCCAGCACCTCCTTGCCGATCTTCACGTCCTCGAAATAGTCGGTCGACGCGACCCACATGCGCAGGATGTCCGCGCCGCTCTCGCCGATCACCTTCAGCGGATCGACGACGTTGCCCAGCGACTTGGACATCTTGCGCCCCTTGTCGTCGAGCGCGAAGCCGTGGGTCAGCACCTCATCATAGGGTGCCCGTCCCCGCGTGCCGCAGCTCTCGAGCAGCGATGACTGGAACCAGCCGCGATGCTGGTCGGAGCCCTCGACATACAGGTTCGCGCGCACCCCCTCGCCATAGCGCGCCTCGATCGTGAAGGCGTGGCTGGAGCCGGAGTCGAACCACACGTCCAGAATGTCGCGCTGCGGCTCATAATCAGCAAGATCGTGCTCGGACCCGAGCAGCGCCTGATGATCGGCGGTGAACCACGCATCCGCGCCCGCCCGCTCGAACGCCGCGACGATGCGCGCGTTGACGGCGGGATCGTTCAGATACGCCCCCGTCTGCCTGTGGACATACAGCGCGATCGGCACCCCCCACGCCCGCTGGCGCGAGATCACCCAGTCGGGACGCCCCTCCACCATCGCCCGGATACGGTTCTCGGCGCGGCCGGGCACCCACTTGGTGCGCGAGATTGCATCAAGCGCGAGTTCCCGGAGCGTGGGAGCGTTGGACCCATGCCCTTCGACTTCGCTCAGGGCGAACGAAGATTGGGAGGCCGCCCCCACCCCGTTCGTGCTGAGCGAAGTCGAAGCATCGCTAGCATCCTCGCCACCTCCGTTCGTGCTGAGCGAAGTCGAAGCACCTCGCCCACCGTCCATCGGGATGAACCATTGCGGCGTCGCGCGCTGGATCACCTTGGCCTTCGACCGCCACGAGTGCGGATAGCTATGCTTGAAGTCGTCCGACGCCGCGAGCAGCGCCCCGGCCGCGCGCAGGTCCGAACAGATCGGACCGTCGGCGGCGACGAACTTCTTGTTGATGACCGAGCCCTGGCCGCCCAGCCACGCCCAGTCCGCCCGGTACATCCCCGCGCCATCGACCGCGAACACCGGGTCGATGCCATGCTGCTTGCACAGCAGGAAATCGTCCTCGCCATGATCCGGCGCCATGTGGACCAGCCCAGTGCCCTGATCGGTGGTGACGAAGTCCCCCGGCAACATCGGCCGCGGCCGGGCGAAAAACCCGCCGAGCTCGTGCATCGGGTGACGGACTACCGCGCCCGCCAGCTGATCGCCCGAGATTGAGGCGAGCGGCGTCACCGTGCCGACGCTATCGCCGATTTTCAGTACGACGGGGTGCCCGATCCGTGTTCCGAAGCTATCGAGCAGGTCCTTGGCGACCAGCAGTGTGTGCGGGCCCTCCGCCATGTCGTCGAAGCGAACGAGCAGATATTCCACCGTCGGCCCATACGCCAAAGCCTGGTTCACCGGGATCGTCCACGGTGTCGTCGTCCAGATCACCGCATGCGCGCCGACCAGCTCGGGCGCGTTCGGCGCCTCGACGATCTCGAACGCCACGTCGATCTGCGTCGACACGACGTCCTCATACTCGACCTCCGCCTCGGCCAGCGCGGTCTTCTCGACCGGCGACCACATCACCGGCTTGGCGCCGCGATACAGCTGGCCGCTCTCGGCGAACTTGAGTAGCTCGCCGACGATGGCCGCCTCCGCCGCGTGGTTCATCGTCAGATACGGGTCGGCCCAATCGCCCATGACCCCCAGCCGCTCGAACTGCGCGCGCTGCACCGCGACCCACTTCTCGGCATAGGCGCGGCACTCGGCGCGGAACTGGTCGACCGGCACCTGGTCCTTGTCGAGCTTCTTGGCGCGATAGGCCTCCTCGACCTTCCACTCGATCGGCAGGCCGTGGCAGTCCCAGCCCGGCACATAAGGCGCGTCCTTGCCGAGCAGGGTCTGCGAGCGGACGACGATGTCCTTCAGCACCTTGTTCATGGCATGGCCCATGTGGATGTCGCCATTGGCATAGGGCGGGCCGTCATGGAGGATGAACCGCTCCCGCCCGGCGCGCTCGCGCCGCAGCCGGTCGTAGAGGCCGATGGTCTTCCACCGATCCAGGATCGCCGGCTCCTTGGCGGCGAGGCCGGCCTTCATCGGGAAGTCTGTCTTCGGCAGGAAGACGGTGTCTCTGTAGTCGCGCTGGTCAGTCATGGATGCGCGGGCCTTAGCGTAGGATGTTTCCTACGTCACCCGGCCACACCCGCCGTCATGCTGAACTCGTTTCAGCATCCATGCGCGACCGCCGGCAACTGGCCCGACGTTAAACGTCGCATGGACCCTGAAACAAGTTCAGGGTGACGGACAGCTTGGATGACCCCGCGAGCACCGCCCGCGCCCGCGCGCAGTCCTGCTCCATCTGCGCGGTCAGCGCGTCCAGCCCATCGAACTTCGCCTCCGGCCGCAGATACTCGACCAGCTCCACCTCGATCCGTTGCCCATAGAGATCGCCCGAGAAGTCGAAGAAATACGGCTCCAGCAGCTCCTTGGGCGGCTCGAACGTCGGCCGCACACCCAGGTTCGCGGCGCCATCCAGCACCCGTCCGTCGGGCAACCGCCCGCGCACCGCATAGATGCCGTAGGCCGGCCGCAGGTAACGATCGAGATCGAGGTTCGCGGTGGGATAGCCCATCGTGCGGCCCAGCTTGTCGCCATGCCGCACCACGCCTTCGATCGCGAACGGCCGGGTCAGCAGCCGCGCCGCCGCACCCGGGTCGCCGGCCTGCAAGGCATGGCGGATGCGCGACGACGATACCGGCACCCCGTCCAGCGCCACCGGCCCCACCGTCTCCGCCGCGAAGCCGTGCTGCGCGCCCAGCGTGGCCATCACCGCCGTGTTGCCGCGCTTGGCATAGCCGAAGGTGAAGTCCTCGCCGGTGACGACACCGCCCACGTCGAGCCCGTCGACCAGCCGCTCCGCCACGAACTGCTCCGCCGTCAGCGCCGCCAGCGCCGCATCGAACCGAAACACTACCATGGCATCGGCGCCGGCGACCGCGAACAGCCGCTCGCGCTGGTCGAGCGTGGTCAGCCGGAACGGCGGTGCGTCCGGGCGGAAGAACCGCACCGGATGCGGATCGAAGGTCGCGACCAGCGCCGGCCGCCCCGCCGCGCGCGCGCGCTCGATCGCACGCCCGACCACCGCTTGATGCCCCAGGTGGAAGCCATCGAAATTGCCGAGCGCCACCACCCCGCCCCGAAGCTCGGCCGGGGCCGCGATGTCACCTGCGAGGCGCTGCATGGGAGAGGCTATAAGGGGCGGACTCGCTGCCTTCTACCCCTCCCCGACGGAAGGCGGGGCCCAGTCCGCGGCGCGGCCGACTGGACCCCGGCGTCTGCCGGGGAGGGTGTCCTATCGGTGCTGAAACTGCGGCCGCTCCAGCGTTACGAAGCTGTACCCCGGCCGCTCCCCCTCCGCGGCATGATCCTCCCGCGCCACCTCGCGCCATCCGGCGAAGGACGGCACCGCCGTATCGCCGTACGGCGCCGCGTAGACCTCGGTCAGCTCCACCCGATCCGCCCGGTCCAGGAACAGCGCAAACACCTCCGCCCCCCCGATCACCGACATCTCTTCGCCCGCCAAGGCCAGCGCATGCTCAACCGAATGCGCCACCTCCGCCCCCGCCGCCGTCCAGCCTCGGTCGCGGGTCAGCACGATGTGCCGCCGCCCCGGCAGAGGTGCGGGAAAGCTCTCAAAGGTCTTGCGCCCCATGACCATAGGCTTGCCGAGCGTCAGCGCCTTGAAGCGCCGGAGGTCCGCCGGCAGGTGCCAGGGCAGCCCGCCATCGCGCCCGATCACGCCATTGTCGGCGCGCGCGAGCACCAGCACGATCATCCGTGCCGCGACCCCTCGACGGTGGCCGCGATCGTCAGCCCCTTCGCCGGATCGTAGCTGGCCCGCTCAGCCAGCTGCATCAGCGCGACCGCTAGTGCCGCCACGATCAACGTCCGCCCCATGTCCATATTCGCCTCCTCTGCAATCTCGCAACTACAGATGTAATCGATCCGCTGAACTGTGTCTGAACGTCAGACCGCCACGGGTGCCCTGATGTGCGGCTGCGCCTCATAGTCATGCAGCACGAAGTCCTCATACTCATACGCGTCGATCGACGGCGCGCGGCGTGTGATCTCCAGCCTTGGCAGCGCACCGGGCTCGCGCCCAAGCTGCAACCGCGCCTGCTCCAGGTGGTTGAGGTAGAGGTGGCAGTCGCCACCCGTCCAGATGAAGTCGCCCACCGCGAGGCCGCACTGGTCCGCCAGCAGGTGGGTCAGCAACGCATAGCTAGCGATGTTGAACGGCACGCCCAGGAAGATATCGGCGGAGCGCTGATAAAGCTGCAAAGACAGCTTGCCGTCGGCGACATGCGTCTGGATCAGGCAATGGCACGGCGCCAGCGCCATGGCGTGCAGATCGCCGGGGTTCCAGGCGGAGACAATCTGGCGGCGCGAGTGTGGCTCGGTCCTGATCTGCTCCACCAGCCCGGCGATCTGGTCGATGTGCCGCCCGTCCGCGGTCACCCAATCGCGCCACTGCTTGCCATAGACCGGCCCCAGTTCGCCGTCCGCGTCCGCCCATTCATTCCAGATGCTGACCCCGCGCTCCTGCAGCCAGTGGACGTTGGTGTCGCCGCGCAGGAACCACAGCAGCTCGACGAAGATCGAACGAAGGTGCAGCTTCTTGGTCGTCAGCACCGGAAATCCGGCCTGCAGGTCGAAGCGCATCTGCGCCCCGAACACCGACAGCGTCCCCGTCCCCGTCCGGTCCGCCTGCCGCGCGCCGGAGTTGAGCACGCGCGCCATGAGGTCGAGATACTGCTGCATGCGAGGAGCCTAAGCCGGTGGCGTCTGAGTCGCTACAAAATCCTCTCCGTGAACCGGCGAGGATCTACGCCGCCCGGCACCCCTTTATCGCCTCCGGCGCGGGCCGTGCGCCCTTCACGCGGAACGTCGCCAGATACCCTCCCGCTGACGGCATGTCCTGTCGCGACACCTGTTCATAGCCGACCGCCGCGAACTCGCAGGCGAGCAGCGCCGGCGGGGTGCCGTGGTTCGCGGTCGGGCGGTCGGCGTCGACCACCACCACCATGCCGTCGGGCTTCAGGCTCGGCCGCATCCGCCACAGGAACTCATAGGGCTGCTCGATCTCGTGGTACATGTGCACCATCAGGATGCGATCGAAGCTGGCGTCGGGTAGCTTGGGATCGGCAGGCTCGCCCAGCCTGACGCTCACCGTCGCGAGTCGCTCGCGCGCGACCCGCTGCGCCAGCGCGTCGCGGGTCGCGGGGATGATGTCCTCGGCCAGCACCCGTCCTTCCGGTCCGACCCGCTGTGCGAGACGGATTGTGTAATAGCCTTCGCCGGCACCGATATCGGCGACCGTCATGCCCTTGGCGATGCCGGCGCGGTCCATCACGGTGTCCGCTTCCTTCAACCGATCCCGCGCCTCTTCGGTCGACCAGCGCGAGGAGACGATGGTCGCGACCGGCCGGTGCGCGGCGGGGAATGGGTCAGGCCGCTTCGCCTGCTGCTTCAGGATCGGCTGCGCCCCGTCGCACCCGGCGAACAGGCAGACCAGCGCGAGAGCGATCACCCGGCGCACCTAGTCCACGTCTTCCACCGCGACCTTCTCGCCGGTCACGCGCTGCGACAGCGCCGCCGCCATGAAGTCGTCGAGGTCGCCGTCCAGCACGTCGCTGGGCGAGGTGGAGGTCACGCCGGTGCGCAGATCCTTCACCAGCTGATACGGCTGCAGCACATAGGAGCGAATCTGGTGGCCCCAGCCGATGTCGGTCTTGCTGGCGTTCTCGGCATTGGCGGCCGTCTCGCGGATCGCCAGCTCGCGCTCGTAAAGGCGCGCGCGGAGCTGGTTATACGCCTCCGCCTTGTTCTTGTGCTGCGAACGCTGGTTCTGACACTGAACGACGATGCCGGTGGGGACGTGCGTGATCCGCACCGCCGAATCGGTGGTGTTGATGTGCTGCCCGCCCGCGCCGGACGCGCGATAGGTGTCGATACGCAGGTCGCTCTCGTTGTATTCGACCTCGATATTCTCGTCGACGACCGGATAGACCCAGACGCTGGCAAAGCTCGTGTGCCGCCGCGCCGCGCTGTCGTACGGGCTGATGCGGACGAGCCGGTGGACGCCGCTCTCGGTCTTGGCATAGCCGAACGCGTTCTCGCCCTTGAGCAGCAGCGTCGCGGACTTGATCCCGGCCTGTTCGCCCGAATGCTGGTCGATCAGCTCGACCTTCAGGCCGTGGCGCTCGCCCCAGCGCGAATACATGCGGCTGAGCATCCCCGCCCAGTCCTGACTCTCGGTACCGCCGGCGCCGGCATTGACCTCGATATAGGTGTCGTTGCCGTCGGCCTCGCCGGCGAGCAGCGCCTTCACCTTGTCGCGGTTGGCGCGCGCGGCGAGCTCGGCCAGGCTGCGTGTGCCGTCCTCCGCCATCTCGGCGTCGCCCTCGGCATCGGCCATCTCGATCAGCTCGACGGTGTCGTTGAGCTCGCTCTCGATCGCGCGGGTGGCGGCGATCGCCTCGTCCAGCCGCCGGCGCTCGCGCATCACCGCCTGCGCCGTCTTCGGATCGTTCCACAGCGCCTGGTCCTCGACCCGCGCGTTCAGCTCGTCCAGGCGCCGGAGCGCGCGATCCCAGTCCAGGAAGCGGCGCAACAGCGCCAGTGCCTCGTTGATCTGGTCGACATGGGCCTGCGCCTCGGCGCGCATCGGTGTTCCTGACTTCGATAACAGCGTCACCCGAACAGCGGGGACGGCAAATATGGTAGGCTGGGGAGCGACCTAGTAAATGCCCCCCTCCCTCTGCAAGAAGTCACTTTCCTTTGGTCTGGCGCGAGGCCGTGTCCGCGGAGCCGCGGCGGTGGGCGCGGCCGCGGGGGCCGCCTCGCTTCGCCGGCTGGCGCGCCGGGGCTCGCTCTCGGGCTTGAACGCTTCCCAGATCACGGCGGGCTTGGGGTCACTGGTCGGCCAGGCGCCGAACACCGGCTGGCCGCTCATGCGGTCGATCCGGACCATGCGGATGCCCGGCGGCGCGCGGAACGGCATCGGTTCCATGCCTTCATAGGCCTTGGCCGCAAACTGCTTGAAGATCGGCGCGGCGAAGGTGCCGCCCTGCACCCCGCCGAGATTGGTCGGCTGGTCATAGCCGATATACAATCCGCCGATGAACTGCGGGGTGCCGCCGATGAACCAGACATTGGTCGGACCGGTCGTGGTCCCGGTCTTGCCGAACATCGGCCGCCCCAGCTCGCGCAGCGTGGTCGCGGTGCCGCGCTGGATCACACCCTCGGTGATGTGGACCATCTGAAACGCGGTCAGCGGATCGATCACCTGCCTCGTGCGGGGCAGCGGCCGCGGCATCGGCTGGCCGTTCCAGTCGGGCGCGTTGCAACCGTCGCAGGCGCGCCAATTCTCCGGCCAGATCACCTTGCCGTGCCGGTCCTGCGCGAAGTCGATCAGGCTCGGCTCGTGCGCGCGGCCGTGATTGGCCAGCGTGGCATAGGAATTGACCATCTTGAGCACGGTGGTGTCGCCCGCGCCCAGTGCGAACGACAGATAGGGGGGGTAGTCGCCGATCCCCATCCGCTTGATCGTCGCGACCACGCGGTTCATCCCCGTCGTCGCGGCGGTGCGCACCGTCATCAGGTTGCGCGACTGCTCGATCCCCCAGCGCATCGTCTTCGGCCCGGCGCCCGCCTGGTTTTCGAAGTTACGGAAGCATTTGTTGCCGAGGTTGGCGCCCTGATAAACGCAGAACGGTCCGTCGACGATGATCGAGGCGGGCGTCATCCCATGCTCCAGTGCGGAGGCATAGACGATCGGCTTGATCGTCGATCCGGGCTGGCGCAACGCCTGTGTGGCGCGGTTGAAAGACTGCAGCCGCGCGTCGAACCCGCCCTGCATCGCTAATACGCGGCCCGTCGCCGGCTCCTCGACCACGAAGCCGCCCGACACGCGCGGCACCGAGCGCAGCGCGAAGCTGCCGCCGTTCGGGGCCACCGCCAGGATGTCGCCGGGCTTGATCGCGCGCCAGGCGTTACCGCCCTTGCCGACCAGCGGCATCGCCGCCGCGCTGTCTGGCATCGTGCCCTCCTCGCCGGTGGCGAAGCCCAGCCGCCAGCCGCCGCCCTCGCGGGCGATGGCGATGGCGGCGCGCCAGTCCTTATAGTCCAGCCCGATATTGGTGTTGAGCAGCATCTGCCGCCAGTTGCCATCATCGATGTCACGATGCGCCAGTGGCCCGGCCCATCCGCGTCCGGCGGCATAGCGCAGCAGCCCGTCGCGCAACGCCTGCTGCGCCAGATCCTGCAGCCGGCCGTCAAGGGACGTCCGCACCCACAGCCCGCCCGCATAGACGCTGAACGGTCCGTCGCGATCGGTTTCGCCATATTTACCGATCAGCAGGCGCCGCACCTCCTCGGTGAAATAGCTGCCCGCCCGCTCGTTACGCGGCGGCTGGCGCGGCGCGGCGCCCAGCGGCTCGCCCTGAGCTTGCGCGGCTTCGGCCGGCGAGATGAACTCGTTCTCCGCCATCTCGCGCAACACCCAGTTGCGGCGGTCGAGCGCGCGCTGCGGGTGACGCACGGGATCATAGTTGGACGGTCCCTTCGGCAGGATCGCCAGGTACGCCATCTGCGGCAGGCTGAGCTGCTTCAGCTCCTTGTCAAAATAGGCATGCGACGCCGCCTCGACCCCGAAGGCGTTACGGCCGAGCGCGATCTGGTTGAGGTAGAGCTCCAGGATCTGCTGCTTGGTCAGCGTGCCCTCGATGCGATAGGCGAGGATCGCCTCGCGCATCTTGCGGACATAGCTGACCTCGCTGGACAGCAGCAGATTCTTGGCCACCTGCTGGGTGATGGTGGACGCCCCGATCGGGCGGCCATCGTTGCGCAGGTTGGTCCAGAACGCCGATAGGATCCCCAGATAGTCGATGCCGCCATGCGTGAAGAAGGTCTTGTCCTCCGCCGCCAAGAACGCCTTGACCAGCAATGGCGGATATTCGGCGAAGCTCAGCTCGACGCGGCGTTCGCGCGCATAGGACTGAATAGGAGTACCGTCGCTGCCCCGGATATTGGTCGGCAGCGGCGGCTCATAGCTGCGCAGGGAGTCGACGGACGGCAGGTTCCGCGCGAACAGGAACCATCCGGCGAGGATCGCCAGCCCGAACAGTAGCAGCCCCCAGGCGCCGAGCTTGCCGAACCGCCGGACCCAACGGCGCTGGCCGAAAGCGCGAACGCGCGGGGAAAGTGCGGGGGGGAACGCAAACGTCATGACAGAGCGGGGCGTTAGCAGGTTCGGCGGCGGGTCGAACAGCCCCCGCCTGCATCAAAGCCGCGCCCTACCGCGCCGCCATCCGCCGGGCGAAATGCACCTCGACCGCCTTGGTCACGCTTTGCGCGATGCGCTCGCGGCCCTCCTTTGAGTTGAGGAACTCGGCGTCGTTGGGGTTGGAGATATAGCCGGTCTCGAACAACACGCTCGGTAGGTCGGGCGCCTTCAGCACCATCAGCGAGGCCATGCGGTGGAACACCGGCTTGACCGGGATCAGCGGCTTGGCCTCGCGGCCCAGCAGGCGTGCGAAGCCGGCCGACTGGTTCATGGTCTCGCGCTGCGCCAGGTCGATCAGGATCGAACGGACATCGGCGCCAGCACCGCCCAGATCAACGCCGCCGATCACGTCCGCCTTGTTCTCGCGCGCCGCCAGCCGGGCGGCCTCCTTGTCCGAGGCAACTTCGGAAAGGGTATAGACCGACGCGCCGCTCGCGCTTTCCACGCCGACGCTGTCGCAATGGACGGAGATGAACAGGTCCGCCTTCAACCGCCGCGCGATCCCATAGCGTTCGCGCAGCACCAGATAGCGGTCGTCCTCGCGGGTCAGCGCGACGCGGACGCGGCCGCTCGCCACCAGCTCGTCGCGGATCGCCTTGGCGATGCGCAGCGTCGCGTCCTTTTCGCGCAGGCCGGTGTGCGGGCTGATCGCGCCAGGGTCGACGCCGCCATGGCCCGCGTCGATCACGACCAGTGGCCGCCGATCGCCGCCGCGGACTTGCGGCAGCGGGGCGGGCTTGGCGGGCGGGGGCACCGCCACCGAGATCTTGTATTTCGGCCGGCGTCGGTCGCCGAAGCTGAACGGGAAATAGTTGGATGAGCCCGCTTGGCTGGCGGCCGCGAAGGTCGCCTCGGAGGCGGCCTGAAGCTCCAGCGTCAGCTCGCGCCCGCCGCGGCCGAACTGCGCGTCGCCGATGACGGCGGGCTGGCCGAGTTCAAAGGTGATGCGCGCGCCGACCCTGCTCTTGGCCTGCGTAATCCGCGCGACCGGACCCGACGCGGCACCGCCGCGTCCGGGCGTCGCATCCGCCACGTCTACCAGGATCTGCCGAGACGCCGCCGCGATCGTGCTCGCCGCATTGGCCACCGGCCCGTCGAAGCGGATGACGATCCGCCCGTCGGCCACCCGCACGCTCTCCACCGCCGCCGCCCAGGCCGCGCCGGGAGACCATGCAAGTGCCAATGCGAGCAGGCTGAGCATCGCACGACCCTGCCGCGCATACCCCGCCTGCGTCCAGCCCCAACCCATACGCGTTACCCTTTCCGAACGGCCCTCCCCGGCCGTCGTTCGAAAGGATGAATAGCGTCGCGTCTGCCACCGCCTGCTTCACAGGAACGGTTAAGCGCGCGTTCGCCATTCGTTGTTCCAAGGCGAGAGGATCGCCTCGCTTGAGCCGGTTGCGATGCGGTAATCGCGGTGCTACCGATGTCGCAGCGCCCCTTGGCCCCTCCGGGCCGACGCCTTGGGCGCCATCTTCGGCCGCCTCTACCATCTCGGCTAAGGGCGGCCAGCCAGGTTGACGCTCGCATGATGCATTTATCCCGTCCGCAACCCCTTCCGGCTCCGGCCGGCGGGTGTGCGGGCGTGGGCCCGGTCTCCGGGCGTGCAGCGCGAGCAGACGCACTTCACCAAACCCGCGCGCGGAGCGACCGCTTCGCCGCCCCCTACCGACGCGCGCGCCCGCTTTCTGACGAGGCGCGCGCGTGGAGAACCACACATGACCACGCGTATGCTGATCGACGCACGCCACCGGGAAGAAACCCGTGTGGCGGTCGTCAAAGGGAACCGGATCGAGGAATTTGACTTCGAGTCCGCCGAGCGCAAGCAGCTCAAAGGCAATATCTATCTAGCCAAGGTCACCCGCGTCGAGCCGTCGCTGCAGGCGGCGTTCATCGACTATGGCGGCAACCGCCACGGCTTCCTCGCCTTTAGCGAGATCCATCCCGACTATTACCAGATCCCCAAGGAGGATCGCGAGGCGCTGCTGCGCGAGGAGGCGGAGCACGCCGCCGAGGAAGCGGACATCCGCGCGCGCCAGGATGCCGAGGACGACGGCGAGGATTACGACGACGAGGACGACGACCACCATGACGAGGTGACCGCGCTCGGCGACGACGAGCCCGATCATAGCGAAGAGCATGACGCCGAGGAGGAAGGCACCTCCAAGAAGCCGCGTGGAGGCGACGAGGTCGAGGCGCTGCGCCAGCGCCGCATGAATCTGCGCCGCCGCTACAAGATCCAGGACGTGATCCGCCGCCGCCAGGTGCTGCTGGTCCAGGTCGTCAAGGAAGAGCGCGGCAACAAGGGCGCCGCACTCACCACCTATCTATCGCTCGCCGGCCGCTATTGCGTGCTGATGCCCAATACGTCGCACGGCGGCGGCATCAGCCGCAAGATCAGCAACGCGGGCGACCGCAAGCGCCTGAAGACGATCATGGCGGATCTGAAGCTGCCGCCGTCGATGGGCTGCATCGTCCGCACCGCCGGGCTGCAGCGCACCAAGGTCGAGATCAAGCGCGACTTCGACTATCTGGCAAGGCTGTGGGACGGCATTCGCGAAGAGACGCTCAAGTCGGCGGCACCCGCGGTCGTCTATGGCGACAGCGACCTCATCAAGCGCGCGATCCGCGACATCTACAATGCCGGCGTCGAAGAGGTGATCGTGGAGGGCGAGGAGGGCTATCGCCAGGCAAAGGACTTCATGCGGCTGCTGATGCCGTCACATGCCCGCCGCGTGAAGCAATATGCCGACGCGGTGCCGCTGTTCCAGCGCGCCGGGGTCGAGGACCAGCTGGCGGCGATGTACAACCCGGTCGTGCAGCTGAAATCGGGTGGCTATCTGGTCATCAACCCGACCGAGGCGCTGGTCTCGATCGACATCAACTCGGGCCGTTCGACGCGCGAGCATAATATCGAGCAGACCGCGACCGCCACCAACCTGGAGGCCGCGCAGGAGATCGCGCGGCAGCTGCGCCTGCGCGACATGGCGGGGCTCGTCGTCATCGACTTCATCGACATGGACAACGGGTCCAACGTCCGAAAGGTCGAGAAGGCGATGAAGGAGGCATTGAAGGACGACCGCGCCCGCATCCAGGTCGGCCGCATCTCCTCCTTCGGCCTCATGGAGATGAGCCGTCAGCGGCTGCGCACCGGCGTGCTGGAGGCATCGACGCGAATGTGCCCTCATTGCGAGGGCACCGGACTGGTCCGCACCGCCGCGTCCGCCGGCTTGTCGGCGCTGCGCCTGATCGAGGACGAGGCGGCACGCGGCCGCGGCTCGTTCCTGACGCTGCGCGCGTCGCAGGAAGCGGCGATCTACGTCCTCAATCGCAAGCGCGCGGATATCGCCGAGATCGAGGACCGTTACGGCGTTCAGGTCGAGATCCTGCCGGACCGCGAAGAGGAAGGCGCGCGCATGGCCGTCGAGGCCTCGGGCCCGCCGCCGGCGCATGCGCCCCGCATCGAGGCGCTGGTGGTCGAGGAGGAAGAGGACTTCGCCGACGAGATCCCGGACGAGATCGAGGTCGAGGAGGATGCCGGCGATGACGAGGAGGAGGCCGGCGAGGCCCGTCCGCGTCAGCGCGAGGAGCGCGCGCCCAGGGACGAAGGCGAAGGCGGGCGCAAGCGTCGCCGTCGCCGTGGTCGCCGGCGTGGTGGCCGCCCAGAGGAGGTCAGCGAGGCGCAGGGTCTTGCCGAGGACCAGACCGAAGCGGGTGCCGAGCCGGAGGCAGGTGACAGCGACGACCGCGCCGAGCCGGAGTTCGGCGAGCAGCCGCGCGCCGATGGCGAGAGCGAAGGCGGCGAAGGCCGCCGCCGTCGTGGTCGACGCGGACGCCGCGGTGGGCGTCGCGACGAGGCTCAGCCAGAGGCGGAGACCGCGACCGATCCGCAGTTCCCCGTGGACGATGCGGACGCCGACGCGGACGAGCCGGAGACGATCGAGGCGGCCGATGCCGGCCACGTCGTCAGCCCGCTCGACCTGCCGACCCACGAGGAGGACGCCAAGCCCAAGACCCGGCGGCGGCCACGTTCGCGTGCCGCGGCCGCGGAAGCGACGGCCGCGGAGGCGTCAACCGAGATTTCGGTCCAGGCCGAGCCCGAGTTCGTCGGCGAGCCCCCAGCGAAGCCGCGCCGCTCGCGCCGCAAGGCCGTCGTCGCCGACGATACTGCGTCGAGCGAAGCGGAAGCCTCCGTTCCTGCGTCGGTTGATCCGGAAGCCACCACTACACCCGTGGCGGACGGCGAGTCTCCCGCCGACGACAAGCCGAAGCGCCGCTCGCGCCGCAAGCCCGTCGAGGCGGAGCCGGAGCTGCCGGTGATCGCCGAAGCTCCCTCCGCAGCGCCGGTCGCACCCGCGGTGGAAGCGCCCCCCGCGCCGCCCGCCGCCGCGAACGATCCCGACGAGGTGACGCTCGCCACCGGCCAGGATGGTACGCTGCCTGCCGACAATGTGGCCGACGAGTCCGCCGGTCCGCCACGGCGCGGCTGGTGGCAGCGCACGTTCGGGGCCTAAGGTCGCATCAACCTTCCCTGGCGGATGCCGGGGTCCAGTCGGCCGCTGCGGACTGGACCCGGCATCGGGAACTCTCCGCGGGAGTCCCGCTTCATCTCGACTAGGCCAGCCCACAGACGGAGCGGACTTCCTTCACACCGGGTTCACCGCGCCGCTTCCACCTGTCGTCCCATCGCCAACTATGCCATGTCCCGCCCGATGAAGCGCTTGACCGCCTCCCTCGCCACCGTGGCGCTGCTCTGGGCGCAGCCCGCCGCCGCGCAATCCGTGTTGCGCGACGCCGAGACGGAGGCGCTGTTCTCCGACATGGTGTCCCCCCTCGCGACCGCCGCCGGAATGGGCGCCCGCGACATCAAGGTCGTGCTGATCCAGGACGACAGCATCAATGCTTTCGTCGCGGGCGGCCAGATCATCTACATCCATTCCGGCCTCATCCAGGCGGCGAGCAATGCCAACGAGGTGCAGGGCGTGCTCGCGCATGAGCTCGGCCATATCGCCGACGGCCACGTCGTCCTGGGCGCGGCCGGCGCGCGGCCCGCCATGGGCATCTCGCTGTTGTCGATGGTGCTGGGGCTCGCCGCCATCGCCATGGGTGGCGGCGAGGCGGGCGCGGGCATCCTCGCGGCCGGTCAGCAAGCCGCGCTCGGCAAATACCTCGCCTTCAGCCGCGTCCAGGAGGCGACCGCCGACGCCGCCGGGCTCAAATACCTCAACGACGCCGGCATCACCGGCGTCGGGCTGCTGACCTTTTTCAAGAAGCTCCAGCAGCAGGAATATCGCGTCGGCGTCGGCAATATCGACCCGTTCATGCAGACCCACCCGCTGTCGGGCGCCCGCCTGGCGACGCTGACCGGCGCGGTCCAGGCCTCGCCTGCCTTCCGTACCCGCGCCGATCCAGACATCGAGGAGCGCTTTCGTCGCATCAAGGCGAAGCTGATGGGCTATGCGATGCCGCCGGCGCGGACGCTGCGGGATTATCCGGAGACGGACAGCTCGATCTATGCCCGCTACGCCCGCGCCTACGCCTATCACAAGGGCGGCTTCCCGGACAAAGCCGACGCGGAGGCGACCGCGCTGGTCCGCACCAAGCCCGATGATCCCTACTTCCTCGAGGTGCAGGGCCAGATCCTGCTCGAGGCCGGCAAGCCGCGCGACGCGCTCGCCCCGCTCAAGGCCGCGACCGAGGGTTCGCGCTACAACCCGCTGATCGCCACCACCTATGGCCACGCGCTGATCGCGACCGAGGACAAGACCTTCTATCCCGAAGCCGTGCGCGTGCTGCGCATCGCGGTGGCGCGCGACGACGCCAATCCGTTCGGCTGGCAGCAACTCGGCACCGTCTACGAGCGCACCGGCGACATTACGCGCGCCGCACTCGCCACCGCCGAGCGCGCGCAGGTCACTGGCGATCACCGCACCGCGCGGGCCAGTGCCCAGTATGCGCTGGCGAACCTGCCCCCCAACACCGCCGACTGGATCCGCGCGCAGGACATCGCGATGACGTCCAAGAACGAGCTGTGCGACGACGACAACAAGAAGCAGAACAAGCGTCTGTGCAAGTGACGCGCGCGACCTTGCCGCTGGTCGCGTTGGTCGGGGCGCTGGTTGGCGGCGTCGGCGTCTACGCCCTGAGTGCGCGGGCGGAGGGAGGCATCGGCCCGGAGGTGCGCGCCTATCTCCTCGACCATCCCGAGGTCATCACCGAGGCGATGGCCAAGCTCCAGGATCGCGAGAGCGGCCGGCTGGTGGCGCAGAACCGCGAAGCGGTGGTCCGGCCCTATCGGGGCGCCTGGGCCGGCAACCCGCGGGGCGACGTCACCGTGGTCGAGTATTTCGACTATAATTGCGGCTATTGCCGGTCGAGCGCTCCGCTCGTTCAGCAGCTGATCGCGCGCGATCCGCAGGTCCGCATCGTCTATCGCGAGCTGCCGATCCTGTCGGACAGCAGTCGTGCCGCCGCGCGCGCCGGCCTCGCCGCCGCGTTCGCCGGGCCCGAGCGATATCGCCGCTTCCACGCTGCGCTCTACGCCGCCGGTCCGGTCAGCGACGGGACGATCGCCGCCGCCGCGCGCGTCGCTGGCGTCGACCCCGCCCGCGTCCCCGCCGACGCCGAGGCGGAGATCGGTCGCAATCTGGAGGTCGCGAGCAAGCTCAACCTCAGCGGTACACCGAGCTGGGTAATCGGCGACCGCGTCCTCCAAGGCGCGCAGCCCCTGGAGGCGCTCGAGGAGGCGGTGCGCGCGGCGCGGATCAACTAGGCCCGTCTTCCAACCTTTGCCGGAAGGGAGCGCGACTTGGAAACTCTCGTCGCGGCGTTCGACAACCCTTTCCCACCCCGCTACCCCTATCCCGTGCCCGAACCGATCCTCTCCGTCGTCGGCGTCACCAAGATCTATGCGAGCGGGGTCACGGCCCTCCACCCGACCGACCTGACGATCCGCAAGGGCGAAATCTTCGCGCTGCTCGGCCCGAACGGTGCGGGCAAGACCACCCTCATTTCGATCATCTGCGGCATCGTCACGCCCACCGCCGGCACGATCACCATCGCCGGTCACGATGCGTTGAGCGACTACAAATCCGCCCGCCGCGCGATCGGGCTGGTGCCGCAGGAGCTGTCGGTCGACATGTTCGAGACGGTGTCGGCGACGGTCAGGTTCAGCCGCCGCCTGTTCGGCCACTCGGCCAAGGACGCCCACGTCGAGGAGGTGCTGCGCGATCTGTCGCTGTGGGACAAGCGCGACGCCAAGATCATGGAGCTGTCGGGCGGGATGAAGCGCCGAGTGCTGATCGCCAAGGCGCTGGCGCATGAACCCGACATCCTGTTCCTGGACGAACCCACAGCGGGCGTCGACGTGGCGCTGCGCCGCGACATGTGGAAGCTCGTCCACAGGCTGCGCGAAAAGGGCACCACGATCATCCTCACCACCCATTATATCGAGGAGGCCGAGGAAATGGCCGACCGCGTCGGCGTCATCGACAAGGGCCGGCTGCTGCTCGTCGAGGACAAGGCGGCGCTGATGCAGAAGCTCGGCAAGCGCGAGCTGACGCTGACGCTGGTCGACCCGCTTGCCGCGATCCCGGACAGCCTATCCGGCTGGGAGCTCGCGCTGGAGGACGAGGGCCGCACACTGCGCTACCGTTTCGATGCGACTGCGGAGCGTACCGGCATCCCCTCGCTCCTCACAGCGTTGCGCGACCAGGGCATCGGCTTCAAGGATCTGGAAACGAGCAAGTCGAGCCTCGAGGACATCTTTGTCGACTTGGTGGGGGAACGGCGATGAACCCCCATTCCGTCTGGGCGATCTACCGGTTCGAGATGGCCCGCGCGCTGCGCACGCTGTGGCAGTCGCTGGTCACGCCGGTCCTCACCACCAGCCTCTACTTCATCGTATTCGGCGGCGCGATCGGCAGCAGGATGCAGGCGGTCGACGGCGTCGCGTACGGGAGCTTCATCGTCCCCGGCCTCATCATGCTGTCGCTCCTCACCCAAAGCATTAGCAATGCCTCGATCGGCATTTACTTCCCGAAGTTCACCGGCACGATCTACGAGATCCTGTCCGCGCCGGTGTCGGCGTTCGAGCTGGTGATCGGCTATGTCGGCGCGGCCGCGACGAAATCGGTGGTGCTCGGCCTCATCATCCTGGCGACCGCCGCGCTGTTCGTGCCGCTGCGGATCGAACACCCGTTCGCGATGCTCGCCTTTCTGCTGCTCACCTCCTTCGCGTTCAGCCTGTTCGGCTTCATCATCGGCGTCTGGGCGAATGGCTTCGAGCAGCTGAACTTCGTGCCTGCGCTGCTCATCACGCCGCTGACCTTCCTCGGCGGCAGCTTCTATTCCATCGACATGCTGCCGGAGCCCTGGCGCACCGTCAGCCTGTTCAACCCCGTCGTCTATCTCGTCAGCGGCTTCCGCTGGAGCTTCTTCGGCGCGGGCGACGTCGCGATCGGCGTCAGCCTGGCCGTCACTTTCGGCTTTCTGCTGCTGTGCCTGGGCGTGATCTGGTGGATCTTCCGAACGGGTTGGCGGCTGAAGAACTGAGCCATGTCGACCGTCCTCGGCATAGACGCTGCCCGGACCGCGCGACAGCCGAGCGGCGTCGCCTTGGCCGAAAAGCGGGGCGATCACTGGCACCTGATCGCGGCAGAGCCTTCCTACGCGCATTTCCTTGCCCTGGCATCGGGCACCGCTCTGTCGACGCGACCAACCGGCTCGCTGCCGGACGCGGCGGCCCTGATCGGGGCGGCAACCACCATCACGGGCGCACCGCCTACGCTGATTGCGATCGACATGCCTTTGGCGAACACACCGATCCTGAAAAGGCGGACCGCCGATGACGCCGTGTCGCGAGCTTTTGGCGGACGCAAATGGGGGACGCACAGTCCCAGCGCCGAGCGACCCGGCGCCATCAGCGATCGCCTGAGCGCCGACTTCGCTGCACTTGGCTATCCGCTACGCACCACGACGATTGCGACGCCCGGGTTGATCGAGGTCTACCCTCACCCGGCGATCCTGGAATGGAGCGCCGCCGCCGAGCGCATACCCTATAAGCAAGCGAAGACACGGACCTACTGGCCCGATGCGCCGCTCGACGAGCGCAAGCTGCGACTGGCGGAGGTCTGGCGGCGCATCATCACGGTGCTGGACGAACGGGTCGCGGGCACGGCCGCACTGCTGTCCCGGTCGAACTGTTCGGGCAAGGCGATGGAGGACGCGCTCGACGCGATCATCTGCTGCGGCGTGGCGTCGACGCGTTGGCGGGCGAGGCGGTGGCCTTCGGTGATCAGCAGGCCGCGATCTGGATCCCTATGGCGAGGCACCGCTCCGCCGCCACGCCCCCAGCAGCAGCGGCCGCACGAACAGCCCGTTCAGGTCGATCAGCACATGCAGCAGCACCGGCAGCCACAACAGTCCGGCCATGAGGTAGACGGCGCTCAGCACCAGGCCCAGCACGGTGGTCGCCACCACCCCGGGCCAGCCCTGATACAGGTGCAGCACACCGAACAGCAGCGCCGTGGCGGCGAAGGCAAGCATCGCGCTGCCGGTCAGCAGCGTCAGCAGCAGCGGCACGAACAGCCGGAAGGTCACCTCCTCCGTGATGCCGGCGGTGACCGACAGCAGCGCCGCCGGGAGCAACTCCGCCCGATTGCGCGGCAGGATCGCGCCGATGTCGCCGATCGTGCCCACCGGCCGGTCGGACCGTCGCAGCCGCGTGAGGACCACCACCGCTGCGGTCCCGAGCACCAACCCCAGCCCGGCGCTCGCTATCATCATCCGCAATGCTTCGCCAGCGACATGCGGCAACCAGGCGGCGGCGCGCGCGAACTCCGGCGGCATCCGCGTCAGCGCCTCCGAGCGGCCAAGCAGCAACAGCCCCGCCAGTGACGGCAGCGCAAAGGCGATCCAAGGCTTCACCGTCCAACGCCAGTATCGCTTTTGCCGCGAGCCGGTATCAGCCAGCCCCTGAAACACGCGCCAGCTCGCCAGATCGCCTTTCAGGAACCACCACACCGCCGCGAGCTGCACAGTTAACAGCGCGGCGACGGCGACGCGTTCAGCCAAGCCGGTGCTCGCCCTTCACCCAGCGCACCGTGCCCGACGAGGCGCGCATCACCACGCTCTCGGTGGTCATCTTGCCGGCCTTGCGCTTGACCCCCGCCAGCAGCGAGCCGTCGGTGACGCCGGTCGCGGCGAAGATGCAGTCGCCCTTGGCGAGGTCGGTCAGGTCGTACTGCCGGTCGAGGTCGGTGACCCCCCACTTGGCCGCGCGACCGCGTTCGTCGTCGTTGCGGAACAGCAGCCGCCCCTTGAACTGCCCGCCGACGCAGCGCAGCGCCGCCGCCGCCAGCACCCCTTCGGGCGCGCCGCCCGACCCGATATAGATATCGACCGTCGTATCCGGGTTGGTGGTCGCGATCACCCCCGCCACGTCCCCGTCGGGGATCAGCATGATGCCGCAGCCCAGCTGCCGCAGCTCCGCGATCAGCGCCTCGTGGCGCGGCCGGTCGAGCACGCAGGCGATGATTTCCGACGCGGGTACGCCCTTCGCCGCCGCCACCGCGCGGACGTTCTCCGACGGACTCTTGTCGAGATCGATGATCCCGTCGGGATACCCCGGACCGACCGCGAGCTTGTCCATGTAGACGTCGGGTGCGTTGAGCAGTCCGCCGGCCTCCGCGATGGCCAGCACCGCGAGGCTGTTCGGCCCGGCTTTGGCGCAGATCGTCGTCCCCTCCAGCGGATCGAGCGCGATGTCGATCTTGGGTCCGCCGTCCTGTGCCGACCCAACTTTTTCGCCGATGAACAGCATCGGCGCCTCGTCGCGTTCACCCTCGCCGATCACCACCGTGCCGTCCATCGGCAACAGGTTCAGTGCCTCGCGCATCGCTTCCACGGCGGCGGCGTCGGCCGCCTTCTCGTCGCCATGGCCGACCAGCGTCGATGCCGCGATCGCTGCCGCCTCGGTGACGCGCACCATCTCCAGCACCAGCACCCTGTCCAGAGCAGAACTGGGGTCGAGCAGCTGGGTGGTGGCAGTCATGTTGCGTCCTCGCTAGATTCGATGGCGCGGTAAGCGGCGCAGCGCGACGTGTCGAGACGCGAGCATACGGCTCAGTCGCGCAACAGCTCGTTGATCCCGGTCTTGCTCCGCGTCTGCGCATCGACGCGCTTGACGATGACCGCACAATACAGGTTCGGCCCACCCGGATTTGTCGCCGACGGCGCGGTGCCCGACACGACGACGCTATAGGGCGGCACCTCGCCGAGGAATACCTCGCCGGTGGCGCGGTCGATGATGCGGGTTGACGCGCCCAGATACACGCCCATCGACAGCACCGCGCCCTCGCCGACGCGCACGCCCTCGGCCACCTCCGACCGCGCGCCGATGAACGCGCCGTCGCCGATGATGACCGGATCGGCCTGCAGCGGCTCAAGCACCCCGCCGATCCCGGCACCGCCAGAGATGTGGACGTTGCGACCGATTTGCGCGCAGCTCCCCACCGTCGCCCAGGTGTCGACCATCGTCCCCTCGCCGACATAGGCGCCGATATTGACGAAGCTCGGCATCAGCACCGCGCCCCTGCCGATGAAGGCGCCGCGGCGGACGATCGCTCCGGGAACGGCGCGGAAGCCGGCGCCGGCGAAGCGGTGCGGGCCCCATTCGGCGAATTTCGAAGGCACCTTGTCCCACCAGTGGGCGCCGCCGGGGCCGCCGGCAATCGCCTCCATCGGGGACAGGCGGAAGGAGAGAAGCACGGCTTTCTTGAGCCATTGGTTGACGGTCCAGCCTTCCTCCCCCTTCTCGGCGACCCGGGCCTCGCCCGAATCGAGCAGCGAGAGCGCCGCCTCCACGCTTTGCTTCACCTCGGCGTCGCCGGCGTCGAGCGACTCGCGCCGTTCCCAGGCCTCCTCGACGACGGCTTTCAGCGTTTCGTTCATGCCCCCTGCCCTCCGGTGATCTCGGCCAGCCAGTCGCCGATATCGGTAATGCGGTAGTCGATAAAGGCCGGGTCGGCGTCGTGGCTCGCCTGCTCCGAGCCGTTGTCGACCCAGACGGTGGTCATTCCGAGCCGCTTGGCCGGCACCAGGTTCCTCGCCATGTCCTCGGCGAAGAGCGCGCGCTCCGGCGCGATGGCGTGGCGCTCGCACATCGCCGCATAGGCCCTCGGGTCCGGCTTGGGCACATAGTCCATGGCGTGGATGTCGTGGACCCCGTCAAAGGCGTTGGCGAGGCCGAGCCGGTCGAGGACCCGGCGGGCATAGGTTTCATCGCCGTTGGTGAAGACGAACTTGCGGCCCGGCAACCGGTCGAGCGCCGCAACCACCCTGGGATCGGCGGTGAGCCGGGCGAAATCGATGTCGTGGACATAGTCGAGAAAATCCCTCGGCTCGACTCCATGCTCCTTCATCAGCCCGGCCAGCGTCGTGCCGTGATCGCGGAAGAAGCCCTTCTGGACGATCCGCGCCTGAGCCGGTGTGCAGCCGAGCCGTTTTGAGATATATTCGCCCATTCTCACGTCGATCAGCTCGAACAGGTTGGTCGAGGCGGGATAGAGGCTGTTGTCGAGATCGAAGATCCAGCAGTCGATCGAGGCAAGCGGAGGAGGGAGCATCGGCGCCTCATAGAGCGCATCGGGCCTTCAGCAAATTGAAAGCATTGGAGGAATAGGGTAGGTCGTGAAATCTCCAAAATTTTGAAACACTTAGGCAGGGGACCGTGATGAACGCCAGGCTCACACGTAATGCACTGCTCTTGACCGTGTGCGCGGCCGGGCTCCTCCTCTCCGGCTGTGGCGGAGGCGGCGGCAGCGGCGGCGGCGGCCCGGCTCCCATTGCCGCGCCTCCCCCGGCTCCTCCGCCGCCCCCTGCTCCGCCGCCGCCGCCACCGCCGCCGCCACCGCCTTCCTCCGGGGTGAATTACGCCGACAGCGAATATGCCCGGTCGAACGGCGCCAGCAGCCACTCCAGCATCTCGGCCTACAACAAGGACGGGACCGGGCAGGGCGTAAAGATCGCCATCATCGACAGCGGCATCAACCCGAACCTTCCCGAATTCGCGGGCAAGATCGATCCGGCGAGCCGCGACGTCGCCGGCAGCCGAGGGATCGTCGACATGAGCGGGCACGGGACCGCGGTCTCCGCCGTGGCGGCGGCCGCCCGCGACGGCGACGGGATCATGGGGGTCGCCTTCAATTCCACTATCCTGTCGCTCAACACCCAGGGCACGAAGGGCTGCGGTTCGGACGAAGGCTGCGAGCACAGCGACGCGTCGATCGTCCAGGCCATCGACCTCGCGCGCCTGAACGGCGCCAAGGTGATCAACATCTCTCTGGGCGGCCCCGATCCCAGCCCCTCGGTGAACGACGCCATCGGCCGGGCCTCCGCGGCGGGAATCCTGATCGTCATGTCCGCCGGCAATTCCGGGAAGCTGCCCGGCGGGGAAAATCCGGAAGTCTTCGCCTTGACCGCGTCCGCGGCCGGCAACGTCATCATCGCGGGATCGATGGATTCCAACCGGATCATGGCGGCCTCCTCGAACAAGGCCGGCACCGGGGCCTCCCGTTATCTCACCGCCCTTGGGGTGCAGGTCCGGGCGCCGGACAATACGGGCGACTATTTCCTGTGGTCGGGCACCTCCTTCTCCGCACCGGTGATCAGCGGCGCCGCGGCCCTGCTCGCAAGCGCCTTCCCGACGCTGACCGGGCAGCAGATCATGGAGATCCTGCTCAGCAGCGCCGACGATGCGGGGGCGCCCGGCACCGATCCTCTCTTCGGCCGCGGGATCCTGAACCTGGACCGCGCCTTCCAGCCCCTGGGCACCCTCAGCCTCCCCGGCGGCCAGCCGGTCGACAGCGCCGCCGCCGGCCCCGGCCAGGGCGGCTCGACCGCGATGGGCGACGCCAAAGTGAGCGTCGCCGGGATGGTGGTTCTGGACGGCTTCTCCAGGGCCTACACGATGAACCTCGCCAGGGCGCTCCAGCGCGCGGAGCAGGACCGCCCCCTCGGCCAGGCGCTTCAGCCGGGCCTCAGCACCGCGACCGCGGGAGCCCGCGGGGTCGCCGTCTCGATCACCGTCGACCGCAAGCTGAGCGGGCAGCCGCAGGTCGGCCTCGCCCAATTGGGCCTCACCTACGAGGACGGCCGCAAGGCGCGGGTGCTTTCCGGGATCGCCGTCAGCCGGATTTCTCCGCGCCTGTCGGTGGCGATGGGCCTTTCCGAGAGCGGCAAGACGCTCGAGCGTCGGCTCAGCGGCCACTACCATGACGCCTTCCTCGTCGCCCGCGACCCGATGAGCCGCACCGGCTTCCAGGGCGATTCGGCGGGAAGCTTCGGTGTGCGCCAGCGGCTCGGCCGGATCGGGATGACCTTGACCGCCGAGCGCGGCGAGGTGCTCCAGCCCGGCTTCGGCCGCTCCGCGGCGCAGCCCCGCTACGACATGGCCGCGCTCGGCTTCGACCGGCGCCTCGGCCGCGCGCGGCTGAGCCTGGGCGCGAGCCGGCTCGACGAGCGCTCGACCGTGCTCGGCGCCCGCTTCTCGCCCCTTCTCGGCGTGGGCGGAGCGACGAGCTGGTTCGCCGATGCCGGCGCCGACTTCGACCTCGGCCGCGGCTGGGACGCTTCCGCGGGCTACCGCCGCGGCTGGAGCGCGATCCCGGCCGCCGCCGGGCTGGCGCAGGGCGGGCGGGTCGCCACCGACGCCTGGTCGCTCGACCTCGGGCGGGGCGGCGCGTTCCGGCCGGGGGACCGGCTCGCCTTCCGGATGATGCAGCCGCTGAGGGTGCGGTCGGGCGGGCTGGGGCTCAGCGTTCCGGTTTCCTACAGCTACGACAGCCTGAGCGCGGGCTATGAGAGCCGCTTCTTCAACCTCGCCCCGACCGGGCGGGAAATCGACTTCGAAGCGGCCTACGGCCTAGACCTGCTCGCCGGCGCCGGCCATCTCAGCGCCAACGCCTTCGCCCGGCGGCAGCCGGGCAATGTGGCCGAGATGGACGCGGATCTCGGGGCGGCGATCCGGTTTACCTTGGGGTTCTGAATTCCTCCCCGAGCTTGTCTCGGGGAGGGGGACCGCGCGAAGCGCGGTGGAGGGGCAATTCCGACTCAGCTTTACCCCTCCACCACGACGCTTCGCGCCGCGGTCCCCCTCCCCAGGCCAGCTGGGGGAGGAATGCGAGAGGAGCCGAGTGAATGACTGACGATTTGATCCTCCACGAATATTCGCAGTCGGGGAATTGCTACAAGATCCGCCTCACCGCCGCGCTGCTCGGCGCGCCGCTGGAGCGGCGGGAATATGACATCACCAAGGGCGAGACGCGGACTCCGCAGTTCCTGGCGACCGTCAATCCGAACGGCCGCATCCCGGTGCTCCAGATCGGCGACCGTTTCATCCCGGAAAGCAACGCCGCCTGCTTCTACCTCGCCGACGGTTCCGGCCTGGTTCCCCACGATCGCTTCGACCGCGCCGACATGCTTCGCTGGATGTTCTTCGAGCAATATAATCACGAGCCCAACGTCGCGACTCTTCGCTTCTGGCTTGCCTTCCTCGGCGAGGAGCGGCTGGACGAGATGCAGCGGGCGCTGATGCCTGCCAAGCGCGCGGCGGGCGAAGCCGCGCTTCAACTGATGGACGAGCATCTCGCCGGCCGCAGCCACCTTGTCGGGAACCGGCTCAGCCTCGCCGACGTCGCCCTCTACGCCTACACCCATGTGGCGGAGGAGGGGGGGTTCGAGCTTTCCCGTTATCCAGCGGTGGGCCGGTGGCTGGAGCTTGTGGCCGGGCAGCCAGGCTACCTGCCAATGAGCGCCTAGAGCTGATCCGTCATTGCGAGGAGCGCAGCGACGAAGCAATCCATCGGTCTCAGAGCCCATCCGGATTGCTTCGCTTCGCTCGCAATGACGAAGGGGATCCCCTTATCCAGGCTCAGTTGACGAAGATCGCGACCAGCAGACCGCCGACGGCGAGCGCGCCGACGCCGAGGATGACGGCGGCGCCGGTCAGCACCTTGTCGCCGGTGCTCTTGCGCTTCTTCTTCCTTGGCTCCTCGTCCTGAGCGGCCGCGGCCCGGGCCGCCATTGCCGGCGGCGCGTCGGCGAAGCGGAGCTCGGCGCCGCCCTCGAAGCGGGCCTGCTTCGCCGCCGGCGCTTCGTCCGGCCGATCCGCGGCCAGTGCCGGACAGGCGGCGGCTGCGAGTTGAGCGGCGGCCAGCGCCGCGATCGTCGTCATTCTCATCTTCATTTCACCCTCACTCGCTCTGGTCGCCAATGTAGTCGAAGATCAGCACTCCGCCGACGATGATGACGGCGCTGGCGCCGATCGCGATCCAGCCCGCGGTCGAAAAGCCCTGCTTGCGCCCGTCCGGCCCCGTCCGTCCGGCCGCAAGCTGCGTAAGCGGACGGCCCGCCAGGCTCAGCCCGAGCCTCGGATCGCGGCCGCTGAAGCCGAGCTCGGCGCCCCTGGCGAAACGGAGCTCGCCGGTCGTTCCGCTTCTCAGCGTCGAGGTCACGGCGAGTCCCGCCTGCGGCTTCTCCCGCCCGCCGCCGAGCGGCACCCGAAGCCGCGCTCCGGCAAAGGCGGAGACCTGGGCGGGCGTCGCGGCCCGGTCCTCATGCAGCTCCGCGGCGGCGGCCGGATGCGAGGCCGGAAGAACCTGAGCGGCCGCCACCAGGCCGGCGACAAGCATTTTTTTCATTCGATATTCCCCCACCAGGGCCGCGCCGCGGCGCGGCGGTTTCTCCCGATCTTCACTCAACAGGATGCCGGGAGGTGCGGCGGCGGATGTGGCCTCGCCCAAAAAAGACGGTTGCCCGGGAAGGCGGCATTCGCCTTGCCCTGCGCCGCCGCCTGCACTAGATCGCTGGGCAACGTAACGGCCGCTCCGGGAAGGGGCGGCCCTTCTTGTTTCTGGAGACCGACCGTGGCTCAGCCGCTCATGCCCCATGCGACCGCTTCCTGGCTGGTCGACAACACGTCGCTCACCTTCGAGCAGATCGCCGAATTCTGCGGTCTTCACATCCTCGAGGTGCAGGCGATCGCCGACGACACCGCCGCGACCAAGCTCACCGGCCGGGACCCGATCCGCGCGGGCGAGCTCAACCAGGACGAGATCGATCGCGGCCAGGCGGATTCGGAATACCGCCTGCGCATCCTCAAGGAGCCGGACCAGACCCGCCGGACCAAGGGCCCGCGCTACACGCCCGTGTCCAAGCGCCAGGACAAGCCCGACGGGATCGCCTGGATCATCCGCAATCACCCGGAGATCTCCGACGGCCAGATCGGCAAGCTGATCGGCACCACCCGAACCACCATCGCCGCGATCCGCGACCGCAGCCACTGGAACATCGCCAACATCCAGCCCAAGGATCCGGTGACCCTCGGCCTGTGCTCGCAGCGCGAGCTGGACGCGCTCGTCGCCAAGGCGGCGAAGGCCGCGGGGATCGAGCCGGCGGCGCAGGACCATCGCCTGGCCGGCGACCGCGAGGCGCTGATCGAGGAGCTGAGGCGCGAGCGTGACACCGCCGCCCGCGAGGCCGAGGCCGCGCACGCCGCCGAGGAAGCGGGCGTGTCCGCTCCCCGCGAGCCGACCGCCGATGACCTCTTCAAGAGCTGATCCCGCCACTCCCGACGTCTCACTGACCGACCCGGACGAGGCCTCCGGCCAGGCCTATACGCACAAGGGCCTCACCTACCCGCTCGGCCGCCGCGCACCCGGCGAAGGCGAGATCATCGCGCTTGCCGACGGTGTCGGCTGGGCGCGGCTGCCGATCCCCGGCTCGCTCAGGCATATCAACATCTGGGTGCTCGAGGACGGCGAAGGGGTGGCCCTCGTCGACACCGGCCTCGACATCCCCGCGTGCCGCTCGGCCTGGGAGGCCTTGATCGACGGTCCGCTCGCCGGACGTTCGGTCACTCGGGTGATCTGCACCCATTTCCACCCCGACCACATTGGCCTCGCGGGCTGGCTTACCGGTCGCTTCGCCGTTCCTCTGTGGATGACGCGCGGCGAATGGCTGTTCGGCCGCCTCCTCGCCAGCGACGTGCGCGAGGCGCCGCCGGCCGAGGCGATCGCCTACTGGCGCTCCGCCGGGTGGGAAGAGTCCCGGATCGAGGCGGAAGCCGCCAAGGGCTGGGGCCGCTTCGCCTCGGTGGTCAGTCCCATTCCGGTCGGCTTCGTCCGGATTCAGGATGGGGACCGCCTGCGCATCGGCGAGCGCGAATGGCGAATCCTCGTCGGAAGCGGCCATTGCCCGGAACATGCCTGCCTGATCGACGACTCGGCGGGGCTGATGATCGCCGGCGATCAGGTGCTTCCGAGGATCACCTCCAACGTCTCCTTGTCCCTGAGCGAGCCGCAGGCCGATCCGCTCGGCGAATGGCTCGCCTCGATCGACAAGCTGAAGGGCCTGCCCGACAGCCTGCTCGTCCTGCCGTCGCACGGCGAGCCTTTCACCGGCCTCCACGCCCGTCTCGACGCCCTCGATTTCGGCCATCGCGACCGGCTCGACGCGCTCCACGCCAAGCTCTCCGAGCCGCGGCGCGCCGTCGACTGCTTCGGCACCCTCTTCGCCCGCCAGATCGAGGACGGCATGCTGGGCCTGGCGACGGGCGAGGCCCTGGCGCACCTCAGGCGCCTCGAGGTGGAGGGCCGCGCGGTGCGCGAGGCGAAGGACGGCGTTCACTGGTACCGGGCGGCCTGACCGGCGCGCTCAGAAATAGTCGGCGATCAGCATTTGCCTGGTATCGCAGGAATAGCGGCCGTCGCCGGGATTGCGGATTACCGGGCCGCTGAAGCTGATGAACTGCCCGATCTCCCGGACCCTGGGTTTCCCGTCGGGCGTCGGGAGCTTGCCGATCAGCCGCCTGCCGTCGAAGGTCACTTCGGCTGGGACCACGAGACCGATCTCAGCGCCGCCCCCCACGTCCAGGAACAGGCAGCCGGGCCGGTAGCGCAGCGTCCCGGGCGTTCCCTCCAGAGCCGGCACCTGGTTCGCGCTGCCCGGCGCCTGCCGGTCGAACGCAAGCTCCCTCCGCTCCGCGGCGGAAGTCGCCGGGCTGGTTTCCGGAGCGGCGGCTTGGCCCCGCGGGGCCCCGTCGCATCCCGCGCAGAGCGTCAGGATCAGGGCTGCCCACGGGGCGGCGGCGAGGCGTCGCCGGGTTCGCATCAGGCGGGCCTCGCTAGAGCAGGATGCGGCGGATCTCTCACGGAGCCCGCCGCACCTCCTGCCGGACGAGGCCTACTTCTTGTCGCCAAAGGTTTCGCGAACCGCGTCCTTGGCTCCGCCCCAGGCGTTCTGAAGCTTGCCCTCCGCCTGGTCGGCCTGGCCTTCGCGCTTCATCTTCTCGTCGCCGAGAACGGCGCCGATCCCCTCCTTCAGATTGCCGCCCATTTTCTTCACGCTGCCCTCGGTGCGATCGGCGTCCGGGCCGATATTGTCACGATGATCGTTCATGTTGACGTTCCTTTTCCCACTAGATCCCAGACAACATGCCGGGAGGCTGAAAGGTTCTTCGGCGCTCCGCGCTTCATCACGGATGGCTTGCGCAGCGCCTCGCGTCCGCCCGCCCGCTCCCGCTTGACCCTCCGCCCGCGCCGGACCAAAGCTGAGTGGATGTCCGACCAGGCCCCCGCCATTTCCGAACTCAGCTTCGAAGCCGCGCTGAAGCGGCTCGAGGAGATCGTCCGCCGGCTCGAGAGCGGCGACGCGTCGCTCGACGAGTCGATCGATCTCTACGGCGAGGGCGACCGCCTTCGTCAGCAATGCGAGGCGCGCCTGCAGGCGGCGCAGGCGAAGATCGAGAAGATCCAGCTCGGCCGCGACGGGCAGCCGGGCGGCACAATCCCGTTCGACGCCGCCTGAGCCGCCGCGGATGGCGGAGTCGTCGCCTCTCTCCCGCGCGCTCGACGAGGTCCGCTCGGAGATCGACTCGTTTCTCGGCGGCTTGCTGGCGGTGCCGCCGGATCCGCGGGCCAGGCTTTACGAGGCGATGCGTTACGCCGCCATCGGAGGCGGCAAGAGGCTCAGGCCGCTGCTCGTCGTCGCTTCCTCCGCTCTCTTCCACACCGCTCGCGACCGCGCTCTCCGGGTCGGTGCGGCGGTCGAATGCATCCACGTCTATTCGCTGATCCACGACGATCTGCCGGCAATGGACGACGACGATCTGCGCCGCGGCAAGCCCACCTTGCACAAAGCTTATGGCGAGGCCACGGCGATCCTCGCGGGCGACGCGCTCCACGCCCTCGCCTTCGAGATACTGGCGGACGATTCCACTCATGAGGACCCCTTCGTCCGGGCCCAGCTGATCGGGGAGCTCGCCCGCGCCGCCGGCCCCTCCGGAATGGCGGGCGGGCAGATGATGGACCTGGCGGCCGCCGAGCAGGCTCTGGACCTCGCTGCGGTCACGCGCCTTCAGCAACTCAAGACCGGCGCCCTGATCGGCTTCTGCCTGGAGGCGGGAGCGATCATGGGAAAGTCGCCGCCGGAGCGCCGGATCGGCCTTCGCGGCTATGCCCGCGACGTCGGGCTGGCGTTCCAGATTGCGGACGACCTGCTCGACGAGGTGGGGCAGGAGGTGAAGACCGGCAAGAAGGTCGGCAAGGACCGGGACAAGGGCAAGGCGACCTTCGTCACCCTGCTGGGCCGGGATCGGGCGCGGCAGCAGGCCGAGCTGCTGGTCGGCCAGGCGATCGATCACCTCAAGAGCTACGGGGCGGAAGCCGATCTGCTCCGCTCGATCGCCCGCTTCGCGGTGGAGCGGGACCATTGACCCTTTCCGTCATTCCGGCGAAAGCCGGAAGCTCGTGGCGAAGAGGCCCCGCGGGTCCTAACTGAGGCCCCGGCTTTCGCCGGGGTGACGAGGAGCAGATGAGGACAGGAGTCTATCCGGGCACGTTCGATCCGCTCACCCTCGGGCACATGGACATCATCCGGCGCGGCGCGAAGCTCGTTGACCGGCTGGTCCTCGGAGTCACCACCAACCCCTCCAAGTCGCCGATGTTCTCGGTCGAGGAACGGATGGCGATGGTGCGCCGGGAGCTGGCGGGCCTCGGCGCGGACATCGAGGTCGTCTCGTTCGATTCGCTGCTGATGGACTTCGCCGAGCGGGAAGGGGCCTCGATGATCGTGCGCGGCCTGAGGGCGGTCGCCGATTTCGAATACGAATATCAGATGGCGGGCATGAACCAGCAGCTGAACGACCGCATCGAGACGGTCTTCCTGATGGCCGACGTTTCGCTCCAGCCGATCGCCTCCCGGCTGGTCAAGGAGATCGCCCTGTACGGCGGCGACATAAGCAAGTTCGTGCCGTCCGCGGTGGCCGCAGAGGTCGCCCGGCGGGTCGAGTCGGTCGGGCGCAAAGGGACTTGATCCGGAGCGGCGCGCGCGCGATATCGCCCTTGGGGCGGATTTATCCGGGGAATTACAGAAACATGCGTATCCTGACTTTGCTTGCCCTGCTGCTGGGCCTGTTTCTCGCGGGCTCGGCGACGGCGCAGGGCCTGACGCTCCCCCCGCCTACGCCCGCGCCGGAGCCGGAGAACACGCTGCTTCTGGATCTGTCGAGCGGCGGCCGGGTCGCGATCCAGCTTCGCCCCGACGTCGCCCCCAACCATGTCGCCCGGATCAAGGAGCTGGCCCGCAAGGGTTTCTATAACGGGCTCACCTTCCACCGCGTGATCGACGGCTTCATGGCCCAGGGCGGCGATCCCGCCGGGGACGGCACGGGCGGCTCCGACCTCCCCGATCTCAAGGCGGAGTTCAACGGCCTTCCCCATGTCCGCGGAGCGATCGCGGCGGCGCGCCAGGGGGCTCCGCAAGGGGCCGACGCGGCGGCGGTCGCGGCGGCGGAGAACAGCGCCAACAGCCAGTTCTACATCATGCTCGGATCGCGGCTTTCGCTCGACGGCCGCTACACCGTCTTCGGCCGGGTGATCAGCGGAATGAACTTCGTCGACGCCCTCGAACGCGGCGAGCCGCCGGAAAACCCGAGCGTGATCCTGCAGGCGTCGATCGCCGCCGACAACAAGGCCCCGCCGGCCCCCGGGCAGGTGCTCGCCTCGCCCGCGGCCGCGCTCCGCGCCGCTCCCCGCGGTCCCTCCGCCGCCGGCCCTGCGGTTCCCCCGCCGCCGTCGATCCGGCTTCCCGAATCGAAACCGAAGGCGCCACCGAAGAAGTCGCGGTAAGCTGCGGGTGCGGGTCGACGAATTCGACTTCGCGCTCCCGGCGGACCGGATCGCGCTCCGGCCCGCGATTCCGAGAGACTCGGCGCGCCTGCTGGTCCTGCACGGCGGCGGTCGGCCCGAGGACCGGCTGTTCGCCGATCTGCCGGGCCTGCTTCGGCCCGGCGACGTCCTGGTCTTCAACGACACCAAGGTCATTCCGGCGCAACTGGAAGGCCTTCGGGGCGAGGCGCGGGTCGGCGCGACGCTCCACAAGCGCGAAGGGCCGCGCTCGTGGCGCGCCTTCGTCCGCAACGCCAGGCGGGTCCGGGAAGGAGACCGGATCGACTTCGGAGGCGGAGTCGCGGCGCTCGCGGGCGGGAAGGCCGAGGACGGAAGCCTCCTGCTGACCTTCGAAGGCGAGGAGCCGGTCGACCGGCTGCTCGAGCGGGCGGGCCGGATGCCGCTGCCGCCCTACATCGCGGGCAAGCGCGAGGCCGATGCCCGCGATGCCGACGATTACCAGACGATGTTCGCGGCGCGCGAGGGCGCGGTGGCGGCGCCGACGGCGTCCCTCCATTTCACGCCTCGCCTGATGGAGGCTCTGGCCGCGGCCGGCATAGTCCACGAGACTCTGACCCTCCATGTCGGCGCGGGGACCTTCCTTCCGGTCAAGGCCGATGACACGGCGGACCACAAGATGCACAGCGAATGGGGGCGGGTCGACGCCGCCGTCGCGGACCGGCTCAACTCGGCGCGGGCCGCGGGCGGGCGCATCATCCCGGTCGGCACCACTTCCCTGCGCCTCCTCGAAAGCGCCGCTGGCGAGGACCGCCTCATCCGCCCCTTCGAAGGCGACACCGCCATCTTCATCACCCCCGGCTACCGCTTCCGCGCCACCGACGGCCTCATCACCAACTTCCACTTGCCCCGCTCGACCCTGTTCATGCTCGTCTCGGCGCTGATGGGGCTGGAGACGATGCGCGCGGCCTATGCCCACGCGATCGAGGAGGGCTACCGCTTCTACAGCTATGGCGACGGAAGCCTGCTGCTTCCGGAAGCGCGGAACTGAACGTCGGGACGGGCGACAGCCGCTTGCGCGCGCGGAGGGTGTCTGGGGTCTGGATGTTCCAGGCGAGCCCGATCCGTTCCAACGTTCGAATGAGGACGAAGCCCCAGTCGGACTGGCCGCGATAGAGGCCGATCCGGGCCGAGCCGGGAAAGGCGTGGTGATTGTTGTGCCAGGCCTCCCCCATGGTCGGGATCGCGGCCCAGGGGACGTCGTGCGCCTGAACTCCGGCGCCGTCGACGAGCCAGGTCTGCGGGCCGCGGCGATGGGCGAGGTGGCCGATGAACCAGTGGCCGGTGACGGAGGCGGAGACCCGGGCGAAGACGCCCCAGACGACGAAGCTCCAGCCGCCGATCAGGAACAAGGCGAGGGCGATCGGGGCCTGTTGAAGCATCCAGGTCGCCTCCAGGAAGCGGTGGAAGGGATCGCGGCCGATGCGGCCGAGGTCGAATCGGGGCGCCCTTTCCAGATCGAGCCGGCAATGCATCTGCCACCAGGCATCGATGAGCATCGGCCGGCGATGAGCGAGATAATCGTGGCAGCGGGGCTGGCGCTGCGCCCAGTCCCTAAGATCGTGGGTGCGGATCATCCAGAAGGGACCGCTCATCCCCACGCTCGTCCCGAACCAGGCGAGGCTCCGCTCAAGCCAGAGCGGGCATTCGAAGCTGCCGTGGATCATTCGCCGGTGGAAGCCGACCGAGTGTCCGAGGAGCAGGCCGGCGCCGGTGGTGAGAAGGAATATAGCGAAGGCGCTCGCCGAAAAGGTGAGCGGACCCAGGACCAGCGCTCCCGCCAGCATCGAACCGTTCCAGATCGAATGGACGGGATCCCATCGCACCGTGCCGGCCGACGGGTCGGCGCCTTCCTCGATCAGCGAATTGACGGCGTGCGGATCATGCGACTCGGCCATGACAAGCTCCAAGCAATTAAGTCATCACTTAATCACTGAAGCACTGCCCTTGCAAGCCTTTAAGCGACTCCTTAAATGAGTGGAATGCAGCGCGTCTTCGAAGCCTTGTCCTCCACCGTCCGGCGCAAGATCCTCGCCTATCTGACCCACGCCGACCTCACCGCCGGGGAGATCGCCGCGCGTTTCGAGATCTCGAAGTCCGCGGTGTCGCAGCACTTGGGAATTCTCGAGAATGCCGGATTGGTGACGAGCGAGAAGAAGGGGCAGTTCGTCCACTACCGGCTGGTGCCGGACAGCCTTGCAAACACTCTGAACACCTACCTTCAGCAGGTCTGCCCGGTATCCGGTCCGCTCAAGAAGGAGAGCGCGGAGATTGCCGCAAGCCGCCCCGCCGAAGGCGGTGGCCGGCAAGATTCCCCGCCGGAATAGCCGAGCGTACCGGCACCCGCCGGTTCGCTTGCTGCCGGCCTTCCCAATGCCTATCATCGCGCTCCAATTCTTCCAAGGGAGGAAGCGATGAGGGCGCGTTGGCTGTTGGTGGCGGCTCTGCTTGCGGCAGCACCCGCATTCCCCTCAACTGCAGGCCAGGTGGCGGGGGGCTGGTACATGGGCGACTGGCGGTGCACGCTCGACGGCAGGGCGACCCGAATGGTCTGGGACGTGGTGAGCGTCGATCATGGCAGCAGCCACGGCGACACCGGCACCAGCGTCGCCGGTGCTGAACGGCGCGGACGGTTCTGGGACCGGGGCTCTTGGGCCGGCCTCAGCCTCGACAGGGCGACCTCGACTACGGTCCATTTCAAGCATGCCGACGGCAACAACTGGTTCCTGAGGCGCATTTCCGCGACCCAGGCCCGGGGCAATTCGACCTGGAACGGCCGCGCCTACCCGCTTTCCTGCACCAAGATGCGCTGAGCTTCCGAAGCACCTCTCTCTGCAGGGGAGAGGGAGGGGCCCGCCCGCGGTGCGGGTGGGAGGGTGGGGGAAAGACCTGACCTTAGCAGGCCCTCACCCTGGCGCTTCGCGCCTGTCCCCCTCCCCTTCAGGGAGAGGGGTTCTTCCGGGAGGGCGATGGTGTAGGAGCCCCGGCGATGTCCGGACGCCCCCGCTTCGCCTTCTCGATCTCCGCGACGGACGGCGCCGCACGCGCCGGGACGATATCGATGCGCCGCGGCGATATCCGCACGCCGGCCTTCATGCCGGTGGGCACCGCCGCCACGGTCAAGGCGATGAAGCCCGAGGACGTCCGCTCGGCCGGGGCGGACATCATCCTCGGCAACACCTACCACCTGATGCTCCGGCCCGGAGCGGAGCGGGTGGCCCGGCTGGGCGGGCTGCACGCCTTCATGGGCTGGGACCGGCCGATCCTGACCGACAGCGGCGGCTATCAGGTGATGAGCCTGTCGGAGCTCGCCAAGGTCAGCGAGGAAGGGGTGGCGTTCAGGAGCCATCTCGACGGCTCGAAGCACATGATCAGCCCGGAGCGGTCGATGGAGATCCAGCGCCTGCTCGGCTCCGACATCGTCATGGCCTTCGACCAGCTGGTGCCGACGACCTCCACCCGCGAGGAGCAGGTGGCGGCGATGGAGCGTTCGATGCGCTGGGCCGGGCGGTCGCGGGAGGCGTTCGACAAGGGCGGCGATCACGCTTCGGGAGCGGCCTTGTTCGGCATCCAGCAGGGCGCGCTCGACGAGGGGCTTCGCCGGGCCTCGGCGGAGGCGCTGACCGGCATCGGCTTCGACGGCTATGCAGTGGGCGGCCTTGCCGTCGGGGAGGGGCAGGAGGCGATGTTCGCCTGCCTGGATTTCGCTCCGGGGCAGCTTGCCGCTGACCGGCCGCGCTACCTGATGGGGGTAGGCAAGCCGGACGACATCGTCGGCGCGGTCGAGCGCGGGATCGACATGTTCGACTGCGTCCTCCCGACTCGCTCCGGCCGCACCGGCCAGGCCTTCACCCGCGCAGGGCCGATCAACATCCGAAATGCCCGATTCGGCGAGGATTCCGCGCCCCTCGATCCTTCCTGCCCCTGTCCGGTCTGCGCCTCATGGTCCCGGGCCTATCTCCATCACCTCGTCAGGTCCGGCGAAATATTGGGGGCGATGCTGATGACGGAACACAATATCTGGTTTTATCAAGGTCTGATGAACGATCTCAGGGCCGCCATTTCGGAACGCCGCCTGGCCGCCTTCGCGGCTGGTTTCCGGGCCCAATACGGAGCCCGTTGACCCTCGCCCGGGTTGAAAATTTGAGATTCGTACCCATGTGGGGTAGGAGCGGCCCTGAGGGAAATTGCGATCTTCGGCGCGACGGTGGACCGGCTTACCGGCCCCGCGCTTGCCCTGGATCGGCGGCCGCACTAGAGCGCCCGTCCTTTT